>JADCEN010000026.1 GCA_020250175.1 Rhodobacter sp.
AAATGCTCCAGCATCAGCGCAAGACGATCCCTGACAAAAACCTGTTCCATGACGGCTCACCTCCCGCCACCACAAGAATCAGATCAAGCCACGACCCGCCACCCCAGACCGAAATCCGTTAACCTCACAACGACGCCCTGTGTCACAGGGATAAGGGCTTGCGATGCCGTCACATCCGTTCCATCGTGTTGGCCGCCCTGGGCAGAATCCACCCGGTTCCATGCTGTCCTTGTCGGCTGCGGCCAAGGGCCTGTGCGTTCCGCAGTACCGGCGATCCGGCGGCTGCAACCTGCCGGGCAGGGCCGCGTGCCGTGCGGGCACGGCCATGCCTCATATTGCCTTCCTTGGCCCTGAATGCCAAAGGGCCGCCCCTGCAGGCGGCCCTTTGTGCCCGATCAGGACCGGCTTACTCGGTGCCAGCCGCTGGGCCGAGCGAGGCCAGAAAGGCCGCAACGTTCGCAGCGTCTTCTTCCTTTTTCACCTTGTAGACCATCTTGCTTTTGGCTTTGCTGTCACCGGTCACCTCTTTCAGGAACGCGGTCGGGTCCTGCACATAGGCGGTCAGACTGACCTCATCCCAAACCAAGCCCTTGGCAGCGGCTTCCATAATGCCATCGCCATATTTGAAATCCGGATAGGATGCCGCCGGACGGCCGACAATTCCATACAGGTTGGGGCCGGTCTTGCCATTCTTGCCGGCCAGCACATTGCCGTCAGGATCCGCCACGACGTGGCAGGTCTGACACTGGTTGAAAATCTTCTTGCCGGCTTCGGCATCACCCGCAGCAAGGGCCATGCCGCTGGATGCGGCAAGGATGGTCAGGGCAGTGATCGCGTATTTCATCTATAGCCTCCCGTTACGCCGCCGGTGCGCAGCCGCGTACCGGACAGATGGTGCAGTATGTGGTTCATGCCACCGCATGGGCAAGGGCGCATCTGCGCCAGAGTGATGCCAGAGCCATGACCAGATGGTCAATGTCTGCGTCGCTGTGATGTGGTGACGGGGTCAGCCGCAGCCGTTCGGTGCCTTTCGGCACGGTCGGATAGTTGATCGGCTGCACATAGATGCCCCAGTCTTCCATCAGGATGTCCGAAATCATGCGGCATTTCACCGGATCGCCGATGATGACCGGCACGATGTGGCTGTCATTGGCCATATGCGGAATCCCCTGGCGGTCCAGGGCGGCGCGCAGCCGCGCCACCTGCTGGCGCTGGCGCTGGCGTTCAATGTCGCTGCCCTTCAGATGCGCGATCGAAGCCCTGGCGGCGGCGGCAACTGCGGGGGGCAGGGCGGTGGTGAAGATGAAGCCGCTGGCAAAGGACCGGATGAAGTCGCACAGCGCGGCCGACCCGGTGACATAGCCGCCGACCACGCCGTAAGCCTTGCCCAGGGTGCCCTCGATCAGGGTGATTCGGTCTGCCAGCCCCTCGCGTTCCGAAACGCCGCCGCCGCGCGGGCCGTACATGCCCACCGCATGCACCTCGTCGATATAGGTCATCGCGCCATGTGCCTCGGCCACTTCCACGATCTCGCGAATCGGCGCGATATCGCCATCCATCGAATAGACCGATTCGAAGGCGACGATCTTTGGCCGGTCGCCGACCGCCTTCAGCTTGCGGTCCAGATCGCGCCAGTCATTGTGTTTCCAGATGACCTTGTCGGCGCGCGAATGGCGGATGCCCTCGATCATGCTGGCGTGGTTGCCCGCATCCGACAGGATGACCGCACCGGGAATCCGGGCGCCCAGCGTCGACAGCGCCGCCCAGTTCGACACATAGCCCGAGGTGAACAGAAGTGCCGCCTCTTTGCCGTGCAGGTCCGCCAGTTCCGCCTCGAGCGCAATGTGGTGCACCGCATTGCCCGAGATGTTGCGCGTGCCCCCTGCGCCGGTGCCGCAGGCCTGAACGGCCTCCACCATTGCGCCGACAACATCCGGGTGATGGGACATGCCCAGATAATCGTTGGAACACCAGACGGTGACCTCGCGCGGTTCATTGCGGTGGTTGACCGCCCGGGTCTGTTCGCCGCACCGGCGCTGCAGATTGGCATAGATGCGGTAATTGCCTTCGGCCTTCAACGTGCCAAGCTCGTCCTGGAAGAAACGGTCAAAATCCATGCGGGGTCTCCTTCAGCGCGGCATGGGCCGGGGCTGTCGTTTTCGGTGTGGGCGGGTCGATCATCCAGCGCCACAGTTTCTGGTCGGGAAGCGGCAGCACCATGAACCAGTGCTCCAGCAGGGCAAGCAGCGTCAGCGCCGTCAGCAGGGCAAACCCCGCCTCGGCGCCCGGGGTGGGGGCGGCAATCAGCCGTTCCAGCCAGCAGCCTGCGGCAAAGCACAGCGCCGTCACCGAAACCGGGAAGAAACCGTTCATCGGGCGGCGGCGGAAGTGGCTGGGAAGGTGCGCCAGCGGCTGCGGCAGGAATTCGGTGTTGATGTTGGCCACGCCGAAAAACAGGTTCAGCTTGGCTGAAATCCGCGCGAAGAACAGCACCGCGAAAGTCAGAAAGCCAAAGTGATTGGCCTGGTCCCAGGCCATCAGGCCCATCAGAACCGTCACGGCCGCCAGCAGGATTTCATGCCAGGCGATGGTCCCGAAGGCGCGCAGGAACCTTTCCCATTCCGCTGCCGCGGCGGGGCAGGGGCGGCGGTTGGGGCCGGTGATGACGCCGGACAGAAAGGCAAGCTCGATCCAGCCCCAGATCGCCAGCGCCGACAGAAAGGCGATGTGGACCCCGGTGACAGAGGCATCGCTCAGCGAGTAGTGAAAGCCAAGCCCCCCGGCGATCAGCAGCGGCAACCCCAGCAGCACGGACCAGGCATGAGCCTGGGGGCCGCCATTGTCGGCGCGGCGCACGCGCCACAGAATCACCCCGGTGGAAAACCACCACAGAAACAGGGCGGCAAGGGCGGCAAGCCAGGGTGTCCCTGTCATCGCCGCCCCCCCGCCTGCCCGGGCGCCCCCGGGCAGGCAACGCCATATGCGGCCTGCGGGATCAATAGGATGGCTCCAGCCTGACATCGGCGGGCAGGTCATGGCGATGCACCGGGATCGTGTAAAGCGCGACAAAGGCGTAAAGCGCCTTGGCCCCTGCCGCCCAGCCCGCCAGCCTGCCGCCCAGTCCGCCCTGCCGTTTCGCCGCATCCATGGCGATGAAGGCGCGGTTCATCCGCTCCAGATTGGGGATCCAGCGCTTGTGATCGATGTCCAGTTCGATCGGGAAAATCTGGCGCGAGATCGCCGAAGTCTTGCGGAACACCTCCTGATCATACCAGGCGATATCCACACCCAACGCCTTGTGAAACTCGGGCCGGGCATGGTCGCGCACCCACATGGTCGAATAGACCGCCGTCAGGAAGAACTTGATCCACAGCTTGTTGACGAAACTGGTCGTCAGCCTGGGGTCGGTCTTCATCAGCAGGGCAAAGGCCTCGCCATGGCTGAACTCATCGTTGCACCATTCCCTGAACCACTTGAAGATCGGGTGGAACCTTTTGTCCGGATTTGCCTCCAGATGCCGGTAAATGGTGATGTAGCGGGCATAGCCGATCTTTTCCGACAGGTAGGTGGCGTAATAGATGAACTTCGGCCGGAAATAGGTGTATTTCTTGGCCTTGGTCAGAAAGCCCAGGTTCACCGCGACGCCCGCCTCGCGCAGCGCATCGTTGATGAAGCCGGCATGGCGCGCCTCGTCGCGCGACATGTAGCTGAACAACTCGCAGATATCCGGGTTGCTGCCGCGCCGCTTCATTTCCTTGTACAGCACGCAGCCCGAAAACTCGGCGGTGCAGGACGATACCAGAAAGTCGATGAATTCCTTGCGCAGGGCCGGGTCCATGCCGGCCCAGTCAATCTGGTTCCACTCGGCGTTCTTCTTGAAGTGGCCCTTGTTGGGGTCCGATTTCATCTGGGCGATCAGCCTGTCCCAGGCGGGGCGCACCGGTGTGACATCGATCCGGTCCATCTCGTCGAAATCGGTCGTGTAGAAGCGCGGGTTGAGCAGGGTCGTTTCCGTGGCCATCGCCGTGGTGTCGGTGGCGGCAAAGTCGGATTCGACCGGATCGGGATAAAGGTCCAGCGGGGTCGCGTTCACAGCTTCACCTCATCCGAGAAAGAGAATTCGCACAGTTCCATGAACCCGAAATCTCCGGTCATCCGGGTCCACAGCCGTTCCAGCAGGCTGGCGCGGGTGATGGTTGCGGTCCGGTCCTCGACAATGACCTCGCCGTAAGCGGCAAGAACCGGCTTGCCATGCACCAGAACCTCGTCGCCCGGAAAAACGACGGCACCGTTGTTGAAGCGGACATGGGCATGAAGCGATTCGAAGCGGTGGCTGACCTCGACCGTGCAGGGCACCTCTTCGGTGCTGCGGGAAAAAAGCGGCATGGCAGATCCCCCCGTCATTCGCCGGGAAGCAGGGCCGCAAAGGCCGCTTCATTGTCGGACCCGAAGGCCGTCAACTCGACCGTCCATCCCGTTGCGGGATCGGTCAGGGTCAGACGGCCGTTTTCATGCCGAGCCAGGGTAACAGGCACGTCCTGGCCCACGCGGGCGACGGTCCGCGCGCGGTCCAGCCCGCTGGCCACAACGGTGACAAAGCCGCCGTGGTCAAGGTGGGTCAGAAAACTGCCATCCGCGTCATAAAGCGTGACGGACTTGGCGCTGCCGGTCTTGAGGACCAGCTGTCGGTCCGCCGTGACGGGGCTTTCCTGCGGCTGGCCGGTGGGGGCGCGGCCCGTCAGGACCGCCCCCGAAACCAGCAGCAGGCTGGCTGCAACAAGCGCCAGCATCAGCCGCAGCAGGGGGATCGGGATCATCTCGCGGTCCCGCTCGCGCAATATCTCGTGCGATGCGTGTGTCATGGGTCTATCCTGTGGCGAGGGCGTAGTCCTTTTCGTACACCGGCGTCTGTGCGGCAGTCCGCCTCAGAACCGGCGTGGCCTGCCGCGCTTCGGCGGCTTCGGCCAGAATCCGGGCCACCTGCGCGGCCTCGGGGATGCAGCGGAGCGCCGGCTCGGTATGGCGCATCCGCCAGGGCCGCACATGCGGCCAGCAGACAAGATAGGACAGCCGGGTATCGTCCGGCGTCTTCAGGGCGATGGTCCCGGTGCCGGACCGGCGCAGGTCAAGGCTGGCAGCCTCGATCTGCCGGTGCGGCAGGTTCAGCGTCACCGTCAGCGCGGCCCCGATGCGCATGGCGACGCGGGCGCTGGTGATGGTATAGACGGTCGCCCTTGCCTGCGCCCAGGCGATGGCAAGGATCACCAGGCAGGCCAGCAACCCAAGCCCCAGATAGGGCAGGGCCACGGCAAGGGCCAGGGGCAGCGGCAGATCCGCCGCAGCCACACCGGCGCGCCAGATCGCGATGGCCACAAAGTAGCCGCCGATCCAGGTCAGTCCCATCGCCTCGCGCGCCAGCGCCAGGGTGTCGGGGCGGCCCTGCCACAGGATCTCTTCGCCCAAAGGCGGCCGCTCCGGCAGACCGGGGATCGGCTCGAAGGCAAAGTCGTTGTGCTGTGACATCGTGATCTCCTGGCGTGGCGTCGTCGGGCGGCTGCCCCGGTCTTTGATGCCGGGGTCAGCCCTGTCGTGTCAGCGCAGCGCGTCCCAGCGGCTTTTCCGGCGGTCCGCCGCATAAAGCGTGCCGCCACCGTAGAAGGCGCTGATCTTGTCTTCCTCCAGCAGCGTCACTTCGGTTGAGGACCGCGTCGTGGGAACGCTAGCGAAGAGTTCGGAGGGAATCGAGGAAACTTTGACCCGGTCCGCATGGATTTTTGCCATTGGCATCGGGATCAGGCGCTTGCCCCCGCTGTCCAGCGTGACTTCCAGGTAGCGGACCAGCTGTTCGGCCCCGTCGATCCACATGTCGGAAATCTTGCCGACGATCACATGATCGCTGGCCTGC
This sequence comes from Rhodobacter sp., assembly GCA_020250175.1. GTDB lineage: Bacteria > Pseudomonadota > Alphaproteobacteria > Rhodobacterales > Rhodobacteraceae > Aliitabrizicola. Next base: position 5,906 of record JADCEN010000026.1, read on the forward strand.
ACCGGCAACCGGCGGGGATCGCGCCCGGCAGCCACCGTGAAATGGCCCGATCCCGCCATGGGCACGATCTTGTTATGCCCGTGCCCGTCCAGTTCCGGAACATTGCGGCGCGGGGCCCAAGAGGCGGGGCCAACACCGTCACGCATGGGATCGCCCGTGGGCGCATGCGGAAAACCTTCCGATACGGCAGTGCGGGCCAGCGCCACCTCGCGTGCCTCGCGGGCGTGGTTGGGGGCCTGGACCTCTCCGCGCCCGAAGGGCAGGCGGAAGGTTTTCGGTTTCAGCACCGGGAACGGCCCCTGGTTCGGCGCGGGCGCGCCATCCTCGGTTTCCAGAGGATAGCCTTCGCGCATGTTCTCGGTTTGCAGATAGTAGACGAGGGCGGCGAAGAAGCCCCAGAACAGCCAGATCGCAAGACTTGCGAGGTCGAAGTTTCCGAAGAAAGTAACACCTACCATGAAAGGGTCCTCCGGGGTCAGGTGGGGAATTCGGCAAGACCCAACCGGGTGCTGCCTTGTGCGGGATTGCGGGTCAGGATGCGGGTGCGCACCAGGGGCCCAAGGGCCGCCAGCGTGGCAAAGAGAAGTCCGATTTCAAGATGGTAGACAAAACTGTAGCCTGCGGCGGGTGTCGCCAGCGCCTCGCCCAGCCGGCCCGACATTGCAAGATGCCCGATCCCGTCGCGCAAAAGACCGCCAAGGGCCACGGCACTGCCTGCGGCGGTGGCCTGCGCGGCCCCCCAGGCACCCAGCACCAGGCCCCGGCCGGCCAGTCCGCGTTCGGGCAGGTTCATCGCTGCGGTCAGCGTGGCCACGGCAAACAGCCCGCCCCCCAGCCCGATGCCGAGTGCGCCCAGATAAAACAGCGCCGGTGATCCCATCGGGGCCGAGAACACAATGCAGGACAGGGCGGCAATGCCCGCCAATGGCCCGCGCGCAGCCATGCGGAACGGGTCCATGCCGCGGCCCAGCCAGCGCGCCGCCAGAACGAATCCCGCCAATGCGCCAATGGCCGAACTGGCAGTCAGCAGGGTGGTTGCCGCCACCGAAAGACCCAGAATCTCGCCGCCATAGGGTTCCAGCAGCACATCCTGCATGTTGAAGGCCAGCGCGCCCAGCGCCACCACCGCCATCAGCCGCATCGCATCGGGCACGCGGCGCAGGTCAGACCAGGCTGCGCGGAATGTCGGACGCGGGGCGGCCATCTCCGCCGCCGACATCGGGCGCACCTTTTCCTGCTTCCACAGCGCGATCAGGTTCAGGATCAGCGTCATCGCGGCACAGCCCTGCACCACCCGCACCAGCGTCAGCGGGGCAAAGTCGCGCAGCAGCCATCCCACGACGATGGACGAAATCGCCATGCCGATCAGGAACATCACATAAAGCATCGCGACCACGCGCGGGCGCGTCTCTTCGGTCGCGCGGTCTGCCGCCAGCGCCAGCCCGGCGGTCTGGGTCATGTGCAGGCCAAGCCCGGTCATGAGGAATGCCAGCGCCGCCAGCACCTCGCCCGCCCAGGCCGGCCCAAGTGTCTGGTCACCCGACAGCACGATCAGTGCAAAGGGCATGATCGCAAGCCCGCCCATCTGCCACAACGAGCCGAACCACAGATAGGGAATGCGCTTCCACCCCAGGGCAGAGCGGTAGGTGTCCGACCGGAACCCCAGCAGGGCGCGGAACGGGGCAATCAGCACCGGCAGCGCGATCATGATCGCCACGACCGAGGCGGGCACGCCCATCTCGACGATCATCACCCGGTTCAGCGTGCCCAGCAGCAGCACCGTCGCCATGCCCACGGACACCTGGAACAGCGACAGGCGCAAAAGCTGATGCAGCGGCAGGTCTTCCGAGGCGGCATCGGCAAAGGGCAGCCAGGACGGCGACAGGGCCTTCACATGCTTGCGGCGCAGGATCACGGCCGGAACTCCAGGCATTCCGAAATGTAGAACCCGCGCGAGACGCGGGCCACGCGGGCAAGCCGGTTGCCGGTGGCGCGGTTCAGCCGGTCAAAGGCATGGGGCACCATGGCGGGCGAACGGTCGGCGCGCGGAAACATCTGTCCCAAGCCCCAGAAGGCCATCAGAAACGGCGTGCGCGGCGCCACGGTGAACACCACCGCCCGGCCGGTGCGCGCCCCCAGCCGGTCCAGCGACCGCGCGATATCAAGGGTCGCGTAGTAGATCATGCTGTCCATCGCCAGCACATAGTCAAAGCGGCCATGATGGTCGGCCAGCATGTCGCCGCTGGCAAAACGGACGCGGGCCGCATGTTCGCCCGGCAGGCGCGCCTGAGCAATCGCGACCAGCGCCGGCGAGATATCCACCGCCGTCACCTTGGCCCCGCGCGCCGCCAGTTCCGCCGTCATCTGCCCCGTGCCGCAGCCGGCATCCAGCACCCGCGCGCCTGTCAGATCGACGGGCAGCCGCGAGAGCATGGTCGCCCGCATCCGGTCGCGCCCCTCGCGCACCGTCTGGCGGATGCGCGACACCGGCGCGTCCGAGGTCAGGCGTTCCCAGACCCGGGTGGCGCTGCGGTCAAAGTAATGCTCAACCCGGTCGCGGGTGGCTTGGTAGTCGGTCATCAGTCAAATCCCAGCAATTCGAAAATCTCGCGGTCGGGCAGGGGTGCCGGGGATGATCCTTCGCCCCCCACCGATCGCCAGAGCGTGTCGGCCAGACGCAGATACTCCGCCCGGGCCAGCACGATGTCGTCGGACTCGTCCATCTCGAACAGCGTCTTCTTCTTCAGCCGCGACCGGCGGATGGCATCGATGTCGGGCATATGGGCCAGCCGGTTGAAGCCGACCCTTTCGCAGTACCGGTCCACCTCATTCGTCTCGCGGCTGCGGTTGGCGACACAGCCCGCCAGGCGCACCTTGTAGCTGCCCGATTTGGCCTGCACGGCGGCGATGATACGGTTCATCGCATAGATGCTGTCGAAATCATTTGCCGTGACGATCACCGCACGGTCGGCATGCTGCAGGGGGGCCGCAAAGCCGCCGCAAACCACATCGCCCAGCACATCAAAGATCACCACATCGGTATCTTCCAGCAGGTGGTGCTGTTTCAGCAGCTTCACCGTCTGTCCCACCACATAGCCGCCGCAGCCGGTGCCGGCCGGCGGCCCGCCCGCCTCGACGCATTTCACGCCGTTGAAGCCGATGGCGACGTAATCCTCGGGGCGCAGCTCCTCGGGGTGGAACTCCACCTCCTTCAGGATGTCGATCACCGTGGGCTGCAACCGGCCCGTCAGGGTGAAGGTCGAATCATGCTTGGGATCACAGCCGATCTGCAGCACGCGCTTGCCCATCATCGAAAAGGCGGCTGACAGATTCGACGAGGTGGTCGATTTGCCGATCCCGCCCTTGCCATAGACCGAAAATACCTTGGCCCCTTCGATCTTCAGGCTGTCGTCCTGATGCACCTGGACCGACCCGTCGCCGTCCAGTCCGCGCAGCAGGGGAACTTCGTCTCGTGGGCTCACAGTCTGGCTCCTTTCGGCAAAAGGTCCACATGGGTCCTTCTTCTGTTCACAAATATCCCGGGGGTGCGGGGGCTGGCCCCCGCGTCGCCGTTTGCAAGGCAGCGCATCCCCGTCATTCCGCTGCAATCCCTTCCAGCCTGTCTTCGAGCTCGTCCGCCGCCCCCTGCAGGGCTGCCAGCGTTGCCGCGTCGGGCTTCCAGTAGTTGCGGTCGCTGGCTTCCAGCAGGCGGTTCGCCATCCGGGCGCTGGCTTGCGGGTTCAACTCGGCCAGGCGGCGGCGCATCGCCTCGTCCAGCACGAAGGTTTCCGACAGGCGCTGATAGACCCAAGGGTCCACGGCCCTGGTGGTGGCCGACCAGCCCAGCGTGTTGGTCACATGCGCCTCGATCTGGCGCACGCCCTCCGGGCCATGCCTGAGCATGCTTTCATAGAACTTCGGGTTCAGCGTGCGCGACCGGCTTTCCAGCGCGATCTGGTCGCGCAGCGTGCGCACCTTGCCGGTCCCCCGGGTCTGGTCGCCGATATAGACCGGCGTTTCCCCGGTGCCGCCGCGCGCGCGGCGCACCGCGCGGGCAATGCCGCCCAGCGTGTCAAAATAATGGTCCAGACTGGTCACGCCCAGTTCAACCGATTCGAGGTTCTGATAGGCAATATCGACGTTCTTCAGCGCCTTCTGCAGCAGGGCGGCGTTCTTCACCGCCCGCCCGTCGCGGCCATAGGCAAAGGATTTGCGCGCCTCATAGGCATCGGCCAGTTCGTCTTCCTCGCCAAAGGCCGAGGAATCCACAAGGGTGTTGACGTTCGATCCATAGGCGCCTTCCGCGTTGGAAAAGACACGCAGCGCGGCTGTTTCCATGTCCACATCCATCTGCGCGGCATAGGCCATCGCATGGGCGCGGATGAAATTCAGGCTGACAGGCTCATCTGCGGTCGCGGCCTTGAAGGCGGCTTCGGCCAGCATCCGGGTCTGCAAGGGCAGAAGATCGCGGAAAATACCGGACAGGGTCATCACCACGTCGATCCGGGGGCGGCCCAGCTCTGCCAGCGGGATCAGGTCGGCACCCGACAGGCGGCCATAGCTGTCAAACCGGGGCCGCGCCCCCATCAACGCCAGGGCCTGGCTGATCGGACCGCCGTCGGATTTGATATTGTCCGACCCCCAAAGGACCAGAGCCACCGAGCGCGGCAGGACGGGATGCGCCTCAAGCAGCCGCTGCGCCTGTTTCGCGCCGTCGCGCAGGGCAAATTCGGTTGGCATCCGGAACGGATCAAAAGCATGGATGTTGCGGCCCGTGGGCAGGATGTCCGGGCTGCGGATCAGGTCGCCGCCCGGCACCGGGGCGATGAAGCGCCCGCCCAGCGCCCGCAGCAGGGCCGGGATTTCGCTGTCCTGCGCCAGTTTCCCAGCATAATCGGCGCGCTTGGCGGCGTCATTCCCGGCCAGAATGTCCAGATATCCGGCCATCGTGGCGGCATCCGGCCGGCGGCCCAGCACATGCAGCCCGTCGGGGATCAGCGCGTCTTCGGTTTCCAAGAGCTTGATCCACAGCGCCTCCGGGGCCGTGCCGCCGAGGTCAACCGCCGCCGCCTGTTCCGCGATCAGCCCTTCCAGTTCGGGCAGTTCTGCCGCGTCCGGATCGGTGGCGCGCCAGCGCTTGAGGCTGTCCTTCAACTCCAGCAGGCCCTTGTAAAGCCCGGCCTGCGCCAGGGGCGGGGTCAGATGCGTCACCGTGATCGCGTTCGAGCGGCGCTTGGCCAGGGTGGCTTCCGACGGGTTGTTGGCGGCATAAAGGTAGATGTTCGGCAGCCCGCCGATCAGCCGGTCCGGCCAGCAGCCCGGCCCCAGGCCCGCCTGCTTGCCCGGCATGAATTCCAGCGCGCCATGCATCCCGAAATGCAGCAGCGCATCCGCGCCGAAATCTTCGCGCAGCCAGCGGTAAAAGGTGGTGAAGGCATGGGTGGGGGCGAAACCCCGTTCGAACAGAAGGCGCATCGGGTCGCCCTCGTACCCGAAGACGGGCTGGATCCCGACCATCACCTTGCCGAACTGCGCGCCCAGCACAAAGACGCCGCGCCCGTCGGACTGGATGCGCCCCGGTGCCGGTCCCCAGGCGGCCTCGACCTCGGCCAGCCAGGGGGTGCGGGCCACGATGTCATCCGCGCCGACATGGGCGGCGACATTGGCGGGCTGGCCGAAGCGGGCGGCATTGCCCTGCAGGACCGCCGCGCGCAACCCGTCCACTGTCGCGGGCGGGGTTACGTCATACCCTTCGGCTGCCATGGCCTGCAGCATGTTGTGCAGGGATTCAAAGACGGACAGATAGGCGGCGGTGCCGACCGCACCGGCATTGGGCGGAAAGCCGTACAGCACGATCGCAACCTTGCGGTCTGCCACCCGGCTGCGGCGCAGGGCCGCCAGCCGCGCCACCTTGTCGGCCAGCGCGCCGATACGCTCGGGGCAGGGGGCCATGGCGCGCACATCCGATGCCCCGGTGCAGCGCCGCGCGCAGCCCGTGCAGGCCTCGGACCCGTGCCGCCCGGCAAAGACGGTGGGGTTGGTTGCCCCGTCGATTTCGGGCAGGGCGATCAGCATGGTGGTTTCCACCGGGCCAAGCCCGCTGCCCGAGGCCGCCCACTGCGCCAGCGTCTGGAATTCCAGCGGATGGGCCGCGACATAGGGCACGTCCAGCGCGGCCAGCGCGGCCACCGCCGCCGGGCTGTCGTTATAGGCGGGGCCGCCCACCAGGCTGAACCCGGTCAGCGATACCAGTGCGTCAATCTTCGGGCCCTGCGGACTGCGGAAGAAGGCCTCCATCGCCGGGCGTCCGTCCAGACCGCCGGCAAAGGCGGGCACCACCGCCAGCCCCTCCGCCTCGAACGCCGCGATCACGGCATCGTAATGCGCCCGGTCATCGGCCAGGACGTAAGAGCGCAACAGCAGAATCCCGACTGTGGCCCGCGCCCCGGCCGGGCGGGGCAGATCGGCGGCCCGCGTGGTGATCCGGCCGGGCAGGGCCGGGTGATACAGGCCCACATCCGGGTAATCCACCGGGGCCTTCACGGCGGCCTTTGCCCAGTTGCGGCCCGTGGCATAGCGCGACACCAGAAAGCGCAGCATCTGTTCGATATTGTCGTCCGACCCGCCCAGCCAGTATTGCATCGACAGGAACCAGGCCCGCAGGTCCTGCGCCTTGCCGGGCAGGAAGCGCAGGATTTTCGGCAGGCGGCGCAGCATCTTCATCTGCTTTTCGCCCGATGCCGCCGACGGTGCCCTTGATCCGCGCAGGCTTTTAAGCAGCTGCATCGCCGCCGAGGCGGGCTTGGACATATCCAGATCACCCATCTTCGTCAGCCGCACGATCTGCCCGTCGGCGATCATGCCGACAAAGGCATCGCAGCGCGCCCGGGCCGCCAGAAGATGCGGCAGGATCGGTGCCACATGGTCCTCAAGAAACAACAGGTTGGCAATGACGATGTCGGCCCCGCGCAGCGCCGCCTCGCATTCGGCCTGGGCACCCGGGTTGTTGCCCCATTCGGCGGCGGCGAAGATATCGACAGTGATGCCGGGAAAATCCGCCTGCAGGCGCGGCGTCACCCGCGCGGCGGGGCCTGCGGCGTGCCGGTCCAGCGTCACGATCACGACGCGATAGGCGCTGACATGCCGGTCATCGCGCATAGTGGGCCTTTGCCTCGTAGAGCGTGTCGATGCTGATTTCGTTCAGACCTTTCCCGGAGGCGAAGCTTTCGGTGTTGCGCCGTGCCTTGCCGCGCACGAAGAATGGAATCTTCTTCAACTCGCGCTCGGCATCCGACAGCCAGACGATGCTGTCTGCCGCAGGGGCAGCGGCATCGGGGCGGTCAGCCGCTGTGGCAGCTGGCATTTTCTGTTCGGAGATATCCTGTGTGTCCGGCGGCAAAGCCCCCGGCGCGTCTGACAGCGGGCGCGGCGCGTGGCCGCCGTGATGCGACGGGCCGGCGGCATCGTGAAACTCGAAATCATCGCGGAACATGTGCAGAAGATGCTCTTCCAGCCCCATGACCAGCGGATGCACCCAGGTGTCGAAAATCACATTCGCGCCTTCAAAGCCCATCTGCGGCGAATGGCGCGCGGGGAAATCCTGCACATGGACCGGGGCCGAGATCACGGCGCAGGGAATGCCCAGCCGCTTGCCGATGTGCCGTTCCATCTGCGTGCCCAGGATCAGTTCCGGCTGCAGCGCGGCGATGGCCGCCTCCACCTCCAGATAATCGTCGGTGATCAGCGGCTCGACCCCGAAGGCCTTGGCGGTGGCACGCAAGGCGCGGGCCTGTTCACGGTTGTAGCAGCCCATGCCGCACACCTCAAAGCCGATCTCGTCGCGCGCGATCCGGGCGGCGGCGATGACATGGGTGGCGTCCCCGAACAGGAACACGCGCTTGCCCGTCAGATAGGTCGAATCGACCGAGGCGGCCCACCAGGGCTGGCGCAGGCGTGCCTCGTCGGGGCGCAGGGCGGTGCCCGCCAGGGCGGCCACTTCGGCGATGAAGGCACGGGTCGCGCCAACGCCGATCGGGATGGTCCTTGTATAGGGCTGGCCAAACGCCGTCTCGCAGTGGCGGGCGGCAGATTCGGCGGTTTCGGGGTACAAAAGCACGTTGAAATGCGCGGCCCCTATGCGGGCAATATCGCCGGGGCGCGCGCCCATCGGGGCAGTCACGTTGACATCGATGCCCATTTCCTCCAGCAGCGCCGTGATCTCGACCAGATCGTCGCGGTGCCGGAACCCCAGCGCCGTCGGCCCCAGGATGTTGCAACTGACCCGCGCCGTGCGCGCCATGGGCCGTGCCAGATGCCGGACGATCTGCAGGAAGGTTTCATCGGCGCCGAAGTTTTCCTTGCGCTGGTATGAAGGCAGGTCCAGCGCGATGACCGGCACCGGCAGGCCCAGCGCCTCGGCCAGCCCGCCCGGATTGTCCTGAATCAGCTCTGCCGTGCAGGACGCACCCACGATGACAGCTTCGGGGCGGAACCGGTCACAGGCATCCTGCGCGGCGGTGCGGAACAGGTTGGCGGTGTCGCCGCCCAGATCGCGGGCCTGAAAGGTGGTATAGCTGACCGGCGGCCGTTTGGACCGCCGTTCGATCATGGTGAACAGCAGGTCTGCATAGGTGTCGCCTTGCGGCGCGTGCAGCACATAGTGCAGCCCTTCCATCGCGGTGGCGACACGCATGGCACCGACATGGGGCGGGCCTTCATATGTCCAGACGGTCAGCTTCATGATGGCCTGCGGACCGGAGGCGCTTCGCCCCCCCAGCCCCGCCACGGGCCGGGCGTTCGTTGCGGACACCCTTCACCGAAGGGTTTCTGATCGCCCGTCACCCCAGAGGATATCTTTGAGCGGATAATCAGGCATTGCGCGGGCATCATTCTGCGGCCTCCAGCGCGGTGGCAGGCGACAGCAGGGCGCGGCGGCGCAGGGGGCGGGCGAAAAGCCCGGCCAGATCGCCAGCCTGTTCATAGAAATGGACCGGCGTGAACACCAGTTCGATCGCCCATTTCGTGGCCAGCCCTTCGGCCTCCAGCGGGTTGGCAAGGCCAAGGCCGCAGACCGTCAGGTCCGGGCGCTGCGCGCGCGCGCGGTCCAGCTGGCGGTCCACATCCTGGCCTTCGGACAGCACCGGGACCTGCGGCAGCAGATCGAGGTCGGGGCCAAGGATGTCGCGGTGCAGATAGGGCGTGCCGACTTCCAGGGGCCGCATCCCGCATTCGCGCGCCAGAAACCGGGCCAGCGGCACTTCCAGCTGGCTGTCGGGAAAGAAGAACAGGGTGCGGTCGCGCAGCGTTTCGGCCTGGGCCGCCACCGCCTTGCGGGCGCGGGCGCGGGGGGCGGCGGTCACGGACTCGAACAGGTCCGCAGGCACACCGAATTCATCCGCCACAGCGCGCAGCCACAGCGTCGTGCCTTCTTCGCCGAAGGGGAAGGGGGCCGCGATCTGGCGCGCGCCCCGGCGCAGCAGCGCCTCGCGCGTATCGGCCAGAAAGGGCTGGGTCAAGGCGAAGACCGTATGCGCCCCGACGGCAGGCATCCCGCCCAGGCGGCGCGCGGGCAGAACGCGAACCGGGGCGATGCCCATGGCGGCCAGCAGGGCCAGCGCCTGATCTTCCACCACATCGGGCAGCGCGCCGACCAGCAGCAGTTCACGCGCCGGCGTTTGCGGCAGCACCGGCACCATCGCGGCCAGACAGGCATCCTCGCCTTGCGTGAAGGTGGTCTCGATGCCAGAGCCGGAGAAGTTCAGCACCCGCACATGCGGCGCATGCCGCGCGCTTTGCCGTTCGGCGGCCTTCGCAAGATCCAGCTTGATCACCTCGGACGGGCAGGACCCGACCAGAAACAGTTGCCGGATATCGGGGCGGCGGGCCAGCAGGCGGTCAACCTCGCGGTCAAGTTCCGTCTGGGCGTCGGCCAGCCCGGCCAGGTCTTTTTCCTCGAGGATCGCCGTGCCGAAGCGGGGTTCGGCAAAGATCATCACCCCGGCGGCCGATTGCAGCAGATGGGCACAGGTGCGGCTGCCCACCACCAGAAAGAAGGCATCCTGCATCTTGCGGTGCAGCCAGATGATTCCGGTCAGCCCGCAGAACACTTCGCGCTGGCCGCGTTCGCGCAGGACCGGCAGGTCGCGGCAGCCGCCGGCGGGCAGGGCGCTCATGCCGTCACCTCAGCGTCCAGCCGGGCCAGGCGCAGCTTGTACAGGAACTGCCCGGCATTGATCACATAGGCCGCATAGGCGGCAAGGGCGAGCATCAGCATGTCCTGCTGCGGCAGACCGCCATGCCACAGTGCGGCAAGATAGGCGGTGTGCAGCCCGATCACGACAAAGCTGACGGCGTCTTCCCAGAAGAAGGCAGGGGCAAAAAGATAGCGCCCGAAAACCTGTTTCTCCCAGATCGCGCCGGTGATCATGATGGTGTAAAGCAGCGCGGTCTTGACCAGGATCGACAGGGTCGCAGCCGCATAGCCTTCGCCGGTGACAAGGCAGCGCAGCACCAGAACCAGCGAAACGGCAAAGGCCAGAAACTGGACAGGGGCCAGAACCCCCTGGATCATCGTCCAGCGCGAGGCATCGCGCCGCGCCCGTTCCGCCGGTGAATACAGCCGGGCACGTGGCCTTGCCTGGCGGCTATCCTGCGGCATCTGGCGCCTCCCCTGGACGTCTTCCTGTGTTGACCTTGCTCTGCGGTCCCGAAGGTGTCAACTAAAACTTACACTCTTGCAACATGCTTTTTTGGCAGAGGTAACGTGGCGATCAGGCGCAAAGACCCAAGAAAAACGGCGGATCATTGCAGGTTGTCGGCAGCTTGATGCCGGAAGAAAAGCAGGGAATGGTCAGGGTGTCAATTTTCTTTGACATTGCTTCGGCTATGAATGAGTGTAAATCAGCGCGCAAAGACGCGACTTTCGACCGGTCGGGCGGCCACGCCCCGAGCCGCAGGGGGCGATCATGGGTGACACTCATGTCAGGGACGACAGGGCGCGCCTTCCCGACGGGGGCGATCCCATTGCCCTGTTTGCGGCGCGCGTCCTGGATGTGCTGGTCGACCGCAACCGCAGAACCTCGTCCACCCTGCGCCCCGACCTTGTGCTTGCCCTTGCCGAAAGCATGGTCACGCCGGACGGCGACCGGGTGGAAGAAACGCTGGCCGCCTTTCGCCGGGCCTGCATTTCTCCGGAATCGATGGCCGATGCCTATATCCCGGCTGCCGCGCAGCATCTTGGCTTGAACTGGGTGTCGGACCGGTTGTGCTTTGCCGAAGTCACCATCGCCACGGCCCGCCTGCAGGCGCTGGTCCGCGCGATCGGCACACGCTGGGGCGGGGACCCGGCGCACCTGCCGGGGCGCCGGTCCGTCCTGATGATTGTGCCCGACACCGAGCAGCACACGCTGGGGGCGGTCGTGGCGACCGGCCAGATGCGCCGCATGGGCCTGTCAGTCTGTCTGCGGCTGGGGCCGGAGCGTGCCGAGGTCATCGAATTGCTGCGCGCGCGGACCTTTGATGCCGCGATGCTGTCGATCGGCCATGGCGAAGGGTTTGATGTTGCGGGCAGACTGGTCGACACGCTGCGCAGGTCCGGGTCCCGGGGCATGCCCATTGTGGCGGGTGGCGCGGGTGCAGTCGGGCGGACTGACGTGGCTGCCCGAACCGGTGTCGATCATGTGACGCAAGACCTTGGCGAGGCTTTGGCCTTTTGCGGCTGTGCCCCGCTGGTTCCGGTCGGGGCGGCAGTTCCGGCCAAGATGTCCTTGCGGGGATGACGCAGCGGTGAGCCGACGGGGCCGTCGGCCAACAGGTAAGATGATCTTGTGAAAGCCATCGATCACAACAATGCGACAGATGGGTCGATTGCATCCATCCCCCCCGACCTGATGGGGCAGATCATTGCGACGGCGTCCGACATCGCGCTGATCCTGTCGGCGGACGGCGTGATCCGGTCTGTGCTGGTGAATCCGCATCACCGGTCTTTCGGCACCCTCAACAAATGGGAAGGCCAGCCGCTGCGCCAGGTGCTGACCGTGGAAAGCATCGGCAAGTTCGATGCCCGGCTGCGGGAACTGATCCAGCAGGGCGGCACCCGCGCGGTCGAGTTGAACCACCTCGATGACCAGAGCCTTGAGTTTCCGGTCCGCTACGCGCTGCACCGCGTCGCTGCGGACGGGACCATCCTGATGCTGGGGCGCGACCTGCGGCCCGTGGCCGAGATGCAGCAGCAGCTGGTGAAGGCGCAGCTTGCGCTGGAGCGCGATTACGAAGCCCAGCGCGAGATCGATACCCGCTACCGCGTTCTGATGGAAACGACGCGCGATGCCATTGTCGTGGTCTCGATGACCACGGGCCGCATCGTGGATCTGAACCTTGCGGCCGCCGTTGTTCTGGGCGGGTCGCGGCAGGACATGATCGGTGCCGCCATTGCCCAGGAATTCGAAGGGCGCCGCCGCGGAGAGTTTCTGGAATCGATGGCCAATCTGGCGATCACCGACAGTTCGTCGCCGCTGGAACTTCAGGCGCGCCGGTCGCACAAGCGTCTTCTGGTGGTTCCCACGGTCTTCCGTGCGGCGGGCGAGCGGCTGCTGATGTGCCGCCTTGAGTTGGCCGATGTGGGTGACGCACAGCGTGACGAGCTGACCGAGAATCTGTTCGGACTGTTCCATGAAGGGGCCGACGGCGTGGTGTTCACCGATGTGGATGGCGTGATCCGCAGCGCCAACGAAGCCTTCCTGAACCTGACGGATTCGGCCAGCCTTGCCGCCGTCAAGGGCCGGTCGTTCGGCGAGTTTCTGGCGCGCGGCGCGGTGGATCTGCGCGTGCTCAGCGACAATGCGCGGCGCGTGGGGCAGATGCGCATGTACGGCACCAAGGTGAACGCGGCCTATGGCGGGCAGATTTCGGTCGAGATTGCCGCAACATACCTGAATGACCGGCCGCAGCCCTTCTTTGTCTTTGTAGTCCGCGACACCAGCCGGGCCGAGGCCCTGCGCCGTCCGGGGCTGAATGTCACCGAAGATGGCGGTCGGTCGATCATGGAACTGGTGGGGTCCTCCACCCTGAAGGACATCGTGGCGGAAACTGCGGATGTCGTGGAAAAGATGTGCATCGAGACGGCGGTGGAACTGACCCGCAACAACCGCGTGGCCGCCGCCGAAATGCTGGGCCTGTCGCGCCAGTCGCTCTATGTAAAGCTGCGCAAATACGGGCTGGTCGGGAACGAGGGCGATCAGCCCTGAGCGGCCCTGTTGACCGGGCACGGCCTTTTGGCCCGCAGGGTCGCCAATTAAATGCCCCAGGCTGTGCCATGCAGCTTGCCAGACTCGAACTGTCATGTTTAATTGACAGTATGAGTGTCAACCTGCACATAAATGCGCCCCGCACCCCGCACCCGTCGGCGGTGCTGGAACTGCTGAAACCGATCACCTGGTTTCCGCCGATGTGGGCCTATCTATGCGGGGTCGTCTCGGCAGGGCCGCTGCCCGACGGGGCCTGGCCCAAGCTGGCGCTGGGGCTGCTGCTGGCCGGCCCGGTCGTCTGCGGCATGAGCCAGGCCGCGAATGACTGGTGCGACCGCCATGTCGATGCCATCAACGAGCCAGGCCGCCCGATCCCCTCGGGGCGGATGCCGGGCCGCTGGGGCCTTTGGGTGGCGCTGGCGATGTCGGCACTGGCCTTGGCGCTTGGCTGGCTGCTGGGGCCTTGGGGATTCTGGGCGACAGTGGTCGCCGTTCTGGCTGCCTGGGCCTATTCGGCGGAACCGGTGCGGCTGAAGCGGTCGGGCTGGTGGGGGCCGGGGCTGGTGGGGCTGTGCTACGAAGGGCTGCCGTGGTTCACCGGGGCCGCCGTCATCGCCGCAGGCGCGCCGGGGGTCGAGATTGTGATCGTGGCTGCGCTTTACGCCCTGGGCGCGCATGGCATCATGACCTTGAATGATTTCAAGGCGCTGGAAGGGGATCGCCAGCTTGGGCTGCGGTCGCTGCCCGTGACGATGGGGCCCGGCGCGGCGGCACGGCTGGCCTGCATCATGATGACGGTGCCGCAGTTGATCGTGGTCTGCATGCTGGTCATCTGGGGCCGCCCGCTGTTTGCGGCGGTGATTCTGGCGGGCCTTGTCGCGCAGATGGCTGCGATGCGCGTGCTGCTGCGCGATCCGAGGGGCAAGGCGCCCTGGTACAATGGCACCGGCGTTGTGCTTTATGTGGCCGGGATGATGGTGGCGGCGGTGGCGCTGCGCGGGATCGGGGGGGGCTGACCATGCTGTCCTGGGTGTCGATCCTGCGCCTTGGTCTGGCCCAGATGTCGCTGGGTGCGATCATCGTGCTGATGACCTCCACGCTCAACCGCGTCATGGTGGTGGAACTGGCGCTGCCGGCACTGGTGCCCGGGCTGCTGGTGGGGCTGCATTATGCGATGCAGCTGTCCCGGCCGGGCTGGGGGCATTGGTCCGACCTCAGCCGCCGCCGCACGCCCTGGATCATCGGCGGCATGGCTGTGCTGGCCCTGGGCGGGTTTCTGGCCGCCCTTGCCGTGGCGATCGGTGCTACCATGCCCGTGCCGGGCCTTGTCCTGTCGGTGCTGGCCTATGCTCTGATCGGGGCCGGGGCCGGGGCCAGCGGCACCTCGGTTCTGGCCTTTCTGGCGGCCTCCACCGCGCCGCACCGCCGGGCGGCAGCGGCCACGATCATCTGGCTGATGATGATCTTCGGCATCGCCGCCACCGCCGGCATCGTCGGCGCGCTGCTGGACCCCTATTCGCCCGCCCGCCTGCTGGGGATTGTCGCCTGCGTTTCGGCTGGCGCGGTCCTGCTTACCACTCTGGCGCTGCTTGGCCTGGAAAAGGGTGGGTTCGCGCCTGCGGTTGAGGCGCGCCAGCCGCTGCGAGAGGGCATCGCGGAAGTCTGGGCCGAGCCGCAGGCGCGCCGCTTTACCCAGTTCGTCTTCCTGTCGATGACCGCCTATTTCATGCAGGAACTGATCCTGGAACCTTACGCGGGCCTTGTCTTCGGCTTTACGCCCGGTCAGTCCACCTCGCTGTCGGGGGCGCAGAACGGCGGGGTCTTTCTTGGGATGCTGGCGGTGGGCATCGCCGCAACCGGGCTGGGCATCGGATCGCTGCGCGCCTGGGTGGTGGGCGGATGTGTGGGCTCGGCGGTCACGCTGCTGGGCATCGGGCTGATCGGCCCCCTGCAGGTGAACCTGATCCTGCCGCTGACCATCCTTCTGGGCTTGTGCAACGGCGTCTTCGCCGTGGCGGCAATCGGCGCGATGATGGCGCTGGCCGGGCAGGGCCGGACCCGGCGGGAAGGCACCCGGATGGGCCTTTGGGGTGCGGCGCAGGCCATTGCCGCCGGCGTGGGCGGCCTGACGGGGGCGGTGGCCGTCGACGCGCTGCGGCTGCTGCTGGCGCCGGAACTGGCCTTTGCCAGCGTCTTTGCCGCCGAGGCTGTTTTGTTTCTTGTTGCCGCCTTGCTGGCGCTGCGGGTGATCGACCCGGGGCGTGACCGCCACCTGTCCGCCACCCTGGTTCCGGGAGAATGACCATGATCTATGACATCATCGTAGTGGGCGGCGGCCCGTCCGGCGCCACAGCGGCCGAGGACCTTGCCCGCGCTGGCAAGCGTGTGGCCCTTTTGGACCGCGCCGGCCGGATCAAACCCTGCGGCGGTGCAATCCCGCCCCGGCTGATCCAGGATTTCGCCATTCCCGACAGCCAGATCGTGGCGCGGATCAACACCGCGCGGATGATCTCGCCCACCGGGCGGGCGGTCGATATCGCGATCGAGAACGGCTATGTCGGCATGGTGGACCGCGAGCACTTCGATGCCTTCCTGCGCGACCGCGCCGCAGCCGCCGGGGCGCATCGCTTGACCGGCACCTTCACCGCAATCGAGCGCGACGCAGCCGGTACCCATGTGATCTACCGCGACAAGTCCAGCGGCGATCCGGTGCGCGTCACCGCCCGGCTGGTGATCGGCGCTGACGGGGCGCGGTCCGTCGTCGCGCGGGCCGAGGTGCCGGGTGGCGACAGCATCCCTTACGTCATCGCCTACCACGAGATCATCGCGGCCCCGCCGACGACGGCAGAGTACGATCCGACCCGCTGCGATGTGATCTATGACGGGCGCATCAGCCCCGATTTCTACGGCTGGGTCTTTCCGCATGGTGCCCAGGCCAGTGTCGGCATGGGCACCGGGCTGGACGGGGTTGACCTGAAACAGGCCACCGCCGATCTGCGCACCGCGTCCGGGCTGGCGGACTGCAGGACGATCCGGCGCGAAGGTGCGCCGATTCCGCTGAAACCGCTGGATAAATGGGACAATGGCCGCGATGTGGTGCTGGCGGGCGATGCCGCAGGTGTGGTCGCCCCCTCGTCCGGCGAAGGCATCTACTATGCCATGGTCGGCGGCCGTGTCGCCGCCACGGCGGCGCTGGCCTGTCTGGCCTCGGGGCGGGCGGCGGACCTGGCATTGGCGCGCAGGCTGTTCATGAAAGAGCACAAGACCGTCTTTCGCGTGCTGCGCTCGATGCAGGATGCCTATTACAAATCCGACGAGCGCCGCGAACGCTTTGTCAGCCTGTGCCATGACCGCGACGTGCAGCGCCTGACGTTCGAGGCCTATATGAACAAGCGCCTGGTGAAGGCGCGCCCGATGGCGCATATCAGGATCGGTTTCAAGAATCTGGCGCATCTTCTGCGCCTGATCCCGGCAGCCGCGACATGACCGAGCTGATTCCCGCCTTTCTGGACGGCAGGCTGGTGCCGGTGGAAAAGCTGGAGGTACACCGGCGCGGCCTGCGCCATCTGGCGATTTCGGTCTTTGTGATGCGGGGGGCGGACCTGCTGCTGCAACGCCGGGCGGCGGGAAAGTATCACACGCCGGGCCTGTGGACCAACACCTGCTGCACCCATCCCCGCTGGGGTGAAGACCCGGTTGCCTGCGCCGTGCGGCGCCTGCGCGAAGAGCTGGGCATCAGCGGCCTGCAGCCGCGCCTGCGCGACAAGATCGAATACCGCGCCGATGTCGGCCAGGACCTGACCGAACATGAGCTGGTCGATATCCTGCTGGCCGACGCCCCTTCCGACCTGTCGGTGACGCCCAACCCCGATGAGGTGGAGGCGGTGCGCTGGATCGGCCTGCCCGATCTTGACCGCGAATTGCAGCGCTGGCCGGAGCGGTTCACGCCCTGGATGCGCATCTACATGGCGCAGCACCGCGCGCAGATCTTCGATCTTTGGCCGGCACGTTAAGGCAGCGCGGGCAGGGGGCCTTGCCCCCGTCGCGGCCCTTTGGGCCGCGCCTCCCCCAGGGTATTTGAGCCAAGAAGAAACCCTCAGGAAAGGCTGGCGAAGAAGGCCGTGATGGCCTCGGCCACAAGCGGGGCTGCCTCTTCATGGATCAGGTGGCCGAGCCCGGCGAAGTCCTTGACCCGGGCCTGTGGCATACGCGCGGCGGCGTCGCGGCTGCAGGATGGCGGCACGGCGCGGTCATTGCTGCCGGTCAGGAACAAGGTGGGCGTGGCTATGGCAGGCAGGCGGGCGATCAGACCGTCCAGCTGCCACTGCGCCATCATCGCCAGGGTGCCGTCGACATGCGCGGGGTCGCTGACCAGCCGCGCGTAAAGCCGCCGCCCCTCGGGGTCGATCTGTGATCCGGTGGAGGAAAGCAGCCGCCTGACCTGCGCTTCGCCCCCCGCCAGCCGGGCAAAGATCGACGGCACCAGCGGATTGAGCGCCAGCAGCCGCGCCAGGACCGGAAAGACCACGCCGGGCACCCCTTCGAAATTCCCCAGGGCGGCGTTGATGCCGACGACACCGGCCGGCTGTGCAGACAGGCATTCTGTCAGTCGCAACGCCAGCGCGGCCCCGGCAGAGTGGCCGACAATGCCATGGGGCACCCAGCCCTGATCGGCCAGCAGCGCGGCCAGGTCTTCGGCCATCGCATCCAGCCCGAGCCGCTGGCGGTTGCCCTGGCGGGTAAAGCCCTGTCCGGGCAGATCGGGCATCACCAGGGTGAATCGCGGTGCCAGCAGCGGTGCCAGCGCCCGCCAGCTGTGGGTTGATGCGCCGGCCCCATGCAGCAGCAGCAAGAGCGGCCCCTGTCCCAGCACCTGCACATGCCAAAGATGCGGGCGCAGATGGACGGCGCGCGACGCCGCGCGCATCGGCCAGTCCGGCGGGACCCGGACAGGGATCGGGGCGAAGGCCATGTCAGCCGTCCAGCGCGGCGGACAGGGCCGCAGACAGCCGCTGCGCCCCGGCGCGGGGCAGGGCCAGAAAGCGGGCATGCATCAAGCGTGCCAGCATCTGCAGCCAGGGGGTGGGTCGATTGCCGGTATCCACCACCAGCGCGGGCAGGCCCTGTGCCCGGATCAGCCGCGCCATCGCTTCGGCATCCGCCTCGGCCCGGGCGCGGCCCGGCTGGCGATCGCGCCCGATGTTGGGGCGGCCATCGGTCAGCAGCGCCACCGTCGGCGTCATGCCCCGCGCCCGCGCCTTCAGGCCAAGCTCCAGCGCCGATGCCAGCCCCAGCGCCATCGGGGTTGCCCCGCCGCCGGGCAGGGCGGCAAGCCGCCGCCTGGTCTGCACCAGCGACCGGGTGGGCGGCAGCAACAGTTCGGCCGCACTGCCGCGAAAGGCGATCAGCGCCACATGGTCGCGCCGCGCATAGGCTTGGGCCAGCAGCAATTCCACTGCGCCCTTCGCCTCGGCCAGCCGGGCCAGTGCGGACGAGCCGGAGGCATCGACGGTGAAGATCAGCACCCGGTCCGACCGTTCCTGCGCCTGCTTCAGGCGGATGTCGCCGGGCCGCAGTTCCAGCAGCCCCTGCCGCCCGGTCGCCGCACGCCGGATCGCCTGCCAGGGGGCGGCGGCCCGCAGGGTGGCCACAAGGTCAAGCCGTGCCGACCCGTCCAGCTTGCCCGGCCGGGCGGGCAGGGGCCGGCCGCGCCGGTTGCCGCGCCGGGTGGCACCGGTGCCGGTGGCACCCCGGGCCTGTCGCGCGGCGCGCCCGGCGGCCAGGCGGGCCAGCAGATCGGCGGGCAGGGCGGTGCGGATTGCCTCAAGCAGGATATCTTCGGGCAGGGCCTGTGTCTCGTCCAGGGGCGGGCTGCCCTGCGCTGTATCTTCGGGGGCCGGGGGTGGGTCCGGGTTTTCGTCCGGGGTCGCGTCGTCGGGTGGGGCGACGGTCGCCCGATGCGCCAGCGTCAGATCAGCGGCCAGCCGCAGGTCTTCCGCGCTCACCTGATCGCGCGCCTCCAGCGCGGCGGCGGCGCGGGCGGCGGCGGCGGCATGGCGTGGCGCGCGCAGGCTGTCGATCCCCGCCATTGCCGCCGTGCGCACCAGCGCCTCCAGAGACGCAGGCTCCATCGTGGCACCGCCCGTCCCGCCGGACAGCGGCCCGACATCATGGCTGTCGCCCCAGGCGACACCGTCGAGGTCGGCAAAGAAGGCCAGCCGGTCGGCCAGCGCCGGGGCCAGCCCTTCGGAGGGATCCGCCCCTTCGTCGATGGCAATCAGCGCGTGGCGGCCCTGATCCAGAAGCTGCGCCAGACGCGCGGCCAGTGCGGGCGGGCAGCGTTCGGCCATGCCCAGCACCAGCACCGAAGGGTGCGCCAGCAGCCCGTCACGCAGCACCATCTTTCCGCCGGCCAGGGTCGCGGTCAGGTCCGGCCCGCCATCCAGCGCCTCATGCCCCATCGCCGGATGCAGGCGCACCACCGGCAGTGGCAGGCTGTCCAGCCCGGCCAGCAGCCGCGCCCGCACCGGCCCCGCCCGTGCCCGCAGCCACAGCCCGCCCAGGGCGGCGGGGCTGCACCCCAGCAGCCGCAGGGCCAGGGCGGCGCGGTCAAAGGGCGCAAGCGGGCCGGTCAGGGCAGAACCTCGTCCAGGATGCGGGCCACACGGGTGCCTGATCCGGCCTCGTCCAGCGGATCGCGCCGCAACCGGTGCGACAGGGCCATCGGTGCCACGGCCTTCAGATGCCTGCGGTCCACTGCCGTTGCCCCGTCCAGCGCCGCCAGCGCGCGCGCGGCGCGCAACAGGGTCAGCTCGCCCCGCAGCCCGTCGGACCCAAGCGCGATGCATAGGGCGGCACAATCCTGCAGCGCCGCATCGGGGGTTGCCAGCACGGGCAGCTTCCTGCGCGCGGCAAGAATCTTCTTCTGCAATTTCGCGTCCTTCTTGCGCCAGTCGGCCATGAAGGCGTCAAATCCGGTGTCATAGGCATCGCGCCGCCGCATCACCTCGACCCGTGTCGCCACATCCTGCGGGCTGCGCACCTCGACGCTGAGCCCGAAACGGTCCAGCAGCTGCGGGCGCAGGTCGCCCTCTTCGGGGTTGCCCGAACCGACCAGCACGAATCGCGCGGCATGGCGGATCGACAGGCCCTCGCGCTCGACCAGGTTTTCGCCCGATTGCGCCACATCCAGAAGCAGGTCGACGATGTGATCCTCCAGCAGGTTGACCTCGTCGATGTACAGATACCCCCGGTTGGCCCGTGCCAGCAGACCCGGTTGAAAGGCCTTCTCGCCGCGCGTCAGGGCGCGTTCGATGTCAAGCGCGCCCACCACCCGGTCTTCGGTTGCGCCCAGCGGCAGATCGATCACCGGGGTCGGCCGCTTCACCTTGCGCAGCGCAGAAAGCCCGGCCCAGTCCGGCACGTCTTCGGCCCGCGCCGAATTCACCGGGCAGCCTTCGATCACTTCGATCCCGGGCAGAAGGGCCGCCAGCGCCCGCACGGCGGTCGATTTGCCCGTGCCCCTGTCGCCGAACACCAGAACCCCGCCGATGCCGGGATCGATGGCGGTCAGCACCAGCGCCTGCTTCATCGCCTCCTGTCCGACGATGGCGGTGAAGGGGAAGGGCTGTTTCATGCGGCAATCTCCAGCGGGGCCAGCGGGCTTTGCCCGTTCCAGGTTCCGGTATCGCCCAGGATGCGGAACCGGGCATAAAGTTCCTCGCGGAACCAGTTCCCCTCGCGCACGGCGCGGATCGCACGGGCGTGCGGCCCGTCGGCGCGGGCAAAGGCCGCCATGCTGGCGGCATCGGGCCAGATGCTGAAGGTGACCTGATGCATCAGCGGCACCTCGCCGATGCCGATCTTGAACAGCACATTGGCATCCCGGCCGATGCTGGCCGAGATGTCCGGGACGCGGTCCCAGAACTTCAGCGCCCGCGCGGGCCGGATGGAGGCGCGGGTCAGCGCGGCAATCGGCCCGTCTGCGGCCCCGATCTGCGACCAGGGGCAGCCGGACGCCGCCAGCCCGTCAAAGGGGGCGACACCGCCCCAAAGCCCGCGCGCCGCCAGCGGGCTCAGAAACACCGTCCAGCTTTCATCGGCATGGTCCGCCCAGCGGCGATAGACCGGCGCATGGCCGATGCGCTGGCGCGCCACCGCCTCGCTGTCCCAGGTGGCCAGAATCGCCCAGACGGCGGTGTTCGGCACCGGGGTAAAGCCTTCTCCGGTGCCCGATCCGCACAGCTTCCAGAACCTCAGGCCCGGCGTGCGCGGCAGCGACCAGCGCGCCAGCCCCATCTGCCCCAGCACCCAGGCGCGCGCCGACAGCGTGCCAAAGCGATACAGGGACAGGCTGGCGCAGTGCATGGGCGGCCCTTTTGCAGGCGGATGTCAACCGCGATTGACATATGATTGCCGCGTGCCCGCGCCGATGGCAATCGCAAAGCGCAGCCGAAATCGCCATATTGTAAATGAAACTGGACAGTGTATCGTCAAGGCATGCTGACAGGCCAAAACACAGACCCTGATCCGGACCAGACCGGAACCGCCCCCGGAACCGCCATCGTGATCGGCGCCGGAATGGGCGGGCTTGCCGCAGCGATGCGCCTTGGCGCCAAGGGCTATCGGGTGACGGTGCTTGACCGGCTGGATGTGCCGGGCGGGCGCGGGTCCTCGATCAGCCAGGGTGGCCACCGCTTTGATCTGGGCCCGACCATCGTCACCGTTCCCCAGGGCCTGCGCGATCTGTTCGCGCTGTGTGGCCGCAGCTTCGACCGCGAGGTCGATCTGCGCCCGCTGGACCCATTCTATGAAATCCGCTGGCCCGACGGGTCGCGCTTTGCCGCGCGGGGCGGCACCGACGCCATGCGGGCCGAGGTGGCGCGCCTTTCACCGGGGGATGCGGCGGGCTATGAGAAATTCCTGACCGACAGCGAACGCCGCTACCTGTTCGGGTTCGAGGATCTGGGCCGCCGCCCGATGCACGCCCTGACGGACCTGCTGAAGGTGCTGCCAACCTTTGCCCGGCTGCGCGCCGACCGGTCGGTCTATGCCCATGCCGCGTCGCGGGTCAAGGACGAACGGCTGCGCATGGCCTTGTCCTTTCATCCGCTGTTCATCGGCGGCGATCCGTTCCACGTCACCTCGATGTATATTCTGGTCAGCCACCTCGAAAAGGAATTCGGCGTCCACTATGCCATTGGCGGTGTGGCGGCCATTGCTAAGGCGATGGCGCGGGTGATCGGGGATCAGGGCGGGCGGATCATCCTGGGGGCCGAAGCCGACGAGATTCTGGTGCGCAACGGCCGCGCGCAGGGTGTGACGCTGACCGACGGGCGTGTTCTGTCGGCACCGCTGATCGTGTCGAACGCCGATGCCGGGCATACCTATGACCGCCTGCTGCGCAACCGCCCGCGCAGGCGCTGGACCCCGGCCCGGCTGAAGCGCACGCGCTGGTCGATGAGCCTGTTCGTGTGGTACTTCGGCACCGAGGGCACCGGTGGCCTGTGGCCCGATGTCGGGCATCACACCATCCTGAACGGCCCCCGCTACAAGGGGCTGCTGCGCGACATTTTCCTGAAGGGCAGGCTGGCCGGGGACATGAGCCTTTATGTCCACCGCCCCGGCATCACCGACCCCACCGTGGCCCCGCCGGGGGGGGATACCTTTTACGCCCTGTCTCCGGTGCCGCATCTGGGCCATGCCGATGCCGTGGACTGGCAGGCGGAAGCCGAACCCTACCGCCGGAAGGTTCAGGCGGTGCTGGAAGATCAGCTGCTGCCCGGTCTGGGCAAGCACCTGACGCAATCGCTGGTCTTCACCCCGGAAACCTTCCGCGACCGCTACCTCAGCCCCTATGGGGCCGGGTTTTCCATCGAGCCGCGAATCCTGCAATCGGCCTGGTTCCGCCCGCACAACATCAGCGAAGAGGTGCCCGGCCTTTATCTGGTCGGGGCGGGCACCCATCCCGGCGCGGGCCTGCCCGGCGTGATCGCTTCGGCCGAGGTGCTGGACCGGATGATCCCGGCCGCCCCGCCGCGCCCCGCAACACAAAGGCTGGCCGCAGAATGATCGGCACCGCAGACATGGCGCATTGCCGCGCCGCGATCCGCAGCGGGTCGCTGTCCTTTCATGCCGCCTCGCGCCTGCTGCCGCCGCGCGTGCGCGATCCGGCGCTGGCGCTTTATGCCTTTTGCCGGCTTGCCGATGACGAGGTCGACGAAGGCCATGACAAGACCCGCGCGGTTCTGACCCTGCGCGACCGGCTGGACCTGGCCTATCGCGGCCAGCCGCGCAACGCGCCCGAAGACCGGGCCTTTGCCGCACTGGTGGAAGATTTCGCCATGCCCCGCGCGCTGCCCGAGGCCCTGCTGGAAGGGCTGGCCTGGGATGCCACGGGGCGGCAGTATGACACGCTGTCGGGCGTGCTGGACTATTCCGCCCGCGTCGCCGCCGCCGTGGGCGCGATGATGTGCGTGCTGATGCGGGTCCGCGACGCGGATGCCCTGGCGCGGGCCTGTGATCTGGGGCTGGCGATGCAGCTGACCAACATCGCGCGCGATGTGGGCGAAGATGCGCGGGCGGGGCGGCTGTACCTGCCGCGTGACTGGCTGCGCGACCAGGGCCTTGATCCGGAACGGTTTCTGGCCAACCCCGAACCCGATCCGCGGATCGCGCGCCTTACCCGCCGCCTGCTGACCGAGGCCGGGGGGCTTTATGCCCGCGCCGAGGCCGGCGTCGCTGCCCTGCCGCTGGACTGCCGGCCGGGAATCTTCGCTGCCCGGCACATCTATGCGGGCATCGGCCGGGCGGTGCGACAGAACGGGTTTGACAGTATCACCCGCCGCGCCCGCACCGGCAAGGCGGCCAAGATCGGCTGGCTGGCGCTGGCGCTGGGGCAGACGGCGGCTTCGGTTGCGCTGCCGCGCGCGCCACACCTGCACGCTGCGCCTGCGCCCGAAACGGCCTTTCTTGTCTCTGCCGCCGCACGCGTGCCGGTGTTCCGGGGGCGGGCCGAGGCGTTGCTGTCGGTCCTGGCCCAGCTGGAGGCGCAGGACAGGCGCAGACAAGACCGGGGCAGGTCATTGTCGAGGGGCGCGGTCTAGGCTACATCCGGCCTTTGTGTGTGGGGGCGTTCGATGGATTACGGTCTGTTCTTCACCTATCTGGCCGCCTGCGGTGCGGCTGCGGCCACCGGCGCGCTGTTCAGCCCCGGCGACTGGTACAAGGGGATAGACAAGCCAGGCTGGACCCCGCCCGACTGGGTCTTTCCGGTGGCCTGGACCACGCTATATCTGTGCATGTCGCTGGCCGCGATGCGCATTGCGCAGTCGGGCGATCTGCGTGCGCCGCAGGCGCTTGGGTTCTGGACCATCCAGATCACGCTGAACGCGCTGTGGTCGCCGGTGTTTTTCGGGCTGCGCCGGATGCGGGCCGCGCTGATCGTGGTGGTGCTGCTTTGGGTCGCCGTCGCGGTGACGCTGGTCGCCTTTGTCCGCATCGACTGGATCGCGGGCCTTCTGTTCCTGCCCTATATCGCCTGGGTCAGCACGGCCACCGCGCTGAATGCCGCCGTACTGCGGCGCAATCCGGGGATGGCATAGCGCGGGGGCGCAGGCCACTGCGACAGGCCTGCGCGCTGGCCACGCCGGTCCCCGCAGCCGCAGCACGGGCCTGCGGCATCGCGCCCATGGGGCGCAGGGCAGGCCACATGCCCGCCGAAGTGACGATCACCGCAAGGGCAGTTCCTGCGGGCGACGGCGGCGGGAAAACCCTGCCAGAGGTCGGGCGGCCTGACGCCGAAAGATCAGGCCTGATCCGGTCCGGGCCGCGTCAGAACGGGATTTCATCATCAAGGTCGCTGCGGCCACCGCCGCCGCTGCTGCGGGCTGCGCTTGCGCCGCTGCCGCCGCGCTCGTCGCCATAGCCGCGATCTTCGGCGTAACCGCCGCTGCCACGCTCCTCACCGCTGCTGCCGCTGTCACGCCCGTCCAGCAAGGTCAGCGATCCGGCATAGGGGCGCAGCACCACTTCGGTAGAATAGCGGTCTGCGCCCGACTGGTCCTGCCATTTGCGGGTTTCCAGCTGACCCTCGACATAGACCTTTGATCCCTTGCGCAGATATTGCTCGGCGATCTTCCCGATGTTTTCGTTGAAGATTGCCACCGAATGCCACTCGGTCCGCTCCTTGCGCTCGCCCGTGGTCTTGTCGCGCCAGGTGTCTGAGGTGGCAATCCGCAGGTTCACCACCTTGCCGCCATTCTGAAACGACCGAACCTCGGGGTCGCGCCCCAGGTTGCCCACCAGAATGACCTTGTTCACCGATCCCGCCATGAGCCTCTCCCTGTGCTTCTTAACCGATCTGCCGGCAGTCTCGCCCGGTATGGTTAACAAAGGCTATACTGGTGCGCCGGTTTCCCTGCAACTCGGGTTACATCTGACAGGCTCCTTTCCGCAACGCCGCCGTGGCGGGGCGGGTCCGGCACCCGTCGCCACCCCATTTGATCCGGGACAATGACGGTTGGTGCTGCGGCGGCTTCAGACGCGGATCGGCGGCGGTCGCAGGCGGTGATGCGCGCCCGAAAGCAGGCACCGGTTCCGACCCTTGGGAACAGGCGGTGCGCCCGGATCAGGGGGCAGGCCGCCAGGGGAATCGCTTGAAGGTCATTGAGCAGTTCGCGTGATGAGGGCTTTGAGGTATTCTTGATCCCAAGCGGCAGTTTTTCTGCGGACTTTGAGGCTGTCCTTTCCGCCTGCGCCTCGGATCAGGTTCATAGCCATGTGC
>JADCEN010000027.1 GCA_020250175.1 Rhodobacter sp.
GAAAGGCTCGATGAGATAGCGCCGAAACGCATCGTAGTTGTACGAACCGGGGAAGTAACCCAATGGGCTGGACGTCCCGCGATTGTAGCGGACAGCGGCCTGATTGTGAAAACCGTCCACACTTGCCCGGACGGCCTGCCGTCCAAGCCCTTCAATCACCGGCTTCAGGCGGTCGGCAAACGTGGTCTTTCCTGCCCCGACCCGCCAGAGCGCGCCTTGGTGCCCTGCGATGACGGGAAATCCCGGGTCCGGGCGCCGGACCGCACCCGGCCGGGGGTGCCGCTGAAGAAGGGCCGCGCCGCAACCATGACCCAGGATTACAGGCGTCACGGCACGACCATGCTGTTCGCGGCGTTCGGCGTGACGTCGGGCATGGTCATCGCCGCCAGCATGCCCCGCCTCCGCGCCAAAGAGGTCCTGAACTTCCTGCGGCAGATCGACACGACCTTGCCCGCGCGGCGCGATGTGCATCTGGTGCCCGACACCTGCACCACCCAGAAAACGCCCGGCGTGAAGGCCTGGCCGGACAAGCACCCGCGCTGCAAGCGGCATTGCAGGCCGACCGGTGCCTCGTGGCGCACCCTGGTCGAGCGGTTCTTCGCCCATATCACAGCGCGGCGCATCCGAGGAGGCCGCTCTTCCAGCGTCGATGCGCTGGCCACCGCGATCCATGATTGTCTGGCACAGCACAGCGGGAAGCCAAAGCCCTGCAACTGGACAAAAACCGCCGGGGACATCCCCGCCCGGGAACGCCGCGCACCGGCCAAGCTGGATGAAATCAGAGCGAACAGGCAGGATGTGTCAGATGCAGAGAATTGGACCGACCCGCGCATCGGCCTTTACATCAAGGCAAAGTCTTACGGCCTCTCCGTTCGCAAAATCCACTTCCCCAGTGCCCCCCGGCGTTTCTGCCACGCGATGCGTGGCTGGGCAACCGGTCAACCAGAGCATGGAGGCTCACCATATCGGAAGCTTCACGGCCAATCGCCACTTGGTGCGTTTGCCATATAAGCCCGCAAGTATCCCGGGGGCGACGCGGCACATGCCGTGACGGGGGGCTGGCCCCTGTTCTTTCTGTCGGCCTACAGCCCCAGCCGCGCCAGGCCTGCCTCCAGCGGCCCCCAGTCCGCAATCCGCAGCCGCACTGGCAGGGTCAGCACCTTCATGCGGAAGGACGCGGGCAGGCGCACGGCATCCTTTTCCGTCGTCACCAGCTGTGCCCCTGCTGCTGCCGCCTCGATCTCCAGCCGCAGCATCAGCGCCTCCGACAGGGGCTGGTGATCGTCCAGCGCCTCGCCCCGCACCAGGTCCGCCCCTTCGTCGCGCAGCGTGGCAAAGAACTTCTCCGGCTGGCCGATCCCGGCAAAGGCCAGCACCCGTTGCCCCTGCCAGTCCATCCCCATGCGCAGCGGCTCCAAATGCCCGGTCAGGTGCGGCACCGCCACCGCTGACCCCCATCTTGCGGCAAACCCCGCCTGTGCCGCCTCTGGCCCCACCGACAAAAGCAGGTCGGCCCGCGCCAGCCCTTCGGCCACCGGTTCGCGCAGCGGCCCGGCGGGCAGGCAGCGGCCGTTGCCAAAGCCCTGGGCGGCATCCACCACCACCAGCGACAGGTCCTTGCGGACCGACGGGTTCTGAAACCCGTCGTCCAGCACAATCACCTCTGCCCCGCCAGCCTCGGCTATCCGCACCCCGGCGGCGCGGTTGCGGGCCACCACCACCGGGGCAAAGGCGGCCAGCAGCAGCGGCTCGTCACCCACCTGGGCGGCGCCGTGCCGCGCGGCATCCACCCGCAGCGGCCCGGCCTCGGTTCCGCCATGGCCGCGCGACACCACCCAGACCGCCCGCCCGCGCGCCGCCAGCCGTTCGACCAGTGCGATGGCGGCGGGTGTCTTGCCGGTTCCGCCGACATTGATGTTGCCGATGCAGATCACCGGCACGCCCGCGCGGTAGCCCGGCATTCGCAGCCGCCGCGCCGTTGCTGCCGCATAGGCCGCGCCCAGCGGGGCCAGCAGCCGCGCCGCCAGCGCCGGCCGATCTGGCGGCGTGAACCAGAAGGACGGGGCTTTCACCGGCTCGCCTCCAGCAGCTCGCGCACCAGCAGAACCACCCGGTCGGTCACCTCGGCCCCTGCCGATGTCACGGCCCAGGCTGCCTGTGCCAGCCGCGCCGCGCGGTCGGGCGACAGAAGGTCGGCCAGCCCCTCGGCCAGATCGGCAGGGCTGCCGACCGGGCGCGTGGCCCGCGCCTCGGTCAGCCGCGCCATCGCCGCCTGCCATGCGCCGGTCTGCGGACCATGCAGGATCGCCGATCCCAGGGCGGCGGCCTCGAACGGGTCGTGTTGGCTGCCCGCCCCATAGAGGCTGCCCCCCAGATAGGTGATCGGTGCCAGCCGGTACCACAGCCCCATTTCGGACGGGACATCGGCCAGAAACACTTCGGTCTCTTCGTCCGGCTCCTCGTCGGCGGACCGGCGCGCCACGGTCCAGCCTTCGGCAGCCTCGATCTGACGGACCAGGGCATCGGCCCGCTCGGGCCTGTCCGGCACGATGATCAGCAAAAGACGGTGCGACAGCCGCAATGCCGCGCGGTGCGCGCCGATCACGGCAGCGTCCTCGGCTTCGGGCAGTCCGGTCGCCAGCCAGACCGGGCGTGTCCGGAACTGCCGCACCAGCGCCGCCCGTTCGGCCTCGGTGCAGGGCAATACGCCCGAGCCGTCCTCCAGCCGCCCCTCGATCCGCACAAGGTCCGGATCGGCACCCTTGCGGCGGAACAGGCGGGCGGCGGTTTCATCGACCGCGAAGACCCGGTGTATCTGCCCCAGGCCGCGCCGGATCACGCCGGGCCAGACTGTGCCCGGCCCACCCGGCAGACCGGGCTTGCGCGCATCGACCATGATCACCGGAATGCTGCGGCGCGCGGCTGCGTCCAGCAGCAGCGGGCGCAGCTCGCCGTCCGACAGCACGCCGATTCCGGGCCGCCAGTACTCCAGAAACGCCCGAACGGCGGTCCCTGTTTCCGCCGGGGGCAGGATCCGCGTCAGGCCGGGCTGATCGGGCACCTCCCGGGTTGAGGACAAAAGGACGGGGGTCCCGTCCTCTTCATACAGGCGGCGGGCCAGTTCCAGCAGGCCCCGCACCGCGCCGGGTCCCGGCGCATGCATCCAGACCAGTCGCCCGGCAGGGCGCGGCGGCCAGTCGGCCGGCGGCCCATCCCCCCCGCCGGCAAAGACCGCATAAAGCGAAAGGCCAAGGCTGCGGTTCATCCCCGGCGGCGGATCACGCCCCGAACGCGTCGGCGGTGGCCGACCCCGCGCTTTCCTCGTCGCGCAGGCGGTGCAGATGCGCAATGAAATAGCGCATATGGGCATTGTCCACCGTTCGCTGCGCTTCGGCCTTCCAGGCCAAAAAGGCGCTGGCATAATCGGGGAAAATCCCGACGACATGGATCGCGGACAGATCCCGGAACACTGTCCTTGCGGGATCGGTCAACTCGCCGCCAAAGACGAGGTGAAGCTTCTGGGCCATGCCGCATGCTCCGCTGCAGGAAAAGGGATGCGCGTTGTGCGCACCCTAAAGGATGCGCGCCAAGCGTCAAGCGCGGCCCGGTCAGCGCAGCGTCAGAATGGTCGAGCCCGTCGTTTCCCGTGCTTCCAGCGCCCGGTGCGCATCCGCCACCCGCTCCAGCGGAAACCGCTGGTCGATCCGGATTCTGACCGCCCCCGAGGCGACCTTGCCGAACAGATCGCGCGCCATCTGCTGGCAGACCACCGGATCGGCCGTATGGGTGAACAGCGTCGGACGCGTCAGCTTCAGCGATCCCTTGGCGGCCAGAAGGTTGATGTCAAAGGGCGGCACCTTGCCCGAGGCGGTGCCGAACAGGATCATCATTCCCAGCGGGCGCAGACAGTCGAGCGACCCGTTGAATGTGGTGGCCCCGACGGAATCCATCACCACGTCCACGCCCTTGCCGCCGGTCAGGTCGCGCACCTGCGCCACGAAATCGCCGCTGCGGTAGTTGATGCAGGCGCTGGCCCCATGCTCCAGCGCCAGCCTGCATTTTTCGTCGCTGCCCGCTGTGCCGATCAGGCGGATGCCCTCGCTGCGCGCCCACTGGCAGGCAATCAGGCCAACCCCCCCTGCGGCGGCATGAAACAGCACCGTATCGCCCTGGGCAATCGGCACGGTGCGGCGGAACAGGTAGACCACCGTCATCCCCTTCAGCATCATCGCCGCCCCGTCGTCAAAGGAAATGCCGTCGGGCAGGGGGCAGACCTGCGCCGCAGGCATTGTGCGGGCTGCGGCATAGGCCCCCGGCGGGTTGGCGGCATAGGCCACCCTGTCGCCGGGCCGCAGATGCATCACACCCGCGCCCACCGCCGTCACCATTCCGGCGGCTTCCATGCCCATCGCGACAGGAAGCTGCATCGGATACAGGCCCGACCGCTGGTAGACATCGATGAAGTTCAGCCCGGCTGCATGCTGCTCGATGGTTACTTCGCCGGCCGCCGGGGAAGGAACCTCGCGCTCGGCAAGTTCAAAGACCTCCGGCCCGCCATGGGCGCGGATGATGACGGTGCGGGCGGTTGGCATGGCGCATATCCTTTTCAAGAACGGTCGCCGCAATCATCGCAGGGATGCGGGCGGCTTCAAGCGCTGATCGGTCGGGCCCCTGTGCCCTGCGGGGCTATACAGATGTGATTATTCCGCTTATGCGCTGAGGCAGGCCTCCGAACATCCGGGGCGGTCCGGGCGAGGAGGCCCGGCTGCAAAGGGGAAAGGACGCCGTCCTTCGGGCACTTTGGCTGTGCCCCCCTTTCAAGGCTGAACGACAATGAACGACGATGCGATTGCCGCGCCTCTGGCTGTGGCGCTTTCCGCCCGGGGGTATGAAACCCTGACCCCCGTCCAACAGGCGATTCTGGCCCCCGAGGTTGCAGGCCGCGATGCGCTGGTCAGCGCCCAGACCGGATCGGGCAAGACGGTGGCCTTTGGCATGGCCATTGCCCCCGACCTGCTGGGCGGGGCCGACCGGCTGCTCTTTGCCGATGTGCCGATGGCGCTGATCATCGCGCCCACGCGGGAACTGGCGCTGCAGGTCGCGCGCGAGCTCGACTGGCTTTATGCCGAAACCGGGGCCCAGATTGCCACCTGTGTCGGCGGCATGGATTACCGCACTGAAAAGCGCGCGCTGGACCGGGGCGCGCATATCGTGGTCGGCACGCCGGGCCGGTTGCGCGACCATATCGACCGGGGATCACTCGATCTGTCGGGCCTGCGTGCCGCCGTGCTGGACGAAGCGGATGAGATGCTGGACCTGGGCTTTCGGGAGGACCTGGAATTCATCCTGGCCGCCGCCCCGGCGGAGCGGCGCACCATGATGTTTTCGGCCACCGTGCCGCCTGCCATCGCGGCGCTGGCCAAGGATTTCCAGCGCGACGCGCTGCGCATCCAGACGCAAGGCGAGGCGCGCCAGCATGTCGACATCGAATACCGCGCTCTGAACGTCAGCACCCGCGACCGCGAACATGCGATCTTCAACGTCCTGCGCTTTTACGAGGCGCGCACGGCGATCGTGTTCTGCAAGACCCGGGTCAACGTGAACCACCTGTTCGCCCGCATGGGCAACCGGGGGTTTCAGGTGGTGGCGCTGTCGGGCGAACTTTCGCAGCAGGAACGCACCCATGCCCTGCAATCCCTGCGCGACGGGCGGGCGCGGGTTTGTATCGCCACCGATGTGGCGGCGCGCGGCATTGATCTGCCGGGGCTTGATCTGGTGATCCATGCCGATCTTCCGGCCAATTCCGAAACGCTGCTGCACCGGTCGGGCCGCACGGGCCGCGCCGGTGCAAAAGGCGTGTCGGTGCTGATCGTGACACCTGCGGAATTCAAGAAGGCGCAGCGATTGTTGCAAGGGGCCAGGGTCGTGGCCGCATGGGCCAAGGCCCCCTCGGCCGATGAGGTGCGCGCCAGGGATGAGGTGCGCCTGCTGGATCACGCCGCCCTGGTGCAGCCGGTGACCGAGGATGAAAAGGCCGTGGTCGCGGCCATTCTGGACCGCGTCGGCCCCGATCAGGCCGCCGCCGCCTTTGCCCGGTTGTGGCGCGAAGGCCGTTCTGCGCCTGAAGAGTTGATGGACCTGTCCGGCCCCGCCCCCGCCGCGCCGAAACCGCGCGGGGAATTCGGTGCCTCGGTCTGGTATGCCATCAATGTGGGCCGCGCCGGCCGGGCCGAGGCGCGCTGGCTGCTGCCGAAGATCTGCGATGCGGGCGGCATCACCAAAGACGGCATCGGTGCCATCCGCGTGCAGGAGGATGAAACCTTCGTCCAGATCGCCGTGGCCCTTGCCCCCCGCTTCGGCGAGGGGATGGAACTGGAACCCGGCGTCACCCTGCGCCGCATCGCGGGCGAGCCGAACCTGGATGCGCCGGTGAAGCCCCGCGCCAAACCGCGCGAGGCGAAGCCCCATGAACCCGAGGCCGACCGCAAAGTCTATACCCCCAAGCCCCTGCGCATCGATGAGGGCGAGGCAGAGTTTGCCGCAGCACCTTCTGCCGCCCCTGCCCCAGTGCGCAGTGCTGCGCCTGCCCCGCGCCCGCTGCGCGAGGACAGCGCCCCGGTCCCGCGCAAGCCCTATGACCCGGATCGCAAACCTTTTGATCCCGACCGCAAGCCCTTTGTGAAACGTGATACGGTCGCAAAGCCCTATGCCAAGCGCGACGATGCGCCCAAGTCCTATGCCAAACCCCACGCCACACGGGATGACGCGCCCAAGCCTTACGCCAAGCGCACCGATGCGGCGAAGCCCTATGCCAAGGCAGCAGATGCCCCGCGCAAACCCTACGTGAAGCGCGACGATGCCGCAGCAAAGCCCTATGCGAAACGCGACGGTGATGCGCCGAAATCCTACACCAAGCGCGACGATGCGCCCAAATCCTACCCCAAGCGCGACGATGCTGCGGCGAAACCCTATACCAAACCGGCAGACGGCGACCGCAAGCCTTACGTGAAGCGTGACGGCACGGCGAAACCCACCGCCCGCCGCGCAGAAGGCGAGGCCCCCAAACCCCGCTGGCAGCCCCCGAAATCCGGCGGGGCCGATGCCCGCCCGCCCCGCCCCAAGGCCGCAGCGGCAGCAGGCGGCAAACCGGCATTCGGCAAGGCCGCAGGCAGCAAATCCCACACCAAACCCGCCTTCGGCAAGAAACCCGCCCCGCGCCCGGCTGATCCGTCTGACACCAGCAAGCGATTTGTGCCGCCGAAAAAGCCGCAGGGGTAGTCTTCGGATCGCTCCACCAAAGGGGCCACTTCAGGCGCAAGCCCTTGGTCGTTGGTGTCAGCTATCGCGCGAGGCGACGCTGCTTGCATGAAAACCGGAAGACCGGGAATTTCGGCGGATTTCTTCGGCAGCCCGCCGTCACTGCTGAGCACGCCCAAGGACGCAATGCGGGGGCTTTTGTGGCAGTGCCGGTACGAAAGCTGACAGTCATGGAACGGCTTGCGTCGGCAGACGGGTTCGAATTGCCTCTGCAAGCTTTTGCCGCTGCAGCTGCGCCTGAGTCTTTTCAGAGCGGCAGGCAGCATCCGCCCATAGGCCAGAGCCGGTATTGCCCTGCATCAGCAGGTGATCCGCCGCCTGGCTGTCTTGCCCTGCGGCATCGGTGACATGGCAGCGCAGCGCCGGTTTGTGCCTCCGCCCCGCGTTCACATGGTTCTTGCCGCCGCAATGTGACGTGCCATGCGTCCTGGTCCAGCGCGCGCCACCATCCTTCTGCGATCGACCGGCAGGGTCGTCGGCCCGGCCCTCTGGCGCCTCTGATACCAACGGCCCTTTCAACTGACCTTTGCCCAGGCGCGCGGGGTGATTGAGGTGACGGTGTTGGGATCGTTGGCGAAGCGGTTCCATGCGGCACAGCAGGCATCGACGATGGCGTCGCAGCTGTCGAATATGCTGATCGGGAGCCGGTTGGCGCGCAGATATTGCCAGATGGTTTCGACCTGGTTCTGGTCAATGCTGCCGGGTGGCAAGGTTAGCAGAGAGAGAGTGTCGGGGACGACGAGGGCGTTCGCGCCATGTCGGCCTGCGCCGTCGGGAAGGGGGGGTCCATGGGGTGAGGCGGGGGTTTCCCGACGAACGCTGCGACATTGCGCGGGATTTCCGCCAGATGGACATTCACGAAGGCGCGTCAGCGCGCCATTCACGACCTGCCGGACCTTCCGCAACCGGTGGCGCGCCGGGATGCCCTTCTCAAGGTCCACACGGCTGAAACGCGAAACTGCCGCCCCGTGCGTACCCCGCATGATCCCCCCCTGCAAACCCTGCAGAAAGAGGGGATTATGTTCCTTGAACCGCGTCGCGAGGCAAGTTCTTCAGCAGCCTGTCAGAAGACCCTGTGAACCGCCAGAATTCCCGCAGCACCCAGCCAGAAAGGCCCGGCCACGCCTGCCACAATGGGAATGAAGCCGCCACCTGCCCCAAAGGCAAAACCAAAGAGCTCGGCCGAAGAGACAAGGTACATGGCCCCTATCACGCAGCCGATCCACCCCAGAAGGGCGGGCATGTTCCGCGTCGCAACGATGGTCAGCCCGACGATCACGAACCAGCCCCCGCCCAGGATATTAACCGCAATATCCTCTGTGGCCGCGTTCAGGAAGGCAAACAGCATCTGGTATCCGGTGAAGGTGGCGACAGCCGTCGTCGGGTCGGCATCGGGGCCGGACACGGCCATAAGCATGGGCGTCAGTGTGATGATGGCAACCCACCAGAGCGGGCGAAGCGGCAAAGACGCCCAGACCAGACCCAAGGCAAACCCCTTGCGGCGCGACTGATCTGTCTGGCCACCAAACGCGGCTTCGGTGATGATCAGCATCATCGGTACGGCAAGAATATAGCCGACCATCGCCGAGACGAGGGACAAGTTGAACGCCGTGGAATTCGCGGTCACGAATTCGGCAAAGGTGCTCAGGGAAGCGCCATCAAGGCCGAGAAAATTGAGCACGGCGGACAGCATCGTAAGCCCGTAGGCAAGAGTCAGAAAGCCCGCAGTAACGACTGCATAGGCGACGATCCGGGACGAGGCGGTTGACACGGAGTGTTTCCTTTCTGTTTGGCTGGAGAGTGGTTTCTTCGTTTTGGTCCAGTAAGTTATGGAACATCGCAGATCAGGGCGCTGTCCGGCATCCCGGCCGTGCGCACGACTGTCATCAGCAATCCGAAGCCAAGAAAATGCTGGATGGGATCGCCACCGGTGCCTGCGATTTTCTTCAGGGCACCGATCAGCTCCATCCACCTGCGTTCCACAAGATCGCGGATCTCGGGATGGTCGCAGGCCGCAAACCCCTGCAGCAACATCTGCATTTCTGCGCGTGACAGGCTGTCGTAGGCATTTCCGACTTCTGTAAGGGTTTCGACGGACGCAGGTTTTCCCACCGCCTCGGCCTGGAAGGTTCCGATGACCGTATTGAAAACCTGATCAAGGGCGGCAAGGAAAAGCTGTGATTTGGTTTCCCATATCTTGAACAGATAGGGCTGCGAGATGCCGACAGCTTTCGCAATCGCACCGGTGGACGCCGCGTCCAGACCATGGGCTGCAAACTCACGGATTGCCGCAGTCACCAGGTCGTCCTTTCGTTCTTCAAGGGTCTTTCTTGATCCGGTACTCATGTAGTGAGTTATCAGTCACTACATTGCATGTGTCAAGATCAGACAGCACACTGCCCATGGCATCCGCTTGCCCCGCCGCTCTGCCCGAATCCCGCGGCCAGCCAGTTCCGGCACCGCCTTGCGCAGGAGCTTGAGGTTCGCAGGGTCCGCCATCAGCGCGGTGAAGCGCAAGTGCGTCGGCTGCGATGCGAGCCCAGGCCACGCAAGCGGCACCCGTCCCGCCGCCAAACTGACGGACAGCCGTGACCGGCTGTGCGTTTCCTCCATCCGTGCGTCCGATGCCGCTGCCGGATTCTGTCCGGAAGCCTCAATCCACAGTACTTTCAGCCAAACGCAACCTTTCCCGCCCGCTTGCGCGAATAAGCCGGATCAAGGGGATCGCGGCTTCGCCCTGAAAGGGTGCTGGCCAATGGCGAAAGGCGGGTTCCAAACCGGCGGTTGATCTGCCAATCCTGCCGCATGACCCTTGTCCCGCTTCTTGACGCACCCGCCCTGATCCAGCTGCATGTCGCGGCGGCCTTGCTTTCGGTCGTGCTGGGGCCGGTGGCGGTTCTTCGGCACAGCCGCGACATCCTGCATCGCGTGGTCGGTCGCGTCTGGGTTGTGAGCATGGCAATCACGGCCGGATCGTCGTTCTGGATCAGCGAAAATCCGATGATCGGGCCGTTCTCGGTCATCCACATCCTGTCGGTCATCACCCTGTTCGGTCTGGTCGTCGCGGTTCACGCCAT
Organism: Rhodobacter sp.; assembly: GCA_020250175.1. Lineage (GTDB taxonomy): Bacteria > Pseudomonadota > Alphaproteobacteria > Rhodobacterales > Rhodobacteraceae > Aliitabrizicola. The sequence goes on from JADCEN010000027.1 coordinate 10,395, forward strand.
CCGTTCGGGTGACGTGGCAAGGCACGGCGCGACAATGCGCGCGCTTTATGCCCAGGCGCTGTTGCTGGCCGGGGCCTTCACCTTCCTTCCGGGGCGGCGGATGAGCGAGGCTGTCTTTCCCGGCACACCATGGCCGGGTCTGGCGGCCATGCTGGCCGTGGCCGCCGCTGCGGTCTGGCTGCTTTGGCGCGATGGCCGCACAAACCCCCTTCCCTTCGCCAGGCGGCTTCGCTAGAACCCCGCCACCAAACCAGTTGCATGCGGATGTGGCGGAATTGGTAGACGCGCAGCGTTGAGGTCGCTGTGGGGTAACTCCCGTGAAGGTTCGAGTCCTTTCATCCGCACCAGTTGACGATGCCGGGCGCTGTTGATGCGGGCCGCCCCTGACTGCGGAGGGTCGGGCCGCGTTCGGCCTTTGGACCTTGGGGCGCGTTGCGGCTTTGGGGGCGCTTCGGCAGACGCCAGTTTGCCGCGTCGGTGCCTGTTTTTTCGGCAATGCCGGTGCAGGGCGCAAAAGTCGGACAAGCCCGTTGCATTCTTCCCGCGTTCCGTTTTAGTCGGCATAACGAAGAGCAGGACGATTGCCTGCCGATGCTGATGGGGAAAGTTCCTTGGCCGTCACCGCCCGCGCAGAGTCGTTTGTCGAATTCGACCGCGTCCAGAAAAGCTATGACGGCGCAACGCTGGTCGTAAAGGACCTGAACCTGAGCATTGCCAAGGGCGAATTCCTGACCATGCTTGGCCCCTCGGGTTCTGGCAAGACGACCTGCCTGATGATGCTGGCCGGGTTCGAGACGGCCACCAGCGGCGAGATCCGGCTGGATGGCCGGCCGATCAACCAGGTGCCGCCGCACAAGCGCGGCATCGGCATGGTGTTTCAGAATTACGCGCTGTTTCCGCACATGACGGTGGCCGAGAACCTGTCCTTTCCGCTGGAAGTGCGCGGCATGGCCAGGCCCGAGCGCGAGGCCAAGATCGCCCGCGCGCTGGACATGGTGCAGATGGGCGGCTTCGGCAGCCGCCGTCCCGCGCAGCTTTCGGGCGGCCAGCAGCAGCGCATCGCCCTGGCACGCGCGCTGGTCTTTGATCCGGGGCTTGTGCTGATGGACGAACCCCTGGGCGCGCTGGACAAGCAATTGCGCGAGCATATGCAGTTCGAGATCAAGCACCTGCATGAATCGCTGGGCATCACCGTGGTCTATGTCACCCATGACCAGGGCGAGGCGCTGACGATGAGCGACCGCATCGCGGTCTTCAACGACGGGCGCATCCAGCAGCTTGCCCCGCCTGCGGACCTGTATGAACGCCCCGGCAACAGCTTTGTCGCGGGCTTCATCGGCGAGAACAACAGGCTGCCCGGCACCGTCGAAGACCGTTCGGGCGACAAGGCGCTGGTCCGCCTTGCCACGGGCGAGCTGATCGACGCCACCCCGGTCAGCATCACCGAAAAGGGCAGCCGCACGGTGGTCTCGATCCGCCCCGAACGGGTGGAATTCAAGCCCGAGATGATGCCCCCCGGTGCGCGCACGCTGGACGCCGAGGTGGTCGAGGTGATCTACATGGGTGACATCCTGCGCACCGTCCTTAAGGTTGCGGGAACCGATGACTTCGTGATGAAGATGCGGAACACGCTGGGGCAGACCAGGCTTGCCCCCGGCCAGAAGATCAAGGTGGGCTGGCATCCCCAGGATGCCCGCGCGCTGGACCCTTGATGACGCCGGGCCGCCCGCCAGGGCCCCGGAACAACCCAGGCAATACCAACAGGGAGACTGCCAATGAAGAAGACCCTCATCCTTTCCACCGCGCTTGTCGGGCTGGCCTTTTCGGCCCAGGCCGATGTGACCGTCATGTCCTGGGGGGGTGCCTATGGCGCGGCCCAGTCCGAAGGCCACCTCAAGCCCTTCACCGCCGCGACGGGCATCGCCACCGTGATGGTGGACAGCGACAACCCGGCCACGCCGATCAAGGCGATGGTCGAGGCGAACAACGTCACCATCGATGTCGCAAGCCTTGAATATGCCGACGCGATCCGTCTTTGCGACGAAGGCGTGCTTGAACCCATCGACGCTTCGATCCTGCCGCCCGGTGCCGACGGCACCCCTGCGGCGGAAGACTTCCTTGCCGGTGCCGTCACCGAATGCGGCGTCTCGACCGATATCTGGGCTACGGTCTTTGCCTATGACACCACCAAGTTCCCCGATGGTGGCCCGGTCACCGCAGCCGATTTCTTTGACACCACCAAGTTTCCCGGCAAGCGCGGGCTGAAGAAGGGTGCCAAGGCGGTGCTTGAATTTGCGCTGATGGCCGATGGCGTGGCCCCGGCAGATGTCTATGCCACCCTTGGCACGCCCGAGGGCGTCGACCGCGCCTTTGCCAAGCTGGACAGCATCAAGGCCGACATCGTCTGGTGGGAGGCTGGCGCCCAGCCGCCGCAGCTTCTGGCCGATGGCGAGGTGGTGATGTCCATGGCCTATAACGGCCGCATCTTCGCCGCCCAGGTCGCCGAAGGCAAACCCTTCCAGATCGTCTGGGATGGCCAGATCTACGAAAACGAAATGTATGCTATCCCGAAAGGGGCCCCGAACATGGAAGAGGCCAAGCAGTTCATCGCCTATGCCACATCGACCGAAGGTCTGCGGCAGCAGGCCCAGTGGATCAGCTATGGCCCGGCCCGCAAGTCGGCGCTGATCGACCCGCTGGTCTTCAACGATGGCAAGACCGAAATGGCGGCGCATCTGCCGACAGCGCCGGAAAACATGAAGAACGCGCTGGAATCGAGCTGGGAGTTCTGGGTTGACCGGGACGCCGAGCTGAACGAGCGCTTCAACGCCTGGCTGGCCGCTGGCTGACGCCAACGAACGGCGCGGGGGGCAGCCTGTTCCCCGCGCCTTTTCCGGACTGGACCCGACAATGGCCGACAGCGCCCTTCTGACCACGGCCGATGGCCGACCGCTTGCCCAGGCCCTGGCCGAGGCCCAGGGCCGTGCCCGCCGCCGCGCTTTCTGGCTGGTGGTGCCGCTGCTTCTGTTCGTCCTTGTCAGCTTCATCCTGCCCATCGGGCAGATGCTGCACCGCTCGGTCCACCACGATGGTTTTTCCGCCAATGCGCCCGCCGTCTCGGCCTGGTTTGCCGCCAACCCGCCCGGCACCCAGCCCGACGAGGCCGCCTTTGCCGCCCTGGCGCAGGACCTGCGCGCGATGCAGGCGAACCGCACCGCAGGCGAGGCCGGAACACGGGTGAACTATGTCCTGCCCGAAAGCCGGTCGCTTTTCACCAAGACCGCGCGCTCGGCCAAAGACATGACGCCACCCTTCAAGGCGGCCCTTCTTGCCGCTGATCCCAAATGGGACGACCCCCGGGTCTGGGCCGCGATGCGGTCTTCGTCATCGGCCTATACGGCCGATTTCTACATGGTCGCGCTTGACTTCGAACGCGGCCCCGACGGCAGCCTGGAACGGGTGCCGGAAAACCGGCAGATCTATGTCTATCTTTTCGTCAAGACCTTCGTCCTGTCCGGGCTGATCACGCTGATCTGCCTTTTGATCGGTTTCCCGGTTGCGCATCTGCTTGCGACCCTGCCGATGGCCAGGGCCAACCTGCTGATGATCCTGGTCCTTCTGCCGTTCTGGACTTCGCTTCTTGTCCGCACGACAAGCTGGATGGCCCTTCTGCAGGGCGAAGGGGTGATCAACGACCTGCTGGTCTGGATCGGTGTCATCGCCGGGGATGGTCGGCTCAGGATGATCAACAACCAGACCGGCACGATCATCGTGATGACCCATATCCTTCTGCCCTTCATGATCCTGCCGCTTTATTCGGTGATGCGGGTGATCCCGCCCAGCTATGCCCGCGCCGCCCGCAGCCTTGGTGCGACATCCTGGACAACCTTTCGCCGGGTCTACCTGCCGCAGACACTGCCCGGCATCGGGGCGGGTTCGCTTCTGGTCTTCATTCTGGCGGTGGGCTATTACATCACGCCCGCGCTGGTCGGGGGGGCGGACGGGCAACTGATCTCGAACCTCATCGACTTTCACATGGACAAGTCGAACTGGTCGCTGGCCGCCGCCCTTTCGGCGATGCTTCTGGTCGGGGTGCTGATCCTTTACTGGCTGTATGAACGGCTGGTCGGCATCGACCGGCTGAAACTCGGGTGACCTGATGGCGCTGCCCCCCTATGCCGATCCTTTGGAACGCGCCTGGCACCGCATCTATCAGGTCATCTGCGCGCTGGTCTTCGTCTTTCTGATCGCGCCGATCCTGGTGGTCATCCCGCTGTCGTTCAACGTCGAGCCCTATTTCAGCTTTACCGAAAAGATGCTCAGCTTCGATCCTGCGGGCTATTCCCTGCGCTGGTATGACACGCTGCTGACCTTCGGGATGCAGGCACCCGAAGCACCGCGTGACGGCGCATGGTTTGCCGACATGTGGGCGAATTCCACCTGGGTCAACGCCGCCAAGAATTCGGTGATCGTGGGCTTCTGGGCGACGATCCTTGCCACCATCCTTGGCACGCTGGCGGCCCTTGGCCTGTCGCGCCCCGAAATGCCCTGGCGGCGCACGATCATGGCGATCCTGATCAGCCCGATGATCGTGCCGATCATCATCATCGCCACGGGGATGTTCTTTTTCTACTCCAACCCCTGCGGGATCATCGGCATCGAATGCGGGCGGCTGACCTCGACCTATCTCGGCGTGATCCTGGCCCATACAATCCTGGGGATTCCCTTTGTCATCATCACCGTGACGGCCACACTCTCGGGGTTTGACCAATCGCTGATCCGGGCGGCGCAGTCGCTTGGTGCGAACCCGCGCACGACCTTTTTCAAGGTGGTGATGCCGCTGATCCTGCCGGGTGTGGTCTCTGGCGCGTTGTTTGCCTTTGTCACCTCGTTCGACGAGGTGGTGGCGGTGCTGTTCATCGCCGGACCCGAACAGCAGACCATTCCGCGCCAGATGTGGAACGGCATCCGCGAACAGATCAGCCCTGCGATCCTTGCCGTGGCGACGATCCTTGTCGTGATCTCGATCCTGCTGCTGGCCACGGTGGAACTGCTGCGGCGGCGGTCGGAACGGTTGCGCGGGGTATCGCCGCACTGACCGGCGGGACGCGCAGGCGGTGCCGCGCCGGGGAGTGGGCTTTTCGCGGAAAGATCGCCCGTTACGGCAGGATGTGCAGCCAGCCCCAGACGGTCAGGATCGACGCGGCCGTGGCCAGCAGCACGGCCGAGGCCGCCACCCGCGTTGCCACGCCATAAAGGTTGGCAAAGAGATAGGCGTTGATCCCGGGTGCCATCGCCGCCGTCATGACGGCAGAGCGCAGCTGGTCGGTATCCAGGCGCAGCACGAAGCGGCCCAAGGTCCAGGTGACCGCCGGATGGAAGATCAGCGAGATCGCGCAGACCATCGCGATGGTCTTCATGTCACCTTCGGGGCGGTAGCGCACCATCACCCCGCCCAGCCCGAAAAGGGCGGCCGGAATTGCGGCAGCGGCCATGATGTTGACCGCACTGAACAGGAAACCGGGCAGGGGCAGATGCCCGAGGTTAACGGCGAATCCCAAGAGGATGCCGATGACAAGCCCGTTGGAAAAAATCGCCCGCAGCACCTGCCGGGCCAGTGCCGCCGGATGCAGGCCGGTACCATGGCTGCGGACCAGTTCCATCAGCGTGATGCCGAAGGCAAAGAACAGCGGTGCATGGATGGACAGGATGGCGAAGTTTCCCTCCAGCGCATCCGGGCCATAGGCGCGTTCGGTAATCGGCAGGCCCAGCAGCAGGGAATTTGAAAACAGGCAGACAAAGCCGATGGCCACCGAATCTGTGACGGGGCGGGCAAACAGCAGACGCGCCCCGGCAAAGCCAAGGGCGAAGGCGGCAAAGGCCCCAAGGTAGAAGGCAAGGAACAGGCGCGCGTCATAGACCGAAGCCAGATCAAGGGTGGCGATCGACCGGAACAGCAGGCAGGGCACGGCGACGGTTTGCGCAAAGCGCATCAGCCCGTCAACCGCACCCCTGTCCAGCAGGCCCGCCCGCGCGGCGGCATAGCCAAGACCAATCACCGCAAAGACCGGAAGGATAACGTCAAGAAGCGCGTTCATCCGGCGGCAAGGTCGATGATCATGCCATCATGCGCAGGGCGGACATGGGGCGGAAGCTCTGCCTGCAGCGTGCGGTAATCAAGGTCGATGTGCATATTGGTCAGCACCGCCTGCCGGGGTGCGGCGCGGGCGATCCATTCCAGCGACAGTGCCAGATGGGCATGGGTCGGATGCGGGGTGCGGCGCAGGGCATCAAGGATCCAGCAGTCCAGCCCCTGCAACTCCGCCCAGGTTTCGTGCGGAATGGCCACCACATCGGGAAGATAGGCCATGTCGCCCACGCGGAACCCCAGTGCCGTGGTCGAGCCGTGATCGACCTTGAAGGGCGCAAGCCGGATCACGCCGCCGGGGCCGGAAATCCCGAAAGGTCCGGTGATGGTATGCATGTCAAGGATCGACGGATAGGGCGAGCCTTCGGGCTGGATGAAGGCATAGCCGAAGCGCGCATAAAGCGCCTCCTGCGTAGGGTGATCGGCCCAGATCGGCAGGCGGCGGCGCATGTTGTAAACGATCTGGCGCAGATCATCGATACCATGCACATGATCGGCGTGGGAATGGGTGTAGACCACCGCATCCAGTTCGCCCACGCCCGCGTCCAGCAGCTGGTCACGCATGTCGGGCGATGTGTCGATCAGCACGCGGGTGGTGCCGCCGGGGCCGGTCTGTTCCAGCAGAAGCGAGCAGCGGCGGCGGCGGTTGCGCGGCTCTGCCGGGTCGCAGTCGCCCCAATGGCCGCCAAGGCGCGGTACGCCCCCCGATGATCCGCAGCCCAGGATGGTGGCGCGCAGGCCCATCAGACCCGCCCCGTCACGCGGCGGCGGCGGCGGGTGCCGCCTTGGTGAACAGCCGGTCGAAATTGGCGGATGTCCGGGCCGCGAATTCTTCCAGTGTCAGGCCATACAGCGCGGCACCGGCGGCAGCGGTAAGGGCGGTATAGGCCGGTTCGTTGCGCCGCCCCCGGTGCGGCGGCGGGGCAAGATAGGGGCTGTCGGTTTCCAGCAGGATGCGGTCCAGCGGGGCTGAGCGGAAGATGGCGCGCAGATCGTCTGATTTCGGAAAGGCCGCGATGCCGGACATCGACAGGTAAAAGCCAAGGTCAAGGGCCGCACGCGCCAGCCCCGCACCAGAGGAAAAGCAATGCATCACGCAGGCATAGGCACCGTTCCGGAACTCTTCTGCAAGGATGGCCGCCACGTCTTCATCTGCCGCACGGGCATGGATAATCAGCGGCAGCCCGGTGATCCGGGCGGCGGCGGCATGGATGCGCAGGCTGTGCTGCTGCACGGCTTTTGTTTCGGCGGTGTAATGATAGTCCAGCCCGGATTCGCCGATGCCGACACATTTCGGGTGCCGCGCCAGGGCGACCAGATCCTCGACCCTTGCCAGGGGTTCTTCCGCAGCGCTCATCGGATGGGTGCCGACGGCGTAGAAGACGCCCTCATGCGCCTCGGCCAGGGCGCGCACATGCGGTTCAAGGCGCAGCCGGGTGCAGATGGTCACCATCCGCGTGACGCCGGCCGCACGGGCGCGCGACAGAAGAGCGGGCAGTTCGCCGTCGAAATCAGGAAAATCAAGGTGACAGTGGCTGTCGACAAGGGCTGGGGGGACAGGCATGGATGGCTCACCTCGGGGCAAGCATGCCCGCCGTCTCGTCGATCTTCAGCACCATATCCATGAGAAGTGAGGCAGGGTCAAGGTTGACCGCCCGGCCCCGGCGCGCCCTGGCCGAAAGGCTTTGCGCAAGATCGGCCCAGACAAGGGCCGCCCCGGCATCCGGTGCCAGGCGCGCGATCAGCGCCGCCTCGCCGGATGCCGCCTCGGGCGGGGGGTGTCCGGTGACGCCGGCCCGCGCAAGGCGCGCCAGAAACAGGTCCACCAGCCGCAGGATCAGCTCAAAGCTGGCCTCGGCCCCGCGTCCGGCACCGGCTTCGGCCAGCGCCAGCGCGCGGGGCCGGTCAAGCCGGGGCAGGGTGGCGAAAAGTGCAACGATCTGCGCATAAAGCTTTATCCCGTCCTGGTTGGCAATCCGGATCGCCTCGCCCACCGAACCGCCGCTGAGTTCGGCCATGGCCCCGGCCTCGTCCGCTGTGCCGCCCGCGGCGACAAGGGCTTGCGCCATGTCGGGGGCGGACAGCGGACCAAGCCGCAGGTCGCGGCAGCGCGAGCGGATGGTCGGCAACAGGTGCCAGGGCTGATGGCTGACCAGCAGCAGCGTGACGCCCCGGGGCGGTTCTTCCAGCAGTTTCAGCAAGGCATTGGCGGCATTCGTGTTCAGATCGTCCGCCGTGTCGATGATTGCCGCGCGCCGTCCGCCGTCGGCGGCGGAGAGGCTGAAGAAATTCTTCATCCGGCGAACCTCTTCCACGGTGATCTCCTGCCGGTGGCGCGGCGGGGTGGCCTTGTCATCCCAGGGGCGGCGCAGCAGGAACAGGCGCGGCTCCGACAGGGCCAGCATCCTGCGCGCGACGGGATGGTCGGGCGGCACATCAAGGCTGACGGGCGGGGGCGGGGCAAACAGGCCGCCATCCTCTTCGGGCGTGGCGAGCAGAAAGCGCGCGATGCGCCAGGCCAGGGTGGCCTTGCCGACACCGCGCGGTCCGGTCAGCAGCCAGCCATGCGGCAGCCTGCCCTGACGGTACGCGTCGAGAAAGGTGGCCTCTGCCGCCGTCTGCCCGATCAGCCACAGCGTTTCGCGGGGGTGGGGGGCACCTTCGACCCGGTCGGGTTCCGGGATGGGGTCTTCCGACAGGTCGGGGGCGCGGGCCATCAGCGCGGCAGCCGGGCTTGGGCCGCGCGCAGCACCTCTGCCGCAACCGCCTGCGGATCGCGCGCACCGTCGATCACCACAAAGCGGGCGGGGGTGGCCTGGGCCAGGGCCAGAAACCCGGCGCGCATGGCCGTCTGCATCGCCAGCCCCATCTCTTCAAAGCGCTGCTCGCTGCCCTGCCGGGCGACGGCACGCGACAGGGCTGTTGCCGGGTCGATGTCGATCAGCAGGGTCAGGTCAGGTTCGGTGCCGATCATCAGATCATTCAGGCGGTCCACAAGGGCCCGCAGATCGCCGCGCGTGATGCCCTGATAAACGCGGGTCGAATCCGCGAAACGGTCGGTGATCACGATCTCGTCGCGCGCCAGGGCGGGGCGGATGGTCTTTTCCAGATGATCGCGGCGGGCGGCGGTGAACAGCAGGATTTCGGTCTCGGCCGACCAGCGGTCCGGATCGCCTTCCAGCACCAGACGGCGGATCTCTTCGGCACCGGGGCTTCCGCCCGGCTCGCGCGTCAGGGTCACGACATGACCGGCATCGCGCAGGGCCTGCGCCAGAAGCCGGGCCTGGGTCGATTTGCCCGACCCGTCAATGCCTTCGAAACTGATGAAGTGCCCCCGACCCGGCATTCAGCTTGCCGGTGCCTCTGCGCTGAAGCGGGCGTAAAGGACCCGCGCCGCAGTTGTCAGCCGCCCAAGAAATCCTGCCCGGTTGACAGCGGTTTCGGTGACAAGGGGAATGCGCGCATCGGGCAGATCGGGAACCCGGATGATCAGCTCCGCCACAGGCTGCCCCGCAGCCAGGGGTGCCGCCAGCGGCCCGGTATAGCTGACCTCGGCCGAAATGCCATCCTGATCCAGCGCCGGCACAAGCGCCGCCACATCGCGGGCCGGGACCAGCCCCACGGTCCGCGCCCGGCCCATCCAGACCGGGGCCTCGGCCACGCGCGTGCCTGCCTTTGCGACCGTCTTCAGAACGAACTGACGGAAGGCCCAGTTGACAATGCGCTCGGCCTCCTCGGCGCGGGCGGCATCGCTTTCCAGCCCGTTGATGACAAAAATGACCCTGCGGTTGCCCTGAACGGCCGACCCCACAAGGCCAAATCCGGCCTCTTTCGTGTGGCCGGTTTTCAGGCCGTCAGCGCCGATGTCGAGCTTCAGCAGCGGGTTGCGGTTGAACCGGTTCGCTTCGGAGCGGTCGGCGAAATTGAACTCGGTTTCCTTGAAGATCGCGTATTCCTCGGGAAACGCCTCGATCAGGCGCCGGGCGATCAGGCCCAGATCATGCATGCTCATGCGGTGGTTCGGATCGGGCCAGCCCGAGGCATTGGCGAAGGTCGACCGGGTCATGCCAAGCGCCCTGGCGCGCTCCGTCATCTGCGCGGCAAAGGCCTCTTCGCTGCCGGACAGACCCTCGGCCACCACGATACAGGCGTCGTTGCCGGAATTGATGATGATGCCGTGGATCAGATCGCGCACCGTCGGGCGGTCCTGTTCGTTCAGGAACATCGTTGATCCGCCGATGCTGCGGGCTTTGGCGGACACGGCAAAGGTCGTATCCATGGTCACGCGACCGTCCTGCAGCGCCTCGAACAGCATGTTCAGGGTCATCAGCTTGGACATCGAGGCAGGCGGCAGCGGCTGGTCCGCGTTCTTGGCCAATAGGACGGTCTGGGTCGCCTCGTCAAAGACCCAGGCGGCCGTGGCGCGCGTGTCAAAGGCCTGGGCAGGAAGGGCAAGCAGGGCGACGAAGATCAGGATCAGTCGGTACAACATGGGGCAGTGGCATCCTTGTCCGGAAGGTCAGCGGGAATGGAAACATGCATCAGCAGGACCCGGCCCTTTGATTGTCTTCATCAGGGCGTCGCAGTCTGCCCCGTCGGCCGCAAGGCTGACAGCGATGCTCTGACAGGCCTTGCCCGTGCGATCCTTTTTGCGCGCGGTGGCGCTTGTACCGGCCCTGGTTGCGGCATCGGCCGCACGCCCGGTCTTGGCCTTGACGCCGAAGATCAAGACGCCCGGCTTGATACTGGTCGTGCCGCCCCTGGCAGGGACACGGGCGGCAGGCACGGCCTTGGCCCGGCCCGCCCTTATGGGCAGGCCCGCGTCCGTGACCGGTGCCCCGGCCCTGGCTTCGGCCATGCCGGTTACAGCCGGGACGGCACCGGGATCACCCAGGCCGGTTTCGACGGCTTTGGTCCAGGCGGGTGCGGCGGCAACCCCGGGTATGACAGGCGTCTCGTCTTCCCGGCGCAGCGCGGCGATCATGACCGTTGCGGGCCGTCCGGCTGCAAGGCCCCCCACCCTGCCCCTGTCAGAGGAAACCTGAATCGACGGGCCGGGGTTTCCGCGCTTGCGCCCCAACAGGGTGGCGGTCACCGTCTTGCCGGTTACATCGTTGCGGATGATCCCCCGTCCGCGCTTGCTTGCATCAGGCAAGGCAACCCGGACGCGGACCAGCGACGGGCACCCGGCCCACAGTTGCGCCGCCTGCGTGAAGACCTTGGGCACCTGAACATCCGCCCCCGTGGTGCGACCGGTGCGGGCGGGTGCCGCCGCCGGGCCGGGCGCGGCATCCGCTGCGGCCCTGCAGGTGAACTGGGCCGTGCCGTCTTCGCAGCCCGCCCGTGCATGCGGGCCCGGAGTCCGGAAGGCGACGTGCCTATATCCTGCAGATGCCATGCAAAGCCTCGCCCTGTCTGCGCAGTCTGTGTCGCGCCATTTCCGCCCGCCGCCAGGGTGATCCATAGTCTCCCCCGCACCTTTCGGACCATATCGCCGCAACGGGCCAAGGAAAAGACCGCGAACCCGTTTCGGCACATTTCCCCTGCGCGCCGCCCGGTCCGCACGGATCATGCCGCGACAACCCGGACAGGGCGCGGACGGGTTTGCGGCACGGCGGGAATAGTCTGCGACAGGCCGCGCGGACATCGCTGGACGGGCCAAGGGGAATCCTGCTATACGCATCTGTCAGCCGGTGCGGATCCGGGGCTGACGGGCGTCACGCCCCGCCCCGTCCGCCGCATCACCGGACGGGACATGGAAGTGTGGCCGAGTGGTTTAAGGCTCCAGTCTTGAAAACTGGCGTACGGGGAACCGTACCGTGGGTTCGAATCCCACCGCTTCCGCCACTTGCCCTTGCGAAAGTAATCTCCCGATCCGGCTGCGGTTGGATTTTTCCGTTGTTTTCGGGGGTTATGCGGGTCGGGCTGTTAACCGACCCACGCCCCAAAGGGCGCACACGCGTTCTCTCCGGGCCGACATTCTCCAGACCTGTTAACCGGACCACTTTCGGTTCAGAGCCGCAACCTCCTGAAAAGCCAACAAAACCTTGTCCGACCGCGATGATGGCGTTCGCTTTGGCATCTGCTTCGAAAGCGCGACTGGCATCGGAAGAGAGCGCGACCTAGGCCAGGTAGTCAGCAGCTGCGTCGCTCTCGTACAAGGCCTTGATTGTCGTAGCCGTTGCGACGGCGGCTCGGGTGCCAGGCTCCGTCAAGTCAAGGACGCGGAATTTGTCGCCAATCTTCGCAACAGCTTCGATCCGGCGATACTGGCCACCGAATGTCTCTGCATAGCGGGACAGCCCCTTCAACTTTGGCATCGCATCGCCGAACTGGATGCCATGCGGGTCGACTATGTCGGCAACGACTGATCCATCGGCCAGTTGACCAAGAAATACAAAGTCAGGACGAACGATCTTCGTTTCCTCGCCCTCCGCGTAGATGATGCCGAGCGAGTCCTGACTGGCTCTGGAAGGGTTGCGATACCATCCCAACGTCCCCGCCCGCTTCAGTTCGGCATTAACGACTTCGCCCTCCCAAGTATTGAAGTCCTCTGGGAAAAGGCCGTCATCGCCGCACAAGAGATGCCGCTCGAAGCGAGGCAGCGGCGTTTCGTTGCCGTTGGCCTCCCGGATGACTGTTGGCTGCATCCACGACGTCGGGCGCGCTAGATCAACCTCCATCGGGTTGGCGCTCATTTCCCGGATCTGCCGGTAAACGTCCTGCCGTTCGTCTGACAGGCTCTTGATCTGGACTCGATACTTGGAGAGCCACTGCGTCGCGAGCTTCTCTGCCTCGGCCTCCAGCGCCTCCTTTACTTGCGGCACCAGCCCAAGCGCCGCAACTGTGACGTGAGCTTCAATCAGCGCCCCTTCCAGGTCGTCTGGATCGCCGTCGGCCCTTGCAATGAAGTCGCTGTACGTCGTGGCCAGATCCGGGCTGATGGCACGCCCAGCCCTGCGGTAGGCATCTTCGATCACCGCATAGTCTGCGACTTCGAGGAAATCATCGAAGGTCATTTCCCCGGCCTTCATATCGGTCTTCAGGCTCTTGCCCTCGACCGTCATCACCGCATGTCGTGACGCAGTGATCTCGACCTTGTACCTGGCTCTCGTTCCCTCAAGGACTTTGTGCATTTCAGCATGCGCGAGCTTCCCGGCTTCTGCCAGCAGCCCGTCTGCTGCGAGTTCATGCGCCAGCGAGGTCAGGCGCTTTACCGGGCGGGCCTGGCGCTTTGGCAACGTCTGGGATGGCAACGACACCAGCTTTTCCCACACGGCTTCCGCGATGGCCGGATTGGGTTTCATCTCGGCCGGATTGATCAGAACGCGACGGCCAGGAAGGTCGTCGCCGCCATCGCCACCCGACATCAGGGCCTTGGCCACTTCGCTGACCGACTGTTCGTCGAAGAACGGCAGCAGGCAGTCGACGGCGTTCAAGCGATCATTGCCCGGGATGCGGCGCGCGAGGGGCGTGCGCACCATGCGGCCGAGCAACTGCGTGATGTGGGTCTTGTCCTTGGCTGGCCTGAACGAGACCATGACTTCTGCGCGAGGACAGTCCCAGCCCGTGCTGATGGCGTCTTTGGCGATCAGGATCCGCACCCAGGTCGACTCCTGCACGCGCTCGGGCGAGATGTAGGGAACAGTGTGCCGACCGAAGGTCTGTACGGTGTGCTCGCCAAACACATGCGCCACGGCGTCGTCGGGCAGGTCCGGCCATCGGTCATAGATCGTGTCGAGCGCCCGGCCGATGTCGTTCGGGTCGGGGGAATTCGGCACCTGCAGCACCATCAGCGGCAACACGGTGTCCGCGTCATTTTGCGCCTGCGCATAAGCCGCCCACGCCGCCGAGATGTCCTTCAGCTTGTCCGTGCCACGCCGGACGAGCACGGTGTCGAACTGACCCACCTCCTTCGGCACGTCGAGGATGATCGTATCCTTCAACAGGCCCGAGGCTTGCACCTTGGCGGAATCCACCACCACGTTGGGAAGCGTGGCGCGGCCCTGCATGTCCGTCATCGCGGCGTTGAAGCGATCAACCGTCGCCGAGATGCCCAAGACGACAGGAATGCCGGGAACCGAGCCGGTCCCGTTGATCAGCCGCTTGACGATGGTGGTCTTCTCGCCCGCCCCGGTGGCCGCGCGCATCCCGCGATGCGCCTCGTCCAACACCAGATACAACGTCAGCGCCGGATCATCGATGGTGTTCTGGATCGTATCCCAGATCGTGAACGACCGCATGTCGGGCATGATCCGCATCTGGCCGTCTTTCTCGATGCCTTCATCATCGGCATCGTGACCACGGACCAGCAGGCTCGATTTGCCCAGCTTCTGGGTGTTCAGGAAATAGATCTTCCCCGCCTCCAGCGTTTCCCGCTGGAAGGTGCTTTGAACCACCACCAAGTCCGAGATCGAGATGCGGTCGGATGCCTCCAACAGGCGAAACCGGGACTGTTCGTTCAGGGACGGATCGTCGCTGAACCAGATCACCACCGCGCCGGGATCGGGTTCGATGTCGTAGTTGTCATCCCCATGGAACAGCGCCTCGAACACGGCCGCCGCCATCACGGTCTTGCCCGCGCCGGTAGTCGCGGTCAGCGAGAACGCGTGCTTGTCCTTGTCCTCGCGCCAACGGCGTGACGCCTTCTTGAGGTTGACCAGCACGTCCTTGACGGCTTCTTCCTGGTAGTCTTTCAGCGTGAATTTCATGGCTCAGCGGCCCATCGCAAAACGGAAATTGGAAAGGTAGGACTCGTAGAGCCGTACCGGTTCGATGGTGTCGGGCAAGGCCCGCGTAACCGCTTGAAAGCGCCGGTCGTCGTCGGTGACGATATAGGCTACGCGCAGGCCTTCCATGGCCACAGCGGCAGCACAGAACTCAGTCGCGCGGTCCAGGTCCACGAGCAGGCCGTAGGTGTCCGCTATCTCCCAACCCTGCGCGGGTAGATCGTCGATCCGGCGGCCCTCTAACCCGGCGCGCATCCACAGCAGTGGTGCGACCCGCTGGAAGGCGAGGTTGTGGCTGACGGCAACCGGGGCCTCATAGGTCAGGGTGAAGAACTCGGCGTTCTCCTCGAACCCCTCGGCCATCGGGAATTCGTCGGTGAACTTGTAGTCGCCTGCGATGGGCTGGCCGTCCGGCGTTTTGCCGGTGATGGTCGCCGCGATCCGGGGCTTGGTGATGTAATCGCAGATGCCCCATTTCTCCCACTCAGGGTCGCCCGCGCGCAGGCCTGCCTTGCGCAGGGTGGTCTGTTCGTCAGCGGCCACCTCGTTGTTCGTCACCGAGATGCACTGCCGCCGCCCGCCATCCTGCCGGTTCAGGCGCATGACGGCATGGGCGGTGGTGCCGGAGCCGGAGAAGAAGTCGAGGATGGTGGCGTCTCTATTTCTGCCGACAACAAACCGAAGGCAATCTTCAACAGCATAGACCGACTTCGGATAGGGGAAACGTCGATTGGGCACCAAAGCCTTCAATAGGCCCGCGCCATGTTCCGATGCGCTATGCGCAACAAGATTCCAGATGGTTGTGGGATTCCGCGTACCAAAAGCATCAGCGAACTCCAATTCAAGTGCGCCTTCCGCATCCTTTCCAACCACTGCGACCTCTCCGCTCTCGATCATTTGTCGGATGCCAGTTTGCAGATAGGAAATAGATCGAAGCCCTGTCGACCTATCCCTTTTACCGAATTTCGCATGGCCGATTGCGAGATACTCGCGAAACGACGGCGGGCTGAGACGCCACATTAACTCTTGACCAGACTGGTCGATTGGAAAAATTGCCAATGTCCCAGGTGGAGAAGGGATGTCCTCGGGACGAATATCCGGGGCCGGCGGTTCTCCGGTCGAATGGTACCTACCAGTCTTCGCATCAATATAGATTGGAAAGAACATCGAAGGGATGCGCTGGCGTCGACTTCCTTCACCATTGCGCATCAACCCCGCCCAGCGGACCTTCCGCCCCTCTTCATCAACTTCACGAAGCATATCAGAACGCCAAGGAGTGACTGCCGCTGCTCCAAGGAAGACGAAATAGATGTACTCATCCACACGGCTAAAGCGACCCGATCGCGCCGAGCCCTTAGGATTAATCACGGAGCTGATCATCTGAACCGTGGCATCAGGAAAAATCTGCTCGAGAAGCAAACCCAGTCTGAGGTACTCCTTTTCGTCGATAGTAACGATCAACGTGGAAGCAGCTGGATTTAACAGCTCTCGCGATATCAATAGCCTGCGCTCAATGAATGCCAACCATTTGGAGTGGCGATACAAGTCCTCTGATTCGACATAGTCGTTGTTGTATTTCCAATCCTTCGCCCCGGTATTATAAGGCGGATCGATGTAAATCGCGTCGATCTTGCCCCGGTGGGTATAGGTCAGCGCCTCCAGCGCATGAAAGTTCTCGCCGTTGATTACCGTGTGAAAGGGCTTGTCGCCGCCCTGCGTCACCTTTCCCGTGCTGACCAGCCCCGGATAAATGTAGTCCCGGAACTCGGCCACTACGACCAGATCAGCAACCGGCACCTCCGCGTTCTCAGGCTCGGCCGCGTCGATCAGCGACAGATGGGCGACCCGCGCCTCCCCCGCTCCTTCCAGCCGCAGCACCCGCCACAGCCGCTGATCCCCCTTGGCCGTGGACCCGCGCTGCGGCAACACATGCACCTTGTCGCCCCGCCGGATCGGGCGGCCGGGCAGTTCCACGCTTTCGGGCTTGTGCCGCTCAAAGTTCAGGCCGAAAGCCCGCCGTGATGCCAGCGCCTTGAACTCGCGGTCAAGCTCATCCCCCAAGGCCGGGTCCTTCGCCTTCGCCCGTGCGATCAGATCCGTCAGTCGCGACACGTCAAACCTCATTCTTCGAATTGCGCGCGGGCCAGGCCGACATGCAGCCGACCGTCCCCGCTTCCGCTATGGAGCAACCGGAGGTGAGCAGGCAACGCAAACCTGTCGTCCGGATACCGGTCCGCAGAGGATGGATCGCTGGAGCGTTGGGTTTCATGCATGCCCTCAAAAGCCGGATGGCGACGGCCTTGCCGAACGCCCGGGATTTGAGCTGACATTACCGCCGTTTACCGTGTGAGACTAAGCTGCGGACCGCTTCGAGCGCAAGCCGAATGCGGCTGAGATCACCAAGGCAGACAATCGGGGGTGTGTGGACGGCCATGGCGCCGCCGCAGCCAATACCTGGTCAGAACAGGGCCAACTGCCCTGTATCGTTCACCCGCAGAACGCCCAGCAGCTGCCAGGTCTGCGGGCGTTTGGCCATGTTGCCGAGGCAGAACAACATGCCCTTTCGAGGATATTCTTCATTGAAGGTCGCATTCATCCAATCAAGCGTTGCGCGCTCCGACCCCTCGCGCCTCAGCCCATTGAAGAACATCGCGTGGGCTTCCCAATCCCCGTTGGCACAGTCGTGCTGCCCTGCGGCGTCTTCAAACTTGAAGCGGAAGTCATATGGGCTGGGCTCCAGCGCTTTCAGCCGCTCATCGAAGAAGGAATCCTGACGCGCTGCGTCGGCGTAGATGCGCCGCTCTTGCTCAAGTTCGTCTGGTTTCTTCGGCTTGTAGTAGAAGCGGGTGTTTCTGGGGCGGATGAGCGCAAGCGACCGCCCCGCGGCTTCGGCATCCTTGAAGGATGCTGACACCAAGCGATTGAGAAAGGGGGCGCGATCCTTCGGGGGCATTTCACCGTTCACGACAATGCTGTCTTCCCAAACGCGACAGCTTTCTGGCCGCCGATCGCTGGTTGGAAGGCGGTATTTGAAATCGACCCAATCCCAACGCTTGAACGTGGCCTCGTCGGCAAGATGCCGAAATCTGACAGGAAAGAGACGTTTGAACTCGCCGTTGGGGGTCACCCCGGCGCAGCAAACCGTTTCCCCTTGTGTCGCGCTACGCTGCGGTAAGGCTTTCACCAAGATGGAAACGCGGCAACTTTGCGGCGTTACGGTCATATCGATCTGGATCATCGGCAAAAAGGTTGAAAATATCGAAGCCCGTCTTTTCGGAGACCTCATTTGCGACAATCGTCCGATGGCACGTCTCGGGATCGCGTTCGAAGCAGAGTAGGCATGTCGACGCTGCCTGCACGGTTTCCGTCAGTTCCGTCAGGGCGCTCTGCGCATCGTCCGTCAGGATGTGCGCGCCGTAAATCGAACGGAATCGGTCATACTCACCGGCGCGCGCTGCTTCCCTGCCAGGTTTTGGATCACCGAGCGAGACGAAATGAATGTAACGTATGCCTTCGTCGGCGAGGCGTTCGGCCAGCTTCTTCTTCGAAAACCCGGCCTTGCGAGAGACCGCGACCGCACGTACGTCAGCCAGCTGCCGTACACCGGCCGCCTTCAGGGTCCGGACGAACCGATCAATATCGGTCCCTTCATATCCAACTGTGAATAGAACGCTCATGCCTGCCTCTTTTTGAAACCCTAGCACGGGCAGTTGCCCCCGTGAATCCCCTGATTCAGCGGGATTCATTGTCAATGATGGACATTGCCAGATGATGGCGCTGTTCCGACCAGTCGGACGGTAACGGCTCGCGCAGCGCCTCCAGCGTGAGGCCGCGCGGCTGTCGGCCATCCAGAATCGCCTCGACAAGATCCGGCGCAAGCTGTGCGAGCCGCATGGTCCGCGTCAGAAAAGGTGCGGCGATCCGTTCGTGCTGAGCCAGATCGGCAATGGTGGAGAACTCGCCCGTGTCCAGCATGCGTTTCCAGCGGAAGGCGCGCGCCAGCGCCTTGACCAGCGTGTCGTCGGTTTGGCGAGGGGTCGACCTGTCGGTCGGCAAGACCATCTCTTTCCGCCCGCCGCGCTTCACAAGGCGGAACGGGACATGCACGGTGATGGTATCTGGGATCGCCTTTGCGCGGGTCATGCCGCCGCTCCCTCATTTGGAGTCATCTCTCGCGCCAACGCCGCCAGCCCGTCCGTGCGCAATCGCACATTCATGCCATCGGCGATGATGTCGACCCGCTCGACCAGAAGCGCCACAATGAGCGCCTGCTCGGCGGGGAAGAGTTCGTCCCATAGCGGGTCAAGCCGGGAAAGGGCTGTGTAGGCCTCTGCCTCATTGATCCCCGCATCTTTCTCTCGGGCCGCCTTCCACGTGCCCGCGACGATTTCTGGCTGGCGAAACACCGCGCGCAACTGGTCGATAACGGCAGCTTCGATCTCACCTGCGGGCACGCGGCCCACAGGGCACGATCCGGCGCCATGCTTCAGGACCGTCTGGCTGACGTAGTAACGGTATAGCCGCCCGCCCTTGCGGGTGTGGGTCGGGGAAAATGCAGCGCCATCGGGACCGTAGAGCAACCCACGCAACAACGCGGGCGTGTCAGCGCGGGTCCGCGCTGCGCGCTTGCGCGGGCTTTCCGTCAGGATGGCATGCACCCTGTCCCATGCCTCGATGTCGATGATCGCCGCATGCTCGCCTGGATAGCTTGTCCCCTTGTGGACCGCTTCGCCAATGTAGACCCGGTTGTTGAGCATCCGGTAGATGAACTTCTTGTCGATGCGGTGGCCACGTGCGGTGGTGACGCCCCGCTCGGCCAGTTCGTGCGCCAACAGTGTGCCGGAACCGATCTCGATGAACCGGGCGAACACCGAGCGGACATGGTCGGCATCGGCGGTCTCGACCAGCTTCCGGTTCTTGACCTCGTACCCTAGCGGCGGGCAGCCGCCCATCCACATCCCCTTCATCCGGCTGGCGCGGAACTTGTCGCGGATGCGTTCGGCCGTCACTTCGCGTTCGAACTGTGCGAAGGACAGTAAGATGTTCAGCGTCAGCCGCCCCATAGACGTGGTGGTGTTGAACGACTGTGTGACGGAAACGAAGGTCACGCCGTTCCGGTCGAACACCTCGACCAGCTTGGAAAAATCCATCAACGAGCGGGATAGGCGGTCGATCTTGTAGACGACCACCACGTCAACCAGCCCATCCTCGATGTCGGCAAGCAGCCGTTTCAGGCCGGGGCGTTCCAGCGTGCCACCGGAGATGCCGCCGTCGTCATACTGATCGCGGACCAGCACCCAGCCCTCGGACCGTTGACTGGCGATGTAGGATTCGCAGGCCTCGCGCTGTGCGTGCAGCGAGTTGAATTCCTGCTCCAGCCCTTCTTCAGATGATTTGCGGGTGTAGACGGCGCAGCGTAGCTTGCGGACGACAGGTTTGTTCATGCTGTCCTCCGGTGGTTTTTCAGCCCGAAGAAGACCCAACCGTTCCACCGCGTCCCGGTGATTGCGCGCGCAATGGCAGAAAGCGACTGGTATGGCCGCCCCTGCCATTCAAAGCCACCTTGAGTCACAGTGACGATCTGTTCGATGCCCTGCCACTCGCGCAGCAGCCGAGTGCCGGTGATGGGGCGGTCGCGATCGGCGCGGATACGGCGCGTGGTGATGTTGCCGCCATCAAGCTGTTCGCCCAAGGCTTCCAGCCGCCGGATCGTATCGGACTTCAGCCCGCCATAGGCCAGTTCCTGGATACGGTAGGCCAGCCGGGATTCAAGGTAGCGGCGGTTGAAAGGCGGTGGTTCGGTTTCGAACAGGTCGCGCCACTGTGCCTTCAGGTCCGGCGTAGATGTGGTCTTCAGCGCGGCCAAGCGCGCGGGGATGGGGTCGGATTTCGTCATGCTTCTCTCCGGTGGCTTGGAGTTGCATGAAGGCATTGATCGGGCGGACAGTGTAGGCAACTTTCTCCAGTTCGGTCAGAGACTTCGCCCCGTTCCCGCATCCGCAGCCGGATCAGTCCGAGCGCCAGCAACCCGCACAGTTCGGTGCGACGGGCGGTGGGGCTCATCTGATCGGGTGGCAGGGAGTTCGGGCGTTTCATGAAGGGCAATTCCGTGCTGGCTTGCCTTTCTCCTACTCATGGCGGTGACCAACTGTCCCACACGGTCAAGAATGCGCGAAGATCGCACCACGGACTCGACTCGAAGTTGTTAGATCGGGTAGAACATAATCAGAACTTCAGTCACTCCCTTCCGGCCAGACAGGAGCACTTCGAGCGCCAAATGGAGCGAAGTGCCATTGGGTGCCGGGTGAAACTGAAGACCTACAGGTGACTTGATTGAGCCCATGATCTGAATAGTCGGTGTCAAGAGGAGAACGTATGGCCAAAAGGATCCGCAACTTCGTCGACCGCGCGTTTTCTCGGACGGTTGATCTGCAAATGCTGCATCGTCTTCTCAGCCCCTATCTCGGACAGATCGGAGTGGATTGGGATGCGCTGTCCGACGACGACGGCAAACGGCGCGAGGCAATTTTCGATCTGTTTGCCAAAGCCGATTTGAAGTTTCCGGCACCGCTCCAATTCGCTCTCTACAACATTTCCACGCTGTCCACGGATTATGGCGCCCGGTTCATCCAGGAGATCGCGACGGAAATGGGTGTCAACGTTCTGGCGGCCCACCGTATCGACGGCAGTCCTGACGATCTGCGTTTCAACCCGCGCTTCATGGCCTTGGCCACATGGCTGGATCATCGAGTCGTTTTCGACAGGGCGCTGAGCGCGGCGGCTTTCCTCGCATACTCGAGCAAACTCGAGCGCGACGCCGACCGCGAGAATGTCGAACCCAGACATCATGAAAAAGGAGTGCGGGAGGCGTTCACCGAAGACGTGCGGCAGCATTTCGTCGGACGATACAACGGGCATTATTGCGACGTGCGGTGGTTCGAGGAGGAGGACCTGCTTCGGGTGCTGATCTTGCATGGCTCCAAGCCTGAGACGAAGAACGTTGACCAAGAGGGCGCGGAGGATACCCTGAAATTTCGGGAAATCGTCCAGTCGACCATCGAATACGATCTGCGACAGGGTGCGATCGCGGTCGGCTCGAAGTCGGCAACCGATGCCAAAAAGCTGGTGAAACTGTTTGGCGGTCACGTCCTTGGCGACTCGAACATCTTCGAGGCTTCAGCGAAGGAGCAACTTTACACGCTCGAGCCGCTCCAGCGGCAAGGCGGAGCGTTTAAGTTCCACTTCGATCCCGAAGGTGACATCACCCATGTTGCCCTGCGCGAGGTGCGCGTCGACGAGGCTCAAATCACAAGGACGGGGCGGCTGCGGCGTTCGCCATGGTTCCTGACGCTGGGCGACTCCGAGAACGCGCTGAAGCGCTTGAAGGTCGTCGCGCCGGAGATCGAGATCGACGACGTCCGGATTGTCCATGCCAAGATCGATGTGACAATCGAGGTGGACGGCAGCGAGATCGTGGTCCCAGTGACGATCCGGCCGCCGCGCACTGTGAGCATGCGCGATCACTCACATGAACGACTCATCCTCGAGATGCTTGAAAAGAATGACGTTCGCAAACGCCGCAGAACTGATCAAGCTGCTGTTGCGGCAGAGTGATCGCCATCCGATCCGCGCCATCGGCGCCGCAGAACTGGAGCCCCACGATCCGCGCTTCCTCCGGTCGCTGCGGAACGTCGGAATTCTGGTGGCCCGAGAAGATCTGCCCGACGATGGTGACTCGATCTTTGAGGTCATCGACGGTTCCCTGATCGTCGTCGATCCAGAGACAGGGGAGTGCGAACGTCACGACGATGCGCTGGACATCCAGACCTTCGACATCGACATCGCCGCCCTTTGCCGCGCGATCCGCGAGCAATCAGGGCTGAAGGGGTCCGGCCCGATGGCGATCTCCACCAGAGTTTGGAGGCTGGGTCGCTATGAACAGCACGGGCGCGCAGCCGAAATCTGCCTTGTGCGGCGACTGCAGGAGGAAACCGCGCAGGAGATTTTGGACCATGTGCGCGGCACCATCGACACCGAAAATCCCGTCGCTCTTGTCAGCCTCGGAAGCAACGACCTGCCGACTGTGGTCACGCGCCAACTCAGTGGCCTCCGCATGACCGTGTCTCGCGCCGAAGATCTGCTGCGCGACGACCCGGATCGTCCATTCGCACTTGATCTCGGCCGAGTTCGCGTACCCACCGAAAAGCAAGCCCTCGATGCGCGGCTTCAGATCGACCGCATTGGTCGCCGCGCAATTTTCGAGGGCGTCGAGATCGACATCGAGCCTCGTGACTTTGACGCCGTCGCCTTACTCGCGGACGAGGCCTTGGCCGCCGGCGGTTGGGTCTCGAAGGAAAGCCTGGCTGCGACGCTGCAAGCTAGCACCAAGCGGGATAGCAATCCGGAACAGGTTGATCGCTGCATCAACCGGCTGCGCGATGCCTTCCGAAAGAATACGCGGCTAAATGCGGTCCCCAGCAACGGGTTCATCGACCGCAAGTCCAAGGTCGGCGCACGCCTGGTCCTCGCATCATCCGAGATCGCGTTCATCGGCTAGATCCGTTCGCCGGTACCGGGAGGTTTTCAGGAGGTTTCCGGGAGAAGCCCGAGAGATAAAGGATTTCAAAAGGTTGCATCTTCGACTGGTCAACGCAAACGACCAGGATCGAAACAGATGCTCCCACCTATTTCCCCCGACGACCTTGCCACACTGATTGACGAAGCGGCCATTGCCGCGCGCCGCCTGCATCGCAAGCTGGTGCTGCCCGCTGCCGATCTCGACGATCTCCGTCAGGACCTGCTGGTTGACCTGATCTGCCGGTTGCCCGGATTTGATGCGCGCCGCGGCAGCATTGGCGCCTTCGCCAACATCGTCCTGCGCAACAAGTCGTCCCGGATCGCGATCCGCCATCACCGGCAGCGCCGTGCGCAATGCGGGACTGTGCTGTCGCTCG
This sequence comes from Rhodobacter sp., assembly GCA_020250175.1. Taxonomy (GTDB): domain Bacteria; phylum Pseudomonadota; class Alphaproteobacteria; order Rhodobacterales; family Rhodobacteraceae; genus Aliitabrizicola. Next base: position 34,226 of record JADCEN010000027.1, read on the forward strand.
ACGCACCCATCGCTGGCGGGACGGAGCCGCTGGGCTGCCTGTTGGCAGAAGCTGACGGGCTGGCTGCCTGGCATGGCCGGGACCTGAGCGCGACCGAGGATGCCGATCTCCGCTATGACCTTGCCCTTGCGCTGGGTGATCTGCCCGAAGATGCGCGCACCCTGTGCGCTGCGCTCGGCACCTGCGCAATCGCAGAAATCGTCGTCCGCACCGGCACCTCCCGCTCCGCCCTTTACCGCCACGTCGCCCAGTTGCGGCTCGATCTCGCGATGCGCGGGTTCGGGGCGCAGTGGGACGGTTCCCAGGCAGCGTGAGTAGAGGACCCTCATGGAGATGTTCGTCATGCCCCCCACCGCCTTCATTTCGGCCAAGCCTCGGCCCCTCACCGATATCGAGTTCTGCGCCTGGATCGGCCAGGCAGTGCCCGGCGACCAGCTGGAGTACCATTGCGGATTTCTCGGCATCGATACCACTGCCGTGATTTCGACCCTGCCGGAGCCCGAACGCCGCAGGCTTGGGGCGCTGGCCAGTGCCGCCCATCGAGCCTTCGAGGCGGCGCTGGTCCATCTGGTGCAGGTGCGCGTCGGTCCGGATCGCTTTGCCTACCTCGCCATCGCGCGGACCAAGCCACGCCACGCGCCGATCCCGTTTTCTCAACTCATCGCGACAAAGGAGGCCGCCTGATGCGCGCCGTACTCGCCTGGATCGGGGATCGGCTCCCGCCGTCCCTCTACTTCGCCTTGGCCGGAAAGTCTGCCGAACCCTCGACCGGAGACAGCGCCATGGCCAAGTTGCCGTGCCTGATCGCACGCCTGCGTCGTGCCTTTCACAGCCTCGACGAACTGCCCGACACGATCCCTGCGCCTTGGCGCGAAGGCAACGAGATCGAACCGCTGCCGATCGAGGTGGCGACCATCGACGATATCGCCTTTGCCGTGGTGGCCGCCAATGCGGATGTCTCGGCCGCGATCCGGCGTTCATCGGCGCTTGAGCGGCTGCACCGCCTTGCCCGCGAAGCGGGAGCAGTCGGGACCGATCGCGCCGTTGATGCGGCGCTGAAGCGGGAGGGTCAGTGATGGCCATTCCGTTCCCCAGCACAGATGCGGCGGCTGCCCCGCAACTCGCGAATACTCCCGGTCTCAATGACCTCGACCGCCTGTCCATCGGCGAGATCGCCGACATGCCGCCTGCGCTGCTTCTCGCGCTCCAGGAAGAAGCAGCGGCCGAGACCGCCCGGGTCAAGCGCCTAAGGGACCGTTTCGAGGCGGCACTGGCGCAGCGGTACAGCGCGGCGACCGAGGCCGAGCGGTCTGCGCAGGGCAAGACCTCCGGCACCGTCCGGATCGAGGATGCGGGCGTGGTCGTGATTGCCGATCTGCCGAAGAAGGTCACGTGGGATCAGGACCGGCTGGCCGCGATGGCGACCCGGATCCGCGAGGCGGGCGACGATCCGACCCAGTATCTCGAGATCGCCTACCGCGTGCCGGAACGCCGCTTCGGGGCCTGGCCCGACGCCATGCGTGAAAGCTTCGGCGCCGCCCGGTCCGAGACCACCGGCAAACCCGTGTTCCGGCTCGAGACCCGAGACCGGTGACGCGCGGCGGCGGGACGCCCGAGCGGCAACGCCGGGCAGGTTCCCCTTCGGCACCCGGTCACCCCCGCCGCCGCGCCCTTTCAATCCTTCGGAGAACCCCATGGCCTTCCGTATCATCACCGCCGACGAACGCCTCTCGGCCGCCGAGAACAAGACCTCGCTCGCCATCTTCGGCCCACCGGGCGTGGGCAAGACCACGCTTCTGAAATCCCTGCCCGCAGAAGAAACCGTCTGCCTCGACCTCGAGGCCGGGATGAAATCCGTGCAGGACTGGCGCGGGGCGTCGATCCCGGTGCGCAGCTTCACCGACTTCCGCGACCTTGCCGTGCTGATCGGTGGGCCGGACCCGGCGCAGCATCCACAGTCCTGGTACGGGACCGAGCGGCACGCGTGGCTGCAGGCCCAGCACCGCGACAGCGGCATCGAGGCCTTCCTCGCTGCGCGGCGCATCGTCTTCGTCGACTCGATCACCGATCTGACGCGGCAGGCGATGGCCTATGCCCGCCAGCAGCCCGAGGCATTCTCGGACCGGACCGGCAAGCCGGATGTCCGAGGCGCCTATGGGCTTCTGGGGCGTGAGGTCATTCAGGCGCTGAAGCACCTCCAGCATGCGCGCGGCAAGACCGTGATCTTCGTCGGCGTTCTGGAAAAGGTGACCGACGACTTCGGTACCGTCACCTGGCAACCGCAGATGGAAGGCAGCAAGGCCGGGCGGGAGTTGCCGGGCATCGTGGACCAGGTGGTGTCGATGCACCTGTTCAGTCGCGATGCCGAGGGTGGCTGGGTTCTGGACGAGACCGCCACCGACCGCCGCCTGGTCTGCAAGTCGGGCAACCCCTGGGGCCTTCCCGCCAAGGACCGTTCCGGCCGCCTCGACCTGACCGAACCGCCCGACCTCGGAGCGCTCCTCGCCCGGATCGACGGCCGCGCCCCCCATCAACCCGTTTTCGCCACCTGATCCCTGAAAGGACATGACCATGAGCTACGATCTGAACGACGCCCAGCCGCAGATGGCCCCCATCGGCGAACTGATCCCGGACGGCACCTTTGCAAAGGTGCGGTTGACCATTCGCCCCGGTGGGGTGAACGGCGCGACCCCGGCGGATGCGGGGCTGCTGAAGGCTTCACAGTCCAGCGATGCCCGAATGCTCGACTGCGAATTCACCGTGGTCGATGGCCCGCATGCCCGCCGCAAGTTCTGGCAGAGTTTCACCGTGGCGGGCGGCAAGCTGGACGAGAAAGGGCAGTCCATCGGCTGGAAGATCTCGAAATCCACCTTTCGTGCCATCGTCGACAGCGCCCTTGGCCTTGATCCCAAGGACGAAAGCCCCGAAGCCAAGGCCAAGCGGGTTCTGCCTGGTCTGCGGCATCTGGAAGGCATCATTTTCGCCGCCCGCATCATGGTCGAGCCTGCCTCCAACCCGCAGTACCGCGACCAGAACCGCATCGCCAACGTCGTTCTGCCCGACGAGCCGCACCATGCCGCCATCATGCGCGGCGAGACCGTGCCCCCGGAGCCCGTCAACGCCCCGCCGCGCAAGGCCGCGAGCGTCACGGCTCCCGGCTGGCAAGCCCCGGCACCGGCATGGGGTGCGGCGCAACCGTCGCCCGCAGCGCCGAACTGGGGCGCGGCACCGCAGCCCACCGCCGCACCCGCTCCCGCCTGGGGGACGCAGACTGCCCCCACAGCCCCGCCCGCACCGCAGGCACCTGCGCCCGCTGCACCGGGGGCACCCACAATGCCCGCGTGGCTCAATGGCTGAGGCACGACGGACGCGACGGACAGGTGGGTCGGCACGATCACCAACCGTCGAACCAGGTGAGGCTGGGCCGGGAAACCGGCCCATGACCCCGGATGAATGGCAGGCGCATGTGACGCGCGCCGCCGCACTGGAGATCGGAAAATGGCTCGAGGCCCGAGGAAAACTGCACCAACCCATCGCAAGCCTCACCCTCGGCGACCTGGAGGCCATGGCGGTCAACGCGATCTCACGCTGGATCGTCCTGCAGTCGGAACGCCTTCAGCGGCAGGATTGGCCGCAAGAGGACCCGGTCGCGATGCTCTTGCTCGGGTAGCGATCTGCGCGGTCTGCGCGCGTGAAGCCCGCGGCTTCGGCTACGTCCACCGGCTTCAGCACGACCGCTTTCCCTATCACCGCTTCTGCTCGCTCCGCTGCCAGGACGTCGGCAGCGCAATTGCCCAAAGGAACAATGGCATGATCGACAAGACCGCCCGAGAGACCCGTGCGATCCGCGACGCGCGGATGCTTTTCGCCGAAGCCCTGACCGACCTTGGGCTGATGGAGCCCTTCTTCAACCGCACCGCCGCCGACATTGATCGTCTGATCGAGGCTGCGGTGACCGGCTACGTCGACAGCATGCTGGCGCAGGGGGCTATCAAGGAACGCACCGGCACCGCCCATGACGATCCGATTCCGTTCTGAAGGGGCGCGCGATGATTGATCTGAACGACGATACGACGACCTGCACCTGGAAGGGGCTCTTGGCCACCGCTACCGAAAATGCCGCCACCGATTTCGAGATCGAATTCTGTGACAGCCTGCGCCAGAAACTCGAAAGGTTCGGCGCGCGCGCCCAGCTGACGGACGCCCAGTTTCACAAGCTGACCTGCATCGCGCAGGCCGGTGGGTTCTGGGAGCGCGACCAATGATCGACCTCAACCATGGCTCGGGCTGCCTTTACGGCGAGGGCACCCCGCCCGCCACCATCGCCTCAGCCGTTTCAGCAGCCATCGACGTCGCCCTTATGGCCCGCAACCGCAGCGAACGGCCCCGCGCCTATGTCAGTTCCTCAGGTCTTGGCCGCGATTGTCTGCGCCAGATCCAGTATGACTTTCTGGCGGTGCCAAAAGACGAGGGTCAGGAGTTTGCCCCGAAAACCCTGCGCATCTTCGAGGCAGGGCACCGGGGCGAGGACATTGTCGCCGGCTGGTTGCGCATTGCCGGGTTCGATCTGCGCACAGCCCGCGCCGATGGGCGGCAGTTCGGGTTCGCCGCACTTGGCGGCCGGTTCAAAGGCCACATCGATGGTTGCCTGGTCTCCGGCCCGGTCGCCATGGACTATCCCGCCCTCTGGGAAAACAAGGCGCTCGGCGCATCAAGCTGGAAGGATGTGGTCAAGCGCGGTGTCAGCATCGCCCGCCCGGTTTATGCCGCCCAACTGGCGCTCTATCAGGCCTATCTTGATCTGCCAAAACCCGCGTTGTTCACAGCGCTGAACCGCGACACGATGGAACTGCACGCCGAACTGGTGCCGTTCGATGCGCGGTTGGCGCAGGACATGTCGGACCGCGCCGTGGCGGTGGTGCGCGCGTCCGAAGCGGGCGAATTGCTGCCGCGCATGGCGGCTGACCCCACAGCGGTCCTGTGCCGGGGCGGCATGTCGGCGGGCAAATGGCACTCGTCCTGTGCGTGGGCGGTCAAGTGCTGGGGGACCAACCATGAGTGACTTCACCCCTTCGAACGCGCAGGCCGCGGCCATCGCCGAAGTCCGCGACTGGTTCGAAAACCGCACCGACCAGCAGCAGGTGTTCCGCCTCTTCGGCTATGCCGGATCGGGCAAGAGCACCGTTCTGAAGTTTGCCCTCGACGACCTCGGCCTGTCACCCCACCGCAGCGCCAAGGACGGCACCTGCGTGCCCGGCGTCGTCACTGCCACCTTCACCGGCAAGGCCGCGCTAGTCCTGAACCGCAAGGGCACGCCCGCGCGCACAATCCACAGCCTGATCTACTCAGTGATAGAGTCGACCGAAGAGGACGTCGCGGCCGCCGCGGTGATAGTGCAGGAGGCGGAAATCGCCGCCCGCCGACTGACGGGTTTCGACAGGACTGCGGCCGAGGCCGGGATCGAGGCAATGCGCCAGGCGCTGTCGGCCATGAAACACCCCCGCTTTGCCCTGAACCCGCAGAGCGACGCCGCCGATGCCAAATTGATCGTGCTGGATGAGGTGTCGATGGTGGGCGAGGAGATGGCGCGCGACCTGATGAGTTTCGGCAAACCGATCCTGGTGCTTGGCGATCCCGGCCAGTTGCCCCCCATCAAGGGCGAAGGTGCTTTCACCCGCGACTCGCCCGACGTGATGCTCACGGAAATCCACCGCCAGGCGGCCGAAAGCGCCATCATCCGGCTGGCTACCATGGCGCGGATGGGCGAGCCCATCGGATTCGGCACCTACGATGCCTTCGTGGCAAAGCTGCGCAAGGGTGACATCAGCCCGGATCAGGCGTTGCGGGGCGGGCAGTTGATCTGTGGTCTGAACGCGACACGGCTGCAGTTGAACAATGCCATGCGCGCAGCGGCGGGTTTCGGCGGAACATTCCTGCCCACTGGCGCGGCCGAGAAGATCATCTGTCTGAAAAACCAGAACGACCTCGGGCTGATCAACGGCATGTTCCTGACGCTGGAAGGCATCGTCGACGAAGGCAGTCTCTATTTCTCGGCCATAGTCCATGATGAGGATGGTCGCCGGGTCGGACCCCTTGATCGCGACGGCAGACCCGGCCGCCTGCGCGTCTACAAGGGGCATTTCGAGGATCATGTCGCCAATGACCCCAAACGTCACGACCGGGACTGGAAGGACAAGCGCCTTCTGACCGAAGCTACCTTTGGCTGGGCGATCACGGCCCACAAGGCACAGGGCTCGCAATGGGAGAACGTGATCGTCTGGGATGATGGGTTGGGCCGCACCGATCTCGACCGCCGCCGCTGGCTCTATACCGCGATCACCCGGGCCGAGCGTGGCCTGGTGCTGCTGGCCTGAAGGGGACGCGATGATCGACCTGAACGATGTCGCCACCTCCAACCCGCGCCATGATCTGGCAGCGGTGCGTGACCGGCTTGCCATCACGGCCAACGACTGGCTGCCGCGACTGTTCCCGGAGGCGCAGCTTGCCCGTAACCGGCACGCGTTGCGTTGCGCCGATCTTTCGGGCCGGGCCCCGCGTAAGAACGGATCCTGCACCATCCACCTTGACGGGCCCTATGCCGGCTGGGGCTTCGATTATGCTACCGGCGAGCGCGCGGGCCCGATCGACCTGATTGCACAGGCAACGGGCCTCTCTGACGCCGCACTTTTCGACGAGGCGGCGCGCATCGCGGGCATGGATCATCCGGCACCCCGATCCGCGCCGCGCCCAAAGCCCGATCATTCCGCCGAGATCGCCAGACTTGTCGCTGGTGCAATCCCGTTGGCGGGCACCGCTGGTGAAGACTACCTCCGGGCGCGCGGGCTAGCGGATCCTGCCTCGCCAGATCTGATATTCCATCCTGACCTTGCGGATTTCGAGACCAAGCGTGGTTGGCCGGGGCTGATCGCGCTGGCGCGGTTCGCGAACGGTGATCGGGCACCGGGCATCCATCGGACATTTCTTCTCGATGACGGCAGCGCCAAGGCCCCTGCGGGCAAGAAGATGCTGGGTTCGGTCGCGGAGGCCGCAGTGCGTCTGTATGCCATACCGGACGACGGCCACCTTGGTGTGGCCGAAGGCATCGAGACGGCAGTTGCGGCGCACGACCTGTTCGGCACGCCGGTCTGGGCGGCCCTTTCGGCCGATGGTCTGGCGCGTTTTCGCTGGCCCGACGGCACGACGCGCATCACGATCTACGCTGATGCGGGCGATTCCGGGCGTCAGGCCGCCGCGACCCTGTCAGACCGGCTGAACAGGGCCGACATTCCGAACGAAATCGTCCTGCCGCTCCACGGCGATGATTTCAACGACGACCTGATGCGCGGAGCGTGCGCCGAGGACTATCGCGCCAGGCAGGGCGTCCATGCGATCAGTGAGATGGCAGGGGCAGAAGGCCTCACTGTTGGTGACAATCCAATTGAGGCTCTCGTCGCCACCGCCGATGCGTTGACTAATCCGCCCGACATTACGGGCCTCGGCCAGTTGCTTGGCCGCATCGCGCTGGCGCGGCTGGACCCGCTGCCTGCGCGCCAGATCCTGGCGCGGATCAAGACTGCGACCGGCATTCCCATGGCGATTCTGGAAAAGCAGCTTCTTGAGCTTGGTCGCCGAGTGAACGCCAGTGGCGATCCAAACGCACGGATCGCAAAACCGGCCTGGTACAATCGCATGCGTCAGGACATGGCGGGAACACCCGAACGCAATGAAGCCAATGTCATCATTGCCCTGACCTCCGATATCGCCTTCGCCGGAATTCTGGCCTTCGACGACTTCGCGCAGGCAATCGTCGTGCGGCAACCGCTGCCGTGGGACGGCGCGACCGGCCCATTTCCCCGCCCGTGGGAGGATGCGGACGAAGTTCGCACCGCCGAATGGCTGCAGCTGCGCGGCGTAAACGTCGCCCCAATGGTGGTCGGACGCGCCATTGGAGCCGTCGCCCGCGATCACCGTATCCATCCGGTGCGGGACTGGCTGGATCACCTGCGCTGGGACGGCACGCCACGAATCGAGACCTGGACCAGCGCCTATCTCGGGGCCGAACCCACTGCCTTCCATCACACTGTTGGCGCGCTGTGGCTGATTTCTGCCGTCGCCCGCATCTTCCGGCCCGGCGTCAAGGCCGACCACATGCTAATCCTTGAAGGCCCGCAGGGTGCGCGCAAATCCACGGCCATCAAGGTGCTGGCGGGCGAGGAATGGTTCACCGACGAACTGCCCGAACTGGGGTCCAAGGACGCGGCGATCCACATGCAGGGCATCTGGATCGTGGAAATCGCAGAACTCGACGCCATCGGCCGCGCAGAAGTGTCCCGCATCAAGGCGTTCCTGACCCGCACCACCGACCGTTTCCGCCCGCCCTATGGCCGCTATACCGTCGAGGTTCCCCGTCAATGCGTCTTCGCGGGCACGGTTAACCCCGACACCTATCTGCGCGACGAAACCGGCAACCGCCGCTTCTGGCCGCTCCGCTGTGGTACCATCGACATCGCGGCTCTCGCCCGCGACCGGGACCAGCTCTGGGCCGAAGCTGTCCACCGCTTCCGCGAGGGCGCGATCTGGTGGATCGACGATGCGGATCTGCTTGCAGAAGCCAGGACCGAACAAGAATCCCGGTATCAGGGCGACGCGTGGGATGCCCGCATCGACCGATGGCTCACCCACGACACGCGCAGCGTCAATCGCGGCCACGCGGGGTATGAGGATTGGCAGGAAGAAGAGATCGAGCGGGTCGATCCGATCCGCGACGTGTCCGTGGGCGAAATTCTCGAAGGAGCCCTTGGAATTGAACCTGCGAAATGGACGAAAATCGATCAGATGCGGGTCGGCGCCTGGCTGAAATCTCGGCATTGGGAGCGGTATCGTCGCCGGACGGGCGAGGCCCGCGAATGGCGGTATCGCAGGCCAGAAAATAGCTCCTGATGAATGTTTAGCCAGGCCGGCTGCTTAGGCTCAAGTTTCAAGTGCAACACCCGGAGCCTGAAAGGTATAGGATGTTGCGATGGACCAAGGAAGCAAGCACCTCAGCAGTGAGGAACGTGGCGTGATCTTTTCCGAGCATAGCCGTGGGAGTAGCCAGCGA
>JADCEN010000028.1 GCA_020250175.1 Rhodobacter sp.
CGCGCCAGAACCTTCAACGCCGTCGTCTGCTCTTGCGTCGCCGTTACAGGGGATATTCCAGCCATGTCGTGCCTCCGCCAAACCACGACAAAACTGAATCACAGCCGCAATACGTTGGACAGCCCGCGCGAACATGCTTAGGTCCGGCAGGCAAGCAGGGGGCCAGTCCAGATGCCATTCCTTCGCACCCTTGGGGTCGCCCGCCCGGCGGTGGCTGCCTTTGCCGCCATGGGCATCGTCTGGGGAACCTTTGCGGCAGCGCTGCCCGATCTGAAAACGATGCTTGGCGTGAATGAGGCCCGTCTGGGGCTTTTGATGCTGTTCACGCCGCTGGCTGCCGTCGCCGCCATGCTGCTTGCGCCGGGCATCGGGGCGCGCCTTGGCCGGATCGCGCTGCCGGTCTCGACCGGCCTGATGGCCCTTGCCTTCGTGCTGCCGGGCCAGGCACAGGTGATCTGGCTGTTCCCGCTGGCCATGATGTGCTGCGGGGCCGCAACCGGCCTGACCGACGTGCTGATGAACGCCCGGGTCGCAACGCTGGAGAATGATCACAAGCTGTACCTGATGAACCTGAGCCATGCGGCCTATTCCTTTGGCTATGCCGGGGGCGCGCTTGGCACGGGCGTGCTGCGCAGCCTTGGGTGGCCGCCGGGATGGGTATTGGCGTCAATGGCGCTGGTGGCCCTGGGGCTGGCCCTTCTGACGATCGAGAAGGATGGCACGATCCGGGGCCTTGGCCGCCCGGCGGACGGCACGTCAGGTCATCTGGGCCTGATCCCGGTCATTGGCGGCGGGATCGTTCTGATCGCCTTTCTGACCGAGAATGCGGCCGAGAACTGGTCTGCCCTGCATATCGAACATTCGCTGGGCGGCTCGCCGGCACAGGGGGCGATGGGGCCCGCGGCCCTGGCGCTGACCATGGGATTTGCACGGCTTGCCGGGCAGGGCCTGGCTTCCCGGATTGCCCCGTTTGCGCTGCTCAGGGGGGGCGCGCTGATCTCGGCCCTTGGTGCTCTGGCCGCAGCGGCGGCCCCGACGCCGGCGGTGGCCTATGCCGGGTTCATCGTGATGGGCATCGGTTCTTCCGTGATCGCCCCCACCGCCTTCTCGCTTGTCGGCCGCCTGGCCGAACCGCAGGCCCGGGCCCGCGCCGTGGCCCGCGCCACCCTTCTGGGATATTTTGGCTATTTCTTCGGTCCGCCCACCCTTGGCGTGATTGCCGGGGCCCTGGGGCTGCGCATGGCCTTTGTCTTCGCCGCGATGATGCTGCTGCTGGTCCTGGTTCTGACCCCCATGCTGGCCCGCACCGAAAGGCGCGCCGTCGCAGGCGGATGACCCGGCCCGGCCCGGCTCAGGACCAGTCCCCCTCGAACCCCTTCGGCACAAGAAGGTTCTCGCGACGGACATTTCTGACATCCTGTTCGCCCAGCAGGGCCAGGGTGATGTCCATCTCCTTCTGGATCACCTCCAGTGCCGCCGTCACCCCGGCCTGGCCCATCGCGCCCAGCCCATAGATGTAGGACCGCCCGATGTAGGTCCCCGTCGCCCCCAGCGCCAGCGCCTTCAGCACGTCCTGCCCCGAGCGGATACCGCCATCCATATGCACCTCCACCCGGTCCCCCACCGCCCGCGCGATCGAGGGCAGCATGCGTATCGACGACAGCGCGCCATCCAGCTGCCGCCCCCCGTGGTTTGAGACGATGATCGCATCCGCGCCGAAATCTGCCGCGCGCTGCGCATCTTCCACATCCAGAATGCCCTTGAGGATGAACTTGCCGCCCCAGGCGTCGCGTATCTTTCGCACCTTGTCCCAGTCCAGCTGCGGATCGAACTGTTCCTTTGTCCAGCTCATCAACGAGCGAAGGTCGCCCACGCCCCTGGCATGACCCACGATATTGCCGAAGCTGCGGCGTTTCGTACCCAGCATCCCCAGGCACCACTGCGGCTTTGTCGCCAGGTTCAGCAGGTTCTTCACCGTCAGGCGGGGCGGGGCGGTCAGGTCGTTCTTCAGGTCCTTGTGCCGCTGGCCCAGGATCTGCAGGTCCAGCGTCAGCACCAGCGCCGAGCATTTTGCAGCCTTGGCCCGCGCAATCATGCCAGAGACAAACTCTTCGTCGCGCATCACATAAAGCTGGAACCAGAAGGGTTTGGTGGTGTGGGCGGCCACATCCTCGATCGAACAGATCGACATGGTGGACAGGGTGAAGGGCACGCCGAAACTTTCCGCCGCCCGGGCCGCCTTGATCTCGCCGTCGGCGCATTGCATGCCGGTCATGCCCACGGGGGCCAGCGCCACCGGCATCGATACCGGCTGACCCACCATGCTAGAGGCGGTCGTGCGGCCGGTCATGTCGACCGCCACCTTCTGGCGCAGACGGAGCTGCGCAAAATCGCTGCAGTTTTCGCGGAAGGTCTGCTCGGTATAGCTGCCGCTTTCGCAATAGTCATAGAACATGCGCGGGGCACGCCGGCGATGACTCCGCTTCAGATCGTCGATACAGGTGATGACGGGCATGTGCGCTTTCCTTCGGTCCGGTCCGGTCGGATTTTCTTACCGGGAATGGCCGCAACTTGGCAATGCGCGCCCGCGCTTCGCTTTTGGTGAGGGGGGCTTGCATCTGGTGCGATTCCGCAGTATGTAGTGCGATACCGTATTGAAACAGGAGCACAGAATGTCAATGTCCCGCCGCAAGACGCTGGCCTTGATCGGGGGCGGCGTCATCCTTGCCGCCACTGCCGGCCTTGGATACATCGCCTCCCGCCAGCCGCGCACCGCCCACCTGCCCTGGTCTGCTGCCGGGCAGGGCGAAGATGCCCGCATCCGCGCGCTCAGCTATGCGCTGCTGGCACCCAATCCGCACAACATTCAACCGTGGCTTGTTGACCTGTCACAGCCGGACACGGTGACGCTGTTTGTCGATACGAACAAGCTCTTGCCCCATACCGATCCCTACAACCGCCAGATCACCATCGGACTGGGCTGTTTTCTGGAGTTGATGCGGATGGCCGCAAGCCATGACGGCCAACGGGTGACAATCACGCCGTTCCCCGAGGGGTTCGATGACCGCGCGCTGGATGCCCGTCCGGTGGCCCGCGCGGTTTTCGAAGCTGATCCTTCTGTGGTTCCCGACCCGCTGTTTGCCTACGCACTTGACCGCCGGTCCAACAAAGAGCCGTTCGACACCGCCCGCCCGCTGCCTGCGGACATTCTGGCACAGCTCGATGTTGCCGTTTCAACGCAGTTTGGCGGCACAATCGATGCGCAGGAGGTGGCCGACTGGCGCGCCCTCACGCGCGAGGCGCTGCTGATCGAGATCGAGACACCGATCACCTTCAAGGAATCGGTGGACCTGTTCCGCATCGGCCGCAACGAGGTGGACGCCAATCCCGACGGCATCGATTTTTCGGGCCCGATGTTCGAAGTGATGGGGGCCACGGGCCTGTTCAGCCGCGAAGCGGCGCTTGACACGACATCCCAGGCCTACAAGGCCGGAATTGATGCGGTGCTTGCGAATGCCGACACGGCAATGGGGCATGTCTGGCTGGTCAGCCAGGGCAACAGCCGCCCCGATCAGCTTGCAACCGGGGCCGACTGGCTGCGGGTGAACCTGGCGGCAACCGCCGCCGGAGTGGCCTTTCATCCGCTGAGCCAGGCGCTTCAGGAATATCCGGAAATGGCCGGGCTTTTCGGGCAGGTGCATGCAAAGCTTGCGCCGGACGGCGGGACAGTTCAGATGTTGGCCCGCATCGGCTTTGGCCCCGTCGTGGACAACAGCCCGCGCTGGCCGCTTGAGGCGAAAATCGTGAATGCCTGACAATCGGCCCGCCCCGGAAGAAATCTTCAACGCCTTCTTCCTGGAGGTGGGCATTCTGGCCCAGCTCAGCCGCGCCCGGTTATCCCTGCGGCTGCCGCCGGGCATATCGGTGTCTCAGTTCTCTGTTCTCAATCATCTTGTCCGCGTCCGGGATGGCGGCACGCCGCTGGAACTGGCGCGGGCCTTTCAGGTTCCGAAAACCTCGATGACGCACAGCCTGACCGTGCTGGAACGGCACGGCCTTGTCCGGCTGGCCCCCAACCCGGCCGATGGCCGGTCGAAATTCGCCTTCATCACCGCCGAGGGCCGGGCGTTCCTGCAGGCGGCGCGCGCCGCACTGGCGCCAGACATCCGCAGCCTGACGGCCCTGTTTCCCGCATCACGCCTTGCCGGGATGCTGCCGACGCTCGCCGAACTGCGCCAGATTCTGGACGCACTGCGCGACGCCCCCTCACCGGATCAGACCTGACCGGTCAGGCCGAATGCGCCCCGACCGCCAGCCTTTCCACAAGGGCCAGCACCTCCTGAACCGGTTTTCCCGCGCCGATTTCCTTGACGATGGCCGATCCCACCACGCAGCCGTCGGCCACTCCGGCAATGGCCGCCGCCGCATCGGGGGTGGTGATGCCGAAACCCACGATCACCGGCAGGTCCGTGGCTGCCTTGATCCGCGCCACTTCCGGCCCGACATCCCCCGCCGCAGCCGCCCCCGCGCCCGTGATCCCCGTGATCGAGACGTAATAGACAAAGCCCGAGGTATTGGTCAGCACCTTGGGCAGGCGCTTTGCATCGGTGGTGGGCGTGGCCAGGCGGATGAAGTTGAGCCCCGCCGCCTGCGCGGGCAGACAAAGCTCGTCATCTTCTTCGGGCGGCAGGTCCACCACGATCAGACCGTCAACGCCCGCCGCCAGCGCCTCTTGCAGGAACCGGTCTACCCCGCGCGAATAGATCGGGTTGTAATAGCCCATCAGCACGATCGGGGTCGTCTGGTCGGTCTTGCGGAATTCTGCCGCCATTGCCAGGGTCCTGGCCAGCGTCTGCCCGCCGTCCAAAGCGCGCTGCCCGGCCAGCTGGATCGTTGGGCCGTCGGCCATCGGATCGGTGAAGGGCATGCCAAGCTCGATGATGTCCACCCCGGCGGCGGGCAGCCCCTTCATGACGGCCAGAGAAGTGTCAAGATCCGGGTCGCCGGCCATGATATAGGTGACAAAGGCCTTCTTCCCTACGGCCTTCAGCCGGGCGAACTGGCGGTCAATTCTGGTCATTTTCTGGCATCCCCCTGCTTGCCTGTGCGGTTTGCGGCAAGGGGCACGGAAAATCAATGCCCCGCAAAGGATGGGGCCGTCTTGCAGCAAGACAGCGCCGCGCCTAAAAGCGCCCGAAACCTCGGGGGAAACGCCATGGGCTTCAAGATGGGCATCGTCGGGTTGCCGAATGTCGGCAAGTCCACGCTTTTCAATGCGCTGACGCGGACGGCTGCGGCGCAGGCGGCGAATTTCCCGTTCTGCACCATCGAGCCGAATGTGGGCGAGGTGGCGGTGCCGGATGACCGGCTGGACAGGCTGGCGGCGATTGCCGGGTCAAGGCAGATCATTCCCGCGCGGATGACCTTTGTTGATATTGCGGGCTTGGTGCGCGGCGCGTCAAAGGGTGAAGGGCTGGGCAACCAGTTTTTGGCCAATATCCGCGAATGCGATGCCATTGCCCATGTGCTGCGCTGTTTCGAGGATGGCGACGTGACCCATGTCGAGGGGCGGATCGACCCGATTGCGGATGCGGAAACCATCGAGACCGAGTTGATGCTGTCGGACATGGACTCGGTCGAGCGGCGTCTGGCAAACCTGTCGCGCAAGCTCAAGGGCGGCGACAGGGAGGCGTTGGATCAGGACCGCCTGCTGCGCGCCGCGATGGCGGCGCTGGAGGCGGGGCGTCCCGCCCGCAGCGTTCAGGTGGCCGAGGATGACCGGCGCGCCTGGCGGCTCTTGCAGCTCCTCACCGCGAAACCCGTGCTTTTCGTATGCAATGTCGAAGAAGCGGCGGCGGCCAGCGGCAATGCGCAATCCGCCCGTGTTGCCGAAATGGCCGCGCGGCAGGGGGCGGCATCGGTGGTGATCTCGGCCAGGATCGAGGAAGAGATCAGCCAGCTGGACGCGGACGAAGCCGCGATGTTCCTGGCGGAAATGGGCCTGCAGGAGGCGGGCCTCGACCGGCTGATTCGCGCCGGATACAAGTTGCTTGGCCTGCAAACCTATTTCACCGTCGGCCCGAAAGAGGCGCGGGCCTGGACGATTGCCAGGGGCACGCTGGCCCCGGCGGCGGCGGGGGTGATCCATGGCGATTTCGAGAAGGGCTTCATCCGGGTCGAAACCATCGCCTACCCCGACTATATCGCCGGCAAGGGCGAGGCCGGGGCCAAGGAAGCGGGCAAGTTCCGCGTCGAAGGCAAGACCTACGAGGTGCAGGACGGCGACGTGCTGCATTTCCTGTTCAGCGGGTGACCGGCGGCGTCACGGCAACCCGGTTCTGCCCGGTTCATGTGCGTTCCGGCAGCAAAGGGCGGCTGCCGCGAACCATGGCACAGACCCCGGGATGCGACTCGCATGCCTTCGCCGCGGAATACGTCCGCGCGTTTCCCTGTGATTTTCCGTTTCGGAGATATCCTTGGGGGGCAGGCCCGGCAGCGGGCCGGGGGGTGGCGGAATGCCACCCCTTTCTGCGGTGAACCGCTTGACGCCGCCGGGGATTGTCCCTAAACGGCCTGAAAGCATTTCGGGTGCCCCGGCTTGGGGTGGCCTGTTATGTGTTCTTGATAAGGATCCCGACCATGTCGCGCGTCTGCGAACTTAGCGGTAAAGGCCCGATGACCGGAAACACGGTCAGCCATGCCAACAACAAATCCCGTCGCCGGTTCCTGCCGAACCTGAACGAGGTCACCCTGATCTCGGATGTGCTGGGCCAGTCCTTCAGGTTGCGCATCTCTGCCGCAGCGCTTCGGTCTGTCGACCATCGCGGCGGGCTTGATGCCTTTCTCGCCAAGGCCAAGGATGACGATCTGTCGCTGAAGGCCCAGAAGATCAAGAAGGAAATCGACAAGGCCCGTACCGCCGCCTGATCTGTGGCCGCAGTCCAAAACAAAAGCCCCGCTGGATTGGCGGGGCTTTTGTCATTTCAGGGTCTGCAAAGGCTTTCAGCCTGCGCAAAGGGCGCGGGCGCTGTCGCCAAAGGCCTTGTAGCGGTCCCAGAAGGCGTTGTCGCTTTCGCGGTCTGACATGCGCACCTGTTGCGCCTCTTCCGGGTCGGAAAAGAATTTGGCCGCACGCCGCTGATCCGCGCCGCGCAGGGTCATATCGGCGGCCTCCTGGATGCAGTTGCACATGGCCCGGCTTGCCCCGCGCCGGTCCGAATTCAGGCAGGCCTTTTCGATCGGGCCTGCGGCGACCGCTGTGGCCGCCAGGGGAAGAAGAAGAGACGCCGTCACGGCGGCTGCAAGGAAAAGTCTTGTCATTCGCACTGCCTCATGCCTTGGGTCCGTGGGTTATCCCACTGCTTTTGTGCCATGCATCATGACGATTCGGCGCGAAAACTTCAATAGGTCCAGTGATTTGGCCCTCAGTTGGCGGAATTCCGCCATGGATTGTGTGCGGCCCCGGGCGGCCCTACCAGATCACGGGGGCGGGGTGGCCCTGCGCGACCCCGGCCCAGCACGCTTGACCCCCCGGCAATTCCTGCTCATATGCCGCGCATGACCCGGCTTTCCCTGATCCGCAACTTCTCGATCGTGGCCCATATAGACCACGGAAAATCCACCCTGGCCGACCGGCTGATCCAGTCGACCGGGACGGTGGCCGACCGGGACATGAAGGCGCAGCTGCTGGACAGCATGGATATCGAGCGCGAGCGCGGCATCACCATCAAGGCCAACACGGTGCGGATCGAATATCCGGCCAGGGACGGGAACACCTATATCCTGAACCTGATCGACACCCCCGGCCATGTGGACTTTGCCTATGAGGTGTCCCGCTCGATGCGTGCGGTCGAAGGCTCGCTTCTGGTGGTGGATGCCAGCCAGGGGGTTGAGGCGCAGACCCTGGCCAATGTCTATCAGGCGCTGGATGCGGGGCACGAGATTGTGCCTGTGCTGAACAAGATCGACCTGCCCGCTGCGGAACCCGACCGCATCCGCACCCAGATCGAGGATGTGATCGGCCTTGATGCCTCGGACGCGATCCTGATCTCGGCCAAGTCCGGTCTGGGCATTCCGGACGTGCTGGAAGCCATCGTCACCCGGCTGCCCGCGCCAAAGGGCGACCGGGAGGCACCCTTGAAGGCGATGCTGGTGGACAGCTGGTATGACGCCTATCTGGGCGTTGTCGTCATGATCCGCGTCATGGACGGGGTGGTGAAAAAGGGCGACCGCATCCGCATGATGCAGACTGGCGCGACCTATGGCATCGACAGGCTGGCGGTGCTGAAGCCGCAGATGGTCGATATCGACGCGCTGGGGCCGGGCGAGATCGGCGTGCTGACCGCCTCGATCAAGCAGGTGCGCGATACCCGCGTCGGCGATACCATAACCCACGAACGCAAGGGTGCCACCCAGGCGCTGCCGGGCTTCAAGCCGGCGCAGCCGGTGGTGTTCTGCGGCCTGTTCCCGGTGGATGCCAATGAATTCGAAGACCTGCGGGATGCCATCGAAAAGCTGGCGCTGAACGACGCAAGCTTCACGTCCGAGATGGAAACCTCGGCCGCGCTTGGCTTTGGCTTTCGCTGCGGCTTCCTGGGCCTTCTGCACCTTGAAGTGGTGCGCGACCGGCTGGAACGGGAATATGACATCGACCTGATCACCACCGCCCCGTCGGTGGTCTATCATGTTCACCTGCGCGACGGCACGATGATGGAGCTGCACAATCCCGCCGACATGCCCGACCTGACGCTGGTCGATCATATCGACGAGCCGCGCATCAAGGCCACGATCATGGTCCCCGATGAGTATCTGGGCGATATCCTGAAGCTGTGTCAGGACCGGCGCGGCATTCAGATGGACCTCAGCTATGCCGGGAACCGCGCGATGGTGGTCTATGACCTGCCGCTGAACGAGGTGGTGTTCGATTTCTACGACCGGCTGAAATCGGTGACCAAGGGCTATGCCAGCTTTGACTATCAGATCACCGGGTATCGTGAGGATTACCTGGTGAAGATGTCGGTGCTGGTGAATGACGAACCGGTCGATGCCCTGTCGATGATGGTTCACCGCGACCGCGCCGATACGCGCGGCCGCGCCATGGTGGAAAAGCTGAAAGAGCTGATCCCGCGCCACATGTTCAAGATCCCGATCCAGGCGGCCATCGGCGGCCGGGTGATTGCGCGCGAGACCATTTCCGCCATGCGCAAGGACGTGACCGCCAAATGCTACGGCGGCGACGCCACCCGCAAGCGCAAGCTGCTGGACAAGCAGAAGGCGGGGAAGAAGAAGATGCGCCAGTTCGGGAAGGTGGAAATCCCGCAGCAGGCGTTTATCAATGCGTTGAAGATGGACTCCTGACGCCCCTCGCGCTACCCTCACGCCATGAACACCGCAGACCCCGCCCCGATCATCCCCGAAACCGAACTTCGCCTCGCCGAGGCGAGGCTTGCGGCTTTTGACCGTGACGGCCTCGGCCACACGCTCGACGCCTTGCGCGAATGGTCCGCCGCCCGTGCGGCTGACCCCGCCACCCCATGTCCGCCCCCTACACCCTTGCGCTAACGCCGGGTGCGCTGGCCGACCTCGACCGCCTCGACCAGTTCCTGCGCCAAAGGAACCCCTGCGCCGCCGACCGCATGCTGACGGCGATCATCAATGCCCTCACCCGCCTCACCTCCCACCCCCTCTCCGGCCGCCCCCTCCCCGCCTCCCCCCTGCGCGCCCTGATTGTGCGCTTCGGCAAAGGCGGTTATGTCTGCCTCTATGAGGTGAGGGATCATATGGTGCTCGTCGCCCGCGTGTTTCACGCGCGGGAGGACCGGAGCGGGGGAGGCGACCTGACATGAGTATGCGTCTTCTGGCAGGAGAGAATGTCGGCAAGAAGATGAGCCAGTTCGGCAGGGTGGAAATCCCGCAGCAGGCGTTTATGAATGCGTTGAAGATAGATGGGTGAGGGATGTGACATTTGATTCTGATGAGTATCTCAAGGAAGAGCGCCTGCGGGAACGTCGGAATTCCAATGAATTATTGTGGGAGAACATCGAGGAAAGCCGTCGGTGGAGAATTTCCAAAAGGACTGAAGACAAGACTGACGCGGACAAGATCAGCATTCAATTTCACCACTACCATCCCGCTACGGCCCAATTCTACATTGCCTTTTCTGGAACAATCCAAGGAATTGCAAATGATTATATTCGCAGCATACTCTTATATGGTGCCGCGCGCCGTGCAAGCTCAATTTTTCGTTCAATAACAAAACTACCAAGAGTCGCTCCACTCGGAAGGGAATCGCCGCTTTCCCAAGAAGAAATGACAGAGGTGAACGACTGTCTGCTGCTTCTTTATGTTCACTATATCGGGGTAATCGACGCATTTTCCATCGCATACACGCGAGTTGTACCGTCGCTAGAGCGGTGCAAAGAACGATACGCCGACTTGCTGACAGAGAAGTTTCGGTCGAAGATAGGCAGCTCAGAATTGGAGAAAATCTTTACACAAAATGACGCGTGGCTTTTCAGGGTTAAAGACAAGTTGCTGAACCGGTTTGTCCATCGTGTCCCCCCCTACGTCCCACCCTCTGTGTTCAGGCCAGCCCACAAGGAGGAATTTGACCGACTTTCCGAGGAAGGCTCCAGAGCATTGGCCAAGCGAGATATGAATCTTTATGGTGAGATAGAGGAAGAAAAGGAGCGACTGGGCGAGTTCTTTCCATGGATATGTTTCATAGATGACAATGAGTTTATGCCATTTCATAGTACTGTTCTGGATGATTTGTTTCGGTTTCAAGTGCTGGCTCTGGATTTGCTGGAAGAAATCTTGCCACGATGCACTGTTTCTGCCGTTCCCTCGGTAAAGTAGAGCGGGGTATTCCGGCTTCTGTGGAGCGTAAGGCACATCCCGTCTTGCCTGATTTGACCCCAGTCAAATCAGGCCGCGCCCGACCGCGCCCCATCGGGCGGGCGCGACTGCGCCCTTCCGGCGGTCTGGCGCGGCCTGAACCGGGCCGCAGCGCCAGCGGAGGGCCCCTTGCCTGCGTGCTTGCGCACTTCGGCAACGGCCCGGCGGTGCTTCCACTGGAAGCCCCGCTGATCGTGCCGGGGCGCCTTATTTCGGCAGGCTGCGTGCCAATGTGCGCCTTGGGTGCTGGCGCGGCAACGCGCCTGCCGGGGGCAGGCAGGCGCGGGCGTCGGGGCAGTGCCCCGACTTGACGCGGGTCAAATCCGTCAAGAAACAAAGTGTTGCGGCGAACACTGCGTAAGGGGCACGCCAACCGAAGCCCTGCTTCGGAACCCCATCCCGCCCCGCGCGCTACCCTTCCGGTATGAACACCTGCGACCCCGCCCCGATCATCTCCGAAACCGAACTTCGCCTCGCCGAGGCGAGGCTTGCGGCTTTTGACCGTGACGGCCTCGGCCACACGCTCGACGCCTTGCACGAATGGTCCGCCGCCCGTGCGGCTGACCCCGCCGCCCCATGCCCGCCCCCTACACCCTTGCGCTGACGCCGGGTGCGCGGCCTCCTACACCAACTGTTGGGACACGATCAACGGGCAACTGGTCAACGGAATTGGCCGGAGCGTGTGGGAAATAGAACAACAGTAATTCGTTAGCGTCGTCGAATGTAATGTCTGTTCGCGCTGCATACGTTTCTTCGCTTGCTGTCAAAGGGCGGGCGCCTGCGCGCCCGCCCCCTGTCTTCGCCGTCAGACCCCGATCAGTTCCAGGACTTGATCAGCGTATCATAGTCGATGGTTTCGCCCTGGGGCTTTTCGTTTTCCAGCTTGGCCACCGGTGCGCCGGGGGCGTCGAGCCAGATCTGCGGGTCCTGCGGTTCGTTCATCTTCGGGCCGATGTCGCCCTGGACACCGGCGCGTTCGATGCGCTCCAGCACCTTTTCCTGTTCGGCGCACAGGGCATCCAGCGCTTCCTGCGGGGTCTTGTCGCCCGACATGGCGTCGCCGATGTTCTGCCACCACAGCTGCGCCATCTTCGGATAATCCGGGATGTTGGTGCCGGTGGGCGACCACGCGACGCGCGCGGGCGAGCGGTAGAATTCGATCAGCCCGCCCAGCTTGGGCGCACGGTCGGTGAAGTGCTGGCTGTCGATGGTGCTTTCACGGATGAAGGTCAGGCCCACATCCGATTTCTTCAGGTCCACCGTCTTGGAGGTGACGAACTGGGCATAAAGCCAGGCCGCCTGGGCACGGTCAACGGGGGTGGATTTCATCAGCGTCCAAGACCCCACGTCCTGATAGCCGACCTTGGTGCCTTCCTGCCAGTAAGCGCCGTGCGGCGACGGGGCCATGCGCCATTTCGGCGTGCCATCCTCGTTCATCACCGGCAGACCGGGCTTGACCATGTCGGCGGTGAAGGCGGTGTACCAGAACATCTGCTGGGCAATCTCGCCCTGGGCAGGAACCGGGCCCGCTTCGCCAAAGACCATCCCGGCCGCTTCCGGGGGCGAGTACTTCTGCAGCCATTCGATGGCCTTGGTCACGGCATAGACCGCAGCCGCATCGTTGGTGGCACCGCCGCGCGCCACGCAGGAGCCGACGGGACGCGAGTTTTCGTCCACGCGCACCCCCCATTCGTCAACCGGCAGGCCGTTCGGTTCGCCCACATCGCCCATGCCGGCCATCGACATCCAGGCATCGGTATAGCGCCAGCCCAGCGACGGGTCCTTCTTGCCGTAGTCCATGTTGCCATAGACCTTGGTCGGCCCGCCCATGTAGGACATGTCGCGGCCGGTGAAGAATTCGGCGATATCCTCATAGGCCGACCAGTTCAGCGGAACGCCCAGATCGTAGCCATACTTGGCCTTGAAGTCGTCCTTGGTCTTCTGATCCGAGAACCAGTCGTAGCGGAACCAGTAGAGGTTCGCGAACTGCTGGTCGGGCAGCTGGTAGAGGTTGCCGTTCGGGGCGGTGGTGAACTTGAGCCCGATGAAGTCGGCCAGGTCCAGCGTGGGCGAGGTAACGGCGGCACCTTCGCCCGCCATCCACTCGGTCAGGTCGCGCGCCTGCTGATAGCGCCAGTGGGTGCCGATCAGGTCAGAGTCGTTGACATAGGCGTCGTAGATGTTTTCGCCCGACTGCATCTGCGTTTGCAGCTTTTCAACCACATCGCCTTCGCCGATCAGGTCATGGGTGATCTTGATGCCGGTGATCGCGGTAAAGGCCGGGGCCAGCACCTTGGATTCATATTCATGGGTGGTGATCGTTTCGGACACCACCTTGATTTCCATGCCGGCAAAGGGCTTGGCCGCATCGATGAACCATTGCATTTCCGCTTCCTGTGCCGCGCGGTCAAGCGTGGACAGGGTGCCGATTTCGGCATCCAGGAAGGCTTTCGCCGCATCCATGTCTGCCCAGGCCGGCGCACCCATCGCGAGCAGCGCAAGCGCCATCGCGGTTGATGTGTGACGTAGTCTCATTGGTGTAAACTCCTCCCAGAGTGACGTCTTGGCCGGGGCGTCCCCCCCGGCGGGGTCGAGAACCTGATCAGACCCAGCGGAACACGGCTGCGGCGTAGATCAGGGATAGGATCGGGCCGACCCAGATCAGGTCAGACCCAAGAAAACCCAAGGTGGCCAGGTGGATGAAGGCCGACCCCAGAAGCGTGATGAACAGCCGGTCGCCCCGCGTCGTCTCGATCCGCAGGATACCCCGGCGCGGCGTTTCGGGAAAGCGGATGGCAAGGATGGTGAACAGCGCCAGTATACTGGCAATGCACCAAAAGAACAGCGCCGTGGGAAAGGTCCATGCCATCCAGCCGCCGGGGATCATCGGGTCGGTCCAGGCAATGCCGTCTTCGCTGCGGGGGGTTGCCCAGACCAGGAAAGCCAGGGCGGCCAGCAGGACGGCGGCGGTGGTGAGGTAGATGGTGGGCCAGGGGGTGCGGGTCATTTCATTGAACCTTTGTCAGCACTGCAGGCCCGGTTTCCGAGACCGCTTGCTTCGGGGCCGCGGGCCGAAAGAAAACGCTGCGGGGCAGCGTTTTCCGGCCCGTTGCCCAAAAGGCCGGAGGCCGTTGGGCAAGGGGTGTCGGTACGGGCGCTGAACGTTGGAAATCGGGGCGCGCCTGACTGGGCTGGCGCGGCAACGCGCCTGCCACGGAGTGATGAGCGATCAGAAATCGTCCGGTGGACGATTTCCGCGAAAAACGCCGCGCCCGTGGCGCGGCTGGGTGGCAGGCGCGACCGTCGGGGCAGTGCCCCGACTTGACGCGGGTCAAATCGGGTAAGAGAACCGACCAACTGCACAAGCTCTTGCCGGAGCGAGGCCATTCTCACACCCTTCCCAGGGCAAAGCCCTTGGCGATGTAGTTGCGGACAAAGTAAATCACCAGCGCGCCGGGGATGATGGTCAGCACGCCTGCCGCCGCCAGCACGCCCCAGTCCATCCCCGAGGCAGAGACGGTGCGCGTCATGATGGCCGCAATCGGCTTGGCATTCACCGCCGTCAGCGTGCGCGACAAGAGCAGTTCCACCCAGGAAAACATGAAGCAGAAGAAGGCCGCCACCCCGATGCCGCTGGCGATCAGCGGCATGAAGATGCGGATGAAGAAGCGCGGAAAGGAATAGCCGTCGATATAGGCGGTCTCGTCGATTTCCTTGGGCACGCCGCGCATGAACCCTTCGAGGATCCAGACCGCAAGGGGCACGTTGAACAGGCAATGCGCCAGCGCCACCGCGATATGGGTGTCAAACAGGCCGACCGAAGAGTAAAGCTGGAAGAACGGCAGCGCAAAGACCGCCGGCGGCGACATGCGGTTGGTCAGCAGCCAGAAGAACAGCTGCTTGTCGCCCATGAAGCTGTAGCGGCTGAAGGCATAGGCCGCCGGAAGCGCGACACAAAGCGATATGACCGTGTTCATCACCACATAGATCAGCGAGTTGACATAGCCCATGTACCAGCTTGGGTCAGTCAGGATCACCACATAATTGCCAAAGGTGAAGTCCTGCGGGAACAGGGTGAAGGTGCTGGTAATCTCCTCGTTGGTCTTGAAGCTCATGTTCATCAGCCAGTAGATCGGCAGCATCAGGAACAGGATGTAGAGCGTCATCACCACCGCCGAGCCGTTGAGGCGGGGCCATGCGCGCGCTGTGGAGCGGGGGGCGGCAAGTGTGGTGGCCGACATCAGCGCGCCTCTTCTTTGTCGAGGTTGGTCATGACGGTGTAAAAGACCCAGGACACCAGCAGGATCACCAGGAAGTACATGATCGAGAAGGCGGCCGCAGGGCCAAGGTCGAACTGCCCGACCGCCATTTTCACCAGATCAATCGACAGGAAGGTGGTGGCATTGCCCGGCCCGCCGCCCGTGACCACGAAGGGTTCGGTATAGATCATGAAGCTGTCCATGAAGCGCAAGAGCACGGCAATCAGCAGCACGCCCCGCATCTTGGGCAATTCGATATAGCGGAATACCTTCCAGCGGCTGGCCTGATCGATCTTGGCCGCCTGATAATAGGCCTGCGGGATCGATTGCAGCCCGGCATAGCACAGCAGCGCGATCAGCGAGGTCCAGTGCCAGACATCCATGACGATGATCGTGGCCCAGGCATCGAAGGCGTCGTTGGTATAGTTGTAGTCCAGCCCCAGCGCCGCCAGCGTATGGCCCAGCAGGCCGATGTCGACGCGCCCGAAGATCTGCCAGATGGTGCCGACAACGTTGAACGGGATCAGCAGCGGCAGCGACATCAGCACCAGACAGACCGAGGCCCACACCCCTTTCTTGGGCATGTTCAGCGCGATGAAGATGCCCAGCGGCACCTGGATGGCCAGAATGATGGCCGAGAACATGACCTGCCGGCCCAGCGCGTTCCACAGCCGGTCAGAACCCAGCATCTCTTCGAACCATTCCAGCCCGGCCCAGAAGAATTCATTGTCGCCGAAGGTGTCCTGCACGGAATAGTTGACAACGGTCATCAGCGGCACGACGGCCGAAAAGGCGACCAGCACCAGCACCGGCAGAATCAGGAACCAGGCCTTCTGGTTGGGGGTCTTGTCCATCAGGCGGCCCTCCCGGTGCGGCTGCCCTGCGGGGCGACGCGCCAGTCATTGGCATAGACCCCGATGCGTTCGGGGGCGAAGGCAAGGCGCGTCATGTCCGCAGACAGGGTGGTTCCTTCGCCGACGACAGCGTTGATCTCGGTACCGTTGAAATCGGCGCGGACGATGCGGTGGCGGCCCACATCCTCGATCCGGCGGATGGTCACGGGCAGCCCCCCGGCGGCCGTCGGGCTGACAAACTCCGGGCGGATGCCGATCTGCACGCGACCCTGTGGCGCGTCATAGGCGGCACCCAGCGGCAGGCTGACACCGGCGACCGTTGCCCGATTGCCCTCGACGCTGGCATCCAGCAGGTTCATGCCGGGCGAGCCGATGAAGTAGCCGACGAAGGTGTGTTCGGGTGTGTCGAACAGGTCTTGCGGCGTGCCCATCTGCACCACGCGACCATCATACATCACCACTACCCTGTCGGCGAAGGTCAGCGCTTCGGTCTGGTCGTGGGTGACGTAGATCATCGTATGGCCGAATTCGCGGTGCAGCGATTTCAGCTGCGTGCGCAATTCCCATTTCATGTGCGGATCGATCACGGTCAGCGGTTCGTCGAACAGGATGGCGTTCACATCCTCGCGCACCATGCCGCGCCCCAGGCTGATTTTCTGCTTGGCATCCGCTGTCAGGCCGCGCGCCTTGCGGCCGAGCTCTGCCTCCATCCCGATCATCCGGGCGATCTGGTCAACGCGCGAGGCGACATAGGCCGCGTCCATGCCCCGGTTGCGCAGCGGGAACGCCAGATTGTCGCGCACCGTCATGGTGTCGTAAACAACCGGGAACTGGAACACTTGGGCGATGTTGCGGTCAGACGTGGCGGCATCGGTCACGTCGCGGTCGCCAAACAGCACGCGGCCCTGCGAGGGGCGCACAAGGCCGGAAATGATGTTGAGCAGCGTGGTCTTGCCGCAGCCGGAAGAGCCAAGCAGCGCATAGGCACCGCCGTCTTCCCAGACGTGGTCCATTTCCTTCAGCGCATAATCCGCCTCGCCCTTCGGATTGGCAAAGTAGGAATGCGCGAGGTTTGACAGCGTGATCCGGGCCATAAGGGTCCTCTCAGGCGGCCAGCGCATAGGCGGCGGGGGCCACCAACGCGCCGTCTTCGGCAAAAACATAGACATGGGCAGGGTCAAGCCAGACCGTCATCTCGGTGCCGGGGGCAAGGTCATGCACACCCTGTACCAGACCGACCCAGCGGTCCTGACCGTGCAACAGGTGCAGGAAGCTTTCCGATCCGGTGATTTCCGTGACCGCCACCTTGCAGGGAAAGGCAACCGAGGCACCGGAATGGGCATTCAGCGACAGGTGGTTGGCGCGGAAACCGGCCATGTAGCGGCCATCGGGCAGGGCCGCGAAGGGACCGTCGGCGGGGGCATTGGCGTGGTCGCCGAAGCTTACGCGGTGACCACGCTTGACACAGCGGACAAAGTTCATCGGCGGGTCGGAAAAGACCCGCGCCGTCGTGGCATCCGCCGGGTGGCGGTAGACCTGCGGGGTGGGGCCGAACTGGGTGACGCGGCCTTCCCACAGGGTTGCGGTCTGGCCCCCCAGCAAAAGCGCCTCTTCCGGTTCGGTGGTGGCATAGACAAAGATCGCGCCGGATTGCTCGAATATCTTCGGGATTTCGGCGCGCAGCTCTTCGCGCAGCTTGTAGTCAAGGTTCGCCAGCGGCTCGTCCAGCAGGACAAGCCCGGCCTCTTTCACCAGGGCGCGGGCCAGCGCGCAGCGCTGCTGCTGCCCGCCGGACAGTTCCAGCGGCCTGCGCGACAAAAGCGGCGTCAGCTTCATCATGTCCGAGGTCTTGCGCACGGCGCGGTCAATCTCTGCCTCGGACTTGCCCATCAGGCGTAAGGGAGAGGCGATGTTGTCATAGACCGACATCGAGGGGTAGTTGATGAACTGCTGATAGACCATCGCCACCTTGCGGTCCTGCACGCGCATGCCGGTCACATCGGTGCCATCCCAGCGCACCCGGCCCGCGTTTGGCACATCAAGGCCCGCCATGATCCGCATGAGGCTTGTCTTGCCCGACAGGGTCGGCCCCAGCAGCACATTCATCGTGCCGCGTTCCAGCGTTAGGTGCGTCGGGTGGATATGGGTGCGCCCGGCCACGAGTTTTGTCACACCGTCAAGTTCCAGCGTCATCGCCCCTGCCCCGTCATTCCGCCGCCGCCCGATCATGCTCGCGCGTCATGAAGGCATCAATCTCAGCAATCTGGTCAAGCGTCAGGCGCAGCCCCAGTTTGCTGCGGCGCCACACCACATCCTGCGCGGTGCGGGCATATTCGCGGGTGATCAGCCAGCGCAGTTCGGCCTCGGTCAGGGTGGCCCCAAAGGACCGGCCCAGTTCGGCGGCGGTGCGGGCGGTGCCCAGCAGGTGCCGCGCCTCGGTGCCATAGGCGCGCACCAGCCGCCCGGCCCAATAGGCATCAAGAAAGGGATACTCGCGCCGCAGGCCACCCGTCAGGGCCGCCACACCGTCCACGGGGAAATCGCCGCCGGGCAAGGCAACGCCGGCGGTCCATTTGCCGGAGGCCTGCGGAAGGACAGGCGTCAGCTTTTCCAGCGCGGCTTCCGCCAGACGGCGGTAGGTTGTGATCTTGCCGCCGAAGACGTTCAGCAGGGGTGCCCCCGCGGTATCAAGGCTCAGCACATAATCGCGCGTCGCCGCTGTGGCCGATGTGGCGCCGTCGTCATACAGCGGACGCACGCCGGAATAAGTCCAGACGATATCGGCGCGCGTGACCGGCCTTTCGAAATAGCGCGAGGCGAAGGCGCAGAGATAATCCTGTTCTTCGGGCGTGCACACCGCATCGCCGGGCTTGCCTTTGTGATCCTGATCGGTGGTGCCGATCAGGGTAAAGTCCTGCTCATAGGGAATGGCAAAGATGATGCGGCCGTCTTCGCCCTGGAAGAAATAGCATTTGTCATGATCGTAAAGCTTTCGGGTCACGATATGGCTGCCGCGCACCAGCCGCACCCCTTCGCCCGAGTTCACCCGCAGCACGCCGCGTACCACGTCTTCCACCCAGGGGCCACCTGCGTTCACGACAGCCCGCGCTGCGACCACCTCCTGCAGGCCACCGTCATGGGCCACCGTCACCCGCCACTGGTCTGCGCTGCGTTCGGCAGACACCACCTTGCTTCGGGTCATGATCCGCGCGCCGCGCGCCTCGGCATCGCGGGCGTTCAGGACAACAAGGCGGGAATCCTCGACCCAGCAATCAGAATATTCATAGGCAAGGGAAAACCGCTTCTGCAGCGGCTTGCCCGCCGGATCGCTGCGCAGATCGACAGTGCGGGTGCCCGGCAGGATTTTTCGCCCGCCCAGATTGTCATAGAGAAACAGGCCCAACCGGATCAGCCAGGCGGGGCGGCGGCCCTTCATCCAGGGCATGACCCGCGAGAGCAGCCGTGAGGTGGGTGTCTGCCCTTCAAAGCGCATGTCGGCGCTGTAGGGCAGAACAAAGCGCATCGGCCAGCTGATATGGGGCATCGCGCGCAGCAGGGTTTCGCGTTCAGACAGCGATTCCCGCACCAGGTGGAATTCGAAATATTCCAGATAGCGCAGCCCGCCGTGAAACAGCTTGGTCGAGGCGCTGGAGGTGGCCTGCGCCAGGTCCCCCATTTCGGCAAGGGCCACCGACAGGCCACGTCCAGCTGCATCGCGGGCAATCCCGCAGCCGTTGATGCCCCCGCCGATCACAAACAGATCGACCGGGCCGCGATGGTCGGTGTGATGCGGCAAATCATTCCCCTTCCCGGATCAGCACCATCAGGCGCGACTCGCGTCGGTGTCAATCTTTGTTTTCGTTTATGTTCGCTTATGGCAGAATGGCACATCCTTCCGTCACCCTTTCCGCCCTTTTCGCTGCGGTGCCGCATTGTTTGTTGCAAAGCAGCATGCTTGACCGCGCCGGGGCCGCGCGCCTAGATCGGCAAAACAGACGGGACATCGCCATTGGCGCTCAGCTTTCGCCAGACGGAAATTCTTGACATCGCGCGCAGCGAAGGCCGCGTGATCGTCGACCAGCTTGCGGACCGCTTTGGCGTTACGCTGCAGACGATCCGGCGTGACCTGACCGACCTGGCGGATGCCGGATTGCTGGACCGGGTCTATGGCGGGGCGGTGATCCGCAAAGGCGTGGCCAACATCGGGTATCAGGAACGCCGCCGCCTGAATGACGAGGCAAAGGCGGCGATTGCGCGCATGTGCGCGCGGGCCATTCCCGACAACAGTTCGCTGTTTCTGAACATCGGCACCACGACCGAGGCCGTGGCACGCGAGCTTTTGGGGCACCGCAACCTGACGGTGGTGACCAACAACATGAATGTCGCCAATATTCTGGTGGCGAATGACAGCTGCGAGATCATGGTGGCGGGCGGTGTTCTGCGCCGGTCCGACGGCGGGCTGGTGGGCGACCTGACCGCGCAGTTCATCGAGCAGTTCAAGGTGGATTTCGCAATCATCGGGGCATCGGCGCTGGATGCCGATGGCGACCTTCTGGATTTCGACCTGCAGGAGGTGCGCGTCAGCCAGGCGCTGATCCGGCGGGCACGGCGGACCTTTCTGGTGGCGGACGCCTCGAAGTTTCAGCGCAGCGCGCCGGTTCGGATCGTATCGCTGCGCGAGATTGATGCGCTGTACACGGACAAGCCGCTGTCGGCGAACCTGACCGCGCAATGCCGTGAGTGGGAGACGGAAGTTGCCCTGAGCGTCTGAGCGGGGGCCAGGGCACGCAAAGGCCCAGGTTCAAGGCATGGCGCAGTCTCAACCGCAATCGCAGTGCCCGGCGCGTGCCGGATGGCCTGATGCGGGTGCCCGGGGTCTGCACGCTGGCCCCGGATCAAGCCGGGCTGATGAAGTTGGACAGGTACTGCAGGTCATCGCGCAGAGTTTTGACATTGCGCGGCCATGGGCCGCACGGCTAGGCTTGCGCCAGGACAGGATGACAAGAAGACAAGACGGGGAGATTGACCAATGACTACTCTGAAAATGGCGGGAACTTCGGCCCTGGCCGCGATTCTTGCGGTCGTGCCTGCCTTTGCGCAGGTCGCGGCCATCGGACCGGGCGAAGGCCAGCTCAACATCGTGGCCTGGGCCGGCTACATCGAGCGCGGCGAGACCGACAAGGCCTTTGACTGGGTCACGAAGTTCGAAGAGCAGACCGGCTGCAAGGTGAACGTCAAGACTGCGGCCACCTCGGACGAGATGGTGGCGCTGATGAACGAGGGCGGGTTTGACCTGGTGACGGCATCTGGCGACGCGTCGCTGCGGCTGATCGCGGGCAAGCGGGTGCAGCCGATCAATACCGCCCTGATCCCGTCCTGGGGCACGGTCGACCCGCGCCTGCAGGACGCGCCCTGGTACACCGTCGAGGGGGTTCACTATGGTGTTCCTTACATGTGGGGGCCGAACGTCCTGATGTACAACACCGAAGTCTTCAAGGAAGCGCCCACGTCGTGGAACGTGGTCTTTGAAGAACAGACGCTGCCCGACGGCGCATCGAACAAGGGCCGGGTGCAGGCCTATGACGGCCCGATCCACATCGCCGATGCCGCGCAGTACCTGATGTTCCACAGGCCGGAGCTGGGTATCATCAGCCCCTATGAGCTGAACGAGGATCAGTATAAGGCGGCTTTGGACCTGCTGCGCCAGCAGCGCGATCTGGTGGGGCGCTACTGGCATGATGCCTTCATCCAGATGGATGACTTCAAGAACGAAGGTGTCGTCGCCTCGGGGACATGGCCGTTCCAGGTGAACCTGCTGCGGGCCGATAAGGTCCCGGTCGCCTCGACCATCCCGCAGGAAGGGGCCACCGGCTGGGCCGATACCTCCATGCTGCATGCCGATGCGGCACATCCGAACTGCGCCTATCTGTGGATGGAACATTCGCTGTCGTCCAACCTGCAGTCCGACCTTGCGGTCTGGTTCGGGGCGAACCCGGCGGTTCCGGCGGCCTGCACCGACGGGCGCGGCATGCTGACGCCCGAGATCTGCACCACCAACGGGCTGGATGACTTCGAGAGGATCCGCTTCTGGACCACGCCCACGGCAAACTGCGCCCAGGGCGAAGGTGCCTGCGTGCCCTATTACCGCTGGGTGTCAGACTATATCGGCGTGATCGGCGGGCGCTGACCCTGTGCTGGTGCGATGACCCCGGGCGGCGCGCCCGGGGTCTTGCCACGTCCCGCCCCTGGCGGGAAAACGGATAGCCTTATGACCGATGCTGTTGAATTCGTTGGCGTATCACGCCACTTCGGACCTGTGCGTGCGGTCGATGGGGTTGACCTTGCCATTGCCGAAGGGTCGTTCTTTGCCATGCTGGGCCCGTCGGGCTCTGGCAAGACGACCTGTTTGCGGCTGATCTCGGGGTTTGAAAAGCCGACCGGCGGACAGATCAGGATCTTTGGCGAAGAGTCGGCCCGCGTGCCGCCGAACCTGCGCAATGTGAACACCGTCTTTCAGGACTATGCGCTGTTTCCGCACATGAACGTGCGCGACAACGTGGCGTACGGGCTGATGGTGAAAGGCGTGCCGCGCGCCGCGCGGGCGGCAAGGGCGGAAGAGATGCTGTCGCTGGTCAAGCTGGACGGCTATGGCGACCGTCGGCCGGCACAGCTTTCGGGCGGGCAGCGCCAGCGCGTGGCGCTGGCGCGCGCGCTGGTGAACGAGCCGCGCGTGCTGCTGCTGGACGAACCCCTTGGCGCGCTTGACCTGAAACTGCGCGAGGCGATGCAGGACGAGTTGAAGGCGCTGCAGAAGCGGCTGGGGATCACCTTTGTCTTCGTGACCCACGACCAGGGCGAGGCGCTGAGCATGGCCGACAGGGTTGCCGTCTTTTCGGACGGCAAGGTGGCGCAGGTCGGCACGCCGGAAGAGGTTTACGGCAGGCCCCGGACGCGCTTCGTGGCGGATTTCGTCGGATCATCGAATGTGCTGCCGCCCGATGTCACGCAACGGCTGGGCGGGCCGGCGCGCTGGTCCAGCCTGCGGCCCGAATCGCTGCGGCTGGCAGCGGCAGAGGGGGCGGCGCTGGCCGGAACGGTGACGGCGCTGCGCTATCTGGGGGCGGGCACGCGGGTGGTGATCGACGGGAACGGCGCGGAACTCGCGGTGCTGGTGCCCGCAGGGCAGGCCCTGCCGGCCGTCGGCGCGCGCATCGGGCTGGCCTTTGATCCGGCGATGCTGCATGTGATGGACGACGCGTGATGGGCCTGCGTCCGGTCACCCTGCCGGAACGTGGCCCGGGCGACCGGCTGACGTCGCTGTTCTGGCGGCGTCCGAACCTTCTGTTGGTGCTGCTGCTGGCCCCGCCGCTGCTGTGGCTGGGTGTGGTCTATCTAGGGTCGCTGGCCGCCCTGCTGCTGCAAAGCTTCTTCTCCATCGATGAATTTTCGGGCCTTGTCGTGCACGAATTCACGCTGAAGACCTATCTTGAACTGCTGCGCCCGTCCAATTTCGATATCCTGCTGCGCACGGTGGGGATGGCGGTGGCGGTGACGCTGGGCTGTGCCGTCATCGCCTTTCCCATTGCCCATTATGCGGCGCGTTACGCCCGGGGGCAGTGGAAAGCGGCCTTCTACCTGGGGGTGATGTTGCCGCTGTGGTCCAGCTACCTGGTAAAGGTCTATGCCTGGAAGCTGATCCTGTCGAAGGAAGGCATCGTCACCTGGGCCACCGATGCCGCCGGCGCCTCGGCCGTGCTCAACGCGGTGCTGGCCTTGCCGGTGATCGGGGGCAATTCGCTGTCCACATCCTATATCGGAACCTGGATCGTCTTTGTCTATGTCTGGCTTCCTTACATGATCCTGCCGATGCAGGCCGCGCTGGAACGGGTGCCGGCAAGCATGCTGGAAGCCTCGGCAGACCTTGGCGCGACGCGGGCGCAGACCTTTCGCACGGTGATCCTGCCGCTGGCCCTGCCGGGGGTGATCGCGGGGTCGATCTTTACCTTCTCGCTGACCTTGGGCGATTACATCATTCCCCAGATCATCGGATCGTCGCGGCTGTTCATCGGGCAGGCGGTTTACACGCTGCAGGGCACGGCGGGAAACATCCCGCTGGCGGCGGCCTTTGCCGTGGTGCCGATTGCGGTGATGCTGGCCTATCTGGCGGTGGCCAGGCGCATGGGGGCCTTCGATGCGCTCTGACAGCCGCGCGCCCCTTGGGCTGACACTGGGTGCTGCGGCGGGCCTGCTGTTTCTGCATGTGCCGATCCTGCTGATCTTCCTTTATGCCTTTACCACCGAAGAGCGGACCTATCAGTTTCCGCCGCCGGGCCTGACGCTGAAGTGGTTCGCCGTGGCCTGGAACCGGGCGGATATCTGGCCGCCGCTGTACCTGTCGTTGCAGGTGGCGGCGATTTCGACCGCGCTGGCGCTGGTTCTGGGCACTTTGGTCGCCGCCGCGATGAGCCGGGCGAAGTTCTTTGGCCGCGACCGGATTTCGCTGCTGATCCTGCTGCCCATCGCCCTGCCCGGCATCATCACCGGCATGTCGCTGCGGTCGGCCTTCGACGTGATGGGAATACCGTTCTCGACCTGGACCATCGTGCTGGGCCACGCCACCTTCTGCATTGTCATCGTGTTCAACAATGCGGTGGCGCGGTTCCGCCGCCTGTCCGGGTCGATCGTGGAGGCGTCGCTGGACCTGGGCGCGAACGGTTTCCAGACCTTCCGCCATGTGATCCTGCCCAATCTGGGGTCCGCCCTGCTGGCAGGCGGAATGCTGGCCTTTGCACTGAGTTTCGACGAGGTGATCGTCACCACCTTTACCGCCGGGCAGCAATCGACCCTGCCGATCTGGATGCTGAACGAGCTGGTGCGCCCGCGCCAGCGCCCGGTGACGAATGTGGTCGCCATCGTGGTCTTCGTTACCACCTTTGTGCCGGTCCTTGCCGCCTACTACTTGACGCGCGGCGGGTCCGAAACGGCGGGCGGCGGCAAGTAAGGGCGGGGCCGTTGCGCCGGACGCCCCGGCAGCGTGCGGCCGGGTAAGGGGTGGTTGACCGGGTTTTCCTAGCGTCCGGGGTCATCAGCCCCGGAGGTGTTCCCATGTCGGATGTTTCAGCCGTTCTTGCCCTGCCCTATATCCAGCCGTCCCAGGCCCAGAAGCATGTGACCCATAACGAGGCGCTGCGCCTGCTGGACGTGATCGTGCAGCTTGCCGTTCTGGACCGCACCCGCACCGCCCCCCCCGGCACGGCGGCAATAGGCGACCGCCATATCGTGGCTGCGGGGGCCACCGGCGCATGGGCCGGACGGGATCAAGCCATCGCGGTCTTCGACGTGGAAGGCTGGGTCTTCTTTGCCCCGCGGCCGGGCTGGCGGGCCGAGGTTCTGGCGGATAACACCAGTGCCGTCTTTTCCGGTTCGTCCTGGGTTGCAGCCGGGGATCTGCCGCAGCGCTTTGCCCAGGTGGGGGTAAATGCGGCCCCCGATGCCGTCAACCGGCTTTCGGTCTCTGCCGCCGCGACGCTGTTCAATCATGCCGGGGGCGGGCATCAGCTGAAACTGAACAAGGCGGCAGCGGCGGATACGGCAAGCCTTCTGTTCCAGACCGGCTTTTCGGGGCGGGCAGAACTGGGGCTGGCGGGAAATGACGACTTCTCGGTGAAGGTCAGCCCCAACGGATCGGCGTTTGTCGAGGCGCTGCGGGTTGCCTCCGGCGGGTCGGTGACGCTGCCGCAGGGGGCGCTGATGCCGGACGGCACCACGGGCCAGCCCGCCCTGCGCTTTGCAGGTGACACCGACACCGGGCTGGCCCGCCCCGGCCCGGATCAGATCGCGCTGGTCTGCGGCGGGCAGTCGCCGGTGGTCTTGTCGAACGCGGGCCTGCAGGTGGACGTGCCCGTGGGCGGCACGGGCACACAAGGTGCCAGCCATGATGCGACAGCCGGACGGCTGGCGCGGGTGTTTCAGACCGGGGGGGTCTTCGGGCTGGGGGTGACGCAGGGGCAAACCCTTGGCGCGGCGGTGGTTTCGGCCAATGCGGTGGCCGTGGCGGGCTGGTACCGGACCGATGCCGCAACAACCGGCCTGCCAGAGGCAGCGCCGGCAGGGCTGCTGGCGGTGGTTCACGGGATCGGCGGCGACCGGGTGATACAGCAGTGGACGGGACTGCCGGCCAGCGGGGCGGCGCGCAGCTGGCAGCGGCATTTTTCCGGCGGGGCCTGGCAGGCCTGGGCGCTAACCTTTGGCCAGGCAACGCTGCTTGGCACGGTCGCCCAATCCGGCGGTATACCGACAGGTGCCGTGATCGAGCGCGGTGCCACGGCGGCGGGAGAGTTTGTGCGCTTTGCCGACGGCACACAGATCTGCACCTCGGCAGGGGTATCGGTGCCAAATGCCTCGACCGCCAGCGGTGCCCTGTTCCGGTCCGCCACAACCGCCTGGACCTTTCCCCGGGCCTTCGCCACCGCCCCGACGGTCAGCGGCAGCGTACAGGACGGCGATTGCTGGCTGGCCGCAGAAACGCCGACCGGCACGGCCGTATCGCTGCGGGCTGTATCATCGGTCACCAAGGCGGGGGCCCTGACGCTGCGGGCGATGGCGCTGGGGCGGTGGGTCTGACACGCTGTCCCTGCCAGCCGAACAAAGGTGACAGCCTGCGGTGAACTTGCTATGCGCGGGGTCACAAAACGGCGGAGCGGCACAGGTGAGGATAGAAGAAACGGACCTGCCGGGGCTGAAGGTTCTGACCCCGCGCCGCTTCGGCGACGCCCGGGGGTTCTTTTGCGAAAGCTGGAACAGGCGCGTGCTGGCAGAGCATGGCCTGGATTTCGATTTCGTGCAGGACAACCATTCGCTGTCGGCGGCGGTGAATACCGTGCGGGGCCTGCATTTTCAGGCCCCGCCCCATGCGCAGACCAAGCTGGTGCGCTGCGGCAGGGGTCGCTTTCTTGACGTTGCCGTCGACATCCGGGCAGGAAGCCCGACCTTTGGCAGATGGTTCGGGATCGAGCTGAGTTTCGACAATGGCAAACAGTTGCTGGTTCCGGCGGGCTTTCTTCATGGATTTGCCACGCGCGAGCCGGACACGGAAATCATCTACAAATGCACCGACTATTACGACGTGACAGCGGATGGCGCCGTGCGCTTTGACGATCCCGATATCGGGGTGGATTGGGGTCTGACCGGCCCCGCAGTTCTAAGCGACAAGGACAGGGCGGCACCACTGCTGCGGAATTTCCAGACACCCTTTACCACCGAAGGCTGACATGAAGATACTTGTAACCGGCGGGGCGGGATTTATCGGGTCCGCCGTGGTGCGGCATGCCGTGCGGGCGGGCCACAGCGTGATCAACCTCGATGCGCTGACCTATGCCGCGAACCTGGAAAACGTGCGGCCCGTGGCCAACAGCCCGCTGTACCAGTTCGAACATGCCGATATCCGCGACCGGGCAGCGCTTGATCGCATCTTTGAAACGCATGTGCCGGATGCGGTCCTGCATCTGGCCGCTGAAAGCCATGTCGACCGGTCCATCGACGGGCCGGCGGATTTTGTGGAAACCAACATCACCGGTACGTTCAAACTGCTGGAGGCAGCGCGCGCCCACTGGGTCCGTCAGGGCCGGCCAGAGGCGTTCCGGTTCCATCATGTTTCGACCGATGAGGTTTACGGCACGCTGGGGCCTGCGGGGCAGTTCACCGAAGATACGCCCTATGCGCCCAATTCCCCCTATGCCGCGTCCAAGGCGGCCAGCGACCACCTGGTGCGGTCGTGGCATGAAACCTATGGCCTGCCGGTGCTGGTGACGAATTGTTCCAACAACTACGGGCCCTATCATTTCCCGGAAAAGCTGATCCCGGTGGTGATCCTCAAGGCCCTGGCGGGCGAGCCGATCCCGGTCTACGGCACGGGCAAGAATGTGCGCGACTGGCTTTATGTCGAAGACCACGCGGATGCGCTGCTGACGGTGCTGATGCGGGGTGCCGTGGGGCGCAACTACAACATCGGCGGCGAGAACGAGCGGCGCAACATCGACCTGGTGCGAACGATCTGCGCCATTCTGGACGAAAAGCGGCCCAAGGCCACCGCCTATGCCGATCAGATCAGCTTTGTTGCCGACCGTCCGGGGCATGACCTGCGTTATGCCATCGACCCGGCGCGCATCCGGACGGAACTGGGCTGGCGGCCTTCGGTGACGGTGGAGGAAGGCCTGGCACGGACGGTACAGTGGTATCTGGACAATGACGCCTGGTGGCGGCCCTTGCTGGACCGCCAGGGCGTGGGCACGCGTCTGGGGGGTGCGGCGTGAACGCGCTTGTGTTCGGATCGACCGGACAGGTGGCGCAGGAATTGCGGCGGCATCTGCCCGATGCCAGGTTTCTGTCGCGGGCCGCAGCCGACCTGAACGATCCGCAGGCCTGCGCCGACGTGATCCTGGCCCTGGACGCGCATGTGGTGATCAACGCAGCGGCCTATACAGCGGTGGACAAGGCGGAAAGCGACGAAGACACAGCCCTGCGCGTGAACGGCTTGGCCCCCGCCGCAATGGCCCGCGCGGCGGCAACGCGGGGCATCCCGTTTCTGCATCTGTCCACGGATTACGTGTTCAACGGGTCGGGCACAGCCCCCTGGCATCCCGATGACACTGCCGAACCGCTGGGGGCCTATGGGCGCACCAAGCTGGCGGGCGAGCATGGCATCCATGCGGCGGGCGGCAGCTGTGCCATCCTGCGCACGTCCTGGGTATTCTCGGCGCATGGTGCGAATTTCGTCAAGACCATGCTGCGCCTGGGCAAGACCAAGCAAAGCCTGGCCGTTGTGGCCGACCAGATCGGCGGCCCGACGGCGGCGGGCGACATCGCGGCGGCGCTGCTGGCGATGGCGCGCCTGCTGCAAAACGGACAGGGCGCGCCCGGCACCTATCATTTCTCGGGCGCGCCCGACGTGTCCTGGGCCGATTTCGCGCGCGAGATCTTCCGGCAGGCACAGCTGCCCACCAAGGTGACGGATATCCCTTCGGAGGCCTATCCAACCCCGGCGCGGCGCCCGCAGAATTCCCGGCTGGACTGTGCGACGACCGAAACCGTGTTCGGGGTGTCACGGCCGGACTGGCGCAAGAGCCTGACAAAAGTCCTGCAAGACCTGGGGGAAATCTGAAATGGCACAGCGCAAGGGCATCATTCTGGCGGGTGGGTCCGGCACGCGTCTTTATCCCATCACGGTTTCCGTCTCCAAGCAGCTTCTGCCGATCTACGACAAGCCGATGATCTACTATCCGCTGTCGGTGCTGATGCTGACGGGCATCCGCGACATTGCCATCATCACCACGCCGATTGATGCAGACCAGTTCAGGCGTGCCTTGGGCGACGGGTCGCAATGGGGTTTGCAGTTCACCTATATCGAACAGCCCTCGCCGGACGGTCTGGCACAGGCCTATCTGCTGGCCGAGGCTTTCCTTAGCGGCGCGCCTTCGGCGATGGTGCTGGGCGACAACATCTTTTACGGGCACGGCCTGCCCGAACTGCTGGCCCGTGCCGATGCGCAGACAACAGGCGGCACGGTGTTCGGCTATCAGGTGGCCGATCCCGCACGATACGGGGTTGTTGCCTTTGGCCCGGACGGGCGGGCAGTGTCCATCATCGAAAAGCCGCAGGTGCCCCCTTCGGACTTTGCGGTGACGGGGCTGTATTTCCTTGACGGCACCGCACCGGCGCGGGCGAAAACCGTGCAGCCGTCGGCGCGCGGCGAGTTGGAGATCACGACACTGCTGGAGTTGTACCTGGCCGAGGGGCTGCTGTCTGTCCAGCGGATGGGGCGCGGCTATGCCTGGCTGGACACCGGCACGCATGGCAGCCTGCTGGACGCGGGCAACTTCGTGCGCACGCTCGAGGAACGCCAGGGCCTGCAATCAGGCTGCCCGGAGGAAATTGCCTTTGACCGGGGTTGGATCAGCCGCGAGCAGTTGCTGCAGCAGGCCTCGATCTATCGCAAGAATGCCTACGGTGCCTATCTGCAGAAGGTTGCCGAACGGAAATACTGAGATCGCGCGCGCCTCACCCCCGGGGTCAATCCGTCGTTGATGGCGGTCACTTCGGCCTTATCCTGGTATCAAAGCGCTTTCGGCGATACCGTCCGGTTGCAGGGGCGCAAGACGCCGCCCGGTCTGCATCAGGACAAGCCCGGTCACCGGGACCACAATCCGCACCGACAGAGGTTCGTGACTCATCCTTTTGGTGTATTGACCTTGCGGAAGGGGATGGGGATTGCTTGGCAGGCGGCGGGGGAATGCCCACTGACGGCTGGCCTTCGCCGGAAGGCGTCCCAAGTTCCACGAGGTTGAACCATGATTATCAGGATTTCCGGGCGGCTTGCTGCCCCGTTCTTTGCGGTTGCGCTTGGGTTCGCCCCGGCCTTTGCCCAGAACAGCACCCCGCATGTTCCCCTGCAAAAGACCATCGGCGCGGTCACCGCGACCGGTCCGGTGCCATCCCTGGCGGTGCTGAACGCCGATGGCGCAACGCTTGCCGACGGCAAGCTTGTCCTGACCGGGGTTTCCCCCAATTCGATCGTCTTTGCCGACCGTCCGATCCGTTCGGCAGGCCATGTGATGACGGCGCAGTTCCTGCAGCAATGGGACGAAGACAAGGACAGCTTCTTTTCGGACCCGCCGAATGCCACCGTCTCGGTGCTGGGCGGCGCAGGGTCGGATGTCAGCGACGCGGTCGTGGTCTTGACCAAGCCGGTGCTTGACGGCACGACCCTGACTTTTGACGTGACCGTGCTGGAAGGGTCGCTGGCGGGCAGCGGTCCTGCCGCCGTGTTCATCGACGATTTCCGGGGTGGCGGCCGTGCCGATTTCCATGCCGAAGGCGGAAGCTTCACCGGGCCGCGCGGCGGATCGGTGGATTTCGGATCGGTCAACGATTACCGTGGCGGGGCGATTTCCGACAACTACTATCATGCGCCGGATTACCACGGGGCATGGTACAGGGCCGCCCCGGTCGCCGATGCCGCCGTTGCCGGGGCTGCAATCGGTGCCGCCGCAGCCGGTTCTGCCGGGGGCTTCTATCCGGGCGTGCCCGACTATCCGGGCTCGCCGCTCTGCGGCTACTACCCGTACCCGCCGTGCTACTGACCTGAGCTGGACGGGGGCGCGGACCGCACCCCCGTCCTGTTCTGATGATGCGCCGCTGACATCGCTGATCGGGGTGCCGTAGCCTTTGCCTGCCCCGCTGCGTCAGGCCGCGGGTCCGCGCCGCGTCAAGGCGTTTGATCTTTGCCCGCCGGTCGGTTCAGATACCTGACGGAACCAAGGCTTCGGAGGGCGGCATGAAGGGCTGGTGGCGCGGGTCGGTGACCTATCAGGTCTATCCGCGCTCGTTTCAGGACAGCAATGGCGACGGCATCGGCGATCTTCCCGGCCTGACACGGCGGCTTGAACATATCGCGCGGCTGGGCTGCGATGCGGTGTGGCTTTCGCCGATCTTCACCTCGCCCATGGCCGACATGGGCTATGACGTGTCGGACTACACAGATATTGACCCGCTGTTCGGCACGCTGGCGGATTTCGATGCCATGCTGGCGCAGGCGCATGCCCTTGGGCTGAAGGTCATCATCGATCAGGTTCTGAGCCATTCATCCTCTGCCCATCCGTTCTTTGCCGAAAGCCGCGCCAGCCGCACCAACCCGAAGGCCGATTGGTATGTCTGGGCCGACGCCCGCCCGGACGGGACCGCCCCGAACAACTGGTTGTCCGTGTTCGGCGGATCGGCCTGGGAATGGGACACGCGGCGCAGGCAGTATTACCTGCACAATTTCCTGCCCAGCCAGCCGGATTTCAACTTTCACAATCCCGATGTGCAGGATTGGTTGCTGGGGACCATGCGTTTCTGGCTTGATCGCGGCGTCGACGGGTTCCGGCTTGATACGGTGAACTACTATTTTCACGACCCGTATCTGCGGTCCAACCCGCCCGAGGCGCGCAACGACACGCAGCCCGCCATCAATCCCCATGACATGCAGGATCACCTTTATTCAAAGACCCGGCCTGAGAATATCGGGTTCCTGCAGCGCATCCGCGCCCTGCTGGACAGCTACGACAACCGCGCACTGGTCGGCGAAGTCGGCGAGGGTCGGCGGGCCATCGCGGTCATGGCCGATTACACCCGGGGCGAGGACCGCCTGCACATGGCCTACAGCTTTGACCTGCTGGGCCCGCAGTTCACCGCCGCGCATTTTCGCAGCCGGGTCGAAGGCTTCTTTGCGGGCGCGCCCGATGGCTGGCCCTGCTGGGCCTTTTCCAACCATGACGTGATCCGCCACGTCACGCGCTGGTCGGACGCCGGCACGCAAGACGGGGTTGCCCGCCTGTCGGCGGCGCTGCTTTTGTCGTTGCAGGGGTCGATCTGCCTCTATCAGGGCGAAGAGCTGGGCCAGACCGAAACCGACATCGCGTATCACGAGCTGACTGACCCGCCCGGCTTTGCCTTCTGGCCGGATTACAAGGGCCGCGACGGCTGCCGAACCCCGATGGTCTGGGACGCAACCGCCCTGGGCGGCTTCACCGAAGGGCGGCCCTGGCTGCCGGTGAAGCCGCCGCAACTGTCGCGCAATGTGGCCTCGCAGGACGGAATAGCCGGGTCCGTTCTGGAAACCTATCGCCAGATGCTGGCCTGGCGCCGCGCGCACCCGGCCCTGCGGATGGGGCAGACGCGGTTTGTGGACCTGCCGGAACCGGTGCTGGCCTTTTTCCGGGATGCCGGTCAGGATGGGCTTTTGTGTGTCTTCAACCTGTCGCCGGATCATGTGCTGCTGACGCTGGACCATGCACCATTGGTCGGGCCGTCCCAGGCAGCCGACCTGTCCGGTCGGATGCTGTCGCTGGGGCCGAACGCCTTTGCCTTTGCAGCAGCCTCCGGGGCGACCCGCCTGCGCCCCTACCCGGTATAGGTCCGGAACACGGCGCGGCCACGCCCTGCGCGCTTGGCCTCGTACAGGGCGTCGTCCGCATCGGCCATCATGCGGTCCGGTTGCGCCTGGGAATAGGTGGTGGACACCGTCATGCCGATGCTGGCCGACACCCGGCAGGCGCGGCCTTCGTGCAGGATCGGCTGGTCAAGCTGTGCGATGATGCGCCCCGCGATGGTCCACAGCACGGTGGCGTCAACCAGACCGGGCAGCAGAATCACGAATTCGTCGCCGCCGGTCCGCGCAATGGTATCGGCATCGCGGGTCTGGCCGCGCAGAATGCGCCCCACCTCGCGCAGAACCGCGTCCCCCGCCGCGTGCCCAAGGGTGTCGTTCACCGACTTGAAGTAATCAAGGTCCATATGCATCAGACCGAAGGGCATGTTGCGCACGATGACCTGGGCCATGGCCAGATCAAGTGCCCTGCGGTTGCGCAGGCCCGTCAGGGTATCGGTCAGCGCCTGTTCCTCGGCAGCCGTCTTTGCCCCCTCCAGCCGATGGTTCAGATCGCGCAGTTCCTTCATCACGGCCGTCTTGGCTTCAACGACATACAGCAGTTCCATGGCAAGGTCGGTCGGCGCAAAATCGGAATCGGTCAGGTCATGGGCCCGGACCGCATCGGTCACGGAACTGCCGAAGGACAGGTTGAGAAGCAGGCCGTTGTCATCCGCCAGCCGCACAGCCAGACCGCGCAAGGTGGTGTCCGGTGCCAGCCGCAGCCTGAGGTGCATCGGCTGGCCCACCCACCGGGTCAGGGCCGCAAGATCCCCGATCCCGCCGGGACGGCGCACCTCGAACAGGGAAAAGAACGGCCGCCCGGCCACGCCCTGGCCGGACATCAGTTTGGCAAGGGTTGGCCCCACGCCGGCGATTCTGCCGTCGGCGGACAGGCGGATGTGCATCGGCATCATCCGGCACAGGGCGTCAGCGGAAATCAGGAGTGCATCCGTTTGCAGCGCTGCGGCCATGATCACAGCACCTGCCCTGCAAGGACAAAGCGGCGGCCTGTTGCAAACTGATGATCG
Organism: Rhodobacter sp.; assembly: GCA_020250175.1. Taxonomy (GTDB): domain Bacteria; phylum Pseudomonadota; class Alphaproteobacteria; order Rhodobacterales; family Rhodobacteraceae; genus Aliitabrizicola. The sequence continues at coordinate 34,004 of JADCEN010000028.1, forward strand.
AGCAGCCGGATGGAAACGCCTTCGCCCCCCTCGGCCGGCCCGGCATGATCGATCACCACAAGGGCACCGTAATCGTCGGCCATGGCCCGCAGCAGCCCGACAAACACATGCCCCACCCCCCGGAAGGGCGACAGGCAGGTCAGGGAAAAGCTGTCAGGGTCGGTACCGGCAAGATGCAGGGCAGGCAGATCAAGATCGGGCAGGGCAAGCCGCCCGCGGGCCGGAAGATCGTCCAGCGAATACAGGAAATCAACAAAGGTCACACCGCCGAAGCGCAGCAGGCGCCGCAGCCGCTCGAGCGCAGGGTCGGCCACCAGGAAAATCCCCAGATCCTCAAGGATGGCCTCGCGCGGAAGGTTCAGCCTGCGCGAGGCGGCGGCCAGCACCATGTCCGTCATCCGGTCTTCGTAGGTCAGCATCGTCTCGAAGGAAACGAAACCAAGCTGCGCGTCCCGCGCGATGTCCAGCCAGACCGAATTGCCATAGGTGCCGCGCAAGAACATCTGGATGGATCGGTTGACAAGCCCGTGCATGGAAAGCCCCAAAGGATAGGGCGCAGGCTAGGAGTCAAGCGTTAAGTAATTCTGAATCATGGCCCGTCGGGGCGGCGCGCGGGCGACTTCCTGTGGCGGGTCGCAAAAAAAGCAGTTCGGCCACCGGCCTGGCGGGAAATCCCTGCTGATCCGGCAAAGAACGATGTGACGTTCCGGGCGGACCCCGAAACGGACCGTGCCTGACCTTGGTTTTCGGCCCCGGCGCAGGTCGCACACAGAACAAGGCATGACGCCGTGTGATGAATACAGAAGCTTACCAAGCTGGCGGGGGACATCAGGACAAAAGGAATGGTGCGACAGCGGCAGGCGCGGCGCCGCGAAACCTCTTCTTTGCCAGATGCCAACGGACTGACGGATCGGGCAAAAAGGGACTTCTTCAGCACTTCAGGCGATTGCCCCGGCCCGGATCAAGAGCTTGACAGGCAGATCACGCCGAAACAGCATGGCAGGCATGGGCAGGCCTTCCTGTTGCCGGGCCCGGTCGCTTTTGGGGGGTGGGTCGATGGTTCGACGGGGTCTTGGCGCAGACGCGCGGCGTGCAGCGCTTTCTTGCGCCTTCGGGCGCGGCAGAACCGAGCTGCAGGGCAAGGGGTTGGCGCGCCAGGGTGCGCGAAACCGCCTTTGCAGGGGGTGTGCGTTGACCTGCGAACCGCGTTGCATGGGCGATCCGCGCATGCAGATGCCGAACGCGTACCTTGCTGACCGGTTTGGGCTTTGCCACGGAATGGATGGCGGCTTCGTCCCGAAGGGCACCCCGATTTGGAGGCGTTTCGTGAATTGGACCGCCGCCGCCGCAATCGCGCTGACGGGCAGCGGATTGCCCTCGGCTGTGCAGGCGCAACCGGTTGATCCGGTCTGTCTTGAAGACCCTTCTGCGGGCTGCCTTGCCGAAGCGGCAGCGCGGGAATTCGCGGTCATCGATGATGCAGAGGTTTGGCAGTTCGACAACGTGCAGCGTCCAAATCTGGCGCAGGTTCTTGTCGAGACCGGAAGGGACAAGGATTTGGCCGTCTTTCTGGACAAGGCGGCTGGTGTGGCACCCCTCGTCCATGAAAACGCAGTCGGCGCGGCCGCAGCGGCCTTCGTCAGGGCAGGAAAGCTGCCCCAGGCGCGCGCGCTGATTGCCGTTCCCCTGGACGGTGGAAACCTGTCTCACAGTGTTTTCAAGGAAGTAGGCTTCTCAATGGTTCGACGCGGCGATGTTGATGGCCTGATCTGGCTGGATACCGCGCTGGGTGAGATTGCAAGCTCTGGGGCAACGTTGCCCTATTGGCCAGTATCTCGCGGGTTCATTCTTGACATGGTTCCGGACGCAGAACTGGCGGACAGATTGCTGGGCGGCGGGGCAGAGAATTGCGCCGAACTTCAAGGGGGTCAAAATCCATGGGTCAAAACTTGGGCCGCAACGCTGCAAGTCCCCGGCAATGACGATCTGATCGCGCTTCTGGGCCTGTGCTTCCGGACTCCCCTTTTCGTGGAGGGTTCGGCACCTTTGGGCGCATTCAATCCGTTCCTGGCGCCAATCAGAATCCAAGATCCGGCTTTGGAAGCAAAACTTCGCCGCGCGATCCTGGTGGGGGCTGGACTCGATACACAGGCCGAAGGGACGCGCCCGGAGGGTCTTGAGGTTCCCTACACCGCCCGGGCGGCAATCCTGACGCTGTTTGAGGCCAGGCAGGCGCAGGACCTTCTGGTGCATTGGATGACGCGCGGCTCTGGCGATGACGCGCTTGCGTCAGGCTATGCCTCGGCCCTGGGCACGGCGCTGGCCACGGGCAACAGGCCCGATCTGCTGCGGCAACTGTCAGACCCGCCGTCCGGCCCCGATTGGCAGACACGAGTCAACCTTGCGATGCTCTTTGCCGTCTACGGTGCCATTGCCGGTGACGAAGACTTGACTGCCGCTGCCCTCGATAGCACGGGCAACTACGACTGGGGCGACAGCATCCGCCTTTTCATTGCGCGCCTTTTTGGGGCCGCTCCGTTCAACACCTGCCCAGAAACCCTTGCCGAAACATGGATCAAGCAACTTACTGTCCGCGTTCTTGCCGCCAATGACCATGAAGACGCGGCAATCCGGCTGGCAAGGGACCAGCTTTGTCCGGCAGAGCTTCCGGCGGGAGTGTTCGAGGTTGCGGTGCTGTCGCAGTCTCAGGACTTGCAGCAAGAGGCGCTCGCATTGGCCAGCCAGTTGGAAGACCGGAACGAACGCGCCCTGGCATTGGCCCAAATGGCCCGGATCGCCCATCGCGCGGCGCAGTTTGACTGAGCCTTCAGAGGCGCAGAGGAAAACGGTCGGGCTGCGCACCCGTTGACGGTCAGGGCCGGGAAGCGACGTTTGCGGCGCTTTTGACAGGGTGCTGAAAAAGCAATCCGACCGCCTGCCTGCCGGGAAAATCTTCCCGATCCGGGGAAAGGGATTGCCCCTTTGGGCGGGATCAGGAAACGCATGCGTTTCCCCCGCCCGCGCGGGACGCCGCCACAAAGACCGGTACCACCCGCACCAACAGAGGCCAGCGCCCGACCCGGCGGGCGAGAAGCGCCCGCCGAGGGCGGGGCGGGCCAAGGGTCAGCGTGGCGCTGTCGCTGGGGCTGCGGCCCCTGCCGGGATGCGCAAGGCGCGCGCGGGCGGACGAGTTTCCCGCATTCCGACCGGCAGCCCATGCGACCGGCACCTTCTCAGCACCCCAGGGGCTTTCCGGGGCGGGTCATCGCGTCTAGAAATCCGTGGGCGCGCCGCCTTCCTGCTTGCGCTTCGCCACGAAGCGGCGCAGTTCCTCCTGGTGGTCGCCGTTCATGTCCGGTGCCTCGAACTCGGCCAGGATCGCCTTGTAAATCCGGTGGGCACGCTCGGGCGTCCAGACGGCACCATCGCTTTCCCAAGCCTCGAAGTTGCGCCAGTCCGATGCAAAAGGCGCGTAGAAAGCGGTTGAATAGCGGTCCTGCGTGTGCTGGCAGCCAAAGTAATGCCCGCCGGGACCCACCTCGCGGATCGCATCCAGCGCGATGTCATCTTCGGTTGTCGCAAAGGTTGCCTCTTCGAAATAGCGCTGGATCATCTGCAGCACTTCGCAATCCATCACGAATTTCTCCGGGCTGGCGATCAGCCCGCCTTCAAGCCATCCGGCCGCATGATAGACTATGTGGGTGCGCGACTGCACGGCGGCCCAAAGGCTGTTCGAGGTTTCCCACATCGCCTGCCCGTCCGGCACATTGGCGGCGCAGACGCCCGAAGACCGCAGCGGCAGCTTGTAGTACCGCGCCAGCTGCCCGGTCATCTGGGTGGCGCGCATGTATTCCGGCGTTCCGAAGGCCGGTGCCCCCGATTTCATGTCGACGTTGGAGGTGAAGGTGCCGATGGCCACGGGACAGCCCGGATTGATGTATTGCAGAAGCGCAATCGCTGCCAGCCCTTCGGCCAGCGACAGCGCCACGGCCCCGGACATGGTCACGGGAGCCATGGCGCCTGCAAGGGTGAAAGGCGTCACGATCACCGGCTGGCCGCGGCGGGCCAGGCGCATGGCCCCGTCCAGCATCGGATAGTCGTGCTTGAGCGGCGAGACCGAGTTGATGTTGGTATACATCCGGGGCCGGGCGTTGAACTCCTCATGCGTCAGCCCGCCCGCGATGCGCGTCATTTCCATCACATCTTCGACGCGCTCGGCACCCAGCGAATAGGCATGCACCACCTTGTCGGTCAGTGTCAGCTTTTCGTACAGGCAATCAAGGTGCCGGATGGAAGGATGGATGTCGATCGGCTCCACCGGATAGCCGCCGGCCACATGGATGCAGTTGAAATACTGCGTCAGCTTCATGAATTCCTTGAACGTGCCGAAATCGCCGGACCGCTTGCCGCGTTCCAGATCCCAGGCATTCGGCGGCGAGGATACATTGACAAACACCATGTGCCTGCCGCCGATGATGACCTCGCGTTCGGGGTTGCGCGGGGTGATCGTGAAGCTTTCCGGCGCGGTCTTCAGCATCTCCGTCACGAAATCCTCGTCCATGCGGACATTCGTGCCGTCAACCCTGCAACCGGCCTTGCGCAGGATGTCAACCGCGTCGGGGTTGAGAAACTCGATCCCGATTTCCTTGAGGATCCTCATGCAGCCCCGGTGAATGGCCATCACACCATCGATGTCCAAAGGTTCGGTCGGGCGGTCGGGGTTGACGGGAATGCGCCAGGGCATCTGATCGATCGCGGCGGTTCCGGCGCGCTGCTTGTTGCCCGCACGGCCCCCGGCGCGGCGTCTGCGGCCTGCATCCTCGTTCATCGCTGTTCCCCCGGCGTTACGGTCACGTCCCCAGGGTGCAGATTGACCGAAGGGAACCCCGGATGGGAACCTGTTTTCCGACGCAACCATGTCGTTTTTGTCGCGCCACGCGGCCAGGCACCGTCACAAGGCGCGTTGGGCATCGATCCAGCCGGGCAGCGCCCCGATATCGGGCAGCACCGCTTCGGCCAGCGGAGCCAGGTCTGCGGCCGGCGCGATTCCGGTCAGCACCGCGACGGGGCGCATCCCGGCGGCCCTGCCCGCCATCAGATCATGCCGGCTGTCGCCCACCATCAGCACGCGCGCGGGGTCCAGCCCGGTCTGCGCCGCAAAGGCCAGCAACATGCCCGGACCCGGCTTGGCCCCGTGCCCGGAATCATAGCCGGCCACCATTTCAAAAAACCCCGCCACGTCCTGCGCCAGAAGATGGGCCCGGGCCGAAGTCTCGACATCATTTGTGGCAACGCCAAGCCGCAGGCCACGGCTGCGCAGCGCCTGCAGCAACGGGCGCAGCGGAACCGCCGGCATCATGTCGGCAGCGCCGGCAAGCCGGTTCAGCCGGGCTTCCAGCCCGGTCCGGGTCAGCCCCGGCAGCAGGGGCAGAAGGACATCGGCAATCTCGGCGGTCGAGGCGGCAATCACCGGGCTGTCGGCGAAGAAATCGCCCGTCGCGGGAGTGAACCCAAGCGCATCGGCCAGCGCTGCGGCATGACCGGGGCCTGTCGCAAGGTCTGCCAGCACCCCCTGCACCCAGCCGCCCCAGCTTCGCCGGAAATCAAACAGGGTCCCGTCCTTGTCAAACACGATACCGTCGATCATCGCCGCCCCCGCCACCATTGCGGGTACGGTGGCCCGCGCCGCCAGGGAATGCAATCCTTGCCCTTGCCCGGGTCACGTCCAGTGCCCGGCCTGACCGCCGGGAAGAAAGGCCCGCGCCGTCAACGGGTCGGTATACCTGTGCCCGGTTGCGTCGCAAAAGGCGATCACCGAGGCGTCATCGGACAGGACGAAATCAAGGACCGACGCCAGAAAAGCCGGATCGCCCGCCGCACCGGACATATCCGCAAGCGATGCCCCGCTGGCCGCCAGAAACTGCGCCAACAGCGCGTCATTGCCCGCAAGCCAGCCCAGCGCCTGCAAAGCCAGCAGTTCGGCGGCGTCTTCCCGGGATGGCATTGTGACGGCCCCCTGCAACGTGGCGGTTTCCGCAAAGGATTCCTTAACCAATCCCGCGCAGAGTGAACGCAAAGCAAATGCAGGTAAAGCAAGCAACCATGGCGGGCCGGATCCTCATCATTGACGACGTGGCAACGAACCGCATCGTGCTCAAGGTCCGGCTGACCGAGGCGCGGTATGACGTGCTGGTGGCGGAAGATGCCGCGACTGGCCTTCAGCTTGCGCGCAGCCGCCTTCCCAACCTTATTCTTCTGGATGGCAGCCTTCCCGAACCCGGGGGCGCGGCGATTTTGCGGTGCCTGCGGGATGACCCTGCCACGACCGGCATCCCCGTGATCGTGATGCTGGCCTGCAATGATCCGGCATCCCGCCTTGCCGCGCTGCAGGCCGGGGCGGATGATGTGATGGCCAAACCGATGGATGAGCTGCGCATGCTGGCACGGCTGCGCGCCCTGCTGCGCTCTTGCGGCATGACGGAAGAGATGAAGGCGCGGGACGCGGCCCTTGGCCCCATAGGGATGACCGAAGCGCCCGGCAGCTTTGATCGGCCCGGTCTGGTGGCGCTGGTCGCGGAAAAACCGGCACAGGCGATGCCGCTGCGCAGCGCCCTTGCCCGGCACATGCCCGACAGCCTGGTGATCCAGACACGCGATGCCGCGCTTGACATCGATTCCGAACCTGCCCGTCCTTGCCCGGATGTCTATGTTATCCGCGCGGATCTTGCGGCCAAAGGGGACGGTTTGCGTCTTATGTCGGATCTGCGAAGCCGCAGCGACACGCGCAACACGGCGGTTTGCGTTCTGCTCCGCTCCCCCTCCGAAAGCGAGGCGGCGATGGCCTTTGACCTGGGGGCGGATGATGTGATCGACGCAGGGTCTGATCCGCGCGAAGTTGCCGTGCGGTTACGCCGGCTTCTGGACCGGAAGCGGCGCGATGACCGGCTGCGCGCCACGCTGAGCGATGGATTGCGCCTTGCGGTGATCGATCCGCTGACGGGTCTGTTCAACCGGCGCTACGCGCTGGCGCAGCTCGGGCGGATCGCTGACCGCGCCCGGCAGGGCGAAACCGGCTTCGCCGTGCTGGTCATCGATCTTGACCGGTTCAAGGCGGTCAATGACGCCTTCGGCCATGCCGCCGGCGATTGCGTACTGGTGGAAGTGGCCCGCAGGCTTTCCCTCAATCTGCGCGCCGGTGATCTTCTGGGCCGGATCGGCGGTGAAGAGTTTATCGTCGCCCTGCCGCAGACCACGTTTGCCAGCGCCCTGGCCCTGGCCAAACGGCTTTGTGCGGCGGTGCAATCGGTGCCGGTCCGCATAGACGCGGCCACTGCGATCCCGGTCACGATTTCCATCGGTCTGGCCGTGTCCGGGCAAAGCTCACCTGCGGGGGCGGAACCCGTCACGGCCGCCCTTGCCCGGGCCGACCGCGCCCTGCTGCGGGCAAAGGCCGACGGGCGCAATCAGGTAACAACTGACCGGTCCGCCGCATAGGCGGTCATTCGTGCGGCGCAGGGCGCGGGTTGGTCTGGCCACCGCGCGCCATCATCGCTTCCAGACGGTCGGCAAAGCGGGCCCGGTCACCGGGGGACATGGCAATGATGTGATCGGCCAGCAGGCGCTGGCCCAGGTCCAGACGTTCCTGCCCGCGCTGCCGCAACCGGTTGAACGCCGCGCGCAGCTCGGCTTCCTGCAGGGGCTCGGTGCGCAGGAGCTGCAGCAGGGTCCCGACCTCGGTGCGCATCATCTGGCGCATGGCCCGTGGATTGCCCCCGTCCTGCAGAAAGGCGCGGCGCAATTCCTGCCGGTCCTGCGGCGACAGCGCGTCCGTGAACGGGCCAAAGCCGATATCGCGCACATCCGGCCGGCCCCGGTCCCCGGCCCCGCGCAGGGCAGCGCCCCCCAGCATCCCCAGCACGCCAAGGTTGACGGCAAGCGATACAGCCAGAAGCAGCTTCATCCATCGCGGGATGCCAGAGGGCGGCACAGGGCCGACGGGGGCTTTGGGTGTGTCGGTCATCTCATCCCTCCGGGCCGAAGGTATCCAGCGACGGGATCAGTTCGATCGCCACCAGGCCCGCGTCCGCCACGAAGGCATCCGACAGGGTCCGGGTCAGCGTCAGGACCGGGGCCGGTTGCGCAAACCCAAGCCACAGGCCCGCCAGGGTGGCCGTGGCCAGCCCGGCCAGAACGCCATTGCCACCCATCGCGGCGATCCAGCCCGGCCATCGCCGCCGCCGGGCAGGTATCGGGGCCGGTTTGAACCCGGCCTGAACCGCATCGGCCTGCCCGATGATGCGTTCGGCAAGACCGGCAGAGGGCATTGGGCGCTGGGCGCGCGCTGTTGCGAAAAGACCTTCCAGATCGGTATCCTGCATCTCAGTCCCCGCCTTCGTATCCAAGTTCTGCCCGCCGTCCGGACAAAAGCGCAGCCAGCCCCTTCTTGCCGCGCGCGACCAGACTTTCGACCGCTTCCACCCCGATGTCCATCACTGCGGCAATCTCCGGATTGCTCAGGCCTTCGATATGGCGCAGCACCACGGCCTGCCTCTGGCGGTCCGGCAAGGCCGCCAGTGCCTTGTCCAGGGCCAGCACCCGGTCCGCCTCGATCAGCCGGGCGACCACGCCGGGCGCGGAATCTTCGGGTTCCGCCACCTCGTCCAGCCCGCGCGGCCGGGATTTGCGCAGCCGGTCCAGACACAGGTTGGACGCAACGCGGTACAACCAGGTGGCCACCCTGGCCTCGCCCTGCCGCCAGTCGGGGGCCATGTGCCACAGCCGCAGCATCGCCTCCTGGGTCACGTCTTCTGCCTCGGTCCGATCCGCCAGCATCCGCGCGGCGAACCCCAGCACCCGCGGCGTCAGGCGCAGGGTCAACGCCCGCGCCGCCCCCGGATCGCCGTTGGCATAAAGGACAAGCAGCGCCTCGTCCGAAACGTCCGAAAGGGCATCCGGGGCCATGGGCATCGTGCCTGCGGTCTATCCTGCTTTCGTCCGCCGCGCAAAGGCGGCACGCCCCGACAGGCGGGGCGTGCCGGCCGGGTCAGTTGTTGCCGCCGCCAAACCAGCCACCCATTTGGCCGTGCCCGTCGCCGCCATGCCCGCGCCCGCGCTTGCCCTGCATCCTGTCCTGCATCTGGGCCTGCATGGCCGCAAGCTCGGCCTGCGAGATGGCATCATCACCGTCGGTATCCAGACGGTCGAACATGCGGTCCGGCATCGGGCTGGCGATCAGTTCGGACACCGTCAGCATCCCGTCACCATCCGCGTCCAGCTCGGCGACCATGCGGGCGGCCCGGTCATTTGCCCGCTCGGCCATCCGGGCCATCTGCAGGGCGGCAATCTCGTCAACGCTGAGCTTGCCGTCAGAATTGGCATCCGCCGCCGCCACACGGGCGGTGCGGGCCGCAGCGACCTCTGCCTTGGTCACCTTGCCGTCCTTGTCGGCATCCAGTGTTTCAAAGTCGAACATCGGCCTGGCCCCGGGGCCCCCGGCCATCATGCCCTGTCCGCCCATGCCCATGCCGGTTTCGTCCTGTGCCTGCGACGGCAGGGCTGCAAACAACCCGAGTCCGAAAACCGCAGCCAGTGTTGCGCCCGTCAATGCCTTGGTCCAGTTCATCACGGTATCCTTTTCTTTCAGCGGCCCCGTGCCGCGTTTCATGCGCGTCAAACGCACCAGGCCGCCCTTTCCGTCGCCGGTTTCGGCAGATTCTTGCGACATCGCGCCGCAAGCTGACCCGGCCCCTCTACATTTGCGGGGCGGGCGTCTAGAACTCGCGCGCAATGACAGGTGAACCCCGAATGACCAGCCCCACCATCCCGCAGGACGATGAGGATCGCCCGATGCGGCCCGCCCTGCTGCGCGGCTGGCGCCGACGCTGCCCCAACTGCGGGGCAGGCCCCTTGCTGAGCGGCTATCTTTCCGTGCGCGATGCCTGCCCGGTCTGCAGCGAGGATTTCCACCATCAGCGCGCCGATGATGGTCCGGCCTATCTGACCATCCTGATCGTCGGCCACCTGATGGCCCCGCTGATCCTGTGGAGCTTTGTGCGCTTTCGCCCCGATCCGCTGATCCTGGCGTCGGTCTTTTCGGTCGGCACGGTGGCCCTGTCTTTGTACCTGCTGCCCCGCTTGAAGGGCGTGCTGGTCGCGATCCAGTGGGCGCGGCGCATGCACGGATTCGGGACCGGTGGCTGACGCGCCCGGCACCATTCGCGATGCGGCAACCATCGTGCTGATGCGCGGCCAGGGGCCGGACCCGCAGGTGCTGATGGGCCAGCGCGGTGCCGGTGCTGTCTTCATGCCGTCGAAATATGTCTTTCCCGGCGGCGCGGTTGACGCGGGCGATGCGCTGGTTCCCTTGGGGCCTGCCCTGCATCCCACCTGCGCGGCGCGGCTTGCCGCACCGGGTGCCCCCCCGGCCAGCGCGCTTGCCGCCGCGGCCATCCGTGAACTGTGGGAAGAGACCGGCCTTGCCCTGGGATGCCCAGGGCAGGCCGCACTGCCCCCCGGCTGGGCCGGTTTTGCCGCGCAGGGCCTTGTTCCCGATGCTTCTGCGCTGCGCTTTGTCTTTCGGGCGATCACCCCGCCCGGTCGGTCACGCCGCTTTGATGCGCGATTCTTTCTGGCCGATGCCGCGCGCGTCATCGGTGATCCCGATGATTTCTCGGCCGCGTCGGATGAGCTGGGGCATCTGCACTGGTTGCCGCTGTCACAGGCGCGCGAGCTTGATCTGCCTTTCATCACCGAAGTGGTGCTGGCCGAAGTGGCGGTTCTTGCCGACACCGCAGGCCCGCCCCCGCCCGTGCCCTTCTTCGACAATTCCGGTCCCGTCCCCACGTTCCGCCGGATTGGCTGATCGGGCCGCCGTCACCTGTGCGGTGACGATCACCGAAGACGCCGTCCGCCCGCATTGTCAGACGCGCGGCCCTTGGGCCACAATCTTTGCTATTGGGCTGGGACAGGGGCCGGGGCGCTGTCTGGCCCGGCAACGGGCGGACCGGGTGGCCACAGTGGATGTGGCACCGGGTCTTTCGCACGCAGAAGATAGCGGGCAAAGACTTCGGCGTAGGAGCGGTATAGATAGCCCTCGTTCCGGCGCAGGTAATGCTCGCGGTTGGCACGGTAGGTGGCGGGCAGCCGGTACCATGGCACCGTGGGGTGCATGTGGTGTACCACATGCAGATTGTTGTTCAGAAACAGCAGCGCCAGCGGACCCCGGTCTTCGATGATTACGGTTCTTGCCCGCGCGGCCTCATGCGCGCGATGTTCCAGAAAGGTCCGGATCTTGAGCAGGCTGTAGGCAACGTACGTGGCCAGAAGATAGGACCAGACCGGCATGGTCGCAACTGCCACCAGCCAGACGGCAATCATCGCCGCGCCCAGCGCATGCAGCCCCCAGGATCGGGCAACACTTCGGTCGCCACGGCGGACTGCGGCCAGATCGCCGACAGCAAGATGCCAAAGGCCAAGTGCCGGACCAACCAGCATCCGGCCCAGAAGCGTGTTGTTGATCCGATACAGGGCGCGCAGGGGCCGCGACATGCGGGCCCAGACCGCCGGGTCCTGATAATTCGATTCCGGGTCATCATAGGGGTCGGTCAGGGCCGGATCATGATGATGCGCAAGATGCAGGTCGCGGAACCGGCCATACGGCACGCCAAGGTTCAACGCAGGGAAAACCAGCGCCTCGTTCAGCGCGCGGGACCGGAACGGATGGCCGTGCAGCACCTCATGCTGAAGCGACGAAAACTGCGCCATGGCCACGGCGGCAAGCCCGACCCCCAACGGCAGCCAAAGCGAGGCGGCATAGGTGGTTGCAACGATCCACAGAACATAGGTGGCAAGAAGAAGAAGCAGGGTTGGCCATTCCACCACCAAACCGTCGCGCCGCACCCTGACCTCCGCAAACCTGTTCACCCGGTCCATTACCACTTGATCAAGCGATACGGAATCTGGAAGATCGGCAACACCTTGTCAACATTTGTGATCATGATCACCAGATGATGGATAAATTGGACAAGCGCCTTCGGGCCGATCTGTTTCGCGCCCGGCTGGCGCAGGCGATGTCCGCGCGGGGCATGACGCAAAGCGCGCTGGCGCGCCGGATCGAGGTGGACCGGTCCACCATCTCGCAACTGCTGGAGGCCGGGTCGGCCCGGTTGCCCAATGCCCAGATTGCTGCGGAAACGGCTGCGGCGCTGGACGTTACGTCGGACTGGCTGCTTGGCCTGTCGAACCGGCCCGAACCGCCGGATCAGCTTATGGCAACGGCCCTGACCCTGTGCGAGGCCCCCCGCGCCCTGATTGACGAGGCCCTTTTCAGCTGGCATCAGGAGGCGGCAGGCTACAAGATCCGGCACGTTCCCGCCACCCTGCCCGACATGGTCAAGACCCGGGCCATGATGGAATGGGAATATGCCGCGCAACTGGGCCCCGACGCGCAAGAGGCGATCAGCACTTCGGATGCGCGGCTGGCCTGGATGCGCACTGCCAGGTCGGACTATGAGATTGCCCTGCCCCTGCACGAGCTGTCGGCCTTTGCGCGGGCCGAAGGGTATTACGCCGGTCTGCCGGCCGACATCCGGCTGGGCCAGATCGACCGCATCCTTGATCTGGCCGAACGGCTTTATCCGGCCATGCGCATCTATCTTTATGATGCCCGCCAGATCTATTCTGCGCCGATCACCGTATTCGGCCCGCTTCTTGCGGTGGTGTACCTGGGGCCTACCTATCTGGCATTCCGCGATGCGGAACGGGTTGCGGTCCTGTCCCGGCAATTTGACGGGCTGATCCGCGCAGCACAGGTCGGCGCGCGCGAGGTGCCTGCGCATCTGCGCGCGCTGCGCCGCGACATCGGCTGATCAGAGCTTGGCCGCCACATCCTCGGGCACGTCGAAATTGGCGGTGACGGTCTGGACGTCATCATCTTCTTCCAGCGTGTCGATCAGCTTCATCAGCCTGGTCGCCGTTTCCAGATCCACATCCGTCCGGGTCTGCGGTTTCCAGATCAGCCTCGCCTCGGTGCTTTCGCCCAGCGCCTTGTCCAGCGCCTCGCTGACTTCTGCCAGCGCGGTATCGGCACAATAGATATAGTGGCCATCCCGGTCCGAGTCCACATCATCTGCCCCGGCCTCAAGCGCGGCCATCAGCACGCTGTCGGCATCGGCGATGGTCGCCGGATAGATGATCTCTCCGACGCGGTCGAACATGAAACTGACCGAGCCCGTGGTGCCCAGATTGCCGCCGTGCTTGGTGAAATAGCTGCGCACATTGGACGCGGTGCGGTTCAGGTTATCGGTCATCGTCTCGACAATGATCGCGATGCCGTTGGGGCCGTAGCCCTCATAGCGGATTTCCGAATAATCCTCGGCATCGCCGCCCTGCGATTTGCGGATCGCGCGGTCGATCACGTCTTTCGGCACTGACGCGGCCTTGGCCGCCTTGACCGCCAGACGCAGACGCGGGTTCTTGTCTGGATCGGGGTCGCCCATCTTGGCGGCAACGGTGATTTCCTTTGCCAGCTTCGAGAACATCTTTGAGCGCAGCTTGTCCTGCTTGCCCTTGCGGTGCTGGATATTCGCCCATTTCGAATGGCCTGCCATGACCCGTCTCCGGAAATTGTGCCCGTTTGTGATCGGGCTTGTCTATATCAGCCGCCCCTTTGCCCGCAACCCCGCCGCCCCGCACCCCTGCGGGCCTTGCTTGCCCCGACGCCTGCCTTCGGCTAAGGCACGCCCACCACGGCAGGGGACGCAGCATGGCGGGCGAAAAGGCACCACGGCGGCCAAAGGCGGAAACGCCAAAAGGGTTCCGCGACTATTTCGGCGCGGATGTGGCCGAACGCAAGGCCATGCTGGATGCGATTGCCGCCGTTTATCACCGCCACGGCTTTGACCCGCTGGAAACATCGGCCGTGGAAACGGTGGAGGCGCTGGGCAAGTTCCTGCCCGATGTGGACCGCCCGAATGAAGGCGTGTTCGGCTGGCAGGACGAAGACGGCGACTGGCTGGCGCTGCGCTATGACCTGACCGCGCCGCTCGCCCGCGTGGCGGCCCAGTTCCGCAACGACCTGCCCAGCCCCTACCGCCGCTATGCCATGGGCCCGGTCTGGCGCAACGAGAAGCCGGGTCCGGGCCGCTTCCGCCAGTTCTACCAATGCGATGCCGATACCGTTGGCAGCGCCTCGGTGGCGGCAGATGCCGAGATTTGCGCCATGCTGGCGGATGCGCTGGAAGAGGTGGGCATTCCGCGCGGCGACTACATCGTGCGGGTGAACAACCGGAAAGTGCTAGATGGGGTTATTGACCTCGTTTTTGGGTATCAAGAGAACGACGAAGTCGGCCAAATGGGAGCGGTCTTTGACCGCGAAACGCGGAAAGACAAGATACTTCGTGCGATTGATAAATTTGACAAGTTCGGCGCGGAAGGAGTCCGGCAGCTTTTGACAAATGGTAGGAAAGACCAGTCGGGCGACTTTACAAAAGGTTGCGGGCTAACGGAGACTCAGGCCGACACAGTCTTGAGCTTTCTGACGGCGCGAAAGATCAGCAATGCTGCCACTTTGTCTGAACTTCGAAACCTTGTTGGGAGTGTCCCAAAAGGTGCGGATGGGGTTTCTGAACTTGAGGAAATCGCAAAACTCTTAGCTACTCAGGGTCTCTTCGAAGACCAGATCGTGATCGACCCTTCGGTCGTGCGTGGGCTTGGCTATTACACCGGGCCGGTGTTCGAGGCAGAGCTGACCTTCGAAATCCTCGACGAAAAGGGCCGCAAGCGCCAGTTCGGCTCGGTGGCCGGGGGCGGGCGCTATGATGATCTGGTAAAGCGCTTCACCGGCCAGTCCGTGCCCGCCACCGGTGTTTCAATCGGGGTGGACCGGCTGCTGGCGGCGCTGCGCGCCAAGGGCGGCGCCGGTGGCGAAACCACGGGGCCGGTCGTGGTCACCGTCATGGACCGCGACAGGATGGCGGATTACATGGCGATGGCCGCTGATCTACGCCGGGCGGGCATCCGGGCCGAGGTTTATCTGGGCAACCCGAAGAATTTCGGCAACCAGCTGAAATATGCCGACAAGCGCAGTGCACCGGTTTCTGTCATTCAGGGGTCAGAAGAGTTATCAAGAGGCGAGGTCACACTAAGAAACCTTCGGCTTGGAACATATCTCTCCAAAGACAGCCTTTCCAAGGATGACTGGTCGTCACGTTTCCATCAAACCCAAGTGAAGCGATCCGAACTTGTTTCCGAAGTGAACCGATTGTTGCTACAGAAAAGCTTCTTCACACGGGACGGAAGGGTTTTCGATCAGGATGGGAAATTCGTTGTAGACCTTGGCGTTTTTGGATGACCGACCGCGCCACCATCCGGGCCGAGGCGGACCGGCTGTTCACCGCCCTGCAGGAAACCGGCGCACAGGTGGCAGAAGCCGACATCCTGCTTCCCGCCGGGGCGCTGCTGGACCTCTATGGTGAAGACATCCGCGCCCGCGCCTATGTCACGCAGGACCCGATCCGGGGCGAGATGATGCTGCGCCCGGATTTCACCGTTCCGGTCGTGCAGATGCACATGACCCATGGCGCGGAACCGGCGCGTTACTGCTACCGGGGCGAAGTGTTCCGCAAGCAGGACCATATCGCGGCGCGGGCCAGCGAATACCTTCAGGTCGGGTACGAGGTTTTCGCCCGTGACGCCCCGGCCACAGCGGATGCCGAAGCATTCGCGCTGTTCCACCGCCTGCTGGCCCCGCTGAATCTGCGCCCGGCCACCGGCGATATGGGTATTCTGCTGGCCGCCGTGCGCGGCCTGCACACCACCGACCGGCGCAAGGCCGCGCTGTTGCGCCACGTCTGGCGCCCGCGCCGGTTTCGCGCCCTGCTGGACCGGTTTGCGGGCCGCACGCCCCTGCCGCAGGCGCGCGTGCGGCTGCTGGACCGGCTGCGGTCGGACACGCCGCAGGCGCTGATGCAGGCCGCCGGCCCCTTCATCGGCCTGCGCGCCCCCGAAGAGGTGGCCGCCCGCGCCCGCAGCCTGATCGAAGACAGCGCCGCCCCGCCGGTTTCACACCGCGAGGCGGCACTGCTGGATGACCTTCTTGCCGTCAGCGCGGCCGCCCCGGAGGCATTGGCACGCCTTCAGGACATCGCGGCCAGCCTGCCCAGCATAGTGCCGGCCGTCGAGCGATTTTCAGACCGCCTTTCAGCACTGACCGCCCTTGGAATCGACACGGCAACCCTGCCGTTTCAGGCCAGCCACGGGCGCAGCACGCTGGAATACTACGACGGCTTCGTGTTCAGCTTTCATGCCGACAGGCCGGGCTGGCCACCGGTGGCCAGCGGCGGGCGCTATGATGCGCTGACCTCTGTGCTGGGGCAGGGCCGGTCGATCCCGGCGGTCGGCGGCGTCATCCGCCCCGGTCTGGTCGCAGCACTTGGGGCCGCGTCATGACGCTGAAGATCGGGGTGCCGTCCAAGGGGCGGCTGATGGACAGGACCTTTGCCTGGTTCGGTGCGCGGGGCCTGACGATGCGCCAGTCCGGATCGGAACGCGAATACTCCGGCAGCATGGACGGGTTGGACGGTGCCGAACTGGTGCTGCTGTCGGCCAGCGAGATTCCGCGCGAGCTTTCGGCGGGGCGCATCCACCTGGGCGTGACCGGGTCCGATCTGGTCCGCGACAGGCTGGCGGACTGGGACATGCAGGTGGCCGAACTGGCGGCGCTGGGCTTTGGCCAGGCTGATCTGATCATCGCGGTGCCCGCCGCCTGGATCGATGTCGATACGCTGGACGATCTGGATGCGGTTGCCGCCGCCTTCCGCGCCGCGCATGGCCACCGGCTGCGCATTGCCACCAAGTATCACCGGCTGGTGCGCGATTTTCTGGCCGGTCAGGGCGTGGCCGATTACCAGCTTGTCGACAGTCTTGGCGCCACCGAGGGCAGCGTGAGAAACCTCACGGCCGAGGCGATTGCCGACATCACCTCGACCGGGGAAACGCTGCGGGCGAACCACCTCAAGATGCTGTCCGACGGCTTGGTCCACCGGTCCGAGGCAACGCTCTATGCCGCCCGTGCCGCCGACTGGACGCCTGCGGCGCGCGCCGCGCTGGCGGATCTGGCCCGGTGCGCGGGGCTGGTGCCCCCGGCGCTGCCCTGAGAGTCTGGTTCAAGACCAAACGGACGATGTCCTGCCCTTGCAGGATCGCGCGTGACGCGTCGGATATGGGTGATGATGACCCATGCACTGGCGCTGGCGATTGATTTTTCCCGGTCCCTTGACAGGCGGCGGCATCCGCCCGGCCATGCAAGGGCAGGCCCGGCGACCCGGCGGCGGGGCAGGCCCTGAAAGCCATTGGCGATGTCGGAGCGTTTGATGATCCGGATGGTCCGGCGTCCGGCGTCTGTCAGGGGCGTCCCGCAGTTTGGGGCCGGCATAACCACCGCCGACACCATGACGCAGCCCGGAATCGCGCCCAGCGACAACGGTCGGACCATCCGGCGCGCCATCGCGGCCCTGAATTCAGGCACCGTGGACCTTGAGCGCGGCGGGCAATCCGGCGATGTCGGTGACAATATGGCGTTTACGCCCCTTGATCCGCTTTCTGGCGTCACATCCTCTGACGCCGTCACCTTCCGTGGTTTCTACGCTCTGGCTGTCGATGACGCCGGTCGTCGTCCCGGCTTTGCGGCCCCTCGGCCACAGGCGCGATCCCGGCAGGTTTGCCGGTGATCTTCTTCAGCAGACCGTCCCTGCGCCAGGTGCAGGTTTTCCCGCGCTTCTGCGTGCCGCCAATCGGGGCCTGTCGCGGGATCAGCCCAAGCCAGGCCGCAAAGTCGCGGGCGCGCGTGAATTGCTCCATCGGTGGCGCAAAGGTCTCAACGGCCAGAGCGCTGATCGGCCCCGCACCCGGCAAGGTCTGAAGGCGGCGGGATGTCCCGCCTTCCCGTGCAATCGCGTCGATCCTCTTTTTCTGGGGCGGGACCGTGGCCCCGGTGTGGCCGCCTTTGCCTGCAAAGCGCGGCCCTTGGTGTTCAGCCGCCCTTCGGCCAAGGGCAGGCTCGGCCCCCTTCGGCGACAGATGAAACGCAGGCGGTCGGCAATGCAGGGTACCAGCAGGCCGGTACAGTCCCGTCTTGGGTCTGGCTTGCCGCAGGGATCGCGCTTGCGTGGAGCGCAACGGCGCAGGTGCCTTCGGGCATGGCCGGTGCGGCGGTGTGGCCCCCGGCCTGAAGGGGGCAGCGCAGCCTGTCGATCCCGCGCAGCACCCTGCCCCATGTGGCGGATCGCGCTGTTTCCCGGAAAGGGCGCGGAGCTTTGGGCGATGCGGCCCCCGGTTTCGACCGGATCGTGACGGCAGTTGCCATGCACACCGTTGCCGGGGACCTGTCCTTGCGGACGGGCGGCCAGGTTCGGGCGCGGGTGCGCACCGCTGTCGCCCGCTGCGCCCCAGGCGCAGACCAACCCCGGCCTGAAGGCGGCAGACAGCAGCCGGGCGGCCTGACGCGTGCTGCCCCTTGCGGTAACGCGCGCTTTGCGGATTCCCGGTGACGCAGGGGATGTAATTGCGCAATACTTCCCCAAATTGATGTGAAGATCGCAACAGGGGGGCGGGCCATGGCCGATTTTGACGCGCAGATCAGGGACAGTCAGGCAGAGGTGGCAAAGGCTCAGGCCAGGATCACCGAGATAACCGGCCGGATCGAAGCCGCACGCGGCACGCTGGGCACGGCCGAGACCGGCATTGATATCGAAACGGCCACGCTTGCCGATGTGGCCAAGCAGACGGACCTGATGAACGCCAATATCGCCGAGCTGATCATGGGGCTGGACGATGTCACGGCGGGCTTTTCCAAAGACTTCGATGAGATGAGGTCAAAGACCGGGGTCGAAAGCCTGATCGGCATCTTCTCCAAGGGCCGGTCCGAGGCGATGCGGCAGGAACGGCTGCGCACGGCGTCGATTGATGACAAGCTGCAGGACCTGATCGCCAAGTCGGATGTGATCGTGACGCTGCTGCAGGGGCAGCTTGACCTTCTGAACGGGCAGAAGGCCAGGGTCGAAACCAATCTGACGGCAACGCTGGACGACCGCGAGGCCGCAGTTGCCGCGCTGGAGGCCGTGCGGGCCGAGATTTCGGGCATGGACCCGAAGATCATCGAGGTGGAGAACCGGATTTCGGCAGAGCAGGACGCGGCGGCGCGCACCAGGCTGGAAACCGAACTGGCCGCACTGAACACGCGCTACAATGCGCTGGTGCAGGACGAGCAGGTGCAGCTTGCGAAAAGCCAGACGCTGGAGCGCTATATCGAAAAGGGCAAGACCTGGGTGGACAGCCTGCAGAACCAGGCCGCCACCCAGATGGTGCTGATCAACAAGCTGCAGACCGACACCAGGCAGCGTGTCGTGCTGTATGATGCGCTGACCAGTTCGCTGAAGACGGCGCAGCAGCAGGATGTGGCGCACCGGATCAACGAGATCGGCGTGAAGACGGATCAGGAAGCGCAGACAGCCATGGCCGCCATCGGGGCCGCCACCAATGACAAGATGGCCGACATGCTGGAAGCGCATGAAGGGCACATGGTGTTTGCCCGCAAGATTCTGGAACAGAAGGCCAAGGCGGACGAACGCTTTGCCCGCCGCTTTGCGGCGATTGTCGAAAAGCACGACAAGAACAGGTACGGCTCATAAGTGGCGGAACCGGATGTCAAGGCTGTTCTGACCAGCGATCACGCCGGCCTTCACGACCCCGAGGTGGCGCGCCGGTACTTTGCCACCTTCGGGCGGATCACCGGGCACTTGCCGCGCGTGGCGGCAGAACTGGAACGCGAAGGGCGGCTGACGCGGCTGGAATCGCGGCTGATCGGCGGCTATGTGCAGGCAATTGCCGCAAGTTTCCGGGCCTTGTCGCTGAAATACCTGATGACCGGGCGCGATGCCGCCGCCGGGCGGCTGACGTTCGACCGCCACGAAAGCGGCTTTCCGGTGGCGCAGGAACTGATGGTCATGGCCAATGACGCGCAGCAGGCGGTGCGGCACCTGGCGGGCATGGCCTCGGACGCAGAGCTGAAAGACCGGATGATCCGGCAGATCGTGGGTGATCTGGCGGTGCCGTCCAAGCTGCAATTCGCCCTGTCGCAGCGGCTGTATTACGAGGCGCTGCAAGCGGGCGGGCTGTTCTGGGCGCGCAACGATCCCGATGCGCAATGGCTGGAAGACCGCAGCACGCGGCGCGCCTATCTGGTCCATTGGGCGGTCTATGACAGCCAGATCAACCTGCCGGTGATCTATCTGCTGGAACTGGAAGATTCCGGGCGGACCGCCCTGCCCAATGATGACCGCCGCTGGCCCGAGGCGCGGGCGCATCTGATGGCGCAATCCCTGGGCGGGCTGAAGCTTCTGACCATCGCGCAGGGCTTTGATACCGATTTCGACGACCTGCACCCGAAACGGCTGCGGCGCATTTCCCTTGGGCCGATGTATTCGCACAGCTTCACCCTGCAATCGGGGCCGATCAGCGGGGTGCTGGCCGATGCGCATGCGGAACCCGGCGATGATTGGGCGCTGGTCTGGACCTTCGAGGACCTGCAGTCAGAGCGGGAAGAAGCGGCAAGGGACGGCTGGTTCGGCACGGTGCAGCGCCAGATCTTTGCCCTGGATGGCCATGCCGGGCGCGGCGCTGAAACCGGGGCAACCAGCACCGAGCGGATGGTCATCCTGCCGGAGCGGCCGTTTCAGGTGCTGGCTGAACAAAACCCGCCGGGGTTTGCCGATGTGCGCAAGTTTGTGGTGGGTGCGAATGGCCGCATCCTGCCGTCGAGGTGAAAGATGAGCGGCCCGCGTGACACGATGGAACTGCAGGAACCGGCGATCCTGGCGCATTATCCGGGGGCGCTGGGCCTGCTGACCGGCTTTGACCATGCGCCCCGGCTGGGCCGGGCCACGGCGGCAGCGCCGCAGGCGGAACGCTCTGCCGGGATCGGCACGCGGCGCGCGCTGCGGTCCACCGTGCCGGGGCTGGCGGCCCGGCCGGCAGCAAGGCCGGGCGGGGTGCGGCTGATCGAGCGGGTCGAAAGCTATGGCGATGGTCTGGTGTCGCCGCTGCAGGCCGCTGTGCTGGGTGCCCTGCGCCGCGCCCTGGCGGTGGCGCTGGCCATGGGCGATGCCTTTGCCGCGCAGACCGGGCTGGTGGAGTTGAAGAAGGCCAATCTGGAAGCCCGCCTTCCCGAGGCGCGGCGGGCCGAGTTCACCGAACTGCTGGCGGCCGAGGCGCTGGTGGTGCTGCATGTTTTCGGCAATGCCACGGCCTTTCTGCTGGCCCCGCATCTGGGCGAGACGACGGTCGAAGTGGGCGGCGTTGACGAGGTGCTGACCGACAACGCCATTCTGGGCCTGCAGGGCGTGCTGTGGGAGCTGGATCAGGACATTGCCACGCTGGCCACCGACGAGGCGCTGCTGGTGGCGGTGGTGGCGGGCTTTGCCGAACAGCTGATGGAAAAGGTGGCGCTGCGGGCCGGAACGGCGGCGCGGGCGGGGGCCTTTTCGGCAGGGTCCTGGCGGGTGGAGGCGGACCAGTTGACGCTGGCCGGGTTCACGCCGGCACGCAAGGCCAAGGGCAGCACCCTGGCCATGACCTTCAAGAAACCCGAAGAGGTCATCGGCAACCATATCGCCAAACATCAGGCGATGCGGCTGGCCAGGATGCTGATGGCCTATGATTTTGACCGCAGGCTGAACCCCTTTGCCGAAATCGGCGGCTTCATCTTTACCTTCATGGGCGATGGCAAGCCGGGCACGGGCAAGACCACGCTGATCCAGATGATGGCGGGCCTGCTGGACGGCTATTGCCGGGTGGCAGGCTATCCCTTTCGCTATCAGAACTTCAGCATCGACCAGATCGACAGCTATCAGGGCAAGTCGGGGCAGAATGCCAAGGCCTTCATCCAGAACATGCTGGACCCGGCCGTCATTGGTTTTGGCACTATCGACGACATCGATCAGGTGGCGGGCAAGCGCGGCGACCGCCAGTCCAGCGCCGGTCAGCAGGAGGTAACGGCGGTGTTCATGGAGGCCTTTGCCGGGGCCAATACGGTGGTGCGGGGCAACTGCACCTTTGGCATGTTCTCCAACTTTCCCGAGAATGTGGACGACGCCCTGCGCCAGCGCGCAGGCGCACGGTTTCTGGTGGACGGCCCGCAAAGCCGCGAGGATTACATCGATATCCTGACCCTGCTGCTGGGCAAGAACCATGCCATTCCGCTGGGCGAGCATCAGCTTTATGCGGCGCAGGAGATCCGCCGCGCCGTGGCGGAAAGCTTTGAATCGCATGGTCGGCCCAAGGAAGACGGGCTGATCCAGGTCTGGGATCAGGTTGCGGCACAGCTGGGGCCGCTGGATACGCTGGCAAAGATCGGCACCTATCTGAAGGCGATCCAGCAGGCGGATGCGCGGTTCACCGGGCGCGCGATCAAGAACATCACCGATGCCGTCAAGGTGCGGGCGATGGATTTCGAACTGCCGGACGCCTGGATGGCGGAGCCGGAGCGGTTCCTGTTCAAATCCTATGACGAAAAGTCGGCGATGATCCGCGACCTGATGCAGCCGATCACGGTGGAGATGGTGGTGCAGGAGATCAACCGCTACGCCGACAGCGAATTCCGCTATGCCGACAAATCGGATGAGGTGGCGATAGAGGCACTGGTGCGCGACATGGGCCGGATGGATGAGGCGAAGCGGCGGTATGTGGGGGGGAAGGGGTGAGTGAGAGGCCGAACCTCAACCTGTGGAACTCCATCCTGCCGCTGGTGGGGTCGTGCGCGCTGGTGGCCTGGCTGCTGGGGTGGTTCGCGGGGCGCGGGAACCTGTCGCAGGCAATGCTAACGCGAGCGCCGGTCAATTCAGCGCTGGTGACGCTGGTCGCGGGGGCTTTGCAGACGGTGGAGCAATATGCAGCGATCAACATGGGGGTTTGGGCGCAGGTCACCGCCGCCTCGCTGGAACGGGCAGGGTTCTTCCTTGGCCGTCCAGCCCTGTTCGCAGTGTTGTGAGGGCCGCTCCTGGCCTTCGTCTAGTTGGTGAGGGCGCAGGAGTTGAACCGGCGAATCGGGTTGAAGACTGTGGATGGGAAAAGGGGGGATGGGGTGATGGAACTTCGGGTTCTAAGGCGAATGCTTTCGGCCCTTCTTCGTTCGACGCGATCACTGGACATTGTTGTTATGGCGTTCAGCACACTACTTCTCGTTGTCTTGTGGGTAGTTTTCGATGGTAAGATGACGCCCGAAGGCCGACATAACCATGTATCTTTTTTCCCAATCAGTTCAGAAGAAGGTCAGAACTATTCAGTCGCAATTCTAGGACTTGAGTACCTTGGTAATGAAAGGGGAATGCTCGAAGGAGTTCTTCTTCGACCTGATAACTGTGATCCGATGTACCCTCCAAAAATTGGAGTGGCGCTTGAAAGTGATCTGATAATTGTGCAGGGGCTCAATGCTCTACTTGATAGGCGTGAGAACGAAATTCTCGTTGTGACGGGGAAAGACTGCGAGGATGTTTTCTTTGAGGTGCAAGGCGATTTCTTCGATGAGTACTCAGACAGGGTTGATCTATCTTTGTCATTGAACTTGGAGCAGAATTCATTAGATCAACGCACTACTATTTGGGGAATAGAGCATCTTGAAGGCCTGAATTGGCTCTCGTCAGGCTATACCAAAACACCAAAGATTGACAATGATGGAAATCCTAGATTTGAATGGACTGGAAGTTATCTTGATTTAAGGTTTCAAGGTGCAAACCCTGCTGGTGCAATAGACGCAAATCGATCAACATTCATTCTAGGCATAGCTCTCGGAACTCTTGCTTCGCTGTTTTCTGGGGCAACTATTTCTATGTTGTCCAGACTGAAATGGTTCCGGGATCAGAAGGGTGAAAGCGAATGAAACCCCTCATCCAACACGGCCTCATGTCCCGGAACCAGATCGAGGTCTCCTCTCCCGCCCCCCACCCCCATCCCCTCCCCACGAGGGGGAGGGGAGGCGCTTCTTCGGTTGACGTGGGCACTGGTGGCGGGCGGTTGGGCGCTCCCTCCCCCTTGTGGGGAGGGATGGGGTGGGGGGCCTTGGGCAAGCGCACTCGACATGAAGGGTATGCCCCATGAAACCCCTCATCCAAGGCGGCGAGATATCCCGGAACCTGATCGAGGTTTCCTCTCCGGCCCCCCACCCCCATCCCCTCCCCACGAGGGGGAGGGGAGGCGCTTTTTCGGTTGGCGTGGGCGCTTGGTGGCGGGCGTCGGGTGCCTCCCTCCCCCCGTGGGGAGGGTTGGGGTGGGGGGCCTTGGGCATGGGGCGGGACGGATGACGGGTATCCACCCCATCACCCGGCAACGCGCGCGAAAGCTGCGGGCGGAGATGACGCCGCAGGAGCGGCGGGTCTGGGTGAAGCTGCGGGAGTTGAACCGGATGCTTGGGTTGCATTTCCGGCGGCAAGCGCCCATCGGGCCATTCATCGTGGATTTCGCCGATCTGGGGCGGCGGTTGGTGATTGAGGTGGATGGGGGCGGGCATGGTGGGGAGCGGGACGCTGCACGGGATGACTGGTTAAGCACGCAGGGGTTTCAGGTGTTGCGGTTCTGGAACCCACAGATTTCGGGGAATATCGAGGGCGTGATGCAGATGATCTTCGATGCGGTTGGCGGTGAGTCCCTGGCAGACGCCCCCCCACCCCATCCCTCCCCCACGCGGGGGGAGGGAGGCGAAAAGCTCCGTTCTGATGCGATGGCTGTCGGCGGTGTGCCCCCCGCCCCCAACCCCTCCCCGCGAGGGGGCGGGGAGGCTCGCGGTGCAGTCGTTGCGCAAAACGTCGGGTGTTCCGCGCCCCCCTCCCCCCGCGTGGGGGAGGGATGGGGTGGGGGGGCGTCCGCCAAAGGCGTGGCACCAAAAGGAATCGCCTCATGAAACGCCTGATCGAAAAAGGCCTGATGTTCGGCAACCTCATCGAGGTGTCCTCGCCCGCTTTGGTGGAACGCTACAACCGTGCGCTGAAGCATCTGACGGGGAAGGAAACAGTGCAGACCGATTTCCACATCGACATCTCGGGTTACAGCCCCGAGATCGGCGATGAATTCGGCGATGACCTGTATCTGAACCCCAACGGCTGCAACCGGCAGTTCATCCTGCTGACCACGGCGCAGAAAACCGCCCCGCTGCTGAACGTCAAATTCTCCACCTCGCGCGGCATCCTGAAACAGTTCTATGAAGCCAACGATGCGCAGCTGTTCGCGCTGACCGCGCGGGATGCGGTGGCGGGCGAGTTGCAGAATTCAGTCTATGAGGTGACGACCCCGGCCAAGCTGTTCGACATCCGCCGGATCACGGTCGAGGCCGATACGATCGGCGGCCATGTCAAGGATGCAACCGCGCTGGCGGCCCTGATCGACCAGTTCCGGCGCGAACCCGAAGGCTGGCGCGACGAGGCCCTGATTGCCCGGATGATCGCCCTGGCAACCAGGACGGGCGACGTGACCCGCGTGCCCGTGGCCCTGCCGGCGATGACCTTTGAGCAGGGCAATTTCTGGACATCGCATTTCGGCGGCATCTATGTGTTCCGCGACCTGCACCGCCCGGCGGCGATTTCGGCGGTATCGGCGGAAAGCCTCGGCGTGCTGCCGGTGCCCGCCACCGACCTGCGCCAGCGCAATGTGATTGCCGACTGGATGGAGCGCAACCAGCTGGTGGAGCCCATCGTGCAGGCGCGGGGCATGGATGCGGCGGCCGTGCTGCGCCAGAAGATGGATTTCATTCTGGTCGATGCGGCAGATGCGCTGAACCTTGACCTTGGGCAGGCAACGCGGGCCGATCTGCGCAAGATCGCGCAGCGCCTGGGGTCTGCCCTGCCGCCGGAGTTTCAGGGGCTGGCCGCGCTTTTGCGCTGGGTCGAGGGCGGGGGCGACTGGCCCAGGATCAGCTCGGAACATCCCGCCTATTTCTACACGCTGCGCGCGCGGGCGCATGCCGACCGCGACCTGGTGAACATGCTGCTGGCCGAACTGGCCCCGCTGGACGTGCGCCAGCTGTTCATCACCCATAAAGAGCTGTTCTATGCCCTGTACGCCACCTGGTCGGACCGCAAGCGCAGCTATGTGGCGGATTTCCTGGCAAGAGAGTATCAGGTGGACAAGGCAGGTGCCCGCGCCGCATTGTTCGGGCCGGAACCGGGAATGGAAGACAGCCAGCGCCCCGATCCGCGCCCGGCCCCGCAGCCTGCGCGCAGCCTGGTTGATCTGGTTGGCCCCTGGGGCGCTGTGCGGAAAGGCAGACGATGATCGCAATCCTTACCTTTGCCGTGATCGGGTTTCTGGTGCTGACGGTGATCTACCTGCTGGTGTCGGTCTATTCCCGTTCTGTCCGGCGCGAGAAGCTGGAAAAAGAGTTCGACGGCGGCGATTTTGCGGGGGACCGGGATGCTTTTGTGGAAAAGGGCCTGCAGGCCTATCAGCACAGCCTGCGCCGCTGGCTGATCCTTCTTGTCTATGTGATTCCCGCAGCCGCCGTGGCTGTCACGATCTATCTGGTGAACTACAGTTAGGAGGCTGCCGATGTGGCGCTATTTCAAATGGGGCTTCCGGATTGTCCTGATCCTGGCTGTGGGCGGACTGCTGCACTACACCCTGCCACAGCATGACATCGTGCGGATCACCGGAACCTACAACCGGCTGACCACGGTGGGCGAAAACAGCATCTTCTACGCCACGCCCGATGCGGGCACGGGCGAATCCGCGGTTACGCGCGATATCCGCTTCATCGAGGCGGTGCGGCCCAACGGCAGGGTCATCGTCTATCGCAACGAGGATACCGGCTGGGTCTGGCCGCCCTTTTTCAAGTATGACAGTTCCAACCTGCAGGCAGAGGCATCGAACCTGAAATCGACCGCCGACGCCCCGATCTGGGTTTCGGTGACGCATTACGGGTGGCGGATTGCCTGGATGTCGATCTATCCCAATGCGATACGCGTGCGGGTGGTCGATGGTCCGGACGCCAGCATCTTTCCTTGGGTGAATATCGTGATCCTGACAACGCTGGCATTCCTGCTGTTCATGGTGCGCCGCATGTGGCTGCAATTCCGCGAGCGCATGATCGACCCGGCGCTGGAGGACATGAGCGATGCGCTGACGCGCGCCGATGCGCGGGCCGACGCCGCCCGCGCCAGTGCCCGGACAAGCTGGGGGCGGTTCAAGGCCTGGCTGGGTGGCCTGTTCCGGCGGAAGTGATCGGGCCGTCCCCGCGCCGGTCCGGCGCGGCGACGGTCGCCCGAACCCTTACCGCCGCAGGGTGCCGCCCGTGGCCTTCATCACCTTTTCGACGATTCTGGCGCTGACGGCCTCGATCTCGGGTTCTGTCAGGGTCTTTTCCACCGGCTGCAGGCGCACGGACAGGGCGATGGATTTCTTGCCGGCCCCCATCTGTGCTTCGGCCTTCTCGCCAGAGAACTGATCAAACACGCGGACAGAGTCGATCAGTGCCTTGTCGGCACCCTGCACGGCGTTGACCAGGGTCAGCGCCTCGACCCGCGCATCGACGACAAAGGCAAAGTCCCGCTCCACCGCCTGCAAGTCGGACAGTTTCAGCGCCGGGCGCGTCGGCGACTTGACCTTTGGCAGCGGCACGGCGGCAATGCGCAAGGTAAAGGCCATGACCGGCCCCTTGACATCCAGCGCCTTCAGGATCGCCGGATGCACCTCGCCAAAGGTGGCCAGCACGTTCGGCCCAAGGCCGATCACGCCCGACCGTCCGGGGTGCCACCAGGCCGGGGCAGTCCGGTTGATCTGCACTTTGGCCGGTGCCCCAAGGGCGGCCAGCACCGCCTCGGCATCGGCCTTGGCATCATAGAGGTCGACCGACCGACGCGACCCGAAGGGATCGCGCGGCGCGGCAGCGCCCACCAGAATTCCGGCGGCCAGCAGGCCCTGTTCCTCGGGCTCGCCGCCGTGAAAGACCGGGCCGATTTCGAACAGTGCCAGATCGCCAAAGCCGCGCGCCTGATTGCGGGCGGCCGCCTGCAGCAGGCCCGGCAGCAGATCGGGGCGCAGATGCGTCATTTCCGACGAGATCGGGTTTTCGATGCGCAGGGCTTCGGTGCCACCGCCGAACAGGGCGGCAGTCTTGCCATCGATGAAACTGTAAGTGACGCATTCATTGTAGCCAAGGCTGGCCATTGTGCGGCGGGCGGCACGTTCGCGGGTTTGAAGCGGGGTCAGAATGGGGCGCGGAACGCCCGGCAGAGCACGCGGCAGCGGCCTGCCCGCAAGTTTGGTCAGCGAGGCTATCCGCGCCACCTCTTCCACCAGGTCCGCCTCGCCCAGCACATCGGGCCGCCAGCTGGGCGGGCTGGCCTGATCGCCGGTCAGGGTGAACCCGAGTGCCGCCAGCGTGCGGCGCTGTTCGGCTTCGGGGATGTCCATGCCCACCAGACGGGTCACACGCGCGGGATCAAGGCGGTAGCTGCGCGCGGTGTCGGGCACCGCACCATCCAGTGCGATGACGGAAGGTTCGCCCCCGCACAGGTCAAGGATCATCCGCGTGGCCAGTTCCAGCCCCGGCAGGGTGAAGGCCGGATCAATCCCGCGTTCAAAGCGATAGCGCGCGTCCGAGACGATCTTCAGCGCGCGGCCCGTGGCGGCAATGCTGATCGGGTCCCAATACGCCGATTCAAGGAAGACATCTGTCGTGTCCGGGGTACAGCCGGAAAGCTCGCCCCCCATGATTCCCGCCAGCGACTCGGGCTGTTCATCATCGGAAATCAGCATCATGCCGGGCTGCATCGTGTAGCTCTTGCCATCCAGCGCCAGCAGCGTCTCGCCCCCTTTGGCGGGGTGGACAAGCAGGTTGCCCTTGACCTTGGCGGCGTCAAAGACATGCAGCGGGCGGTTCAGGCCGAAGGTGAAATAGTTGGTAATGTCCACCAGCGCCGAAATCGGGCGCAGGCCGATGGCCTTGAGCCGCGCCTGCATCCAGGGCGGCGAGGCGCCATTGCGCACCCCCCGGATCAGGCGGCCGGCGAACAGCGGGCAGCCCTTTTGTTTCAGCGCCGGATCAATGGTGACGCTGATCGGGCAGGGGAAGGTGCCGGGAATGACCGGGGTGTCCAGCGGTTTCAGCACGCCCAGGCCCCGCGCGGCCAGATCGCGCGCAAGGCCGCGCACGCCCAGCGCATCGGGGCGGTTGGCGGTGATCTTGACGAAGATCATCGGGTCGTTCACCCCGCGATAATCGATGAACCGCGCGCCAAGCGGCGCATCGGCGGGCAGATCAATGATGCCGTCATGATCATCGGATACCATCAGCTCCCGCTCGGAACAGAGCATGCCGTTCGATTCGACGCCGCGGATCACGCCCGGTTTCAGATCAACGCCTGTGCCGGGCACATGCGTGCCCACGGGGGCAAAGACGCCGATCAGGCCGGTGCGGGCATTGGGGGCACCGCAGACGACCTGCACCTCAACCGGCCGCCCGCCCGGACCATCGGGAAAGGTTTCCACCCGGCACAGCCGCAGCCGGTCGGCATTGGGGTGCGGGACGGCTTCGATGACGCGGGCAATGCGGAACGCGCCCAGCGCCGCCTCGGGGTTTTCCACCCCTTCCACCTCATGCCCAAGGTCGGTCAGGGCCGTGAGGATTTCGTCCAGCGGTACCGTGGTTTCGAGGTGGTCGCGCAGCCAGGAGAGGGTGAATTTCATTTGTTTTCCATGCGCCCAGCATTGAACGGAAACAGCGCAAATCTCTGTTGCTTTCTCAAGGAGTCCCGCAAAACGGAGATGAGCCTTTTGTGTTGCTTTCTAAGTTCGTCGCTTGCGTTTCGGGCTTCTTGTATATTGTCCGGGCTTTCCTCACCAGGTTGAGGAAAAGCTATCTTCCACTTACGAAAAGCGTCATCGTAGCGCCTGACTTCGTTAACGACCTCATTGGGAGCCAAGAGAACAATCTGATCCCTAAGGGTGTAGAGGTCTTGTTCTCTTGCAGAAATCGAAAAGAATGCCTGCATTTTCTCGCTTGCAACTTCGGCATGATCGCCCTTAAGCGGCTGCTCGAGATATGCGGAGTTTCCGGCTGCCAGGAACTTTGCGTACAGGACTCGAAGCTCTGTCTGAACGAGTGTCTCTCGATCAACCATCTTCTGCCAACGATACAAAACCGTCGAGACGAGCAATGCAACGCACGCCCCGATTAGGGCACTAAGAATGCTCACCCGCTCAACCCTCCCGCCAGATCAGGCATATCCAGCGCGGCAAAGCCATAATGCCGCAGCCAGCGCAGATCGCTTTCAAAGAAAGCGCGCAGGTCGGGGATGCCGTATTTCAGCATCGCCAGCCGGTCGATCCCCATGCCAAAGGCAAAGCCCTGCCACTGCGTGGGGTCCACCCCGGCGGCTTCCAGCACTTTGGGGTGCACCATGCCGGACCCCAGAATCTCCATCCATTTGTCGCCCTGCCCGATCTTCAACTGCCCGCCTTCCCAGGAACAGCGGATATCCACCTCGGCCGACGGCTCGGTGAAGGGGAAGTGTGACGCGCGGAAGCGCAGTTCCACGGACGGCACCTCGAAAAAGGCGCGGCAGAATTCCTCCAGCACCCATTTCAGATTGGCCATGCTGATTTCGCGGTCAATCGCCAGGCCTTCGACCTGGTGGAACATCGGCGTATGGGTCTGGTCCATGTCCATCCGGTAGACCCGGCCCGGCGCAATCACGCGGATCGGCGCGCCATGGGCGGCCATGGCGCGGATCTGCACCGGCGAGGTATGGGTGCGCAGCACATGCGGCGGGCGATTGTCGCCCGGCCCGCGCGCCATGAAGAAGGTGTCATGGTCCTGCCGCGCCGGATGTTCCGGGGCCATGTTCAGCGCATCGAAATTGTACCAGTCGGATTCCACCTGCGGCCCTTCGGCCACGGCAAAGCCCATGTCGGCGAAAATCGCCGTCAGCTCTTCCATCACCTGGCTGACGGGGTGAATGGTGCCGCTTGGGCGGGGCCGCCCCGGCAGCGTCACATCCAGCCATTCCGACCGCAGCCGTTCGTTCAGGGCCGCATCCCCCAGCGCCGCCTTGCGGGCGCGCAGGGCCGCATCCACCTCGTCCTTCAGCGCGTTCAGCAGCGCGCCGGCGGCCTGCCGCCCGCCTGGGTCCATCTGGCCCAGATCGCGCATCTTCAGGCTGATCTCGCCCTTCTTGCCCAGGGCGGTCAGCCGCACCTCTTCCAGCGCCGCCTCATCCGCCGCCGCGGCGATGGCGGACAGATATCTGGCCTTGAGCGTGTCGAGCCCCTGCATGAACAGCCTCCGTTGCCTGCGCGTAGGTGCTAGCGGCAAGGGTGGTGTTATGCAAGGTGGGTCGGCTTTCCAGAACCTGACGGGTTTCAGGCCGGAAAAACAAAAGACCCCGCCGAAGGGCGGGGTCCCTGTTGATTCACGGGCATGCAATCAGGCCAGCGCCGATTTCGCCTGCGCCGCAATCGCGTTGAACGCCTCGGGTTCATGCACGGCCAGATCGGCCAGAACCTTGCGGTCCACCTCGATCCCGGCCTTGGCCAGGCCGTTGATGAAGCGCGAATAGGTTAACTCGGCGTCGAACAGGCGCACGGCGGCGTTGATGCGCTGAATCCACAGGGCGCGGAAGTTGCGCTTGCGGGTCTTGCGGTCGCGCGTGGCGTATTGGTTGGCCTTGTCCACCGCCTGCGTGGCGGTGCGGAAGTTGGTGCTGCGGGCGGCGTAATAGCCCTTGGCAGCCTTGATGACCTTGCGGTGGCGGGCGTGCGTGACAACGCCGGATTTGACGCGGGACATAGGGGCTTCTCCTTACCGGTCGTAGGGCATGTATTTCTTGACGATCTTCGCATCGCTGTCCGACAGGATCATCGTTCCCGTCGTGTTGCGGACGAATTTCGCCGTGCGTTTGATCATGCCGTGGCGCTTGCCCGCCGGGCCGACCTTCACCCGCCCCGAGGCCGTGAAGGAGAACCGCTTTTTCGCTGCGGATTTGGTCTTCATCTTGGGCATTTCAGACTCCTCTTGCGAGTGGTTGAACGCGCGACTCGGCATGCCGCTTTGGCCGGACGCGCGGATATCAGGCTGCGGCGTATAGGCAAGGCATGCCGCCCGCGCAAGGGATATCGTCTGTCAGCGCCGGCGGAAGACGAAATAGGTGGCCGCAACCCCGGCCAGGGTGCGCATCGCCATGATGTAATCGGGCGAAAACGGTGTCGGAGTCAGGTAC
Organism: Rhodobacter sp.; assembly: GCA_020250175.1. Classification (GTDB taxonomy): domain Bacteria; phylum Pseudomonadota; class Alphaproteobacteria; order Rhodobacterales; family Rhodobacteraceae; genus Aliitabrizicola. The sequence goes on from JADCEN010000028.1 coordinate 66,259, forward strand.
AGCGCAGCCATCACCATCAGCCCGCCCAGAAGCAGGCCCGCAAGGGACACCAGCTGCGCGCCGTCTTCAAAGACGGCAAACAGCAGGGCGGGTATCGCCGCCCCGCCGATCACAACGCCACCAATCATCAGCACATTGACCAGCATGGATGCGCCCCATCCGGCGCAAAGCCTTTACACAGGGAACGGGTTACTCGGGGTCGACACTGTAGATCAGCCTTTCGTCACAGGGGGCGACGCGCAGGATATTCGTGGTGCCCCGAACGTTGAACGGAACACCGGCGGTCACCACAATCTGGTCAATCAGGGCAAAGCCATAGGCCCGCGCCGCGCGCGCCGCCGCGATGACCGCCCCCTTGAAGCGCGACTGCTCTTCAGTGATCACGCAATGCGTACCCCAGGTCAGGCACAGGCGGCGCGCCGTTTCGATCAGCGGGGTCAGGGCGATGATCGGCACGCGCGGCCGTTCGCGCGCTACCAGCGAAACCGTTGTGCCACTTTGCGAAAAGCAGCAGATCGCCTTGATGTCGCTGCTTTCGGCAATCTCGCGCGCGGCGGCGACGATGCCATCGGCCACGCTGGTGCGCACGGCGGTGCGGCTGGCTTCGATGATGCTGCGATAGGTCGGATCGCTTTCAACCGAGATGGCCACGTTGTTCATCATCGTCACCGCTTCCACCGGATAGGACCCGGCGGCGGATTCGGCCGACAGCATGATGGCATCGGCACCTTCGTAGATGGCCGTGGCCACATCGGACACTTCGGCGCGGGTCGGCATCGGTGATTCGATCATCGATTCCAGCATCTGGGTGGCAACAATGACCGGTTTGGCGGCGGCGCGCGCGCCGCGGACCAGCTGCTTCTGGATCGGCGGCACGGCATGGATCGGCAGTTCCACACCCAGATCGCCGCGCGCCACCATGATCCCGTCCGACACGGCCAGAATCTCGGCATAGGCCTTGACGGCGGCGGGCTTTTCGATCTTCGACAGGATCGCCGCCCGTCCCCGGGCCAGGTTGCGTGCCTCGATCACGTCTTCGGGGCGCTGCACAAAAGACAGCGCCAGCCAGTCGACACCCAGTTCGCAGGCGAATTCCAGGTCTTTGCGGTCCTTGCCGGACAGCGCCGCGACCGGCAGCAGCACATCCGGCACGTTGACACCCTTGCGGTTGGAAATCGTGCCGCCCACCGTGACGGTGCAGTTGGCAAAATCCGGACCGCAGCTTTTCACCACAAGCCTGATCTTGCCGTCATTGACCAGAAGCGATGCTCCGGGCTCCAGCGCCGCAAAAATCTCGGGATGCGGCAGGTTCACGCGCGCGACCGAGCCGGGGGCCGGGTCAAGGTCCATCCGGAAGGGCGCGCCATCCACCAGTTCCGCCGCGCCGTCGGCAAAACCGCCAACGCGCAGCTTTGGCCCCTGCAGGTCAGCCAGTATGGCGATGGGGCGCCCGGTGTCCGCCTCGATCTGGCGGATGATGACATGGCGCGCGCGGATGTCGTCATGCGTCCCGTGGCTCATGTTCAGCCGGAACACATCGGCACCCGCCTCGAACAATGCGCGGATGGTTGCATAGTCATTGGAAGCCGGGCCCAGCGTGGCCACGATCTTGACGTTTCGAAGGCGTCTCATGCTGCCCTGGTCCCTTATCCTGCTCGTGTCTTGCGGTGGGCCACGCGACTTATGGCGGAATTCGGCGAACGGGGCAACTGGCGCTTTCCCGCAATGCAGCATAAATGCCCGTCTGCACAGTTCGGCGACGGAGACCCTTGGTGACGGCCTATCGGATCATCGGCGAAGACCGCCCGGCCCGCTGGCTGATCACCTGTGATCACGCCAGCAACCGGGTTCCCGCCGATATCGGGGGGGGGAGCCTCGGCATTTCCCGCGCCGATATGGACCGCCACATTGCCTATGATCCGGGTGCGGCAGGTCTCGCGGTGGCTCTGGCCGCAGGTCTGGTTGCCCCGGTCATCCTGTCGGATTTCTCGCGCCTTGTGATCGATCCGAACCGGGGCGAAGATGACCCGACCCTGATCATGAAGCTCTGTGACGGCACTATCATTCCGGCCAACCGCACGGTCGATGCGGCTGAAACGGCGCGACGGATCAAGACGCTGTATCGCCCCTATCACGCCGCCTACGCCCGGCTTGCGGCGCGCAGGCCCGATACGGTGATCGTTGCCATCCATTCCTTCACCCCCGCGCTGAAGGGCCGCCCGCCGCGCCCCTGGCACATCGGCGTGCTGCATTCGCATCGGGATGACCGCCTGTCGCGCGCGCTGCTGCGCCGGCTGCTGGCCGAGCCTGACCTGTGCGTGGGTGACAACGAGCCCTACGCAGGCCATTTGCCGGGCGATGCCATCGACCGTCACGCCCTGCAAACGGGTCGGCACAACACGCTGATCGAACTGCGGCAGGACCTGATCGCCACCACCGGGGCGCAGGAAAGCTGGGCCGCGCGTCTGGTGCCACTTCTGCAGGCGGCACTGGCTGATGTGGACCTGACCCCGCCCGCATCCGCACAAAGGGAGACCCCGCATGGATGACACCACCCGCACGGCCCTTGAAGCCGCCGCCTTTCGCCGCCTTCTGCACCACCTGATGCAGGACCGGCCCGATGTGCAGAACATCGATCTGATGAACCTGGCCGGGTTCTGCCGCAACTGCCTGAGCCGCTGGTACCAGGAAGCGGCAGCAGACCAGGGCATCGCGCTGGACAAGGAGGCCGCCCGCGGGATCGTCTATGGCATGCCCTATGCCGACTGGGTTGCGCAGCATCAGACCGGGGCCGATGCGGCGAAGAAGGCCGCTTTCGAGGTGGCCTTCAAGCAGAATGTCACGGATCGCGATCAGGCGTCAGATGGCTGACTTGCGCATTTCATCCACGTAGATGCCGCGCATCCGGGCCGTGACCGGCCCGGGGGTGCCGCCGCCCAGCACCGCGCCGTCAATCTCGACCACCGGCATGACAAAGGCCGAGGCCGAGGTGAAAAAGGCCTCGTCCGCCGCCTTTGCCTCGTCAATGGTGAAGGGGCGTTCCTCTACCTCCATCTGGGCTTCGGCGGCAAGGCGCAGCACGGCGGTGCGGGTGATGCCCTGCAGGATGTCGGACGACAGATGGCGCGTGATGATGCGGTTGCCACGCACGATATAGGTGTTGTTCGACGTGCCTTCGGTCACGAACCCGTCCTCGACCATCCAGGCATCGTCGCAACCGGCCTTTTTGGCCATCATCTTGCCCATCGACGGGTACAGAAGCTGGACCGTCTTGATGTCGCGCCGCCCCCAGCGGATGTCCGGAATCGAGATGACCCTCATCCCGACCGTTGCGGCAGGGTTTTCGGCCAGGCCGGGCTTCGACTGGGTGAACAGGACCAGCGTCGAAGGCGTGGTTGCCGGGTCGGGGAAGGCAAAGTCGCGGTCGCCGGGTGACCCGCGCGTGACCTGAAGGTAGACCATGCCGTCGGTCACGCCGTTCACCGCCACAAGTTCGCGGTGAATGGCCAGCAAGGCGTCATCTGTCACCGGGGCGGCCATGTCCAGCTCTGCCAGAGACCGGGCCAGACGCCTGCAATGACCGGCAAAGTCAACGAGCTTGCCGCCCAGCACGCTTGTCACCTCATAAACCCCATCGGCCATCAGAAAGCCCCGGTCGAAGACGCTGATCTTGGCGTCTTCCTCGGGCAGATAGGTTCCGTTCACATAGACGGTGCGGCTCATTCGGATTACCCCCACAGGCTTGGTTCGGGTGGATGGATGCCCGCCTGGTCAAACCGCAGCGGATGATCCCGGTCTTCGGCCAGAAGCAGCGGACCGTCAAGATCGGTAAAGGCAGCCCCCTGCGCCAGCAGGGTGGCCGGGGCCATGGCCAGGCTGGACCCGACCATGCAGCCCACCATCAGCCCGTATCCTTCGGCCAGCGCCGCCGCCTTCAGCGCCAGCCCCTCTGTCAGGCCGCCGGTCTTGTCCAGCTTGATGTTGACCATGTCATACTTGCCCGCAAGTCCGGGCAGCGAGGCGCGGTCGTGGCAGCTTTCGTCGGCGCAGACGGGCAGCGGGCGGGCGATTTCCGCCAGCATGTCATCGGCCCCGACAGGCAGCGGCTGTTCCACCATCGCCACGCCAAGGCGCAAAAGATGCGGGGCAAGATCGGCATAGACCTCTGCCGTCCAGCCTTCGTTGGCGTCGATGATTATCCGGGTCCGGGGGGCACCGGCCCGCACCGCCTCGAGCCGGGGCATGTCGCCGGGCGTGCCAAGCTTGATTTTCAGAAGCGGGCGGTGGGCGTGTTTCGCCGCCGCCGCCCGCATGGTCTCTGGCGTGTCCAGCGACAGGGTATAGGCGGTGATCTCTCGCCCCGGTTCCGCCAGCCCGGCCAACTGCCAGACGCGCCGCCCGGTCTGCTTTGCCCGCAGGTCCCACAGCGCGCAATCCACCGCATTGCGCGCCGCCCCGGCGGGCAGGGCACCTTGCAGGGCGTCGCGCGTGATGTCCTGCGGCAGGCTTTCGATCTGGGCCGTCACACTTTCCGGCGTTTCGCCGTACCGGGCGTAGGGCACGCATTCGCCCCATCCGGTCACACCACCCCGCGTCACGCGCACCGTCAGCACGCGCGCTTCGGTTCGGCTGCCCCGGCTGATCGTGAAGACCTGGGCAAGGCGGAACACTTCGGGGGTGACCGTGATCATGGGCGGCTCCTTGCGGTCAATCGGCGAAAGATCGGTGATCTGCGGCTTTCTTCGGCGGTATCTGACGGGTCCTGTCGCCGTCGCCAAGGGGGTGTCATGTCCCGCAGGCCCATGCCGCCATGGCATCGCCCGGAAACCGAAGGTGAGGGGTCTGGATTATCATCTTGGCTGCCGTGTCCGGCGCAAAGAATGTGGCAGCGGCGCGCCGATGTCTTGCCCGAATCAGCAGGCGCAGCCGCAAAGATGCGTCAGCCGATCCGGGGCAGGCGGCGGCGCAGCGCCGCCTTGGCCCGCCGTGACCGTTACGGCGCGCAAGGGTCCGGCCGCTGTGGACAGGGCAAGGGGGCGCGGCACCGGCGCCATAAAGCACAGATTCGCAACAAGCCATTGTTTCCAAAATAGAATAACTGCGATACTTGCGGGCGTTACCCGGCCCTGCCAGTGCAGTGTCGGATGGTATGCGGAGGTATCCATGCGGTTCGTGATCTGGTCTGTGGCAGGGGGGCTGCTTTTGGTCGGCGCTGTATGGTCGGTGGGCTGGCTGCTGCCGCCGGGGCGCGAGGGGCGGGCCGAGGTTGTGATCGACGTGGCCCCGGCGCGGGTGCTTGAAGTCATCGAGGCGGTAGAGTTGCAGCCGGAATGGCGGGCGGGCATCGCCACGGTCATACCCACGCCGGACGGCTGGACAGAGGTGACCGCGCGCGGCGAGCGCATCACCTTCCTGGCCGAACAGGCGGACGACTCGCAGGTGCGGCTGCGCTTTTCTTCAGATGCAGGCTATACGGGCACATGGGAGGCCATGCTGACGCCCGAGGGGAAGGGCACGCGCATTGCGGTGGTGGAACGGGCCGAAGTTCCGTCGCCGCCTGGCCGCATCCTGGCGCGGATTTTCTTTGACCCCGATGCCTTCGCTGCGGAGTATCTGGCGGCATTGAAGGCGCAAAGCGAGGGCGAATGATGGCCGGGACAAGACAGAAGCCAACCGATTGGCGCAAACGGTTCGGCGCGGCGAAAGCACCGCATGTCGTTATGCTGCATGCCGATTTCGCCGGGGTAAAGGCGGGAAACACGATGCTCATCTCCTCGCCGGGCGAGATTGCGAACTACCTGTCGCGTATTCCCAAGGCCGAGACGCGGACGATGGACCGGATGCGCAATGAACTGGCGCGCAAGGCCGGTGCCAATGCGATGTGCCCGGTCACGACGGCCATCTACCTGCGGGTCGTGGCCGAGGTGGCGCTGGCCGATCTGGCCGAGGGCAAGCGCCTGGAAGAGGTTGTGCCCTTCTGGCGCGTGGTTCTGCCGGACAGCAAGGTGGCGCAGAAACTGTCCTGCGGGCCGGATCATGTGGCGCATCTGGCCGCGCTCGACGGCGCGGCGGCGGGATAGGGCCAGGCCCGCTCGGGGCGAGTTGCTTCTTGCCCCGCCTCTGGCCATATAGGTCCGACCGGCTTGAGGAGTGCCCGATGAACTACCTGGAATTCGAAAAGCCCCTGGCCGAGATCGAGGGCAAGGCGGAAGAACTGCGTGCGATGGCGCGGGCCAACCGGGAAATGGATGTGGAAAAGGAAGCGGCGGCCCTTGACCGCAAGGCCGAAACGCTGCTCAGGGACCTCTACAAGGGTCTGACCCCCTGGCAGAAATGCCAGGTGGCACGGCACCCCGACCGACCGCATTGCAAGGATTACATCGATGCCCTGTTCTCGGAATTCACCCTGCTGGCGGGGGACCGGAACTTTGCCGATGACCATGCGGTCATGGGCGGGCTGGCGCGGTTCAACGATGCGCCGGTGATGGTGATCGGCCATGAAAAGGGCAGCGACACCAAGACCAGGATCCAGCGCAACTTCGGCATGGCGCGCCCCGAGGGTTACCGCAAGGCGATCCGGCTGATGGACCTTGCGCACCGGTTCCGCCTGCCGGTGGTGACGCTGATCGACACGCCCGGTGCCTATCCCGGCAAGGGCGCGGAAGAACGCGGGCAATCGGAGGCGATTGCGCGGTCCACGGCGAAATGCCTGGAAATCGGCGTGCCTCTGGTCAGCGTGATCATCGGCGAGGGCGGCTCTGGCGGGGCGGTGGCCTTTGCCACGGCGAACCGGATCGCCATGCTGGAACATTCGATCTATTCGGTAATCTCGCCGGAAGGCTGCGCATCGATCCTGTGGAAGGACGCCGAAAAGATGCGCGAGGCGGCCGAGGCGCTGCGTCTGACCGCGCAGGACCTGCAAAAGCTGGGGGTGATCGACCGGATCATCAAGGAACCGCTGGGCGGGGCACAGCGCGGGCGGAGCGAGACGATCGACGCGGTGGGCAAGGCCATCGAGGCAATGCTGAAAGACCTTGCCGGCAAGAAGCCCGACGCGCTGGTCAAGGACCGCCGCCAGAAGTTTCTGGATATGGGCACAAAGGGGCTTGCCGCCTGATGAACCCCTGGCTGATCGTCCTGATTGCCGGTCTGATGGAAACCGGATGGGCCATCGGGCTGAAGTATTCCGAAGGCTTCACCCGGTTCTGGCCCAGCGTTGCAACCGTTGTGGGGGCCATTGGCAGCTTCTGGCTGCTCAGTCTTGCCATGAAAACGCTTCCTGTGGGCACGGCCTATGCCGTCTGGGTCGGGATCGGGGCAGTCGGCACCGCCATTCTGGCAGTGTTCCTGTTTGGCGAGCCGGTCAGCCCGATGCGGGTGGCGGGTATTCTGCTGATCGTCGCCGGGATTGCGGCACTGAAATTCGCCTGAGCCGGGCGGGGGGCGGCACCCTGCGGTCCCGGGGGATCGTCCCTGTGCGGATGTGCCGGTCGCATGCCGGCCCCGAACAATGTCTGTGTCTGGCCTGTGGCATATGCGCCTTCTTCGGGGCTTTCGGCTTCGGCTTGGGAAGATCGCGTGCGACGGCGAGAACCTGCGCCGCACGTGCGTCGGGGTCATCCAGCAGGATATCGGCCTCGATCAGGGTTTGGCACCGGGATAGGTCGGCACAATCTTCGGATCGGGCAAAAACGGCACGGTCCCTGCGGTTCGCTTGACGGAAAGCCGGTTGTCACAGATCAGCGTCACCGCCTTGCCCTGAAAAAAATACGGCGCATTTAACGAACGTCTTGCGCAGACTGATCTGACCTGCCGCCGACATCCGTTCGGCCACATGGGCCGCTGTGCCGGGGTCAGTGGCCATGCCGGGGGGCACCCTGCACCGACGTGATGAAACCCGCCTCGGCCATCAGCGCGTTGGACGCGGTTTCGACGCGCAGCTCCAGTTCGGCCATGAATTCGGGGTTCGGCAACCCCGGCGCAATCGATGTCAGGAATTCAACCACCGCAAGGCCGGGCTTGCGGTAAAATCCGTGGCGCGGCCAGAACACACCCACATTCGTGGCGGCCGGAACACAATCCTGCCCAAGCTGCGCATAAAGCACCGCTGACCCCACCTTGTAGGCAGGGCGCGCGCCCGGCGCGGTCCGGGTGCCTTCGGGATAGATGATCAACTGGCCAGGGTCCTGCCGGCCGTCCTGCACCGCCTGCATCATCGCGGCAATCGCTTGGCCGCGCTTGCCCCTGTCCACCGGCACGCAGCCGATGCGCAGCGCGTACCAGCCCAGGATCGGAGCCCATTTCAGTTCCTTTTTCATGATGAATTTCGCGCGCGGCAGGGCACTGAACAGGATGATGATGTCAAAGAATGACTGGTGCTTGGCGGCGATCAGCACCTCGCCCACCGGCGGGGCACCGCGCACCTCGGACCGCAGGCCCACCATCCATCCGGCGGTCCAGCGCACCCAGCGGCAGTAGCTGTGGCAGGCGGCAAAGGCGGCCGGGCGGCTGAACAGCGCAAAGGGCGTGTAGACAATCGCGAACAGCGGCATCGCCAGATACATCTGCGCGATGAACAGCACCGACCGCAGCCATTGCACGGCACCTGCCATCACATCATTTCCCGCAGCTTGCCGAAGGCGGCGTTCCGGGTGGTGACAAAGGCCACCACGGCCGCAAGGGGCGGCAGCACAAGCGGCAAGAGCCAGCCCGCGCCCTGAAAGCCAAGTCCGGTCAGGAATCCGCCCGCCGCATCCGCCGAAGGCAGGGCGGCCACCGCCAGCATCCCCAGCGCCGTGCCCATGGCAGCACCCGACAGGGCGCGCAGGGTAAAGCGGCGCACGAAGGCGCGGGCGATGAAGGCATCGCGCGCGCCGACCAGACGCAGCACGCGGATCACCTGCGCATTGGTGGCCAGCGCCGCATTGGCCGCCAGCGTGATCATGCCAGCCATGGTTCCCAGGATCAGCACGACCGAGACCAGACCCAGGATGCGCAGCCGCCCGGCGGCAACGGCCAGCGGAACGCGCCAGCGGGTATGGTCATCCAGGATTGCGCCGGGGGCTTCGGCGGCCAGCCGCAGGCGCAGCCCTTCGCCATCATATCCCGCAGCGTCTTGCGTCACCTCGATCAGCCGGGGAATGGGCAGGGTATCCAGCGGCAGGTCCGGGCCGAACCAGGGTTCCAGCAGCTTGCGCTGTTCCTCATCCGTCATGGCCCGGGCCGATGCCACGCCAGGCGTGGTCGCCAGCAGATCCAGCACGGCCTGCGTCTGGCGGTCCATCTGATCGGCCGGGGCCGAGATGCGGATGGTGGCGCTGTTGGCCAGACCTTCGGTCCAGCGGTCGGCCAGCCGGCCCGAGGCCAGCGCAAGCGCCAGGGCAAACACCGCCAGAAACGCCATCGCAGCCGAGGTCAGCGTCGTCAGCCAGGCGCTGGGGCCGGACGGGGGAACAACCCGTTCCGCGTGGCGCAGCGCCATGCCGGGCGCCCCCGTCACAGGTCTGCCCCGGCAAGCTGGATGCGCCGGTTGCGGATTCGCAGAACGCGGGCGGCAACCTGTTGTTTCACCGTGCGGATCAGGGTCAGGTCATGGGTCGCAACAAGGATCGTCTTGCCCATCCGGTTCAATTCCACCAGCAGCGACAGAAGCCGCAGCGACATTTCCCAGTCAACATTGCCGGTCGGCTCATCTGCCAGGATCACGTCCGGGGCGATGATCACCGCCCGCGCCAGCGCGGCGCGCTGGCGTTCTCCGCCTGAAAGCGACGGCGGCAGGGCATCGGCCAGATGGGCAAGGCCGACCCAGGCCAGCAGATCGGACAGGTCCTGCACCGGGGTGTCCCGTTCCGCCACGGTCAGCGGCAGCGCCACGTTGGCGGCAAGCGGCAGATGATCCAGAAACTGGCAATCCTGGTGGACGATGCCGATGCGGCGGCGGGTGCGCGCGATGTCATCCCGGCCCAGGCTGCGCACATCGCGGTCAAAAATGCTGATCTGCCCCGCCGTGGGGCGCAACTCGGCATAGCACAGCTTGAGGAAGGTGGATTTCCCCGACCCCGACGGCCCCGTCAGAAAGTGGAATGACCCAGGCGCAAGCTGCAGCGACACTTCAGACAAAAGCTCGGCCCCGCCGTAACTGTAGGCCACATTGTCGAACGCGATCACAGGACCCCCGGAACGCCGGCCACCGGGGCCGGATGCGGCACAGTCTTGCCCGGTTTTGCGCCGGATTCAATCGCTTGTGGCAGCCGGTTCTTGGACTTGCCGGACACAAATGCTTGGAGAAGCGTTGCATCATTGCTAGAACAGGGCGAAACGGCAGGCGGATGCTGCTGGATGCAAGCGCCCGGGAACAGGAAAACATGCGGCTGATTTGCCCGAATTGTGATGCGCAGTATGAGGTTGATGATGCAGCCGTCCCGCCCGCCGGGCGGGATGTGCAATGTTCAAGCTGCGGACATGCCTGGTTTCAGATGCACAGGGATACCGGGCGCGCAGACGACCCGGACTTTCCGGCGCAGGATGATCCGGCCGGCCCTGGTCCGTCTGCACCGGGGGGGATCGATCCGGATGATGACAGGTGGAACGGGATTGCCGAACCACACGCCCAAGCCCTGACCGGCGAAGGGCCGCCGCATCCGCCGCTGCCAAAGGAAGACGCCGACGCGCCGCGGCGTCGTGGCCTTGATGACAGCGTGCTTGCGGTTCTGCGGGAAGAGGCTGCGCGCGAAGCAGCCGCCCGCCGCGCCGAGGCATCGCCCCCCCTGGAGGGTCAGGATGACACCGGGTTTGCGCCGCCGGCACCGCCGGTGCCCCCGCCCCTGCCCTTCCAGGTCCCGGCAGGGCCGGCGCGGTTTGCCGATCTGTCAGTCAGCGCGGAAGAGCTGCCTGCCGGGGATGACCCGGCGGCACGCCAGGCCGCGCAGCGCGGACTGCTGCCCGATATTGAGGAAATCAACTCCACCCTTCGCGCCATCAACGAGCCGCGGGAAGAGGACGACGATCCCGAAACCGACGCCGAGGAGTACGAAGAACGGCGCGGTTTCCGCGCAGGCCTTGTCCTGATCGTCTTTATCGCCGTGCTGATGTGGTCTGCCTATGTCTCGGCACCGGGCATCGTTTCGGCGGTGCCGGCCAGTGAAAGCATTGTCCGGACCTATGTCGAGGCTGTTGACCGGGCGCGGCTGGGTGTCGATTCCCTGTTGCAGTCCGCCAATACAACCCTGCGCAACCTGACCGGACTGGACGGGCAAGGCGGCTGAGCGGCCTCAGAAGCGGTTCAGCAGCCGCCGGAGGTAGTCAAGTTCGGTATCGGGACGGGTCTGATCGCCAGAGCGGCGGCGGATCTCATCCAGCAGGTCCTGCGCGCGGCGGTAGACGTCATCCCCTTGCAGCATGTTGCGATCCGATCCGATCCGGCCCATTTCGCCGCTGCTGCGCCCCAGAGGATCACGCTGGCTGCCGGGGTCTGCGCGGCCAAAGGCTTCGCCTTCGCCGGACCCGTCTGCGGGTGGCTGGCCCTGCTGCTGCGCCATTGCCTCGCCCAGATTGCGCATGCCTTCGCGCAGCGCTTCAAGGGCCTCGGCCTGACGGTCCAGCGCGCCCGCGAAATCTTCATTGCGCAGGGCCTCTTCAGCCTCGTCCATGGCGCGGCCGGCCCTGTCAAGGTGCTGACGCCCCGCTTCCCCGGCCTGGCTGCCCTGGCCGGGCAAGCCCTGCGACAGCCCCTGCAGCCGGTTGCGCAAATCCTGCTGACGTTCGGCAAGGCTGCGGTCATCCGGCAGTTGCCCGTCCCCGCCGGTGCCGGGCCGGTTGCCCTGACCCTGTCGGCCCTGGCCGGGTTGATCCTGGCCCGGCTGGCCGTTGAACTGGTCCTGCAATTGCTGAAAACTTTCGTCCGACAGGCCCTGCTGTTCGCGCAGCATTTCGGAAAGACCCCGCATTGCCTGCTGGCCGGGGCCGCCTTGGCCGCCCTCGCCCTGCGTGACCTGCATGTTTTCCATCAGGTTGCGCAGTGCCTCCATCAGCTCGGCGGCTTCGGCCATGCGCCCCTCTTCCATGAGCTGCTGCAGCCGGTCGAGCATCTGCTGCAGCTGGTCAGCCGACATCTGCATGCCTTGCATGTTTTCCGACATCTGCTGGTCGGGGTTCTTCTGCGACTCTTCGGCAAGCTGGCGCATGTAGTCGTCCAGCGCATCGCGCAGGTCCGACATCAGCCGGTCAATCTCGGACGGATCTGCCCCGTTCTTGATTGCTTCATCCAGCCGGTCCTGCGCCCGGCGCAACCGCTCCAGCGCCGAGGCAAGATCGCCCTCCTCGACAAGCAGGGCAATGTCCCACAGGGCTTCGGCCATCTCGTCGCGCCGGGCGGCGGCAAGCCCGGTGGCTGCGGCTGCGTCCAGATCCCGCAGCAGGACGCGCAGGCGCAAATAGGCGCGTTCATTGCGGATGAAGCCCTCGGGCAGGTGGGTAACTGCCTTCAGGATCTGCGCCGATCGCCTGGCGTTGGCCGTGGACCACAGCAGATCGCGGCGCATCTCGATCAGGGCCGCCGCCAGCGGATCGAAAAAGCGCCGTCCGGGCAGGGTCACCGACAGGGGGGCAGACTGGCCGGTCTGTCCCACGGCATCGGTGGCCGCAAAGGTGATCGTCACCGGCAGATTGGCGAACGGATGCTTTGACAGATCATCGACCAGCGTTTCGGTGACCTCCCTCCGGTCGCCCGTGATCGGCATCGGCAGGTCCAGCACGATTGCATCGCGCGGCTCGGGATCAACCGACAGGCCATAACTGCGGCTGACCGATGGCAGGTCCAGCGCAATCGTCGCCGTGCCAGAGGTCACGCCATAATCATCCGTGGCGGTGAAGGCCTGCGCCATTTCGCCCTGTGCCTCGCGGCTGATCTCGCCGGTGGCGGCAATCGCGGGCGCGGAATCAGGGGTTGCCACGATCTTCCACTGCCGCCCCCCCGGCCCGGCAATTTCGACCGTTCCGGATTGGACCACCTCGAACTCCTGCGCGGGGTCTGACGCCGGTGGCGGATCGGTCCGGTTCGACACGGTTTCGGTCAGGGTCAGCGCGCCAACCTCGCCATAAAGGCGCAGCTGGATGCGGGTGCCTGTGGGCAGGTCAAGCCGGCTTTGGGTGATGTCGTTCAGGTAAAGGGCGGGCTTGCCGGTGTACAGGGGCGGCTGGGCCCAACCTTCCCACACCGGCCCGTTGGCCAGCGCCTCGCCCCCGGGCGTCATGCCCACAACGGACCCGGCCCGCCAGAGCGAGCCAAAAAGCAAGGCCATCACAAGGGCGGTCAACGCCACATAGCGCAGGGCAAACGGATCACGGCCAGCCAGTTTCAGGTCAGGCGCGACCGGTTTTGCCAGTTCTGCGCGCGCCGCCATGCGCGCCCTGTGGGCCTGCCACACCGCCAGCGATGCGGCATCGGTGACCCCGATCGCCTGCGTGTCGGTCAGCGCGGCGATGGGATGCCCGGGAAGGACCGAGTCGAGTCGCACCAGGGCGTCCCCCCGGCCGGGCCGGTGGAACCGCCGCAGGCCCGCGACCAGCGCCCAGAGGCCGCCGCCAAGGGCGGCGACCGCGCCGATCCAGACGGCTTCGATCGGAAGGTGGTCCTGAATCCCGAAGGCAAGGATCGATATCGTGCCTGCGAAAACGGTCCAGAGCGGCCAGAAGGCCCGCGTCAGGCGCTCGCACCACAACCCTGCCCATGTCAGGCGAAGGGGCCAGATGAGTTTTTCAGACGTGGTGCTGCTGGTCCGGTCCCTGATCATGCCCTTTGTCCGGTCGCGGCCGCTACAGCCATTGGGGGAGAGTATCGCGCGCAAGCATTTCGTCAAACGTTGGTCGCGCCCTGATGACGGCGAAGTGATCCTCTTTCACCAGAACCTCGGGAACAAGCGGCCTTGTGTTGTATTCAGAGGCCATGACAGCACCGTAAGCCCCGGCAGAGCGGAAGGCGACAAGATCGCCCTCGCGCAAGGCGGGCAGGGGACGCGCCCTGGCAAAGGTATCGCCGGTTTCACAGACCGGGCCGACCACATCATAGACATGCGGTCCGGCGGCGACGGTCGGTTCCGCCAATGGCACGATGTCGTGATGCGCGCTGTACATGGACGGGCGGATCAGGTCGTTCATCGCCGCGTCCAGAATCAGAAAATCGCGCCCCTCGCCCTGCTTGACATAAAGGACACGTGCAACCAGCACACCGGCGTTGCCCGAAATCAGCCGTCCGGGTTCAACCTCGATCTCACACCCCAGATGGCCGACGGTGCGCTTGATCAGCGCGCCGTAATCCAGCGGCAGCGGCGGCGCGTCATTCGACCGGCTGTAGGGAATGCCCAGCCCGCCGCCCAGGTCCAGCCTGCGGATATCATGCCCTTCGGCGCGCAGCCGCTGCGTCAGGTCGGCGACCTTCAGATAGGCCTGCTCAAAGGGCTCCAGCTCGGTCAGCTGGCTGCCGATATGCACGTCGATGCCGACGACATCGATCCCCGGCAGGGCGGCAGCCTCGGCATAGACTTCAGAGGCGCGGCTGATCGGGACGCCGAACTTGTTTTCCTTCTTGCCGGTGGCAATCTTTTCATGGGTGCGGGCATCGACATCGGGATTGACGCGCAGGGTGATCGGCGCGGTCAGCCCCAGGCTGACGCAGACCTCGGACAGGGCGCGCAGCTCGGGTTCGGATTCGACGTTGAATTGCCGGATGCCTTCGGTCAGCGCCAGACGCATTTCGTCGCGCGTCTTGCCGACGCCGGAAAACACGATGCGGCTGCCGGGCACGCCCGCCGCGCGTGCCCGGCGGTATTCCCCGCCCGACACCACATCCATCCCCGCACCCAGATTGCCCAGCGTTTTCAGCACCGCCACATTCGACAGCGACTTGACCGCAAAGCAGACCAGATGCGGCAGCGGCGACAGCGCCTCGGTGAAGAGGCGATAGTGGCGCGTCAGGGTGGCGGTCGAATAGCAATAAAGCGGCGTGCCGACGCTGGCCGCAATATCGGCAAGCGGCACGTCTTCGGCATGAAGCTGGCCGTTGCGGTAAAGGAAGTGGTCCATGCCGGGTCCTGTCAAGGGCGGGTGGGCCGGGTGTAGCAGAAGGTCAGCGCGGCGCAATTGCCCAAAGCGCGCGGCGGGGGCCAGCCCCCGCACCCCCGGGGTATTTCTGCCGAAAAGAAACCAGGTGGATCAGGCGGCGGGGCGGCTGCGCAGGAACAGATACAGCGGCAGGCCGCAGGACACGCCGATGCAGAAGGTGGCCGGGATGGCGACAAGGTTCAGCCAACGGCGCTGCGACACGGTTTCGGCCACGATCCACACCGTCAGCGCGATGGCCGCAATCGTCAAATCCCAGGTCAGGCCGGTGGTGGAGGCATTGACGTACCAGGCGTCGATCAACCCGCCAAGGCCGGTGCCGGTTTCCCGCATATACCGCAGGAACCAGTACATCGGGTGGATGGCCCCCCAAAGTGCCAAAGCCAGCCAGACAAGGCGCAGCGGCGCGATCATTGGTTTGTCACCACGCCCATGCGCGCCTCGCCGGTCACGGCAATGCCGCTTGCGGCTGCGTCCGACGGGCGCAGTGGCGGGCCGTCCGCCCCGCAGCCCGCAAGGGCTGCAAGAACGGCAAGGGCGGCGAAACAGCGGATCATCCAAGCACCTCTTTCCAGCGGGCGACCTGAGTGCGGACCTGTGCCGGGGCGGTCCCGCCGTAGGATGTGCGGCTGGCAACCGAATTGTCCACCCCCAGCACGGTGAAGACGCCGTCGGTGATGCCGGGATGGACTGCCTGCATCTGTGCCAGCGTCAGCGCGGGCAAATCCACGCCCAGGGCTTCGGCCCGGGCCACCAGCGTGCCGGTCACATGATGCGCCTCGCGGAACGGCAGGCCAAGTGCGCGCACCAGCCAGTCGGCCAGATCGGTGGCGGTGGAAAAGCCCGAGGCGGCGGCTGTGGCCAGTGCTTCGCGGTTGGCGGTCATGTCGCCCACCATGCCGGTCATTGCCGCCAGGGCCAGCATCAGCGTGTCGGCGGCGTCAAACACCTGTTCCTTGTCTTCCTGCATATCCTTGGAATAGGTCAGCGGCAGGCCCTTCATCACCGTGAACAGGGCCACCGTCGCGCCAAGGATGCGCCCCAGCTTGGCGCGCAGCAACTCGGCGGCATCGGGGTTCTTCTTCTGCGGCATGATGCTGCTGCCGGTGGTCCAGCGGTCCGACAGGTGGACAAAGCGGAACTGCGCCGAAGACCAGATCACCAGCTCTTCGGCAAAGCGCGACAGGTGCATGGCACAGATGCCGGCCGCTGACAGGAATTCCAGCGCGAAATCCCGGTCCGACACGGAATCCAGCGAATTGGCGGTGGGCCGGGCAAAGCCAAGGGCCGCCGCCGTGGCGTGCCGGTCAATGGGAAAGGATGTCCCCGCCAAGGCCGCCGCCCCCAGCGGGCATTCGTTCATCCGCGCGCGCGCATCGGCAAAGCGCGACCGGTCGCGGGACAGCATTTCGACATAGGCCAGCATGTGGTGGCCCCAGGTCACCGGCTGGGCGGTTTGCAGATGGGTGAAACCGGGCATCACCCAATCCGCACCGGCATCAGCCTGCGCCAGGAAGGCGCGCATCAGGGCCTGGGTCCCGGTGATCGCGGCATCGCACTGATCGCGGACCCACAAGCGGAAGTCGACCGCGACCTGATCATTGCGGCTGCGCGCAGTGTGCAGCCGCCCGGCAGGCTCGCCGATCAGATCTTTCAGCCGCGCCTCCACATTCATGTGGATGTCTTCCAGATCGGTGCGAAACGGAAAGGTGCCTGAGTCAATCTCTGACAAGACCGTGAGCAGGCCTTCCCTGATCGCCTCGGCGTCCTTATTCGTCACGATACCCGTGGCCGCCAGCATGGCGGCATGGGCGCGGGAGCCTTGGATATCCTGGGCGTACAGCCGCCGGTCAAAGCCGATGGAGGCGTTTATCGCCTGCATGATGGCATCCGGTCCGGCGGCGAAACGCCCGCCCCACATCGCGTTTGCGGCGGGGGCCGGGGGGGACTGGGGCGGGTTGGTCATCTGTTGCCCCTTGGAGGGATAATGCTGCACCGTGTTGTGATCGGTCTTTATACGGCCCTGTGCCTTACTGCAAACACCGCCCTTGCCGGGCCAGCGGCCGAAGCACTGCGCGACGGAGATATGAAGAAGCTGATGTTCAGCGCCGAAGCGGCGGATGTACCGGCCATTGCCCTTGAAGATGAGGACGGCGCGGAACGGCTGCTGTCCGACTGGCAGGGACAGTGGGTGGTGCTGAACTTCTGGGCCACCTGGTGCGCCCCCTGCCGGCATGAAATGCCTTCGCTCGACCGGCTGCAAACCGCCTTGCCGGACATCGCCGTGCTGCCGGTGGCGACGGGCCGAAATTCGGTCGCGGCGATTGCGAAATTCTATGCCGAGGCCGGGGTGACGGTGCTTCCCGTGCTGCGCGACCCCAAATCGGAACTGGCGCGCAACATGGGTGTCCTGGGGCTGCCGGTGACGGTGATCCTGAACACCGAGGGGCGCGAGGTTGCCCGCCTGACCGGCGATGCCGAATGGGACAGCGCCAGTGCACAGGCGGTGCTGGGCGCGCTGGTGGCGGGAAACTAGCGGCGGCGGTGTCAGCCCTGGGCCAGGGCGGCAACCTCGGCGTGCCGGGGACAGCCCAGCAGATGGTCATTGACCACGCCGGTTGCCTGCAGGAAGGCATAGACAATCGTCGGGCCGCTGAACTTGATCCCTTCCGCATTGAGCGCCCTGGACAGGCCGCGTGACAGGGCGGTTTCCGCCGGCACCTCTGCCGGGGTACGGAACCTGTTCTGCACCGGATGCCCGTCGGTGTGCTGCCAGATGAAACCGGCAAATCCCTGGCGGTCTTCGATCCGTTCCCAGGCGCGGGCGGACTGGATCGCAGCCTCGATCTTGCCGCGGTGGCGGACAATGCCCGCATCGCCCAGAAGCCTTTGCACCTGGGGTTCGCCCCAGCGGGCAACGATCCTGGGATCGAACCCGGCGAAGGCCAGCCGAAACGCGTCGCGCTTGCGCAGGATCGTGATCCAGGACAGCCCGGCCTGAAACCCGTCCAGCACAAGCTTTTCCCACAGCGCACGGCTGTCACGTTCCGGCACGCCCCATTCCCTGTCATGATAGGCGACATAGCCCGGGTCCGTGCCGCACCAGGGGCAACGCGCGGGTCCGGGGGGCATCATGTCTGTGGGCATGACCGGGTTAACCTGATGTTCAGGGCTGTGGCCGCAGGATGGCACCACCCAGGGCCAGGATCAATCCATGTCGACAGCAACAGACAACCGGCAGAAAGCGGATCAGCCGCTTGCCGTGACGCTTTCCGAAAAGGACGGTGCGACCCTGGCGATGGTGCGGCAGGCCCTGCAGAGCAACCGGGTTGCCCTGGCGCTTCAGCCGGTGGTCCATGCCGATGATCCGAACCGGATCGCCTATCACGAAGGGCTGATCCGCATCCTGGACATCACGGGCCGCCCCGTGCCGGCGCGCGAGTTCATCGCCGCGGTCGAGGCGACGGATGCCGGGCAGGAGCTTGACCGGGCCGCCCTGGCCCTTGGGCTGGAGGCGCTGCGGCATGACCCTGGCCTGCGGCTGGCCGTGAACATGTCTGCGCGGTCAATCGGCGCGGTGCGCTGGATGGAAACCCTGGCCGAGGGGCTGGCGCGGGACGAGACCGTTGCCGAACGGCTGATTCTGGAGATCACGGAAGCCTCTGCCATGGCCACGCCGGAACGCGTCACCGCTTTCATGACCGGCCTGCAGCGGCGCGGCATCTCGTTTGCGCTGGATGATTTCGGGGCGGGCCAAACCTCGTTCCGCTATTTCCGCGATTTTTCGTTCGACATGGTGAAGATCGACCGCCAGTTCATCGCCAATGTCCACCGCGATGCCGACAACCAGATTCTGGTCCGGGCCCTGGTCATGATCGCGCGGCAGTTCGACATGGTCGTGGTCGCCGAAGGGGTCGAGCTTGCCCAGGAGGCCGCCTGGCTGCGGCTGCACGGTTTGGATTGCCTTCAGGGCTATCTGTTCGGTATGCCGGTGACGGCACCCGCGCCGGACCGGGCCGAGGCGCGCCGGCGCGCGTGACGCGGCGAAAGACATCCCTTGTGCCTTGCGCTTGACTGTCCCCCGTCTTAGGCCATGCTGCAAAGCGGCGGACGCACTCCGCCGGGACCGGCCCGGGAAAAAGGACCTTCAGCATGACCAATGTCGTAATCGTATCGGCCGCACGGACCGCCGTCGGAAGCTTTAACGGTGCCTTCGCCAATACACCCGCGCATGATCTGGGTGCCAGGGTCATCGAAGCGGTGGTGGACCGCGCCGGGGTGGAAAAGGGCGAGGTTTCCGAGACCATCCTGGGTCAGGTGCTGACCGCAGGTCAGGGCCAGAACCCGGCGCGTCAGGCGCATATCAAGGCCGGTTTGCCGCAGGAAGCTTCGGCCTGGTCGATCAACCAGGTCTGCGGATCGGGGCTGCGCGCGGTGGCGCTGGGGGCGCAGCACATCCAGCTGGGCGATTCGGCCATTGTGGTGGCGGGCGGTCAGGAAAGCATGAGCCTGTCGCCCCATGTCGCGCACCTGCGCGCGGGCACCAAAATGGGCGACATGAAGTTCATCGATTCGATGATCAAGGACGGCCTTTGGGATGCCTTCAACGGCTATCACATGGGCCAGACTGCCGAAAACGTCGCCAGCCAGTGGCAGATCAGCCGCGACATGCAGGACAGCTTTGCCGTGGCCAGCCAGAACAAGGCCGAAGCCGCGCAGAAGGCCGGGAAATTCGCCGATGAGATTGTTCCCTTCGTCATCTCCACCCGCAAGGGCAATGTGACCGTGGACACAGACGAATACATCCGCCACGGGGCCACGCTGGACTCGCTGGCCAGGCTCAAGCCTGCGTTCACCAAGGACGGGTCGGTTACTGCCGGAAATGCCAGCGGGCTGAACGATGGTGCGGCAGCCGTGCTGCTGATGAGCGCGGATGAAGCCGCGCGGCGCGGGCTGACCCCGCTTGCCCGGATCGCCTCCTATGCCACGACCGGGCTGGACCCGTCGATCATGGGCGCAGGCCCGATCTTCGCCAGCCGCAAGGCGCTGGAGAAGGCGGGTTGGAAGGCCGATGACCTTGATCTGGTTGAGGCGAACGAGGCTTTTGCCGCACAGGCCTGTGCGGTAAACAAGGATATGGGCTGGGACCCGGACATCGTGAACGTCAACGGCGGTGCCATTGCCATCGGCCATCCCATTGGCGCGTCGGGCGCGCGGATTCTGACCACTCTGCTGCACGAGATGAAGCGGCGGGATGCCCGGCGCGGTCTGGCGACCCTGTGCATCGGCGGCGGCATGGGCGTGGCCATGTGCCTGGAACAGCCCTGATACCTGGAACAAACCGGCTTTGTTGATGGAATGGCGCGCAATAATATTGCGCGCCATTTTGCCTTTCGATAACAGTCTTTCAAGATTGCGCTGGCAGAGGAGAACAGCATGGCGAAAGTGGCTTTGGTGACGGGGGGATCGCGCGGTATCGGCGCGGCCATTTCCGTGGCGCTGAAGGCGGCGGGATACAGCGTTGCCGCAAACTATGCCGGCAATGACGAGGCGGCAGCCGCCTTTACCGCGCAGACGGGCATTCCCGCCTACAAGTGGTCGGTTGCCGACTATGATGCCTGTGTCGCGGGAGTCCGGCGGGTCGAGGCCGATCTGGGGCCGGTTGATGTGCTGGTCAACAACGCCGGCATCACGCGCGATGCGATGTTCCACAAGATGACGCCCGGCCAGTGGAAAGAGGTGATCGATACCAACCTGACCGGACTGTTCAACATGACCCATCCGCTGTGGTCGGGGATGCGCGAGCGCAAGTTCGGGCGCGTGATCAGCATCTCGTCGATCAACGGGCAGAAGGGGCAGGCAGGCCAGGCGAACTATTCCGCCGCCAAATCCGGAGAGCTTGGCTTTACCAAGGCCTTGGCCCAGGAAGGTGCGCGTGTCGGCATCACCGTCAACGCCATCTGCCCGGGCTATATCGGCACCGAAATGGTGCGCGCCATCGACGAAAAGGTGCTGAACGAACGGATCATTCCGCAGATTCCGGTGGGCCGCCTGGGCGAGCCGGAAGAGATTGCGCGCATCGTGGTCTTTCTGGCCGCAGATGATGCCGGATTCATCACCGGATCGACGGTGTCTGCCAACGGCGGGCAATTCGTGGTCTGACGGCCGGCCCTGCTGCGTCAAAGGTCCGCTTTGGCGGGCCTTTTTTGCTTGGCGGCGCGGCACAGATGCGGCATCACCGCTGCCATGTCCCGCACCCGCGCCACGCTGATCGGTTTCTCGGCCATTCTGCTGTGGTCGCTGCTGGCCCTGCTGACGGTGCATTCCGCCCCGGTTCCGCCCTTGCTGCTGAACGCGCTGTGCTTTGGGATCGGGGGCGTCATCGGTCTGGTCTGGGTGATCCGGTCAGGCGAGGTGCGGGCGCTGGGCCGCGTCCGCTGGACGGTCTATGCCTTTGGCACGCTGGGCCTGTTTGGCTATCATTTCCTGTATTTCAGCGCGCTGCGCATGGCACCGGCGGCCGAAGCGGGGCTGATCGCCTATCTCTGGCCGCTGTTCATCGTGCTTCTGTCCGGGCTGCTGCCGGGGGAACGCCTGGGTGTTCTGCACATTGCCGGTGCCCTGCTGGCCTTCTGCGGGGCGGCGCTGATCGTGCTGCGGGGTGCCGGAACCATGACAGCCGAAGCGCTGCCGGGGCTGCTGCTGGCCTTCGCCTGCGCCGTCACCTGGGCCGTCTATTCGGTGCTGTCGCGTCGCCTGGGCACGGTTCCGACAGCCAGCGTCGCCGTCTTTTGTCTGGCGACGGCGGGTCTGTCCGCGCTGGCGCATGTCGTGCTGGAACAAACGGTCTGGCCGGACAGCCGCCTGGGGTGGCTGGCCATTCTTGCCCTTGGCATCGGGCCGGTCGGCCTTGCCTTCTTTACCTGGGATATCGGGATGAAGCGCGGTGACATCCAGCTTCTGGGCGTGGCGTCCTATGCCGCGCCGCTGCTGTCCACGCTTGCCCTGGTTGCTGCGGGCATCACGCAGCCATCGTCCACGATCCTGATCGCGGCAGGCCTGATTGCCGGTGGCGCGGCGCTGGCGGCACGCGCCAGCGCCCGACAGGTTACGCCTGGCTGAGGCGGGTGATTTCTTCTTTCAGGCGCAGTTTCTGCTTCTTGAGCTGGGCGATTTTCAGATCATCCGAACCGGGGCTGCGCTGGGCCTGCTCGACCTCGATCGACAAGGTTTCATGTTTCCGGCGAAGTTCCTGCAGATGCGAAGCAACCGTCATGTCCGTTCTCCTTTGAAAGACCCCGTGTCATCAGATCATCACAAAGGCCGAGTCGTGTCACCATGTCTTGGCGGCGCGTCGGCGGAAACTGGGGAAAAGTCAAACGAAGCGGGACGAAAGATCTGCCCCGTCGCGCAGCACCGCCCGGACCTCGGGGGTGAAGCTGTCGCGGTCGGCGTCATGCCCGGCCCCGTCGTGCAGGACCATTGGGGCCAGCAGGCGGAAGGCGGCCCGCCCCCCCTTGCGGGCGCGCAGGATCACCCGGCTGGCGGCGCGGTCCGGCCTGGGTGCCAGGGGAAGCACCGACAGCGAGCCAAGCCGCCTGTCCATGACCGCCAGAAGGTGGGGCAGACGCGCGGCAAGGTGGATCAGCGTCAGCCAGCCGCCGGGTGCCAGGCGGCGCGTGGCGGCATCAATCCAGACGGCAAGGGGTGTTTCCTCGCGCTGGGCGGCCTCGCGGCCGGCATCGCCGGCTGCGGTACCGTCGCCGGCCGCGAAATAGGGCGGATTGGCAATCACATGGTCGAAGGGGCGGCGCAGGCCATCCGGCATGGCGGCAAGGTCGCCCTCGACCACGGTCAGGGCAATGCCGTTGCGGTCGGCGTTCATCCGGGCCAGGGCGGCATAGGCGGGCTGGCGTTCCAGCGCGCTCTGGCCCAGGCCCGCGACGCGCGCCGCAAGGCAAAGGCTGGCCACCCCCGCCCCGCACCCAAGCTCCAGAACGCTGTCCCCGCTTCGGGCCGGCACGGCTGCGGCCAGCAACACCGGGTCCGTGGCTGCGCGATAGCCCTGGCGCGGCTGCAGAATGCGCAGGCGCTGCCCCAGGAACCCGTCATCGGTCAACTCTTCGGGGCGGAACATCACAGCCCCGTCGGGATGTCATTGTCGCGCAGAACAATGCGTGCGCGCCACAGGTCCTGATCGCGCACCATCAGGCGGCGCGGCAAAATGCCAAGTGACCCTTCCAGGATGCTCATGTGGACGTCCAGCGCAAAGACCGGTATATTCTCGCCCTCGAGAAGGGCCGAGGCAAAGGCGATGACCGTCGGGTCGCTGCTGCGCAGAAGCTCTTTCATGACAAGGGACATAGTCGGCGGGGCAGGCCCTTGTCGAGATGGTTCGGAACGCATCTGGCTGGGGAAGAATCGGGGTTGGACGAGCTTTCGGTGAAGCCGCACGAACGGCTGGCGGACTGGCTGGCCGGGGATATGGCCGCCGTGAATGTGCTGATCCGGGCGCGGATGGCGTCCGAACATGCGCCCCGGATCCCGCAAGTGACGGCCCATCTGGTGGAAGCCGGCGGCAAGCGCCTGCGCCCGATGCTGACACTGGCCGCTGCCCGGCTGTGCGGCTATGACGGGCCGTTCCACATCCATCTGGCGGCGACAGTGGAATTCATTCACACCGCCACGCTGCTGCATGACGATGTGGTGGATGAAAGCGAACGGCGGCGCGGGCGGCCCACGGCGAACCTGCTGTGGGACAACAAGTCCAGCGTGCTGGTCGGCGATTACCTGTTCGCGCGGTCGTTTCAGCTGATGGTGGAAACCGGCAGCCTGCGCGTGCTGGACATTCTGGCGAACGCATCGGCGGTGATTGCCGAAGGCGAGGTTCTGCAACTGACCGCAGCGCAGAATCTGGCGACAGATGAACGCATCTATCTGCAGGTCGTGCGTGGCAAGACCGCTGCCCTGTTTTCCGCCGCAACCGAAGCCGGAGGTGTGGTTGCGGGCGCGCCGGACCCATGGGTTCTGGCCCTGCGCGATTACGGCGATGCCCTGGGGATAGCCTTTCAGATCGTGGATGATCTGCTGGACTACGGCGGCAGTTCCGCCGCCATCGGCAAGAACACCGGCGACGATTTCCGCGAACGCAAGGTGACGCTTCCGGTGATCAAGGCAGTGGCCCGGGCCGATCCCGAGGAGCGGGCCTTTTGGGTGCGGGTGATCGAAAAGGGCCATCAGGACGAAGGCGATCTTGCGCAGGCGCTGGCGATCATGGCCCGGCACGGGGCGATGGAAGCGGCACGGGCCGATGCGCGGACCTGGGCGGCCAGGGCGCGGGCGGCCTTGCAGGTTCTGCCGGACCATCCGCTGAAGGTGATGCTGGATGATCTTGCCGGTTATGTCGTGGCCCGCGCCAGCTAGGGCGCGATGAGGCTCCGATGACTCGGTCGGCGCATGGCGTGCCCTTTCTTTCTTGGCGGATTACCGCCGCTGGGCCTGGGGCACGCCCCTTGCCTGCGGGCTGAAGCCCTTTGGCAATCGGACTGTGAAAACGCTCCACAGGAGCGTTTTCACAGTCCTTTAAGCGCGCAGTTTCCAGCCTGGCCGCGCGGTTTCCCGTTAGATTTTCGCCCATTGTCTTCGGCTTGCACCCGATTGCGCCGACACCTGCGCGATACAGGACTGCGACGCGATGTTTCCACCAATCATCATCACGTTCTAAGCCCGCAGGGGTGCGGCGGCCACCCACCAGTCCGGATGCGCCGCCGTCAGGGCGCGGGCCGCGGCCGCCGCCGCCAGCGGATCGGGGAACAGCCCAAAGCAGGTCGCGCCGGAGCCTGACATCCGCGACATCAGGCAGGCCTGCTGCGCCGTCAGCGCCGCGCGAACCTGCGCGATGACCGGGGCCAGCCGGGTTGCAGCCGGTTCCAGATCATTCCGCGTCATCGCGAGAAAGGCCGCCAGTTCCGCCACGTCGCGCAGACGCGGCAGACTGCGCGGCATCGGCGCATGGTCGCGCCGGTCAAGTGCGGCAAAGACCGCCGGGGTCGGCAGGGCAACCCCGGGATTGGCAAGCACCAGCGCGGCCGGGGGCAAGGGATGGGCCAGCGGATGCAGGCCATCCCCCACACCCGTCATCCGGGCGGGGCGCCCCGCAAGGCAGACGGGCACATCCGCCCCCAGCCGCAGGACTTTGGCCGCATCCGGCAGCGCCACCCCCCACAGACGCGACAGGACCTGCAGTGTGGCAGCGGCATCGGCAGAGCCGCCGCCGATGCCCGAGGCGACGGGCAGAACCTTGTCCAGCATCAGGGCCGCACCGGTCACAAACGGCCAGAGACGCGCCGCCCGCAGCACAAGGTTGCTGTCATCTGCGGCAAGCCCGGCGGCATGGGGGCCGGTCACAGTCAGGGAGAGGCTGTCTGCAGCTGTGGCGCGAACGGTATCGCCGATGTCGGCGAACGCAACCAGACTGTCCAGCAGGTGATAGCCGTCGGCGCGCTGTCCTGTGACATGAAGCGTCAGGTTGACCTTGGCCGGGGCAAAGGCCTCAATCGCCATCCGTGATGGCCCCATCCCCTGAACCTGTGTCTGTTTCCGGGGCGTCGAAGGCGGCGCGGCGCTGATCAAGGGGCAGCGCGCCTTCTTCGGCCAGAACGGCGTCAAGACCGATCTCCAGCTTTCGGCGGATGCGCGTTGCCAGCTCCTCTTCGGGGTCAAAGGACAAGGCGCGGTGCCACTGGAACTCTGCCTCCAGCTTGCGCCCGACGGCCCAGTAGACATCCCCCAGATGGTCGGTCACGATCGGATCGACCGGCTCCAGGATCGAGGCGCGTTCCATCGGATCCAAGGCTTCGGCATAGCGCCCAAGGGTGAACAGCGCCCAGGCAAGGCTGTCAACGATAAAGCCGCTGTCGGGCTGGGCTGCGACCGCGCGCTGGATCATGCCAAGGGCTTCGTCCAGCTTTTCGCCCCGTTCCACAAGGCTGTAACCAAGGTAATTCAGCACCAGCGGCTGACCGGGGTTCAATTCCAGCGCCTTGCGGAAATCGGCATCTGCCTTTTCCCACCGCTTCTCGCGCTCGTTCGTGATGCCGCGGCTGTAGAACAGAACCCAATGGGTGGGGTTGATCGTGTCGACGCGCTCCAAGGCCTTGTCATAGGCCTGCGATGCCTCGTCGAACCGTTCTGCCTTGCGCAACAGGTCGCCCAGCGCAAGGTAGACCATCATCAGCTCGCCCTGCGTCTCGGTCAGGCCGGTCAGAACGGCAATCGCCTCGTCGTTTCGGTCGTCCGAAGCCAGGGCTTCAGCGCGGCCGATCTCGGCCGCGTAGAAGGCTGGGTGATCTTTTGCAACAAGGCCATAGACCTCGATCGCCAGATCGGTCTGCCCCTGCTGGATCAAAAGTCCGGCGGCCAGCAGGATGCTGTCCAGATGGTCTGGCCGCAGGAATATCGCTGTCCGCGCATAGACAAGCGTATAGGCATTCGAAGCCTCGCCGTTCAATGCGGTGGCGACGGTAAAGTAGACTTCTGCCATGCCATCTGTCGCATTGCGCACCACATCAAAGGGCAGCGTCCCGCCCGCCCGCAGTTGCGCCCGCAGCGCATCGATCATCGGGTCCTGTTCAGTGCCGAATTCCTTGTCCAGCAGGGCTATGGCGTCTTCGTTGCGTTCCAGCTGGCTCAGAATCTGAGCATGCGCGATCACGCCGCGGCGCATCATGCGCAGGCCGCCGGACATCAGCGCCTCTGCACCTTCAAAATCGCCGACAGACGCCAGCGCCAGCGCCTTGTGATAGCGCCCGAAGGCCTCAAGGCCCTCGGTGGAAGAAATCCTGTCAAACCCGTCCAGCGCCTCGGACATGCTGCCTGCGCCAACCTGCGCCCAGGCAAGGCTGAGCATGTCGACGGCGGGATTGATCGCGCGGCCTGCCGCCTGATCCGCCAGAAATCCGTCGAACGCCCCGCGCCTGGCCTGATCCGCCGCCAGCGTGATGTTGGCAGCCGGACTGTTGCCCCCAAGGGTCACGATGTGCTGTGCAATCGATCTGGCCCCTTCAAAGTCGCCCAGGGATATGCGACCCACAAGCGCGCCGTCCAACAGTTGCGGATTGTTCGGATCAGCCAGAAGCGCGCGGGTGAACCAGGACGAGGCATCGCGGTAATCGCTTGCGATCACTGCCGAACGGGCCGCCAGATAGGCCCCTGCGTCTTCTTCGGCAGCCCAAGACTGCAGGGGTAGCAGCAGCGCGCCAATAGCTGCTGCAAGAAGCGGACGGGTCAGGGACAAGGGCAGCCTCCGTATGGATTGCCTGTAAAGCTAGCCCTCTGCCCGGGCCATGTCCATGCAGGGCGGCGGCGTTACCGGGACCGAACGCGTCTGCTCGCGCAAATGTCACATATTGGGATAGTTCGGCCCATCTCCGCCCTGCGGTGTCATCCAGACGATGTTCTGGCTTGGGTCCTTGATGTCGCAGGTCTTGCAATGGACGCAGTTCTGGAAATTGATCACAAAGCGCGGGTCCTTGCCCGGTTCCGCGACCACTTCGTAAACCCCGGCCGGGCAGTATCGCTGGGCGGGCTCGGCATATTCCGGCAGGTTGATCCGGATCGGAACCGAGGGATCGCGCAAGGTCAGGTGCGCGGGCTGTCCTTCTGCGTGGTTGGTAAAGCTGAAGGCAACGTTGGTCAGCCGGTCAAAGGACAGAACGCCATCGGGCCTTGGGTAGTTG
Source organism: Rhodobacter sp. (assembly GCA_020250175.1). Lineage (GTDB taxonomy): Bacteria > Pseudomonadota > Alphaproteobacteria > Rhodobacterales > Rhodobacteraceae > Aliitabrizicola. The sequence continues at coordinate 94,110 of JADCEN010000028.1, forward strand.
ATCGGGGCAAAGTCCCTTGCGTGACCTGTCGAAGCCGCGTCGGTCTTGCCGTGCGTGAGGGTGCCGAACAGCGACGCGCCGAACAGGGAATTCGTCCACATGTCGAACCCGCCCAGCGTCAGCGAGGCCAGAAGACCAAAGCGCGACCACAGCGGCTTGACGTTGCGCACCCGCCGCAGGTCTTTGCCGATCGCGCCGCCGCGCACCGCAGCTTCATATTCGGTCAACTCGTCGCCCGACCGCCCTGCGGCGATGGCGGCATGGGCCGCTTCGGCCGCCGCCTTGCCCGACAGCATGGCGTTGTGGTTGCCCTTGATCCGCGGGACGTTCACCAGACCCGCCGAACAGCCCAGCAGCGCCACGCCCGGGGCCACCATCTTGGGGATCGATTGCCAGCCGCCTTCGCTGATCGCGCGCGCGCCGTAAGCCACGCGTTTGCCGCCCTTCAGCAGCTCTGCCACCATCGGGTGGTGCTTGAAGCGCTGGAATTCCATATAGGGGTAAAGATGCGGATTTGCGTAGTTCAGGTGCACGACAAGACCAAGGTGTACCTCGGTGTTGGCACCATGATACAGGAACGATCCGCCGCCGGCGTTTGACCCAAGCGGCCAGCCCATCGTATGGGTCACGGTGCCCTCGCGGTGCTTTTCGGGGTCGATCTGCCAGACTTCCTTCATGCCCAGACCGAATTTCTGCGGTTCCTTGCCGTCGGACAGGTTGAACCTGGCGATCACCTGCTTTGCCAGGGACCCGCGCACCCCTTCGGACAGGAATACGTACTTTCCCCGCAGTTCCATGCCCGGTTCGTAATTCGGGCCTGCCGTGCCGTCGGGTTCGCGGCCAAACTCGCCCGCGATCACGCCCGCCACCTCGCCCGCATCGCCCCAGACCAGCGCCGAACAGGACATGCCCGGAAAAATCTCGACCCCCAGGGCTTCGGCCTGCCGGGCCATCCAGCGGCAGACATTGGCCATGGAGACGATGTAATTACCATGGTTGTTCATCAGCGGCGGCATCGGAAAATTCGGAATGCGGATGCCGCCTGCCGGCCCAAGGAAATAGAAGCTGTCCTTGGTCACCGGAACGGTGATCGGTGCGTCGCGCTGCCGCCAGTCGGGAAGCAGCGCGTCCAGCCCGGACGGGTCCAGCACCGCACCGGACAGGATATGCGCGCCAACTTCGGACCCCTTTTCAAGCACCACTACGGAAAGATCGGGGTCAAGCTGCTTCAGCCGGATGGCCGCAGAAAGGCCCGATGGGCCGGCGCCCACGATGACGACGTCATAGTCCATCGCCTCGCGCTCGATCTGGTCCGTCATCATATTCCCCTTTCCGGCCGGGGCAAGTCCGCCCCTTCATGCTGCGCAGGCTTTGCCCCAACAGGCCTCGGGCGTCAATCCGGACGCGACAGGACACCCCTGCCCGCGACACCACGGCGCGTTCAAAGGCTTGCTGCCATGCCTCTTGCATTTGGACTGGTCCTGAGGTCAGGTGCTTCAGGACTGAATTTCGGTGCCGTGGCCGCTTTGCGGACCGGTTGCTGCGTGTTTGATGTTAAGGCCGATGGAAAAGATTCCGATGACCCGCGCGGGGCATGCCGCGCTTGATGATGAATTGAGGCAGCTCAAGTCGGTTGAACGCCCCGCCGTGATCCGCGCCATCGCCGAGGCCCGCGAGCATGGCGATCTGTCCGAGAATGCCGAGTATCACGCCGCGCGTGAAAAGCAGAGTTTCATCGAAGGCCGCATCAAGGAGCTGGAGGCGGTGCTTTCGCTGGCCGAGGTGATCGATCCGGCGAAACTTTCGGGGGCGATCAAGTTCGGTGCCACGGTGACGCTGGTGGATGACGAGACCGGGGATGAAAAGACCTACCAGATCGTGGGCGAGACCGAAGCCGACATCGAACGCGGGTTGCTCAACCTCCGCTCACCGCTGGCGCGGGCCCTGATCGGCAAGGACGAGGGGGACAGTGTCGATGTCAAGACGCCGGGCGGGCAGCGCAGCTATGAAGTTGTTAGCGTTCGATTCGTATAGATGATCTTGGACAAGGTGGCCGATCCGGGGATCGGGGCGCAACGATGCCGGATGTGAATCAGAACACGGAGCCTGAGCCTGAACCCGACGTGCCAACCGGGGACACGCCGTCATCGGCAGGCCTGGCTGCGGTCATCGGCAGCATAGCCTGGATTGGCGTTTCAGCACTTTTTTTCTTTTACAAGCCGGTCGAAGGGGGCACTTTGGGGTTGATAATGACGGGTCTGATCGTGCTGCTTCCCATAGCCTTGCTTTGGGTGGCGGTGTCGATGTCGCGTTCGGTTCAGTCGCTGCGGGAAGAGGCGGCGCGTCTTCAGGCCGCTGTGGATGCGATGCGAAATGCCGTCGTTGCCCAGAACAAGGCGGGTGCCGGCAGTCTGAAGCCTTCGGTGGAAAAGAAGCTGGACCAGATCGCCGCAGCACAGCGCCAGACGGAAACCGCGCTGGCCATGTTCACGTCGCGCCGCGATACCGCGCAGGCGGGGCCTTCTGCGGAAAGCAAGGCGGCACTGGTTGCGCCGCAATCCGGGACGGGCGATGAACAGCCGACCCTCGCCCTTGGCACGCCGGCCGAAGACCTGCGCCCCCCGCTTTCGGTGGCCGATTTCATCCGCGCCCTGAATTTTCCCGAAACGCCGGAAGACAAGGCCGGATTCCGCGCCTTGCGGCTGGCGCTTGAAGACCGGACAACCTCGAAACTGATCCGCGCCGCGCAGGATGTGCTGACGCTTTTGTCCCAGGACGGTATCTATATGGATGACCTCAGGCCGGAACCTGCCAGGCCCGAGGTTTGGCGGCGCTTTGCCAAGGGCGAACGGGGGCGGGCGGTTTCGGCCCTTGGCGGCGTGCGCGACCGATCCAGCCTTGCCCTGACGGCGGGCCGGATGCGCGAAGATCCGGTGTTCCGCGATGCGGCCCATCATTTTCTGCGCCAGTTCGACCGGACGATTCAGGAGTTTGAAAAGAATGCCAGCGACCAGGACATGGCCGACCTTGCCGAAACCCGCACCGCGCGGGCCTTCATGCTGTTCGGCCGGGTGACGGGGACGTTTGATTAGGGAGGTGCTCAAGATGCATCCCGCCCACCTGCCGGATGCAAAAGGCGTCCCGATCCGGAAGAAAGGGATTGCCGTGGCAGCGTTGAGGCGCAGGTGGTTAGCCTGTAAGGTAACGATCACGGTTTGAAAGGACCGCTCTTGCGGGCATGGCAACAGGTCGGCGTCCGCCCCGGCAGGGTGCCCGCGGGTCGGCGGCTTTGGCCTCTGGCGCAGGGGTGGCATACGCATCCCCCGGACCGGGGCGATGCCCCAGGCTGATGCGCGCGCTGCGGGTGAGGTGCCGGTTTTCCCGTCAGGCGGCCCATCGGGCTTTCCGTTTCGGGCGCACGGTGGGGCGAGATCACCGCAGTATCGGCGGGCCCGGAAACGCAGCGCATTTCCCCGCCCGGACAGGGACCACGGCCCCATGAGGACCGTTCCTCCAAGCGCAACGCAGGCCAGCGCCCGCCGGGGGGCCGGATGGCCCTGATGCCAGCGCAGCGCTGTGGCAGGGGCGACGGCCCCTGCCAGAGAGACCGGGCACCCCGCAATGCACAGGACCGCCTCTATGGGCGGGAGCAGGAACCGCACCGCGTTTCCCCGCCCGCACGCGACGGTGCCCTGCAGACCGGCAGGTTCCAAGCGCAACAGAGGCCAGCGCCCGGCCCGGCGGGCGAGAAGCGCCCGCCGGGTCGGGGCGGGCGCTTGTCTCTATGATTTTCGCAGGCCCTGTCGTTTGATGGGGTTGGCCCGCAGGGACGGTGGCCACCGTCCCTGCGGGCTGGCGGGATGCGGACCGTGGCGGGCGCTGGTTCAG
>JADCEN010000029.1 GCA_020250175.1 Rhodobacter sp.
AAACCTCAGCATTCTGCGAAAGCTCACCCTCAACATCCTGCGAAAGGCCCGCCCCAAACTCCCCGTCTCCCGAAAACGCAAACGCGCAGGATGGTCCAATGACTTCGCAAAATCAATCATCGGCCAAATGCGATAGCCCTGCCGCCCTTGCCAAAGCCCCGTGACACGCCCGGCAATATCCGCTAAACGGCGCTCATATCCACGCGAACGGAGAATGCGATGGCCGGGCAAGACCACACCACCGATCACAAGCACGGCAGCATGCCGGTCAGGGAGCAGGAAAAGACCTTTGCCGCCTTCATCCGCTTTGTGTCCTGGGGCATCGGTCTGTCGATCGGCATCCTGATCTTTCTGGCACTTGTGAACGCCTGACCTGGTCCGTCGTGCACCGTATCTTTCTGTGTCTTGCGCTGCTTTTGTCGCTTGCCGCCTGCGGTGCCGAGCCGAAATGGGCGACCGATGCCGAAGTGTCGCGCGCGGTCTATTTTCATGACGGCCCCCCTTCGATCACGCTGTTCACGGTGCTCAGCAACCGCAGCAACGACGGGGCGCATTCCAGCCTGCTGATCAACGGATCGCAGCGCGTGCTGTTCGATCCGGCGGGCACCTGGCACCATCCGAAAGTGCCGGAACGCAACGATGTGCATTTCGGAATGAACGACCGGGCGGTGGCCTTCTACATCGATTACCATGCGCGCGAGACCTTCCGCGTCGTCGAGCAGACCCTTTATGTAACGCCCGCGCAGGCCGATGCGGCGATCCGTCTGGCCATGGCCTATGGCGCGGTTCCCAAGGCGATGTGTACGCGCAGCGTCTCCACCATCCTGCAAGATGTGCCGGGCTTTGAAGACACGCCCGTCACCTGGTATCCGGCGAAACTGATGAAATCCTTCGGCAAACGCCCCGGCGTGATCGAGAGGACGATCACAGACACCGATGCCGACAGCAATCACGGCGTTCTTCTGGTGCAGGCCGGCATGGCCCCGCAATGATCCGCTGATCAGCCAGACAGGCCAGGCGGCACCGGCGTCAGGGTCAGCCCGTCAGCAAGCCCGCCGGACATGCGCGGCACCTGTCCCGCAAAGGTTCCACCGGCGCGCCGGTGGCCATGGCTGCCACAGCCGCCACCGGCAGGCCGCCGCGACATGCGGCACTCTGCGCAGTGTCGGCGCGATCAACGCCGGAAAGGTGATCGGCACCGCGAAATCCGGCGCGAACCGCGCCGGTATCGCCCCGCCCGGCACCGCCCCGGCAAAGGTGGCCCCGCAGCAAAGCGGGCAGATCGGTGCCGCCGCCCCGACGAAGTACGCGACCACCTCTGCCACAGGCGCGCCGGGATGCCGGTTCTATGCGTCGATCATCGTGGCAAAGGTCTGATCGGGCAGCCCGCAAGAGATCAGCGCCCGCTGCCACAGCGGCGCGGCCCAAGGATGCGGCGTCAGGGCGGCCGAAAACATCGCCATCCGCAGATTGACCGCCAGCGGGGCGGCCGGCACGATCAGGACGGGTGCCTGATCTGCCATCAGCCGCAGCGCGGTGACCTGCGATGACAGGGCGATGCCCGGCCCCGAACTGCATACATTTCGAACAGGGTCTGACCGGCCCCGCTTGCCACCCCACCGAACCGCAGGGCGAAGGCGATGATCGCCCGCAAGACCGGCACCGCGTTGGTCAGGCCATGTCAGAACGCGCGCCGCACCGCAGGGCGCCGGGGGCCAAGGGCGATTTTTCAGGGCTGCTGCTGGACGGGGCCAAGCGAAGCGCTTAGGCAATTCACACATGGTGCAAACGGGGGCGCGATGCGGATTTTCGGGGTGATCCTTGCAGGTGGAGCCGGCCGCCGGATGGGCGGAGCCGATAAATCTGCGCTGCTGTTGGGCGCTCAGCCCCTGCTGGCGCGGGTCATTGACCGGATCGGGCCGCAGGTTGACCGGCTTGCGGTCAGCGCCAATGGCGATCCGGCGCGCCTTGCCGCCTGTCGGCTGTCCGTGCTGCCGGACGCCCTGCCGCAGGGCCCCTTGTCGGGGGTCCTGGCGGCGCTGGACTGGGCCGCACCGCAGGGGGCGACGGCGGTGGTCAGCGTGGCGGTCGACACGCCGTTCTTTCCCGGCGATCTGGTGCCGCAGCTTCTGCTGGCGGCGGAAGGCGCCCCCTTTGGCGCGGCCGTGGCGGAATCCGGCGGCAGGGCGCACCCGACCTTCGCGCTTTGGCCGGTTGCATTGCGCGAGGATCTGCGGGCGGCGCTGGCGCGGGGTGAGGCAAAGGTGATGGCCTTCGCGCAGCGGCACCAGGCGGCGCTGGCCCGGTTCGGCGATGACCAAGCCTTTTTGAACATCAACACCGCGCAGGATCTTGCCGCCGCCGAAGCCCTGCTGTGCGGTGCCGCACGATGAGGGTCTATGGCGTCATCGGCTGGAAGAATGCGGGCAAGACCAGCCTGATGGAGCGGCTGGTGGCCGAAATCACCCGGCGCGGCATATCGGTGTCAACGGTCAAGCATGTGCATCACGATGTCGATCTGGATCAGCCGGGGAAGGACACCTTCCGCCACCGCGCCGCAGGCGCGCGCGAGGTGGTGCTGGCCTCGGCCCATCGCCACGCGATCCTGACCGAACATCGCGGACCCGAGCCGGAGCTGGCCGCCATTCTGGCGCGTCTTGCCCCGGTCGATCTGGTGCTGGTCGAAGGCTACAAACGCGATGCCCACCCGAAGGTCGAGGTCTTCCGCGAAGCAACCGGACAGGCCCTGATCCAGCCGGGCGATCCCCTGGTCCGGGCCATAGCAACCGACGCCGCTTTGCCGGACCAGGCGGTGCCGGTGCTGGACCTGAACGACACAGTCGGAATCGCCGACTTTGTGCTGCGGGAAACCGGACTGCTGCCGGATCCGTCCACCCTGTTCGACACGGTGATCGTGGTGGACTGGTCATCTTCCGGCACGCCGTCATCCGCCCGCCCCTCAGCCAATGCGATCTGGATCGGTGTCGCGGGCGCGGGCGGCGTCACGGCGCATTACCTGCGCACCCGCGCCGATGCCGAGGCGATGATGACGCGGCTGCTGGACGCCGAAGCGGCAGCCGGTCGGCGCGTACTGGCGGGGTTCGACTTTCCCTTCGGCTATCCGGCGGGGTTCGCCCGGCGCCTGACCGGCACGCCGGGTGCCCGTGCCGTCTGGCGCTGGCTGGCGGACAGGATCGAAGACGGGCCGGACAACCGCAACAACCGCTTTGCCGTGGCGGATGCCGCCAACCGCAGTCTTTGCGGGTCCGGTCCGTTCTGGGGACGGCCACGCAGCCTGCCGCTGGACTGCCTGCCCGAACGCAAGTTGGCCGATTACGCCGCCCTTGGCCTGGCCGAGCGGCGGCGGGTGGATCTGGCGGTGCCGCGCGCACAGCCGGGGTGGAAGCTCTATACAGCCGGATCGGCGGGCGGGCAAAGCCTGACCGGGCTAGCGGTCATCCTGCGTCTGTCGCAGCGCGCCGGGGCAAGGGTCTGGCCGTTTGACCGGATCGACGGGGCCGCCCTGGTTCTGGCCGAAGTCTACCCGTCGCTTCTGGACGCAGAGGTGCGCGCGCAGACCCGACCGGGCAGCATCCGGGACGACCTGCAGGTCCGTCTGCTGGCGCAGGCGCTGTTCGCGCTGTCGCAAGACGGCAGGCTCGGCCTTTTGCTGAACGATGTCCCCGAATGGCCGGGGCGCGGTGACGAAGGCTGGATTCTGGGCGCCGGGCAGGCTGCGCTGCTGCGGCGGGCCATCCCATGACCCTGGCAATCCGGCACGGCCTGCCCCGCGACCAAAGGCGTGCCGCCGCCGAACTGTACTGGCAGGCCTTTGGCGGCAAGCTGGGCCGGGTCCTTGGGCCGGACCGGGCGGCGCTGACCTATCTGGAGCGCGTGATGCGGCAAGATCACGTCTTTGTCGCGCTGGAGGATGGCCACCTGGTGGGTCTGGCCGGGTTCAAGACCGCCGAGGGCTCTTTCGTCGGCGGCACCCTGGAGGATCTGCGGGCCGTCTACGGACGGGCCGGTGCGGTGTGGCGCGGGGTGCTTCTGCGCCTTCTGGGGCGCGACGCCGACAGGGCGCCTTTCCTGATGGACGGTGTCTGCGTGGCATCCCACGCCCAGGGGCGCGGCATCGGCAGCCGCCTTGTCGAGGCGATCTGCGCCGAGGCCCGCCGGCGCGGTTATGCCGAGGTGCGTCTGGATGTGATCGACACGAACTGGCGGGCAAAAGCCCTGTACGAACGGCTTGGTTTTGCCGCTGCGGGGGAAGACCGCATCGGCCCCCTGCGCCATATCTACGGGTTTCACTCGGCCATCACGATGGTGCGCCGGATCACGGCCGGACCGGGTGCTGAAAAAGTGCCGACCGCAGGGGTGGCCTGACCGCAATGCAGCCAACTCTTCCGCCTGCGCGCGCCCCGCGCGGTCTTGCCGGTGCCATCGCCCCGGCCACGCGCTGCGCCTGCCGCACGCCCAGTTGGGCACAAGCCCCCTCGCCAGCGCCCGGCCCGCCATCGGCGGGCGCTTCTCGCCCGCCGGGTCGGGCGCTGGCCTCTGTTGCGCTTGGACCTGACGATCTACAGGGAACCGTCGCGCGCGGGCGGGGAAACGCAGTGCGTTTCCTGTTTCCGCCCGGAGGGGCGGTCGTGTGCATTCCGGGATGCCAGGTCTCTCTGGCAGGGGCCATCGCCCCTGCCACAGCGCCACGCTGGTATCAGGACCAGCCGGGGGCCAAAGCCCCCGGCCAGCGCCCGACCCGCCCCTGGCGGGCGCTTCTCGCCCGCCGGGTCGGGCGCTGGCCTGCCGTGTTCCCGGACCTGCCGATCTGCGGGGCACCGTCCCGCGCGGGCGGGGAAACGCAGTGCGTTTCCTGTTCCCGCCCGGAGGGGCGGTCTCGTGCATTGCGGGATGCCCGGTCTCTCTGGCAGGGGCCATTGCCCCTGCCACGGCGCTGCGCCGGGATCAGGACCAGCCGGGGGCCAAAGCCCCCGGCCAGCGCCCGCCACGCCCCCGGCGGGCGCTTCGTACCCGCCGGGTCGGGCGCAGGCCTGCGTTGTTCCCGGACCTGCCGGTCAACGGGGCAGCGTCCCGCCCGCAGGCGGGGCGGAAGGTCTTGCCGCGTTTCGCCGACCCCGCAGCCACTTCGCCTATGCCATAGTGCGATGCTGACACCCTGCAAGACGGCGGCCAGAGCGGGATGACCTTTGCGGCATTCGTCGGGGAGTCGCTCTTGCCGGGATTTCCGGTGCAGGACGGCGGCCAGGTGTGGAGGCCGTCCGTTATGACTCAACCCCTGTCGATGGACAGTCGTGAACGCCTGATACAGCAGCTTGATACTGGCGGCGGCGGATGCACCGGGCATGGCCGCGTTGCGCGCCGTGACGGGGTCAGGGCGCAGGCGGGTCACCCGCAGCACCGCCCCCGGCAAGATCGGCAGATATGTTCCACCCGGCATCCCGGCGGCCGACCGGTTGCGCGCCCGAATGACAAAGGCGGCCTTCACCCTGCACAGGCTGGTGGCCGACCCGGCGGGCCTTGGCCCCAAGGCAGACCGCCGCAAGAAGTGGGCTTTCGCCCATGCCGAGGGGCCAAAGCCTCGATAAAGCCGCGCTGGCACACCCGGCCGGGCAAGCGGTCTCTCCGGCCGATCAGATGCCCGACAGCAGTTCGGCCACTGTCGCGACGGTGGCGAATTCGTTGCGCAACGTTGCAAGGTGATAGCGGTGGATCGATGCCGGGGTCAGCACTGCGCCGTCCATGTCGTTTTGTTCGAAGGTGCAGCAGGCATCGGCGGCCACCAGCATCCGCCAGCCCAGATTGTTGCCGGTGCGCACCGTGGTCGATACGCAGATATCCGTCGATATGCCAAAGACAACAACCCCGTCGGCCCCCAGCCGTTTCAGGCGCAGATCAAGGTCCGTACCAAGGAATGCTGAGTTGACGGATTTGGCGATCAGCGGCTCACCGCCATGCGGAGCAAAACCTGGCCGGAACGAATTTCCCGCCCGGTCCGGCCGCAGGCGCGAAGCCGGTTCAACCGAATCGTGCCGGATATGGAGTATGGGCCAGCCCTTCCGGCGCCATGCGGACAGCAGGGCCAGACCCTTCGGCTCGAAATCCCACGCCCCCAGCCGGGGGGCATCCGGCTGGAAGAACCCCTCCTGGACATCGACCGGCAGCAGAACCGTGCGGGACGAAAGCACATTGTCCTGATCCATGTTCCCTTCCGCCCATGCCAACCCGAACTTGTCGCCAACACTGCACCGGCAATCCGGTTTGTGCAACCTGGGGGCCCCGCCTAAGCAGGCGATGCCCCCCGGCCATTCCGCGTCAGCCACAGAACGGACAGCACCGGCAAGGCCGAACTGCCCAGCATCAGCAGGATCAGCGGCATGGGGCCTGACCCCGGTTGCAGCAGCGCACCCGCCAGCGCGGAAAACAGCGCCCCGCCCCCCACTGTACAGGCCCCGCCCAGCCCGGCGGCCGAACCGGCCAAATCGGGGCGCACCGAAAGCATTCCGGCATTGGCATTGGGCATCAGCACGCCATTGCCCAGCCCCAGCAGGATCACCAGGCCAAAGAACACGCCGGGGCCGCCGCTTCCGGCCATCGTCAGCAGCATCAGCAGCGCCACCCCCGCCGTTGAGATGAGCGCACCATACAACACCATGCGGTTCACCCCCACGCGGACCGAAAAGCGGCCCGACAGGTAATTGCCCATCATGTAACCCAGCGCCGGTGCGCCGAAATACACGCCCAGCCGCGCAGGGGTCAGATGGAACACGTCATTCCCGACAAAGGGCGCACCCCCCAGATAGGCAAAGAACGCGCCCGAGGCAAAGGCAGCCGCCAGACAATAGGCCCAGAACCGGCCCGACCGCAGCAGCTGCGGATATTGCCCAAGCTGCGCGGCCATGCTGCCCGCGCGCGTTTTGTTGGTTTCGCCCTGATCGGCCCAGACCAGCGCCCACAGGCCCAGCCCGCCCGCCCCCAGCAGAATAAACGGTGCCTGCCATCCGAACACCCCGCCCAGCGCACCGCCGATCACCGGCCCCACCATCGGCACCACCGACATGCCCATGGTGACATAGCCGATCATCGAGGCCGCTTCGTTCTGCGCCACCATATCGCGCACCACTGCACGCGACAGCACGAACCCGCTGGCAATCACCGCCTGAAACAGGCGGCACAGCATGAACAGCCCGAAATCCGTGGCCAGCGCCGCGCCAATGGTGGCCAGGGTAAACACCGCCGTTGCCGCCAGCATCACCGGACGCCGCCCGAACCGGTCCGACACCGGGCCAACGGCAATCTGCAACAGCGCCGTCGCCGCCAGATACAGCGACACCGAAAGCTGCATCACGCCATAGGAAACGCCGAAATGATCCGCCATCAGCGGCAGCGACGGCAGAAAGATGTTCAGCGACAGCGCCGCAAGCCCCGCCATCAGGATCAGCGTGGCAATATGCGGCGGGGTGGTGCGGTCCAGAAACCGGATTGCGGGCGGATGTGTCATACCGCCCGGCTACCGCCGTGCATCAGGCTTGTCCACCGGGCAAACGCGCGGCCCCTGCCGATCAGGCATCCCCCCCGCTGTCCGCGGCCGCAACTGCGCCCGGACCCCGCCTTTCTTTGGCAGGCAGGGACAGGAATGCAGACAGATCGCAAGTCTGCTTTTCGCGACTCCAGAAGCGCCATTGCCTTGCAATTTTTCTCAACGCCACTTTCTGCCGCCGCATCATCGCGTTATGCTGAACGACACTCCGGGGAGGGGGCGATGAAAGACATCCTGCAACAGCTTGAAGACCGCCGCACTGTCGCCCGCGCCGGCGGTGGCGAACGCCGCGTCGCAGCCCAACATGCCAAGGGAAAGCTCAGCGCCCGCGAACGGATCGACCTTCTGCTTGATGAAGGCTCGTTCGAGGAATTCGACATGTTCGTCGCCCACCGCTGCACCGACTTCGGCATGCAGGACACGCAGTACCCCGGCGATGGCGTTGTCACCGGATGGGGCACCGTCAATGGCCGCATGGTCTATGTCTTCAGCCAGGATTTCACGGTACTGGGTGGCTCTGTTTCCGAAACCCATGCAGCGAAAATCTGCAAGATCATGGATATGGCCGTACAGAACGGCGCACCGGTGATCGGCATCAACGATTCCGGCGGCGCGCGCATCCAGGAAGGCGTCGGCTCGCTTGCCGCCTATGGCGAGGTGTTCCAGCGCAACATCCTGGCCTCGGGCGTTGTGCCGCAGATCAGCCTGATCATGGGGCCCTGCGCGGGCGGTGCCGTCTATTCCCCCGCCATGACCGATTTCATCTTCATGGTCAGGGATTCCTCCTACATGTTCGTCACCGGCCCCGATGTGGTGAAAACCGTCACGAACGAGGTGGTGACAGCCGAGGAACTTGGCGGTGCCTCGACCCATACCAGAAAATCCAGCGTCGCCGACGGCGCCTTTGAGAATGACGTCGAAGCGCTGGCCGAAACCCGCCGCCTGATCGATTTCCTGCCCCTGAACAACCGCGAAAAGGCCCCCGTGCGCCCGTTCTTCGACGATCCGGCGCGCATCGAACCCAGTCTCGATACCCTGGTGCCCGACAATCCGAACCAGCCCTATGACATGAAGGAACTGATCCTGAAGGTCGCGGACGAAGGCGACTTCTTCGAGATTCAGAAGGAGTTTGCGGCCAACATCATCACCGGCTTCATCCGCATCGAGGGTCAGTCTGTCGGTGTCGTTGCCAACCAGCCCATCGTGCTGGCCGGCTGCCTTGACATCGACGCCAGCCGCAAGGCCGCGCGCTTTGTCCGCTTCTGCGACGCCTTCGAAATTCCGATCCTGACCTTTGTCGATGTGCCGGGCTTTTTGCCCGGCGTCGGGCAGGAATATGGCGGTGTCATCAAGCATGGGGCAAAACTGCTTTTTGCCTATGGCGAGGCCACGGTGCCCAAGGTCACGGTGCTGACGCGCAAGACCTATGGCGGGGCTTATGTGGTGATGTCGTCCAAGCATCTGCGCGGTGATTTCAACTATGCCTGGCCCACCGCCGAAGTGGCGGTTATGGGCGCGCGCGGCGCGGTGGAAATCCTCTATCGCAGCGAGCTTGGCGATGCCGACAGGATCGCGCAGCGCACCAAAGACTACGAAGACCGCTTTGCCAACCCCTTCGTCGCCGCCGAACGCGGCTTTATCGACGAGGTGATCATGCCCCATTCCACCCGCCGCCGCGTCGCCCGCGCCTTCGCGGCGCTGCGCACAAAAAAGCAGACAAACCCGTGGAAAAAACACGATAACATCCCCCTCTGACTCTTCGATGAAAGGACTGTGAGGTGTCGGCAACCCATATGATGACAGGCGGGTCGCGTCCCGTGGTTGCCTTCAGCCGCGCGGTCGGGGCGGATGGCCGGGCATTGCCGCCCGATCCCGCAACGCCCGATGCGTCGCCGCCCGGCGGGATTGCCGCGCAGACCCGCCGGGTCATGGGCAATCCTGCGGTCGTGCTGAACGGTACCGGACCGGACCGGTTGGGTGTGCTGCAAGGCCGGTGCGTTCTGACCGGATTCGAACGAAATTCCGGGGCCTTCAACAAGGTCCGCCAAAGCTGCTTTCCGCCGGATCGTCGCCCGGCGCGGACCATGATCGGCGTCACTGCCCCGGCCCCCGGCGCGCCGGCCGGGGTGGATTGCATCGCACGCCGCCCGCCAGCCGGGGATGCGGCGTGACCGATCCGGCGCAGCCCGTGCAGGCGGAAGGTGCAAAAGTGCTGTCCGGCGATCCAGAAGGGATACCGGTGCCCTCGGGCCAGGTTGTGACCTTGCAGGATGTCGTCTGGAACGCGCCGGGACCTGCGGGCCTGACGCTGCGCTTCCGCTTCATCGCCCCTGCCATTGCTGCAACCGAAACCGGTGCTGCGATTGATTTCGACACGGCTGCGGGCGACATGGCCTGGCTCTGCCAGACCTACGCCCTGCCGCGCCTGTCCGCGCTGGGCCCCGAACCGGCGCAGATCATCATCTCGCTGTCCGACCGGCCGCTGCGCTTTGGCGAGGCCGCGCCCGATGCCGTCCAGTTTTTCGAAGCCTACAGCCTGACCGACGGTCGCTGCACCGTGGAGCTTTTCTGATGCACCTGCCGGATCACGGCGCAAAAGGCGCAGATCGGCCGGGCATTGGTTCTTTCGCGCCACAGCGGGGAAAAATGCCACTTTTCCGGTGTGCAGCGCAGCATGGATGCGCTAGACTCAGAATTGGCCCATCCCAAGCGGCCATAACCTCGCGTCGGGGGTCGGCTGGTGATGCGTTGCCAGGACAGGCCTTCCAAGAACACAGGAGACTAGAATGTCTACGAGCACGCGCGTTCTGCTTGCCCTTTGCCTTGCTGCATTTGCGGCGGCCTGCGCACCGCGCACCGAAGAAGTTGTGGTTGTGGAACCCATCACAAGCGAACCGGCCTCGACCGGAAAGTACAAGTGACCTGAGCGGGCGGGGTGCCCCCCGGCACTTCGCCCACTTCGGTGCGGCCCTGGTCCGGGGGCTTTCATGCTGAAGCATCGCGGCTTTCCGGGCCGCCTTCCGGGCACCGATCATCAGTTCGTCATCCGCCATGCCAACCACAAGGATGGCCCGGCGAAACTTGTGTCGCGGGAGCGCTATCGCGACCGCAAGCATGTCGACAGGCTTGCCGACGCCGCCTTCATGGCGGCCCTTTGGGACCATTTCGGCGAAGACCCGTTCGAGCGCGGCAATCTGGATGCAGGCCGCCTGTCCTGGTTGTTCGGGCGCGAAGTTGTGCCCGCAGAAGACCCGTTCAACCCCGCCAGCTATGACGCGCTGCTGCGAATTGACGTGAAGCGCGCCCGCGCCGCCTTTCCCGAGGTGTTCGCGGAAGGGACGGTCACCCCGGATCAAGGCGGTGAAGACCGGGATGACGGGGGAAGGCAATGATTCGGCCCGCCGAAGCACCGTGCAGGTCCGATACCGCGAAGGACATTCTGGAACGGTGGTTCAGTTTTCGTTTCGTGCATCAGTTGCCCTGCAGGTACCTGGAGCGGGCGGAAGTTTGCCCGATCTTTTTCAACACCCTCCGATCCCGCGCCCGGACCGCCAAGGCCACGCTCCGGTGCAGCATGGCCCGGCCCAACACCCGAAGGCGCAAGCCGCAGGGCAAGATGGGTTGGGCCGGGGACGCGGCTGGTAAATCAGGCAAGAAAAAGAGGTGCGCCTTGATCCAGCCACGTCATTGCCGCATCGTCCAACAGCAAGGACTGCCATGTTCAAGAAAATCCTGATCGCCAACCGGGGTGAAATCGCCTGCCGTGTCATCAAGACGGCGCGCAGGATGGGTATTCAAACCGTCGCGGTCTATTCCGACGCCGACCGCAACGCGCTGCATGTGCGCATGGCGGATGAGGCGGTGCACATCGGCCCGCCGCCCGCTGCGCAAAGCTATATCGTGATCGACCGCATCATGGAGGCGGTCCGCACCAGCGGGGCCGGGGCCGTGCATCCCGGCTATGGCTTTCTGTCGGAAAACCGGGCCTTTGCCGCCGCGCTGGAAGCGGCCGGCGTGGTGTTCATCGGCCCGCCCAGCCCGGCGATCGAGGCGATGGGCGACAAGATCACCTCGAAGAAACTGGCCCAGGCCGCCGGTGTCTCGACCGTGCCGGGCCACATGGGCCTGATCGCCGACGCGGACGAGGCTGTCACCATCGCCCGCCAGATCGGCTATCCGGTGATGATCAAGGCCTCGGCCGGCGGCGGCGGCAAGGGCATGCGCATCGCCTGGCAGGATGACGACGCGCGCGAAGGCTTCGAATCCTCCAGAAACGAGGCCGCCGCCAGCTTTGGCGATGACCGCATCTTCATCGAGAAGTTCGTGACCCAGCCGCGCCACATCGAAATTCAGGTGCTGGCCGACAAACACGGGAACTGCGTTTACCTGCATGAACGCGAATGTTCGATCCAGCGCCGCAACCAGAAGGTCATTGAAGAGGCACCCTCGCCCTTCCTTGATCCCACCACGCGCAAGGCGATGGGCGAACAGGCCTGCGCGCTGGCGAAGGCGGTGGGCTATACCAGCGCCGGGACCGTTGAATTCATCGTCGACGGGTCGCGCAACTTCTACTTTCTGGAAATGAACACCCGCCTGCAGGTCGAACATCCGGTGACCGAGCTGATCACCGGTGTCGATCTGGTGGAACAGATGATCCGCGTTGCCGCCGGTGAACCGCTGCCCTTTGCCCAGGCGGACCTCAAGATCAACGGCTGGGCGATGGAAAGCCGGCTTTACGCCGAAGACCCCTACCGCAACTTCCTGCCCTCCATCGGCAGGCTTACCCGCTACCGCCCGCCGGTTGAAGGGCCGACCGCGACGGGTGGCATCGTGCGCAACGACACCGGCGTGTTCGAAGGCGGCGAGATCAGCATGTTCTACGATCCGATGATCGCCAAGCTGTGCACCTGGGCACCGACGCGGGCAGGGGCGATCAGCGAAATGCGCATCGCCCTTGATGCTTTCGAGGTGGAAGGCATCGGCCACAACCTGCCCTTCGTCGGCGCGGTCATGGACCATCCCCGCTTTGTGTCCGGCAACATCACCACCGCCTTCATCGCAGAAGAATACCCTGACGGCTTCCGGGGGGCCACGCTGGACGGTCACACCATCCGCCGCGTTGCCGCCGCCGCCGCCGCGATGAACCGCGTGGCCGAAATCCGCCGTACCCGGATTTCGGGCACGATGGACAATCACACCCGCAAGGTCGGTGACGATTGGGTGGTCAGCTTGCAGGGCGAATCCCACCCCGTGCGGATCGAGGCGGATCGTGACGGCTCTACCGTGCATTTCCCCGATGGCTCGCACCACCGCATCACGTCAGACTGGACACCGGGCCAGCCGCTGGCGCGCCTGATGGTTGATGGCGAAGCGCTTGTGATGAAGGTTGGCAAAATCCCCTCCGGCTTCCGCCTGCGGCTGCGCGGGGCTGATCTGAAGTGCCACGTCCGCACCCCGCGCGCGGCAGACCTTGCGCTGCTGATGCTGGAAAAGGCCCCACCCGACACCTCGCGCTTCCTGCTGTGCCCGATGCCGGGCCTGATCGTGAAGATCAACGTCGGGATCGGCGACGAGGTGCAGGAAGGCCAGGCCCTTGCCACCGTCGAGGCGATGAAGATGGAAAACATCCTGCGCGCGGAACGGCGCGGCATCGTCAGCAAGATCAAGGCCGCCGTCGGGGCCAGCCTGAAGGTCGATGATGTGATCCTGGAGTTTGAATGACCCCTCACCGCCCCGAAGGACGCTGCTCCAGCATTTCCTGCCGCCGCAGCGGAAAGCGGTCGATGGCATGGGTGATGTCGCGCACGCCCCAGGGTGCGGGGTTGCGCCGCTTGACCTCGCCGTCCTTGTCCATCAGCACAAGCGAAAAGCCGCGCGGGCGCAGCCTTTGGCGCACCTCGGTCCGCGCCGCCGGGTCGGTGTCGGTGATGATGACCACGTCGCGTTCTTCCAGCGGCGCAAGGTCGGCGTTGATGCGCTGCATCTGGCGCTGGAACGCCGGGTCGTTCGGCGTGTCGGCAAAGACCACGATCGGGCGCTTGAGCCACAGGAAATCGTTCAGCGTCACGCCTGCGGCGTCAATCGGGCCAAAGGACGGGGCAGGCGTATCCTGCGCGGCGGCAGCCAGCGGCAGAAAGCAAGACAGAACAAGGATGTGAAGCAGTTTCATGCAGGCCCCCTTCGCCCTTCGGATATAGGGCAGGACCTTGCAAAACCAAAGCGGATTGCCGGGGAATTCGAACGACGGGACGATGGAAGGACAGGCGATGACCGACGCGCAGAAGGCATGGGCGGCCCTTGCCGCGAAAGAGCTGAAGGGGGCCAGCCCTGACAGCCTGATCTGGCACACGCTGGAAGGCATTCCCGTCAAGCCGCTTTACACCGCCGAAGACCTGGCGGGCCTGTCTCACCTTGGCTCGTTTCCGGGCCTTGCGCCCTTCACGCGCGGCGTGAAGGCCACGATGTATGCGGGCCGCCCCTGGACCATCCGGCAATATGCGGGCTTCTCCACCGCCGGGGAATCCAACGCCTTTTACCGCAAGGCGCTGGCGGCGGGGCAGCAGGGTATCTCTGTCGCCTTCGATCTGGCCACCCACCGCGGCTATGACAGCGACCATCCGCGTGTGGTGGGCGATGTCGGCAAGGCCGGTGTCGCCATCGACTCGGTCGAGGATATGAAGCTTCTGTTCGACGGTATCCCGCTGGACAAGGTCAGCGTGTCAATGACCATGAACGGCGCGGTCATCCCGATCCTTGCCAGCTTCATCGTCGCGGGCGAGGAACAGGGCGTGGACCGCAGCCTGCTGTCGGGCACGATCCAGAACGATATCCTCAAGGAATTCATGGTGCGCAACACCTATGTCTACCCGCCCGAGCCGTCGATGCGCATCGTGGCCGACATCATCGAATACACCGCCGCAGAGATGCCGAAGTTCAACTCCATCTCGATCTCTGGCTATCACATGCAGGAAGCGGGCGCGAACCTGGTGCAGGAACTGGCCTTTACCCTGGCTGACGGGCGGGAATATGTTCGCGCCGCGCTGGCGCGCGGCATGACTGTGGATGATTTCGCAGGCCGCTTGTCCTTCTTCTTTGCCATCGGCATGAACTTTTTCATGGAGGCGGCCAAACTGCGCGCGGCGCGCCTTTTGTGGCATCGCATCATGTCGGAGTTTCAGCCGAAGAAACCCGCCAGCCTGATGCTGCGCACCCATTGCCAGACGTCCGGGGTCAGCCTGCAGGAACAGGACCCCTACAACAACATCGTGCGCACGGCCTATGAGGCGATGGCCGCCGTGCTGGGCGGCACCCAGTCGCTGCACACCAATGCGCTGGACGAGGCCATTGCCCTGCCCACCGAATTCGCCGCCCGCATCGCCCGCAACACCCAGTTGATCCTGCAGGAGGAAACCGGCGTGGCGAAGGTGATCGATCCGCTGGCGGGAAGCTACTATGTCGAAAGCCTGACGGCCCGCATGGCCGAAGAGGCTTGGGCGCTGATCGAAGAGGTCGAGGCGATGGGCGGCATGACCAAGGCCGTTGCCTCTGGCATGCCCAAGCTCAGGATCGAGGATTCCGCCGCCCGCCGCCAGGCCGCCATCGACCGGGGCGAAGAGGTGATCGTGGGCGTCAACAGGTATCGCCCGGATACCGAAGACCCCATCGATTTCCGCAGCATCGACAATGCCGCCGTGCGCGACGCGCAGACAGCCCGCCTTGCCACCGTCCGCAGCACCCGTGACAGCGCCGCCTGCGACGCGGCGCTGGCCGAAATTGGCCGCCGCGCGGCCCAGGGCGGCAACCTGCTGGAGGCCGCCGTCACCGCCGCCCGCGCCCGCGCCACTGTGGGGGAAATCAGCATGGCCATGGAAAAGGTCTTCGGCCGTCACCGGGCCGAGGTCAGAACCCTTGCCGGGGTCTATGGTGCCGCCTATGCGGGCGACAAGGCGTTCGCCGCCATTCAGCAGGATGTCGAGGCCTTTGCCGAACAGGAAGGCCGCCGTCCCCGCATGCTGGTCGTCAAGATGGGCCAGGACGGGCATGACCGGGGAGCCAAGGTCATTGCCACCGCCTTTGCCGACATCGGCTTTGATGTGGATGTGGGCCCCCTGTTCCAGACGCCGGAAGAGGCCGCGCAGGATGCCATCGACAATGATGTGCATGTGGTGGGTATCTCATCCCAGGCCGCCGGCCACCGGACGCTGGCCCCGAAACTGGTGCAGGCGCTGAACGATGCCGGTGCCGGGGAAATTCTGGTGATCTGCGGCGGCGTCATCCCGCAGCAGGATTACCGGTTTCTGTACGACCACGGCATCAAGGCCATCTTCGGCCCGGGCACCAACATCCCCGAAGCCGCCCGGGACATCCTGCGCCTGATCCGCGAAACGCGGGCCGGGGCGTAGCTGCGGGCCGGGGGGGGCGCGGCGTTTGCGATCAGGCTGGCCTTCGCGATCGTCCCGGTACCGAACCGGATCGTCAGCCCCCCCCGGTGCAGGGGCACTGCATGGCAGCCGGGCCAAAGCCGCGTCCGGCGGGCGGGGGGCGCGGGTCTGGTCGTGGCGGTCAGCTTTGCGCCGGATTTGCGGGATGACCCGCTTACGGCAGTTGTGCGGCAGGGTCGGTCGGGGTTAGGATAACCTCGACCCGCCTGTTTCTGGCCCGCCCCTCTTCGGTCAGGTTGCTGGCCCGGGGGGCAAGATAGCCCACACCTTCTGCCGTGATCTGCGTGGCGGGCACCGCATAGTCGGCAATCAACCGTTCGCGCACCGATGCCGCGCGCGCGCGCGACAGCGTGATGTTGCCCGCCAGCCCGCCCGCCGTATCGGTATGGCCCACCAGCGCCACGCTGCGCGCGGGGTCTTGCTTCAGAAATTCGGCCAGGGCGGTAAGCGATT
This sequence comes from Rhodobacter sp., assembly GCA_020250175.1. Classification (GTDB taxonomy): domain Bacteria; phylum Pseudomonadota; class Alphaproteobacteria; order Rhodobacterales; family Rhodobacteraceae; genus Aliitabrizicola. The sequence goes on from JADCEN010000029.1 coordinate 16,453, forward strand.
CGAACCGCCCCGGGCCGATCTCGGCCGACTCCGACGTGAAAACCAGGTCTTCCAGCACGGCAAAGCCATTGGCTTGCAGCGCGGCGGAAAGGTCCGGCGGCTGAAGAAGCGGATCTGCCCCCTCCCGGACCGGGGCGGTTGCCACCGTGGTCGCCTGCTCGGCCGGGGCCGCCTGCCCTGCGGCGGGCAATGCCGCGCCGATCGATACCATCTGGACGAAGCCTGCTTCGGCAGACCGGCTGACCAGCAGGCTGACCGCTTCCGGCCCGTCGCCCCCGCTGCGTTCCGCCGCTAGAAAACGGAAATCGCCCAGATCGACATGCATGTCAGGCTCTGGCAGCACATCGATCGAAAAGCGAAAGTCGAAGCCGCCGCAGGCATCCGTCTTGCATTCCCAAAGGGTGCGGAACCCGGCCCGGTCAAGCTGGTCGCGCAGCGGGGCCAGAATCTGCAAGGTCGTCATGCCCGGGGCCGCAAGCCGCCAGGCGGTCTGTTCCAGCGGGCCTTCAAGGATTTGGCTGGGCACGTGCCCATCCTGCCAGGGACCGACGGGCAAGGCATAGCTCGCCAGCGGTTCGCGGCGGGTGGCCGTTGTGCTGGCCGGGGCGGGAAACTCCAGCGCCACCGCCAGCGCCGCCGATGGCAGCAGGAAGGCAGCCCCAAGCAGAACCCCGTCACGCAGGCTGGGTCGTTGAAAAACGGGCACTGCCACTTGGCCTCTTCGGGCTCACTTTACGCGGTAGTGGTACTGTCCCACAGCTTTCATGCCAAGGGAAGCATAGAGCGCACGGGCCGGACCGTTGGCTTCGGTCACGGCCACGGCAAGGGCAAGCGCCCCGTTTTCGCCCGCCCAGACGGCGGCGCGGCGCAGAAGGGACCCGCCAACCCCGGCGCGGCGCATCGGTTCGGGAACGACCAGCGCGTGCAGCATCGCGGTTCGGTCATGCACGGCGACAAAGGCGGCCCCTGACGGTCGGTCGCCCCTGCGTCCCAGAAGGGCGGCACGGGGTGCCGGGGCGCGGTGCATGACCGCAAGCCGGGCCGGACCAATGCCACCATTGGCCCAAAGCGAGCGGGTGATGGCCAGCGGGGGCCAGTGGGGAAAGGCGGTCATCGGATCGGGCGCGGGTTTGAACGTGGCAATGGGGGCTGCATAGATCACCGTCGGGTCCGCCACCTGATAGCCGCGCCAGGCAAGGCTGCCGTCCAGGCTGTCATCGCCCGGCCGGATCATGAATTGCAACCGCTGCCCCAGGCCGGTCATCGCCGCTTCCGCCTGTTCAAGCTGATCCTCTGTCCAGTCGCCATCGCAGCTGGCCGAGGAGACGCGTCTGCCGCCGCCCCCGCCCTCACGCAGGGTGAAGCCGCCGGATGCAAAGCGGCGCAGGGCGGGCCAGGTCGCCTCGTTTGCCGCGAACAGGTCGGACAGCAGGATCATGCCAGGCTTTCGGGGAACAGGGCGGCAAGCCGCGTCATCGCAACGGCCAGCCTGCTGCTGTCTGTACCGCGAATGACAAGATTGGTGCCAAGCACCCCGTTCTGCACGAAGGGATAGCTGCCCATGCTCAGGTCGGGGAATTCCGCTGCAAGGTCGCCGAAGGGCCCGGCAATCTCGCCCTCGCCCCGGTTGACGCGCAGGCTTTGGCTGAGCAGCGGCTTGCCCCCCGTCAGCGTCGGCAGGACCGAGGCGACCATGGCCTGAAAGATGTTGGGCACCCCCGCCATGACATGTACGTTGCCCAGGGTGAAGCCCGGTGCGGTGGAGACGGGATTGTCGATCAGGCGCGCGCCTTCGGGAATGCGGGCCATGCGCTGGCGTGCCGCGTTGAACTCCAGCCCCGCGCGGCGGTAATGCGCCACAAGCAGGGCGCGGGCATCGGCGCGGATGCCGATGGCGGCCCCGAAGGCAGCGGCAATGGCATCGGCGGTGATATCGTCATGCGTGGGGCCGATCCCGCCCGAGGTGAAGACATGGTCATGAGCGGCGCGCAGGGCATTGACGGCGGCCACAATCACCGCATGGTCATCGGCCACAACCCGCACTTCGCGCAGGCTGATGCCGTGCCGCGTCAATTCGCCCGCAAGGTAAAAGGTATTCCCGTCGCGGGTGCGCCCCGACAGAATCTCGTCGCCGATCACCAGCATGGCTGCGGTTGGATTGGTCATCGGATGCCCCTGTGCCACTGACAGACCCGGTATAGGCGCGCGCGCCCTGGGTTTCAAACCCCGGCTGGCGATCCCCGGCCTCTGGCCAAGTCGGGCCGCATTCACTATCTAGGGGCGAAAATCAGGGACCCGGCGGTTTTGGACGAAACTCGCGGACGCATCACACGGGACGGTATCCGCATCCATGAGGATGCGGATTTTGCCGGCATGGCGGCAGCAGGCCGGGTTGCGGCGGAAATCCTCGATATGATCGGACCGCTTGTTGCACCCGGTGTCACGACCGAGGCGCTGGATGATTTCATCACGCAAGAGGTGGCGCGGCGCGGCGTTGTTTCGGCGACCATCGGCTACAAGGGCTACAGGCACGCCTCGTGCATATCGGTGAACCACGTTGTCTGTCACGGGATTCCCGGACCGAAGATGCTGAAGGACGGCGATATCCTGAACATCGACGTGACCGTGATCGTCGATGGCTGGTTCGGCGACACCAGCCGGATGTATGTGGCGGGCGATCTGCCGCGCAAGTCCGAGCGTCTGATCCAGGTGACCCATGACGCGCTGATGAAGGGGATCGAGGCAGTGCGCCCCGGCAACAGCTTTGGCGACATCGGCCATGCCATCCAGACCTATGTCGAGGCGCAGCGCATGAGCGTTGTGCGCGACTTTTGCGGGCATGGGCTGGGCCGGGTGTTCCACGCCCCGCCGAATGTGCTGCATTACGGGCGGCCCGGCACGGCGGCGGTGCTGGAAGAGGGCATGTTCTTTACCATCGAGCCGATGGTCAACCTTGGACGCCCGGAAACCAAGGTGCTGGCCGATGACTGGACAGCGGTGACGCGCGACAAGTCGCTGTCGGCGCAGTTCGAACATTCGGTGGGTGTCACCGCGACGGGATGCGAGATTTTCACGCTTTCGCCCGCCGGATTGTTTCACCCCACCTGCGGCCGGGCGGCTTGAGCCGCGCCCGCCTGGCGGTCCTGATCCTTGCGCTGGCCGCAGCGGCCTTGTCTGTCTGGCAGCTTGAGCGGGCGCGGGCGGGGCTTGTGATCACGCCGCTGCAGGTCGGCAGCACCCCCGCCACGGTCTATCGCCTGCCGGACACAGGGCCTGCGCCCGTTGCTGTCATCGCCCACGGCTTTGCCGGATCGCGCCAGTTGATGGAAGGCTTTGCGCTGGTGCTGGCGCGGGCGGGCTACGTCGCCGTCAGCTATGATCTGCAAGGGCACGGGCGCAACCCGGTGCCGATGTCGGGCGATGTGACGCAGGTGGACGGCACAACGCGGCTTTTGATGGATGAACTGGGTCGCGTCAGCGACGCAGCCCTTGCCTTGCCCGGCACCGACGGGCGGCTGGCGCTGCTGGGCCATTCGATGGCCTCCGACCTTGTCGCAAGACAGACGATCCGTGACCGCCGCGTCGGCGCGGTGGTGGCGGTATCGATGTTTTCCAAAGCGGTGACGGCGACCGCCCCGCGCAATCTGCTGGTCGTTACCGGGGCGTGGGAAAGCCTGCTTGCCGCCGAGGCGGAACGCGCGCTGCAACTGGCTGACCCGGCGGCGCGGCTGGGGCAGACGGTGGGTGATCCGGCCGCCGGTACCGGACGCCGCGCGGTGCTGGCGCCAATGGTCGAACATGTGGGCGTGCTTTATGCGCCGACCACGCTGCGCGAGTCCCGCGACTGGCTGAATGCCGCCTTTGGCCGGACGGCCGAAGGCGGGGTGCCGGCGCGGGGCGGATGGATCGTTCTGCTGCTGGTGTCGGTGGTGGCGCTGGGCTGGCCGCCGGCCGGGCTGTTGCGCCGCTTTCGCGCCCAAACGCCGCCGCCGCACCTGCCGCCCCGGCGCTTTCTGGCTGCCCTGCTGCTTCCTGCGCTGGCGACACCCTTGCTGCTGGCCCCGTTCGATCTGCGCTTCCTGCCGGTGCTGGTGGCCGATTATCTGGCGGTGCATCTGGGGATTTACGGGCTTGTCGCCCTGGCGCTGGTGGCCGGGCTGGGCGGGCTGCGCCGGGGGAATGATGCAGGCACGGCGCCGCTGCTGGCCGTGCCGGTCGCGGTCTTCGGGCTGTGCCTGTTCGGCGTTGCGCTGGACCGCTATGTCGCGTCATTCCTGCCGGTGGCGGGTCGCATTCCGGTGATGCTGGCGATGGCCGCAGGGGCGGTGCCCTTCCTTCTGGCCGATGCCGTGCTGACCGAAGGCGGGCGCGCCCCCCTGTGGCGGGTGCTGGCGGTGCGCAGCCTGGCCCTTGCCTCGCTTGGGCTAGCGGTGGCGCTGAACTTCGAGCGGCTGTTTTTCCTGCTGATCATCCTGCCGGTGATCCTGGTGTTCTTTCTCCTGTTCGGCACCGTCGGCGGCTGGGTGGGGCGCGCCACATGGCGGCCCGCTGCCGCCGGGGTTGGCCTTGGCCTTTTCCTGGGATGGGCGCTGGCCGTAACCTTTCCGATGTTCGCGGCCTGAGCGGGGGCGGACCGCGCTACAGCCCCAGCAGGCGCGGCAGGTCCGCCATGGACTGAAACACTGTGGCCCCTTCCGCCGCCAGGGCAGCCCCGTCACCGTGCGGGGCATAGCCAAAGCAGCGTATCCCTGCCGCCGATGCGGCGCGGACACCCGTCGGGCTGTCTTCGATGACGGCGCAGGCAGAGGGCGGCTGGCCCAGCGCCCGTGCGGCGTACAGGTACAGATCGGGTGCAGGTTTCGGCGCGCCAAGGGTCTGGCCGGAAAACAGCCGGTCGTGAAAGCGGTCCAGAAGGCCCGGATGCTGGCCCAATGTCACCTGCATCTTGCGGTCCGACCCGTTGGAGCCAACCGCATAGGGAATACCGGCTGCATCCAGCGCATCCAGCAGATCCAGCACACCCGGCACCAGCGGCGTGCCTTCGGCCAGCCGCGCATAAAGCCGTTTGTAGAACCCGGCCACCCAGCCGTCCGGCAGCCGGGCCCCCAGGCTGCGGGCCTTGGCATGGACCCCGGCAATGGTGCCGCCGATGAAGATGCGTTCCATCTCGGCGCGCGGCAGCGGCAGGCCGTGCGCGGCCAGGTCTTGCGCCAGAAGATCGAAGGCGGCAGGCTCGCTGTCCACCAGAACGCCGTCGCAATCGAAGATGATGGCGCGCGGGGTCATTCCGGCGCCCGCAGCAGCGTGACAAGCGTGTCACCATATCTGCGCTGGTCAAGCTGCGTGACAGCGGCGGGGGGCCGGGGCGGGGTGCTTTCCTCCCAGACGATCAGCGCGCCGGGGGAAAGCCAGCCGCCCGCGATGGCCGAGGCCAGGGCGCGTTCACCCAGCGCCTTGCCATAGGGCGGATCAAGGAACACCAGCGTACAGGGGGCATGCGCATTCGGCGGCAGGGCGGTTGCATCGCGGCAGAGACACTCGGTTGCGGCTTCGGCCTTCATCCTTGCGATATTCGTCCGCAACAGCGACAGCGCCTTTGCACCGTCATCGACAAAGGTCGCCCGGCTTGCGCCGGTTGACAGCGCCTCCAGCCCCAGCGCCCCGGTGCCCGCGAAAAGGTCCAGCACCTGCGCGCCCTGTACGGGGTTGCCGTAGCCGCCATTGATCAGCAGGTTGAAGATCGCCTCGCGCACGCGGTCGGACGTGGGGCGCAGATGCGCCGCCGTGTCACCTTCGCCGATCGCGGCAAGTTTCAGGCCCCGCCGTGTGCCGCCGATGATGCGCATCACGCCAGCAGTGTCTTGAGGTTGGTGGCCCTGTCGCGCAGCGCGGCCGCATCCACGCTGCGGCCTGTTTCCAGAAGGCGCTTGCCCACCATATAGGCGCGGCTGTCGTTCATCGCATCGACGGCCAGCAACCGGTCGCCCCTGAAATACCAGAACGACACCGCGGCCCCGTCGGGCCCGCGCGTGACAATGTGGTCGTACCCGCTGTTCAGCCCGGCGATTTGCAGCTTGCAGTCATACTGGTCCGACCAGAACCACGGCATCGGCACATAATCCTTGCCCGCGCCCAGAATGTTGTCGGCCACAAGTTCTGCCTGATCGATGGCGTTCTGCACGGATTCCAGCCGCAGGCGCCCGCCCTGCCAGGGGAAGCTGGCGCAATCCCCTGCCGCCCAGATCTGCGGGTCCGAGGTACGGCCATGGGCGTCGGTGCGGATACCGTTCTCAATCACCAGGCCTGCGGCCTCGGCCAGGCGCGTATCGGGCAGGATGCCCACGCCGGCAATCACGAAATCGGCCGGAATTTCGCGCCCGTCCGCCAGACGGGCGGCGGAGACCTGCCCGGCCTTGGCCGACAGGCGGTCAAGCCCGGTGCTTTCCAATATCTTCACGCCATGCGCCGCATGCAGCGCGCGGAAGTAATCGGATGTTTCCGGTGCCGCCACGCGCTGCAGAATGCGCGGGGACATTTCCAGAACCGTCACGTCCAGCCCCAGCCCGGCCGCCACCGCCGCCACCTCCAGCCCGATATAGCCGCCGCCGACGATGACAAGGCGGCGTCCGGGCCGGAATTCGGCGCGCATCCCATCCACATCGGCGACGCTGCGCAGCGTGTAGACGCCCGCCAGATCACCGCCAATGGCCGCAGGCAGACGGCGCGGAACCGATCCGGTTGCTAGGACCAGATCGTCATAGCCCAGCGTACCGCTTGCCAGGGACACTGTGTGGGACTTTGGATCAATCGCTGACACCGGGCTGCCAAGGTGCAGGGCAATGTCATGTTCGGCATAGAAGTCGGCGGACCGCAGGGTCAGCCGGTCGGCGTCCACCTCGCCCAGAAGGTAGCCCTTTGACAGGGGCGGGCGCTGATAGGGCAGCAGCGGTTCCGCGCCGATCAGGGTGATCGGCCCCGCATGGCCGCCGCTGCGCAACCGCGCCACCAGCGCGGCCCCCGCCTGACCGGCCCCGATCACCACCACATGAGACATCGCTTCGCCTTTTCTCTGGCCAGCACCGGGGCGGACCCTATATGCCGGCGGGACGCAAACGCAACGCATGAGGGATGTGAAATGACGATTTCTGTTGGCGACAGGCTGCCGGATGCGACGCTGGTCCATATCGGGGATACCGGTCCGGAGCAGGTTTCGCTGCATGACCGCGTCAAGGGCCGCAAGGTCGTGATTTTCGGCGTGCCGGGCGCCTATACCGGCACCTGCACCACGGCGCATGTGCCCAGCTTCATCCGCACCCGGGAAAAGTTCGCCGCGAAAGGCGTGGATGAAATCATCTGCCTGGCGGTCAACGACCCCTTCGTGATGAAGGCCTGGGCCGAAAGCACCGGTGCCGACAAGGCGGGACTGAGCATGCTGGGCGATGCCGAAGGGCAGTTCACCCGTGCCGCCGGGATGGAGTTCAGCGCCGCCGCCGTGGGCCTGATCGGCCGGTCAAGGCGCTATGCGCTTTATGCCGAAGACGGCGTGGTCAAGGTGCTGCACCTTGAGGAGAATCCGGGCGTCTGCGACATCTCGGGCGGCGAAGCCCTTTTGGCCGCGATCTGATCCGGTTGCGCCGCCACGGCAGGGGCGCGCGTCGGACGGCGCGCGCCCTTCATCCGTGGCGGGTGCGCACCCGGCACAGGCTTTCGACGGGCAGCGTCAGGTCGCGCTGCACCTCTGCCGTGCCCGCCAGGGCATCCATCCGGTTTGCAAGATCGATGTCCAGCCTGCTCAGGCCGTGGCAATCATGGGTGGACAACGTGACATCGACAACATTGTAGACATTCGACCATTCCGGGTGATGGTTCAGTTTTTCCGCCACCAGTGCCACGCGGGACATGAAGCCCCAGGCGTCCACGAAGTTGCGGAATTTCCAGACCTTGCGGATGGCGTCGCGGTCGGGCACCGCCCCCCAGCCGCTGGCCCCGAGGGCGGGCAGCGCGGCGCTGCGTTCGGCGTCGGTCAACAGATCGGGCATGGTCAGTCCTTCTTGATCAGGGCATTGTCGAGTTGGGCGGCCCGCAGATGTGCCGGGCGGTCCTTGAGCCGGTCCCAATAGGCCTGAAAGGCCGGGCGCGCGGGAAGGTTTCCGAATTGCATGCCCAAGCCGATCTGTGATCCGACATAGACATCGGCCGCCGTGAACTGATCCCCGCAGAGATAGGGGCCGGTGCCGACGGCATGTTCCAGCGTGTCGACCATAAGATCGAAACTGCCGTAGCCGACCGTGCCGGCGCGATCCGGCGGCACCTCGACCTTCAGCGCGCGGTCGGTGATGGCGGCTTCCATCGGGCCGGCGCTAAAGAACATCCAGCGGTAAAAGCTGGACCGGTCCTGCGGCATCAGCCCCGCCTGCGGAAAGGCATCGGCAAGGTAGGTGCAGATTGCGGCACCTTCGGTGACGGTTCGGCTGCCATGCGTCAGGGCGGGCACCTTGCCCATCGGGTTGATGCGCCGATAGTCGCCCTTCATTGCCGGGCCGAAGTCCACCACCACGGTGTCATAGGGCTGTCCCAGCTCTTCCATCATCCAGCGGGCGATGCGGCCGCGGGACATCGGGTTGGTGTAAAGGGTCAATTTGTCCATCTCGCCTCTCCTTTCCTGTATCGGTCTGACGGGCGTCTGCCCTATTCGGTTGGTTCACTGCGGCGGAATGGGCCAAAGGCCGTCAGCACCCCGATCCCGTCGTCAACGGCAGCGCGTTCCGCCGCCAGATAGCGCGCCACGGCATCGGAAAAGCCGGGATCGCCGATCCAGTGCAGCGAATGGACCGGCACCGGCAGATAGCCGCGCGCCAGCTTGTGTTCGCCCTGTGCCCCCGCCTCGACCCGTTTCAGACCTTGGGCGATCGCCCAGTCGATGGCCTGATGGTAGCACAGTTCGAAATGCAGGAAGGGATGGTCTTCGGTACAGCCCCAGTAGCGCCCGTACAGCGTATCGCGCCCGATGACGTTCAGCGCCCCGGCAACGGGCCTGCCGTTGCGCTCTGCCAGGATCAGAAGGATGTCCTCGCGCATGGTCGCGTGGAACTCGTCAAAGGCCCGGCGCGTGAGATAGGGCGTGCCCCACTTGCGCGCGCCGGTATCCTGGTAGAAGGCCCAGAAATGGTCCCAGTGCTGCGGTTCGATGGCATCACCGGTCAGCACCCGGATGGTGCCGCCAAAGCCCTGGGCGATGCCGCGTTCCTTGCGCAGGGCCTTGCGCTTGCGTGAGGACAGCCGACCCAGGAAATCGTCATAGCAGGCATAGCCTGCATTTTCCCAGTGAAACTGCTGCGTGGTGCGCCGCAGAAGGCCAAGGTCGGCACCCCGGTCTGCCTCGGCTTCGGTGCAGAAGGTGACATGCAGCGACGACAGGCGGTTGGCCTCGGCGAGGCGGATTGCCCCCCCGATCAGCGCCGCCATGCCTTCGGCCTCAAACCCCGGCAGGGTCAGAAAGCGCCGTCCGGTGGCCGGCGTGAAGGGCACGGCAAGCTGCAGCTTGGGATAGTACTTTCCGCCCGCGCGCTGCCAGGCATCGGCCCAGGTGTGATCGAAGATATACTCGCCCTGGCTGTGCGACTTGGCATAAAGCGGTGCCGCCGCGATGATGCGCCCCCCTTGCCGCGCAACCAGCGGGCAGGGCTGCCAGCCGGTGCCGGTGCCGGTGGAACCCGACCGCTCCAGCGCCACCAGAAAGCGGTGGGTGGTAAAGGGGTCCACCGGCCTGCCGCCGTCCGCAGTTTCCGGGCAGGCGACACTGTCCCAGTCCCGCGCCGGGATTTCGGCAAGGCTGCTGTGGACGGTCACCTCAACTTCGGCGGGCATTGGAACCTTTCGACGGAGCACCGGGTGCGGGCCGGGCCGGGGGGCCGTCTGCCCCCCGCACACCCCGAGGATACTTGTGAACAGAGAATGAAACAACGGCCCCTTCAGCCTGAAACTGGCGCGCCCGGTGCCAAGATCAAGCGTGCTGGCGGGGGGCGTAGCCTTCGAAGGTGATGTTCTGGGCCACCCGGCGAGCCTCTGCTTCGGCTGCGGGGGACCGGATCGTCCAGCACAGGATCGCAGCCCCCTGTGCCTTCAGGGCGGCCACGCGCGGGCGGGCCAGGTCGGCGGCTTCGTGCGAGATAAAAGAGGCACCGGTGTGGTCATAATCGGGGATGCCGCGCAGACGGGTGCAGGTGGCGTCCGGCAGGGGTGCCCAGTCTGCGGGATCATAGGCCGATGTGGTCAGCCCGCGCGGCAGCTGCGGGGCCAGCCGGGCCATGCAGGCAACAACGTGCGGGTTGAACGACATGACGGCGACCGGACCGGCACAGGTGTGCAGGGCGGCGGCAGTTGCCGCTTCAAGCCTGCCGTCGGTTTCAGACATTGTCAGCGTCTGGTCCTTGATTTCGATCAGCAGGGGAACGCGCCCTGCGACCAGGGCCAGCACCTCGGGCAGGGTTGGGATGCCATCCTCGGCGTCCCGCAGGCCGATCCGGCCCAGTTCGGCGGCCGTGCGGTTCCTGACCGGGCCGACTTCGGCGGTCAGCCGGTCGAGCTCTTCGTCATGAAAGACCATGGCCTGCCCGTCTGCGGACAGCTGGACATCAATCTCTATCCCGTAGCCTGCCGCGACGGCGGCGCGCACGGCGGCGCGTGAATTCTCGGGGCGGCCCGCCGCTCGGTCGTGCAGGGCGCGGTGCGCCAGCGGCCGCGTCAGGAAGGCAGCGGGCAGCGGCACGCGGGAGATCACGGACGGATCTCGAACATGGCCTCAATCTCGACGGCCACGCCCAGCGGCAGGCTGGCCGCAGAGATGGCAGAACGCGCGTGGCGGCCCGTATCACCCAGAACGGCCACCAGAAAGTCGGAGGCGCCGTTGATCACCTTGGGCTGATCGGTGAAGTCGGGGGTCGAATTGACAAAGCCGGTCAGCTTGATCACCCGCACCAGTCGCGAAAGATCGCCGCCGCAGGCGTTGCGCAGCTGGGCCAGCAGGCTGATCGCGCAGTGCCGGGCAGCGGCGGCACCTTCGGCCACCGTCAGGTCATCGCCCAGCCTGCCCCTGATCAGACCGGTCCCGTCCTGGCTGATCTGGCCCGAGACGTAAACGACCGTACCGACAGTGACAAAGGGCACATAGTTGGCCGCCGGGGCGGGGGCATCGGGCAGGGTGACGCCAAGGTCGGCAAGGCGGGCTTCGATCAGGCTCATGGCACATCTCCATTGCAGGTTGCGCGACGCTAGCCGGGGTCTTGCAGCACGGCAAGGCCGGGAAAGCCGCGACCCTTCAGGTGCAACAGATATCACGATCAAGAATCGCATCGCTGAAATCTGGCGCTTGTGCCTTGCCATCGCGTCCTGAAGCCTATGATATGGGACGTGGTAAACCAGTCGCATCGCATGGCATTTTTTGACGTTCCCTTATCCGCAGTCCGGCGGTGTCTGACACCCCCGATCAGCGTCGGTCTGATATGCCTTGCCCTTGCCGGCTGTTCGGCACCGCCGCCGCCTGCCGTGACGCCCGACCCCTATGAGGGGCGCAACCGCAGCGTTCACGGGTTCAACAAGACGCTTGATCAGACGATCGTGCGCCCGTCGGCATTCGGCTATGGCGGTGTGGCACCGGGGCCGCTGCGCAATGGCATACAGAATATCGCGCTGAACCTTGGGCTTCCTTCGGATATCGTGAACAGCCTGTTGCAGGCCCGTCCCGGCGCAGCGCTGGAGAACACCGTGCGCCTGGCGGTGAACACCACGGTCGGCATCGGCGGCCTGTTCGACCCCGCCACGGCGATCGGCATAGAGGGCGAGCCGACCGGATATGGCGAAACGCTGCATGTCTGGGGCATGGCGGAAGGGAACTATGTGGAAATTCCGCTTGTCGGCCCGTCGAACGACCGCGACGCGCTGGGTCTGGTGATGGACATCTTCCTTGATCCGCTGCGCTTTACCCTGCCAACGGCCGAGGCCAATGCCTCGACCGCAATCCAGATTCTGGCGGGCCTCGGGCGGCGCTACCGCTATTCCGACACCATCGATCCGATCCTGTATGACAGTGCCGACAGCTACGCGCAGCTGAAGCTGCTTTACCTGCAGAACCGGCGGTTTCAGTTGGGCCAGACGGTAGAGAATGATGCGGATTTCGTTGACCCTTATGAGGATCCCTATGGCGAATGAACTTTCCCGCCGGCATGTGCTGGGCCTTGGTGTTGCCGGAGGTGTTGCAATCTGCCTGCCCCGCGCCGCCTGGGCGCTGGACGTGGATCAGGCGCGCGGGCTGATCGACGATGTCGTGAACGAGATCAACCGGGTGATCAGCTCGGGCGGATCCGAAGCGGCGATGCTGACGCAGTTCGAGGCGCTGTTTGCCCGCTATGCCGACGTGCCGGTGATTGCGCGGTCCGTGCTTGGCCCGGCGGGGCGGCAGGCCAGCCCGGCGCAGATCGCCGGGTTCACCCAGGCGTTCCAGGGCTACATCTCGCGCCGGTACGGCCGGCGGTTCCGCGAGTTCATCGGCGGGCGGATCGAGGTTGTCGATGCGCGCCCGGTGAAAAGCTACTACGAGGTCATCACCACGGCCATCCTGCAGGGCGAATCCCCCTTCGAGGTGCGCTTTCAGGTGTCGGACAAGTCCGGCAAGCTGCTGTTCTTCAACATCATCATCGAAGGCGTGAACATGCTTGCCTCTGCCCGCACCGAGATCGGGGCAATGCTGGACCGGCAGGGCGGCAACCTTGATGCGCTGATCGCTGAACTGCAGACGACCTGACAGGGCGGGGGCGGGTTGCGCCCCCGGTCGTCAGTTGTTGCCCGAAAGTGCCCCAAGCACGTTACGCAAAAGCCCCGCTGGCTTGTCGGCCCTTGCGGGGGCAGGCTCGGCCTGGGTCGCAGGGTCTTCGGCTAAAACCTGGGCTTCAGACGGGGCGGCGGCCTGCGGCGGCAGCCGGGGGGCCGGTATGATCATCTGAAGCGGCGCGGGTGGCAGCCCTTCATGTACACGCACCATCACCTCGCGCCAGATTTCCGCAGGCAATCCCCCGCCGGTGACGCCGGTCAGCGGGGTATTGTCGTCATAGCCCATCCAGACACCTGCGACGTAGTCGGCGGAATAACCGATGAACCAGGCATCCCGCGCGGCCTGGGTGGTGCCGGTCTTTCCGGCAACCTGGCGGTCGGGCAGGGCGGCGCGGCGGCCGGTGCCTTTTTCGACGACCTGTGACAGCATGAAGGTCAGTTCCTGCGCCGCCTGTTCCGAGATCACCCGCTCTCCCATGCCGCCATCCTGGCCCATCAATGGGGCGTCGTCGCCCTGCAGGCGCAGATCGACAAGGCCATAGGGCTTTACGGCCGAGCCGCCGTTCAGGATGCCGGCATAGGCGCCGGTCATGTCGATCAGCGTCGACTCAGACACGCCAAGCGCCAGCGCCGGGCCTGCGGCCATATCGCTTTTGATGCCGAAATCGCTGGCGACACGCCGCACCAGATCGCGCCCCACCGCTTCGGACACGCGGACGGCGGGAATGTTCAGCGAATCCTGCAGCGCCTCGGTCAGGGTGACAACGCCCCGGAACTCCCGGTCATAGTTCGCAGGCGTCCATGGGCCGGAGCCGACAATATTGATCGTCAGGGGCGAGTCGTCGACGAAATCCGCCGCCGAATAGCCCAGGTCCAGCGCTGCGGCATAGACGAAGGGCTTGAACGCCGACCCGGTCTGGCGCAGCGCCTGCGTGGCCCGGTTGAAGGAACCGGCCTCTTCGATCTTGCGGCCACCGACCATGGCGCGCACCGCACCGTCCGACGACATGACGACAACCGCCGCCTGCGCCCGTGATCCGTCCTTCAGCTTTGTGGCAAAGACATCGGCAAGCGCCGTCTCGGCCGCGCGCTGCAGGTCCTGATCCAGCGTGGTGCGGATGATCACATCTTCCGTCGTCTCGCTGGTCAGGAAGGCGGGCCCCGATTCCATGACCCAGTCGGCAAAGAACCCGCCCGAGCGGGCTGCCGCGGCGTCCGAAAGTTGCGCCGGGTTGGTGCGCGCCTCGGCGGCCTCTTCGGCGGTGAGGTAGCCCTGGTCTTCCATCAGCCCCACGATCACCTCAGCGCGGGCGCGGGCGCGGTCCAGGTTGTTGGTCGGGGCGTAATAGGACGGTGCCTTGAGCAGCCCGGCCAGCATCGCGCCTTCGGCTGGGGTCACTTGGTTTGCGGATTTGCCGAAATAGCGTTGCGCCGCCGCCTCGAAGCCGCGTGCGCCAGCACCCAGATAGGCCCGGTTCAGATAGATCGTCAGGATTTCATTCTTGGTGTACTTCGCCTCAAGCGCGAAGGCGAAGGGCATTTCCTTAAGCTTGCGCCCGATGCCGCCCTTGCGGCAGTCGCTTTCGTATTCCGCCTCGGACTTCCACCGGGTCGGATCATAGGGCACGCCAAGGCACAGCAGCTTGGCTACCTGCTGGGTGATGGTGGACCCGCCGTTGCCTTCCAGCGGGCCGCGTCCCTCGCTGAGGTTGATCCTGATCGCGCTGAGGATCCCGCGCGGACTGACCCCTGCGTGCCAGTAGAAGCGGCGGTCCTCGGTGGCGACGATAGCGTTCCGCAGATTGGGCGACACCGATGCGGCATCGATCTGGCCGCCAAATGTCTCGCCCCGCCAGGCAAACACCTTGCCGTTGCGATCCAGAAGCGTGACCGATCCGCGGGCCCGTGCATCCAGCAGGGCTGTGACGTCGGGAAGCTTCTGGTAGAAATACAGCGTGACCGAGCCGACGACGATGGCCAGCAGGAAGGCCACGCGCCAGCCAATGCCCCAGATCATCCGCAGCATCCAGCGCAGGATGCCCCCGAAAAAGCCCATGATCGGATTGCGCTTTGGCGCAGGGCGGCGGGGCGCGGATTTCGCTTTGGCGGCGGGCGGCTTGCGGCTGCCGCCACCTGACCCTGCCGCAGCCTTCCGCGCGGCGACATAGCGCCTGTCCGCGACCAGAACCGGCCGCCTGTTGTCCGTCACGCTCATGCCTGTTCCGCCCGTCCGTTGCGTGCGCTTGCTCTTGAAAGCGACTTTAGCGCGCCCTGTGACAAATGTGGAGGGTCTGAGAACGCGATTCGCATCAGTGCCATGATCAAAAACTATGCATGATGCCCAAAAAGTACAAAAAACAGGCAGAAACCCCCAAACTCCTGTCCCTGCCTGGGTCACATTTCTTGTGCCTGCGGCAATTCCATAACCTTTCTCGGGCGTGGGCCACCCCGGCCGCCGGCATCACGGAAGGGAAGCGACGTGAAACTCATCATAGCAGCAATCAAGCCGTTCAAACTGGAGGAGGTCCGCGAAGCACTGACCTCGATCGGTGTGCGCGGCATGATGGTGACCGAGATCAAGGGCTTCGGCTCTCAGTCCGGGCATACCGAAATCTATCGCGGTGCGGAATATGCCGTGAACTTCGTGCCGAAGATGCGGCTTGAAATCGTTGTCAGCGACAACCTGTCGGACGCCGTCGTCGAAACGATCCGCGCAACGGCCAAGACCGGCAAGATCGGCGACGGAAAGATCTTTGTGCTTGATGTTGAGCAGGCCCTGCGCGTGCGGACCGGCGAACTCAACGACGATGCTCTTTGACGGGCGCAGTGGGGAAAGTGAGATCTGACATGTCAAAACTGATGAAATCCATCGGGCTTGCCGCGCTTCCCGCGCTGCTGACAGCCCTTCCGGTCCGGGCACAAGACACCGCCGCAGATGCTGCGGCGCTGGTGCCTTATGTCTATGAAAAAGCGGTCGACAAGGGCGATGTCGCCTGGATGACCATTTCCACCGTCCTTGTGCTGCTGATGACGGTGCCGGGGCTGGCGCTGTTCTATGGCGGCCTTGTCCGGTCCAAGAACATGCTTTCGGTGCTGACCCAGGTCTTTGCCATCACCTGCGTCGTTGCGATCATCTGGATCACCTACGGCTATTCGCTGGCTTTCACCTATGGCGGGTCGATGGATTCGTTTGTCGGCGGCTTTTCCAAGGTCTTCCTTGCCGGTGTCGACCCGACAACGCTGGTTCCGACCTTCTCCAACGGGGTCTGGCTGCCCGAATATGCCTTCATCGCGTTCCAGATGACCTTCGCCTGCATCACCCCGGCGCTGATCGTGGGTGCCTTTGCCGAACGTGTGAAGTTTTCGGCCCTGCTGGTGTTCGTGGTGCTTTGGGTCACCTTCATCTACTTTCCGATGGCGCACATGGTCTGGTGGTGGGGTGGCCCCGACTTCCTGGCGGAACAGCAGACGCTGCTGCTGATCGCCGAAGCGGCGGGCGACACGGCTGCTGCCGAGGCTGCCGCCGCGAACCTTGCCGCGAACGGGTTGCTGTGGAACTGGGGCGCGCTCGACTTTGCCGGCGGGACCGTGGTGCATATCAACGCCGGGGTGGCCGGTCTGGTGGGTGCCATCGTGATCGGCAAGCGCGTTGGCTTCATGAAAGATTCGATGACGCCGCATTCGCTGACCATGACGATGATCGGCGCATCCTTGCTGTGGGTTGGCTGGTTCGGCTTCAACGCCGGGTCCAACCTTGAATCGAACGCCGTCACCGCGCTGGCGGTGGTCAACACCTTCGTCGCATCGGCCGCTGCGGGTGCGTCCTGGATGTTCACGGAATGGGCGGTCAAGGGCAAACCGTCGCTTCTGGGCCTTGTGTCCGGCGCGATTGCGGGCCTTGTCGCCGTCACGCCCGCTGCGGGCTTTGCCGGACCGATGGGGTCGGTCGTGCTGGGCCTGATTGCCGGTGCGGGCTGTTTCGGGGCGGTGTCGCTGATCCGCAACAGCTTCAAGATCGACGATTCGCTTGACGTGTTCGGCATCCATGGCGTCGGCGGCATCATCGGCGCGCTGGCGACGGGCATCCTGGTGAACCCGGCCCTTGGCGGGGCGGGCATTCCCGACTATCTGTCGCAGCCCGGTTCGCTTGTGGTTGGCGACTATGTCTTCGCCACGGCCTTCCTGGCGCAGGTCAAGGCGGTGGTGTTCACCGTCCTGTTCTCGGGCATCGGGTCTTACATCCTGTTCAAGCTGGTTGATCTGGTGATCGGCCTGCGCGTTGCGGAAGAAGAGGAACGCGAAGGTCTGGATGTGGCCGAACATGGCGAACGGGCCTATAACATGTGACCTTGCACAAAGGGGGGGCCGGATCAAACCGGCCCGTTTCCCGGCGCGGCCCCTGTCTGCGCGGCACATCGGCCCGGGTTTTTGCCCGGGCCGTTTTCCGCTCAGGCCGCGGCAAGGGGGCGGATCAGGCAGGTCGCCGGGCCGGATCGCCCGGCCCCACCCGTCAGGCGACGATGTCGGCGATGGCCCGGGCCAGGACCGGAACGGCGGCTGCGTTGAGCCCGGCAATGTTCATCCGGCTGTCGCTGACCATGTAGATGCCACGCTCGGCCCGCAGCCGCCCGACCTCGGCCTCGGTCGCGCCCAGTACCGAAAACATGCCGCGGTGCCGGGCGATGAAGCCCCAGCGGTCTGATCCGGTCAGGCGGCGCAGCTCCTGTGCCAGCGATTGGCGCAGACCCAGCATATTCAGCCGGATTTCTTCCAGTTCCTGCGCCCAGATCGCGGTCAGGGCAGGGTCTTCAAGGATCATGGTGACCAGCCGCGCCCCGTGATCGGGCGGGAAAGAGTAGTTCTGCCGGTTCAGAAACGCGAGGTTCGCCTGGATCAGCCCGCGCTGCGCCGAAGTGCCAAGCCCGATCAGCAGGCCGGTCCGTTCGCGATAGATGCCGAAGTTCTTGGAACAGGAGGCCGCGATCAGCACCTCGGGGCAGCGCGCGGCAATCGCCCGCGTCGGGGCGGCATCCGCCTCCAGCCCGTCGCCGAAGCCCTGATAGGCAAGGTCGATCAGCGGCACGGCACCCTTCGCCGCCAGAAGGTCGGCAACGGTCGCCCATTCCGCAAGGTTCGGGTTTGCCCCGGTCGGGTTGTGGCAACAGCCGTGCAGCAGCACGACATCCCCTGCCGCAACCTGCCCCAGGTCCGCCAGCATCCCCTCAAGATCGACCCCGCACGTCCGGCTGTCGAAATACCGGTACCAGGCAAACGGGATGCCAAGATAGCGCAGGATCGACGGGTGGTTCGGCCAGGTCGGGTCAGACAGCCAGACCCGTGCTGCGGGGCTTGCCAGACGCACCAGTTCCAGTGCCTGGCGGATCGCGCCGGTCCCGCCCGGTGTCGCCACCGCCGCAATCCGGTCCTGCGGCACGCTGCCCCCCAGGATCACACCCGACAGCGCCGCGTGGAAGGCCGGGTCGCCGGCCAGTCCCGTATAGGTCTTGGACGTTTCTCGCTCCCACAGCTGTTTCTCGGCGATCTTCACCGCGCGCATCACCGGTGTCAGCCCGGTTGCATCCCTGTAGACGCCGACGCCAAGGTCGATCTTGTCGGGGCGCGGATCGTCCCGGAACATCTGGATCAACTGCAGTATCTTGTCCTGCGGCTGCGGTTTCAGCGCGTCAAACACCGGACTGCCCCTTTGCAACCTTCAGGTCGGGATACATGCCCCATTCGGCCCAGCTTCCGTCGTAGAGCGCATGGTTGCGGTGGCCCAGCCGTTCCAGCGCCAGCGACAGGATTGCCGCAGTCACGCCCGAGCCGCAGGTGGTGATCGCCGGGCGGGTCAGGTCCACCCCGGCTTCGGCGAAGGCGGCCCGCAATCCGTCAAGATCCTTCATCGTTCCGTCCGGGTTCAGAAGATTTGCATAGGGCACGTTCTTTGATCCGGGAATGTGGCCGGACCGAAGCCCTGGTCGCGGTTCCGGCACATCGCCCCGAAACCGGGCGGCCGACCGCGCATCGATGATTTCGCTGTCGCCCAGTTTGCTGGCATGAGCCACCTGGGTTACGTCCTTGGACCAGGCGGCCTGCCGCTGCACCGTGATGTGGCGGTCGCGGATGACGGGGGCCACGTCTTCCGTGGGTCGGCCTTCGGATTGCCACTTGCGCAAGCCGCCGTCCAGAACGGCCACATCCGTCTTGCCCATCAGGCGGAAGGTCCACCAGACGCGCGCCGCAGAAAACAGACCGGCGCTGTCATAGACCACCACCTGATGCCCGTCGCCCACGCCCATCGCCCGCATCCGGCTGATGAACTTTTCGGGCGGCGGGGCCATGTGGGGCAGGGAAGACCGATGGTCGGTGATCCCGTCGATGTCGAAAAAGCGCGCACCGGGAATATGGGCGGCAAGGTATTCGCCCTTCGGGTCGCGCCCGGCATCCGGCAGGTACCAGGACGCATCGAGAATCCGCAGATCCGGGTCCTTCAGATGCGTCTCGAGCCACTGCGTCGAAACAAGCGTTCCGGGATCATCTGCCGCCATCTGCGCCCCCCTTTGATGCCTGTCCACCCATAGCTGGACAGGGGGCTGATCGGCAAGTCGGCCTGACAGGGCTGCGCAGCACGCAACGCCCGGAACCCTGTTCAGGGGGCGGGAAACGGCCTTTCTGATCCCGCACTACCCGGCAGAAAAGGACAGACACCGACCGGCCTGCCCCCCCTGACCTTGGGCATCGGGCGTGGCAGCCGGTGGCTTTGCATTCCCGCCCCGGCCGGGGTGACGGCGCCTGCCCGTCTTGCGGTCCCGGCCCGTCGGGACCCATGCCGGATGCCTCTGTCCGGCCCGCGTCAGTGGTGACTGTGCTTGAGCAGCCGCGACTTCTCGCGGTCCCAGTCGCGCTTTGCCTCGGTGGCGCGCTTGTCGGCCAGTTTCTTGCCCTTGGCCACGCCCAGCTTCAGCTTCACGATGCCGCGGTCGTTGAAGTACATGGCGATGGGAACGATGGTCATGCCCTCTCGCGCGGTCGCGTTCCACAAACGGCCCAGTTCCTTGCGGCTGACCAGCAGCTTGCGCCTGCGGCGTTCTTCATGGCCCCAGGTCTTGGCCTGCAGATAAGGGGCGATGTAGCCGTTGATCAGCCAAAGCTCGCCGCCTTCGACACTGGCATAGCTTTCGCCGATGTTCGCCCCGCCCTGGCGCAGCGACTTCACTTCGGACCCCTGCAGGATGATGCCCGCCTCGATATCGCTTTCGATGGCATAGTCGAACCGCGCGCGGCGGTTTTCGGCGATGAGTTTGGAGTTGGGGTCGGATTTTTGCGCCATGATCTTTCCGAAATAGGCAACCGGCAGGGCAAAGTCCATAAGCCCGGTCCGATTGCCCCGGCGCGGCGGGGCTGATAGCATCGCCAGGCTAATGCGGGGGGGCGGCAGGTGAGCAGGATCGAGGCCGCAGGCCGACAGGAACAGGCCCTGCTGCGCCAGTCACTGGGGCTGCTGATCGGGCTTGCCGGGGTCAGCGTGGTGTTCGGCATCCTGACCGGGTCCTTCGCGATCCTGTTCGACGGCATCTATGCGCTGATCGATGCCTGCATGGGCGGGCTGGCGCTGCTGGTGTCGCGGCTGATCCTGCAGGATGCGCTGCGGCACAACCGCGACCGCCCGGGCAAGGTGCGCTACCAGTTCGGTTTCTGGCACCTGGAGCCGATGGTGCTGGCGCTGAATGCCACGCTGCTGGTACTGGCCATCCTTTATGCCCTTGGCAGTGCGCTGATCCTGCTGGTCGAGGGTGGCAGCGAACCGGATTTCGGCTGGGCCGTGGTCTATGCCGGGTCAATGGCGGTGGTCTGCCTTGCGATGGGGCTGCGCCAGCGGCGGCGCAACCGCGACCTCGGCTCGGCTTTCATTGCGCTGGATGTGAAAAGCTGGATCATGTCGGGCTCGATCAGCTTCGCGCTGCTGGTGGCTTTTGCCCTTGGCCGGGCGATGACCGGCACGCGGTTCGAGCCGTGGCAGCCGATGGTCGATCCGGCGATTTTGGCGCTGGTCTGCCTTGCCGTGCTGCCGATGCCGTTTTCCGATCTGCGCGCCGCCGTGCGCGACATCTTCCTGCTGGCCCCCGATGATCTGGATGCGCAGGTGACCGAGGTGGCCACCCGCGCGGTGGCGCGGCACGGCTTTGTCGAGGCGCATACCTATGTGGCCCGCGTCGGCCGGTCAAAACTGATGGACATCCACTTTGTCGTGCCGCCGGGCTGGCCCGTGGGCAGCATTGCCGAACTGGATGCGATCCGTGATCGCGTGGGTGCCGAGATCGGCGGCGAGGGGCCGAACCGCTGGCTGACGATCTGCTTTACCGAGGATGTGGAATGGGCGTCCTGACAGGCCCGTCCGGGATGAGTGCGGGGGCAGCATGCTGATCCAGATCGCGGTGGGAACGGCGCTGCTGATCCTGAACATCACGGTGGCCGCACTTGCCGCGATGTTGCTGGAGGTGGCCTTTGTCAAGATGCATGGCTGGCTTCTGCGCGAGCCGCACCGGCCCAAGCTGGTTCTGGTGGTCGCCGCCGTGTCGATCTGGGTGCTTGGGGTCATTTCGGCGGCCGTCTGGATCTGGGCTTTCGCCTATCTGTGGCTGGGCGCGTTTGCCACGCTGGAAGAGTCTGTCTATTTTTCCATGGTGATGTTCACGACCCTTGGCCTTGGCGATGTGCTGTTGCCGAAGGACTGGCGCATTCTGGCGGGGATGGAGGCCGCGAACGGCTTTCTGAACTTTGGCCTGCTGAGCGCGCTTTTCATCGAGGCGTTGCGTCTGGTTCGCCTGAACCAGGTCAAGGTTTCGCGGCGCCGCGAGGACTGACGGCCAGGGGACCTGGGCGCGGTGCCGGGCCGTGACCGGCCCCGCGCAGGCGATTGCAGCACGGCCCGCCAGCCTCGCCGTGCCGGGCCAGGGCCGGCGTGGCACGGAAAAGGACAAGGACCAACGGCATTCGTCGGCAGGGGGCACTGCCGGAACCACTCCCGTCCGCGACGGCTGGATCAGCGCGTCACGGTCGGCAACGCCGATCACTGCGGCCGCCGCAAGATCGCGCAGCGCCCCCCGACAGTGCGGGCAGCAGCGCCCCGGCCTGTCGCCAGCCACAAAAAGCCGACGATCCCGCCTGCCGCGAAATTCTCGGGCGGGCTGCACAGCTTGTGCCCGGACGGCTGGCCGGTTGCGGCGAAGCCCCCGAACGCAAGCCCGTCACGACCGAGCCGACTGCCCATCCCGGCCAGTCTTCAGGCGCGGGGCAAGACCGGGGACGGGGTCAGTCCAGCAGGCCCGCGTGCCGCATTGCGGCCCTGATCCTTGTCCTGGTCGTGTCGGTCAACCCGACCAGCGGCAGGCGCACCTCTTCGTTGCACAGGCCCAGAAGTGACAGCCCGTATTTCGCGCCCACCAGCCCCGGCTCGATAAAGATCGCCTCATGCAGGGGCATCAGCCGGTCCTGATACTCCAGCGCTTTCGCATAATCGCCGCGCAGGGTCGCCTCCTGGAACTCGGCACACAGGCGCGGCGCGACATTCGCCGTCACGCTGATGCAGCCCACCCCGCCATGGGCGTTAAAGCCCAGCGCCGTGGCATCTTCACCCGACAGCTGGATGAAACCGGCCCCGCAGGTGATACGCTGCTGGCTGACACGTTCGATCTTGCCGGTGGCATCCTTGACGCCGATGATGCGCGGCAGCCTGGCCAGCGTGCCCATCGTCTCGGGCGACATGTCCACCGCCGAACGGCCGGGGATGTTGTAGATGATGATCGGCAGCGTGCAGCAGTCATGCAGCGCGGTGTAATGCGCGATCAGACCGGCCTGCGTCGGCTTGTTGTAATAGGGCGTCACCACCAGCGCGGCGTCGGCCCCCACGCGTACGGCATGGCGGATCAGCCGGATGCCTTCGTCGGTGTTGTTGGACCCTGCACCGGCGATGACCGGCACGCGCCCGTGCGCCGCCTGCACCACAACCTCTACCACAGTCTCATGTTCCTCATGCGACAGGGTCGGGCTTTCGCCCGTGGTGCCCACCGGAACCAGCCCGGTCGACCCCTGGTCAACATGCCATTCGACAAGGGATTTCAGCGTATCGAGATCCAGCGCACCGTTCTTGAACGGCGTCACCAGGGCTGGAATGGACCCCTTGATCATCGCACGCATCTCCCCTTCGTGGGGCGCAGACTCGCCCCGTTGCCGATGGCGTCTTCCTAGCGGGCGCGACCGGCCTTGCCAACCATCCGCCGCGCGATTGCGCAATTGTGTGTTGCGGGGCACGGGAACGCAGGGCAGAAGACGGGCATGTCACCGCTTTGCCCCGCCCGTCTTCGCCATGGCCTGCGCCTTGTCGCGCTGGGTCTGTGTCTGGCCGCCCCCTGGCCCGTGCCGGCCGGCGAGGTCGCCGGTCTGCGCACGGCACTGGCCGCCGCCAGGGCAGAAGACTGGGCGGCGGCCATGGCGGCGGCCGAAGGCCAGGTGTCCGACGACATCGTCGAATGGCTGCGCCTGCGGTCGGGCGAGGGGCTGCTGGACGAATATGAGGCATTCCAGCAGCGCCGCCCGGACTGGCCCGGCCTTGGCCTGTTGCGCGAAAAGGGCGAAGCGGCTGTGGCCCGGTCCACCTCGGCGGAACGGGTGCTGGCCTGGTTCAACGGCAGGCAACCCGAAACGGTGGAAGGGTCTTTCGCACTGATCCGCGCCCATACCGCCCTTGGCCAGGCCGATGCCGCCCGGACCGAAGCGGTGCGGGCCTGGATTGACCTGTCCTTCACCGCTGACCAGGAGACGGCCCTGCTGGAGGCCTATCCAAAGGCCCTGGCAGAGGTGAATGAAACCCGGCTGGACCGGCTTTTGTGGGAAGGTGAGGTCACCGAAGCCGCGCGGATGCTGCCCAGGGTAGAGGCAGGCTGGCGCAAGCTGGCCGAAGCCCGCATCGCCCTGCGCCAGGATGCGCCCGGCGTGGACAGCGCGCTCAAGGCGGTGCCCGCAGCCCTGTCCGATCATCCCGGACTTGTCTATGAGCGGTTCATCTGGCGCATGCGCAAAGAGCGCTACGAAGATGCGGCCACCCTGATCGTTGCCAGCAGCAGCAGCGCCGAAACCCTGGGCCGGCCGGAAGACTGGGCCGAACGCCGCGCCCTGCTGGCCCGCCGCCTTTTGCGTGACGGCGATCCGCGCATGGCCTACCGCGTTGCCGCGTCGCACCATCTGGCGGGGGGCAGCGATTACGCCGATCTGGAATTCATCGCGGGTTTTGTCGCCCTGCGGCATCTGGGGGATGCACAGGCGGCGCTGGACCATTTCCGCAGGCTCAGCGCCGCCGTCGGCACGCCGATCAGCCTGGCGCGCGGTGCCTATTGGGAAGGCCGCGCGCTGGAGACGCTGGGTCAGACCGAGGCGGCACAGGCGGCCTTTGCGCGGGCGGCGCAGAACCAGACGGCCTATTACGGGCTTCTGGCTGCGGAACGTCTGGGAATACCGCTTGATCCGGCGATTCTGGGCGGGCAGCAATACCCGGATTGGCGGACGGCCTCTTTCGCGGGGTCGTCGGTGATGCAGGCGGCAATCCTGTTGCAGCAGGCCGGGGACCGGGCTTTGGCGAAACGGTTCCTTCTGCATCTGGCGGGCGGTCTGACTGCGCAGGAACTGGGCCAGCTGGGCGACATGGCGCTGTCCCTGGACGAGCCGCATTTCGCGGTGCTGATCGGCAAGCAGGCGGCAGAGCGCGGCATCATCCTGCCACGTGTCCATTTCCCGGTGACCGATCTTGTGCCGGATGGCCTGGCGGTCAGCCGGGCGCTGGCCCTGTCGATCGCGCGGCGGGAAAGCGAGTTTGATCCGGGCGCGATCAGCCCGGCGGGCGCGCGCGGGCTGATGCAGGTGATGCCGGAAACCGCCCGCATGATGGCGACGAGGTTGGGAAAGGGCTTTGACCGGGCGCGTCTGACCAGCGATCCGGCCTATAATGCGGCCCTGGGGTCGGAATACCTCAAGGTGCTGCTGGACGAATTCGGACCATCGATCGCGCTGGTTGCCGCAGGCTACAACGCGGGGCCGGGCCGCCCGCGCGCCTGGGTCGAAAAGTTCGGTGACCCCCGGCGCGCGGACGTGGATGTGGTGGATTGGGTCGAAATGATCCCCTTCAGCGAAACCCGCACCTATGTGATGCGCGTGGCGGAATCGGTGGTGATCTATCGTGCCAGGCTCAGCGGCGAAGCCGGGCCGGTGGACATCACCGGCGAATTGAAGGGCTGACAGGGCGGGGCGGGGGCTTTGCCCCCACACCGCCAGCATTCTTGTATCGCGCAGGTGTCGGCGTAATCGGGTGCAGGCCGAAGACAATGGGCGAAAATCTATCGGGAAACCGCGCGGACAGGCTGGAAACTGTGCGCCCAGAGGACTGACTGAAAACGCTCCTGTGGAGCGTTTTCACGGTCCGATTGCCGGAGGGCTTTAGCCCGCAGGCAAGGGGGTGAGGGCCGCCCGGACGATCTGCCAGTGGCAGATCGTCAGGCCCGAACGCACTGCGCGCAAGCGCAGGGCCGGGAAGCCACCCTCCTGACGGCGGTAATCCGGCCGCGCCTGCCTGGGGCTGGCGCGGAATCGCGCCTGCCCAGGGGGTGATGAGCGATCAGAAATCGTCCTGTGGACGATTTCCGCGAAGAACGCCGCGCCCGTGGCGCGGCTGGACGGCAGGCGCGGCCGTCGGGGCAGTGCCCCGACTTGACGCGGGCCAAATCCGACAAGAAGAAAAGGGCGCGCCATGCGCCGACCGAGTCATCGGAGCCTCATCACGCTATAGGATATTCATGAACAGAAAATGGGGCTGGACGGAGCCGGGTCAGGGCCGGGTCCCGACCCTTTGCTGCCACAGGGTGAACAGCCCGGCGCAGACAACCACAGCGGCCCCGACAGCCACGTTCAGCTGCAGCACCTCGCCGAAGACGAAAATCCCGATGGCCGAGGCGAAGACCAGCTGCAGATAGGCAAAGGGTTGCACCGCGCTGGCTTCGGCTACCTCATAGGCGCGGATCAGCAGCCAGTGGGCCAAGGCCGCCGTGCAGCACAAAAGGCCCATCCAGCCCCAGTCGGCCCGCGTCATCGGCTCCCACGCCCATAGGCCGGGCGGGGTCATTGCCACCGCCCCGGCGATGCCTGTCCAGAAAAAGCTGACCGACGCCGTATCGCGGCGCGAGACGTAGCGCGTCAGCAGGCCATAAAGCGCGAACATAAAGGCCGACAGCAGCGGAACCAGCGCCACAGGCGAAAACACCCGCAGGCCGGGCTGCAGGATGATCAGGACACCGACAAAGCCTGTTGCGATGGCGATCCAGCGCCGCCAGCCCACCCTTTCGCCCAGAACGGGGCCGGACAGGGCGGCGACCAGCAGCGGGTAACAGGTGAAGACGGCATGGCTTTCGACCAGCCCCAGCATGACGAAGGCCAAAACCATGACGCAGACTTCTGCCGCCAGCAACACGCCGCGCGTGATCTGCAGCACGGGATGGTGGCTGCGGACCGCGTTGCGCAGCCCGCCCGCCTTGCGTGCCGCCAGGGCAGTGACGAAGATGGCAAAGAACCAAAAGCGGATCATCACCACCATGAAGACGCTGTATTCGCCCGCCAGATGCCGCGAGATACCGTCCTGCAGGGCAAAAACCAGCGTGGTGGCGATCATCAGCCAGATGCCCAGACGGGTGTTCTGTTCGGTCATGCGGAAAGACTGCCCGCCGTCATGTGGCGTTTGGGGCCGAAACCGGGGCGACGCTCAACCGCAAAACCGGCCAAGGCCAGGGCGCGGCGCACGCACCCTGCGGCAGTATAGGTGGCGAAGGTGCCGCCAGCGTTGGTATGCGCGGCAACCTGCGCCATCAGCCTATCTGTCCAAAGCTCCGGGTTCCTGGCGGGCGAGAAGCCGTCCAGAAACCAGGCATCGGCGCGGCCCGGCCAGGGGCCAAGTATGTTGGCCGCATCGCCGATGATGATGTCGGCCTCCAGCCCCGGCAGGCGGATCTGCCGACACCCGGCGGCCCATTGCGCCAGGAAACCCGCGCGCACCTCTGCCACTTCGGGAAAGGCCGACAGCGCGCGCCCGATATCGGCGGCGGTCATCGGGCAGACCTCGAACGAGGTGTAGCGCAGCGGCCCGGAGGGACCGGTTTCGCGCCAGGCCATCAGGCTGGCCAGCATGTTCAGGCCGGTGCCGAACCCCAGTTCGGCAATGTGAAAGCCCGGCCGGAACCGCCCCGGCAGGCCATTGCCGGCCAGAAACACATGGCGCGTTTCCCCCAGCCCGCCGCCCCGCGAGAAATAGGGGTCGCCAAAACGGCTCGAGACCGGCACGCAGCCGTCGGTCCAGTCAAGCTCTGCCGTCTGGTTCCCCGCCGTCATTTGCCCTACACCCCGGATGGTTGCGGACATAGGGCAAGGGTGCCGGGCATGGCAAGGCCGGATCTGACCGTCAGGGGGGCCGGAATCTTCGGCCTGTCAATCGCATGGGAAGCGGCGCGGCGCGGCGCACGGGTGCGCGTGATCGAGGTGGCGCGGATCGGGGCCGGTTGCAGCGGCGGCCTGGTGGGCGCGCTGGCCCCGCATGTTCCCGGGCAATGGAACGACAAGAAGGCCTTCCAGCTGGACAGCCTGCTGATGGCAGAGGCCTGGTGGGCCGCCGTCGACGCAGAGTCCGGTGTCGCGGCGGGCTACGCCCGGACAGGGCGGCTGCAACCGCTGGCGGATGAGCGGGCCGTTGCCGCCGCGCGGGCGCGCGGGGCCGAGGCGGACACCCTGTGGCGGGGCCGGGCGGTCTGGCAGGTCATTCCCGCCACCGGAGGCTGGCAGCCCGACAGCCCGACGGGCTGGCTGGTGCATGATACGCTGTCTGCGCGCATCAACCCGCGCGCCGCCCTTGCCTCGCTTGCGGGGGCGATCCGCGCGCGGGGGGGCGACATCGGTCCGGATGACGGGGATGTTCGGGGGCCTGTCCTCTGGGCGACGGGGACCGCCGGGCTGCAGGCGCTTTCGGCCGATCTGGGCCGTCCGATGGGGGGCGGGGTCAAGGGGCAGGCCGCACTTCTGGCGCATGACGCCCCTGCGCTGCCACAGCTTTTCATCGACGGGCTGCATATTGTTCCGCATGGCGACGGAACGGTTGCCATCGGGTCCACCAGCGAACGGACATGGTCCGATCCTGCCCGTACCGATGACCGGCTGGAGGCACTGATCCGGCGCGTCAGGGCGGCCTGCCCGGCGCTGGCAGGGGCCACGGTGTTGGAGCGCTGGGCCGGTCTGCGCCCGCGCGCCGCCACCCGTGCACCGATGCTGGGGGCATGGCCGGGCCGCGACGGGCAGTTCATTGCGAATGGCGGCTTCAAGATCGGCTTCGGCATGGCCCCGAAGGTGGCCCGGGTGATGGCAGATCTGGTGTTGGACCGGACAGACCGGATTCCGCCTTCGTTCCGGGTGGAGGCAAGCCTTTAGCGGGGTGTTGAAGATGCATTCCGGCGGCCTGCCACGCGGGAAAATCCATCCGATTCTGCCGAAAAGGGTTGCTATTCCGGGCGGGCAGGGAAACGCAGCGCGTTTCCCTGCCCGGCGAAAGACCACGGCCCAGTGGGACCGCCCCCGGTGGCGCAACGAAGGCCAGCGCTCGCCGAGGGCGGGCCGGGCGCTGGCCGGGGGCCTTGGCCTCCGGCGGGCCAAGGGGCGGCAGAGCTCTGTGGCAGGGGCAATGGCCCCTGCCATGGCAGTGACGCAATTCCGCCTCCACTCCGGGCGGAAGAAGGAAACGCACCGCGTTTCCCCGCCCCTGCGGTCAGCGCTGCGACGTTGCCCAGCGCGGGCTGACCCAGGGTTCCAGATTTTCCGGTGCCAGTGGCGTTCGGCCCAGGATGTGGTCGGCGGCCTTCTCGCCCACCATGATCGAGGGGGCATTGAGGTTGCCGTTGGTCACGCGCGGGAAGATCGAGCTGTCGGCAACGCGAAGACCGTCCACCCCGATGACGCGGCAGGCAGGATCGACCACGGCCATCGGGTCCTCGCGCCGCCCCATGCGCGCCGTTCCACAGGGGTGGTAGGCGCTTTCGGCATGGTCGCGGATGAAGGCATCCAGTTCCGCGTCGGACTGGGCCGCCGCGCCGGGCTGGATTTCATGCTTCACAAAGGGCTGCATCGCCGCCTGTCCGAAGATTTCGCGGGTCAGGCGGATGCAGGCGCGGAAATCCACCCAGTCGTCGGGGTGCGACATGTAATTGAAGCGGATCACCGGTGCTGCCGCCGGGTCGGCTGACCGCAGCGTGACCGTGCCGCGCGATTTCGACCGCATCGGGCCGACATGGGCCTGAAAGCCGTGCCCTTCGACCGCGGCCTTGCCGTCATAGCGCACTGCGATGGGCAGGAAGTGATACTGGATGTCGGGGTATTCCACCCCGGGTCCGGAGCGGATGAAGGCGCAGGCTTCGAACTGGTTCGACGCACCAAGGCCGCGCCCGGTCAGCAACCATTGCGCGCCGATGCGGGCCTTGCCCCAAAGGTTCCAGTGCCTGAACAGCGTGACCGGCTGGCTGGCGGCGAACTGCAGATACAGCTCCAGATGGTCCTGAAGATTCGCGCCCACGCCCGGACGGTCGGCGATGACCGGAATGCCATAGTCCGCCAGATGCGCTGCGGGACCGATGCCCGACAGCATCAGAAGCTTCGGCGTGTTGATCGAGGAGGCGGCAAGCACCACCTCCCCCGACGCGGGGATCACGCGGACAGCCCCGCCCTGCGCAACCTCGACCCCGGTGGCCCTCCCGTTTTCCACGACCACCCGCTGTGCCAGGGCGCGGACGACCTGCACCTTGCCGGTCTTCAGCGCGGGCCGCAGATATGCATTGGCCGCAGACCAGCGCCTGCCCTTCCAGATGGTGGCTTCCATCGGGCCAAAGCCTTCCTGCGCGCGGCCATTGTAATCCTCTGTCACCGGATAACCGGCCTGCCGGCCCGCTTCGATGAAGGCATTGAACAGCGGGTTGTCACGGGGGCCGCGCGTGATGTGCAGCGGGCCGTCATGGCCGCGCCATTCGGGATCGCCTGCGTCCCCGTGCCAGTGTTCCATGCGCTTGAAATAGGGCAGCACATCGGCATAGCCCCAGCCCGCGGCACCCTGATCGGCCCAATGGTCAAAATCGCGCGCATGGCCGCGCACATAGACCATGCCGTTGATGCTGGACGACCCGCCCAGCACCTTGCCGCGCGGGGTCGCCAGCACGCGGTTGCCAAGATGCGGTTCGGGTTCGGTACGCAGGCCCCAGTCATAGCGGGCCATGTTCATCGGAAAGGACAGGGCGGCGGGCATCTGGATGAAGGGGCCGGCATCGGTGCCGCCATGTTCGATCACCGTCACCCGCAACCCGGCCATGCCCAGCCGATACGCCATGGCACAGCCGGCCGAGCCTGCGCCCACGATCACCACATCCGCCGTCATCTTCACTCTGATCCGACAAGGGCGGTGAAGCGGCCAAGCGCCACATTCCCGCCGGTCGCAACGATGACCACCGTCTTTCCCCGCACGGGGATCTGCCCGTCCAGCACGGCGGCCAGCGCCACCGCGCCCGAAGGTTCCAGCACCAGCTTCAGCCGTTCAAAGGCAAAACGCATGGCATGGGCCACCGGCCCGTCGGCCACCGCCACGCCGCGCACGCCGGCCTTGCGCGCCGCCGCCAGCGGGGCCGTGCCGGGGGCGGTCGCCTGCAGCGCATCCGAAATGGTCGGGGTCGCGCCGGGCACGCGGCGCATCTCGCCTGCCGACAGCGACAGGCCCATGCCGTTGTAGCCTTCGGGTTCCACCGCCAGGATGGCCGTTGCGGGGCTGGCGTAATGCAGCGCCAGCGCAAGCCCGCCCAAAAGCCCGCCCCCGCCCACCGGGCAGGCCACGACATCGGCGTCAAGGCCAAGGTCGTGCAACTGTTCCAGCATTTCGAGGCCCGCCCCTGCCTGCCCTGCCACGATCATCGGATCATCGAAGGGATGCAGCAGCACCAGACCCTCGCGCGCGGCAATCTCGCGGGCAAGGGCTGCGGCCACCTCTTCGCGCGGGCGGTCGCCATGGTGCGACAGGATCACCCGCGCGCCATAGCCTTCGGTTGCCTCGCGCTTCAGCGCGGGCGCATCGGCGGGCATGACGATGGTGACAGGCACGCCCAGGCTGCGGCCCGCCGCCGCCAGGCCTTGCGCGAAATTGCCCGAGGAAAAGGCCGCGACCCCGCGCGCGCGGTCTTCGGGCGGCAGGCACCACAGCCGCCAGTAGGCGCCCCGGATTTTGAAAGAACCGGTCGATTGCAGGCTTTCGGCCTTGACCAGCGCCCTGGCCGCCCCGGTCGCCCGCGCCAGCGCATCACAGTCCAGCAGCGGTGTCCGCTGCGTCGCCGTCCGCGTCACCGCATAGGCGGCGGCAAGATCGGCGGCGGTGGGGACAAGGCCCGGTTGCATCATTCGCCCCTTGGGAAGCGCTGGTTGGTTTCCAGCACGTTCAGGTCCATGTGGTTGCGCATGTAGCGCTCCGATGCCTTCTGCAGCGGCTGAAAGTCCCACGGGTAATAGGCGCCGTTGCGCAGCGCCTGATACACGATCAGGCGGCGGGCCTGGCTGGCGCGGACATCGGCATCGAAGCGGTCAAGGTCCCAAAGGGCGCGGGCTTCGTCCTTGAGTTCGGCCAGGGTGGCGGCGTGATCGGGCTGGTCTGCAAGGTTGTGCATCTCTTCCGGGTCTGCTTCCAGGTCGAACAGCAGGTCGGGGTCAAGCGGGCAGAGGATCAGCTTCCAGCGGCCCTTGCGCAGGCCGATCATCGGGGCTTCGCTGGCTTCGGCGGCGTATTCCATCGGCACCGCCGCGCGCCCCCCTTGCCCAGCCGCCAACGGCAGCAGCGAGGTTCCGTCCGTCCAGGGACGGATGTCGTCCAGCGAAATCCCGGCAAGCTCACACAGCGTCGGGCTGACATCCAGTGTCGAGACGGGCTGGCTGATCCGGCACGGGGTCAGGCCGGGGGCGCAAATCATCAGCGGCACGCGGGCGGAGCCTTCGAAGAAGGTCATCTTGAACCACAGCCCGCGTTCGCCCAGCATGTCACCGTGATCCGAGACAAAGACGACAACCGCCTGTTGCCGCGTCGCCGCCAGCGCTGCCAGAACCTCGCCGATCCTGTTATCGACGTAAGATATGTTGGCGAAATAGGCGCGGCGCGACCGGGCCACCATGTCATCGGTCAGGGTGTAGCGGTGCCAGTCGCTGGCATTCAGGATACGGCGCGAATGGGGGTCCTGGCGGCCGAAGGGCATGGTTGGAACCCGCGGCATCAAGTGCGCGCAGTTTTCGTACAGGTCCCAGTACTTGCGGCGCGCGACATAGGGGTCGTGCGGGTGGGTGAAGCTGACGGTCATCATCCAGGGACGCGCGTCGGCACGCCGGGCGTAATCATAGACCTTCTGTGTCGCATGAAAGGCGACCTCGTCGTCATATTCCAGCTGATTGGTGATCTCGGCCACACCGGCACCGGTGACCGAGCCCATGTTGTGATACCACCAGTCAATACGTTCGCCCGGACGGCGGTAATCGGGCGTCCAGCCGAAATCGGCGGGATAGATATCGGTGGTCAGACGTTCTTCAAAGCCGTGCATCTGGTCGGGGCCGACGAAATGCATCTTGCCGGACAGCGCAGTGCGGTAGCCGGCCCGGCGCAGGTGATGGGCAAAGGTGGGAATGTCGCTGCGAAACTCTGCCGCGTTGTCATAGACGCCGGTGCGCGACGGCAGTTGCCCGGACATGAAGGCGGCGCGGGCGGGCGCACAAAGCGGCGAGGCTGTATAGGCATTGGCAAAACGCACCGAGCGCGCCGCAAGCGCCCTGAGGTTTGGCACATGCAGCCAGTCTGCCGGTCCGTCGGGAAAGAACGGGCCAGCCAGCTGATCGACCATGAAGACAAGGATGTTCGGCCCGGTCACGCCCTGGCACCCCGCCCCAGTTCGGTGGCCAGGACACCCAGCACCGTTTCGACCGCGCCCGCGCGGTCGGTCTTGCCGCGCACAAGGACCTGCCGCAGATAGACGCCGTCGATCAGGGCGGCCAAGGTATCAGCGACCGCGGCCGCGCGCGGACCCACAAGGGGACGCAGCCCATGGCGCAGATTCGACCGCAGGCGGCGCTGATAGACATCCAGCAGATGCGCCGCCTCGGGCATGGTCTGGGCCATGACATAGAAATTGAGCCATGCGCCGATCACCTCGCGCCGGAAGTTCGCCGGGCTGAACGAGGCGCGCACCACCGCCTGCACCCGCGCCTCGGGCCCCTGCGCCACGGCCAGCGCGCCGCGCACCTCGGCCCCGTACAGGGTCAGGATGTGCCGCATCGCGGCCAGAAACATCGCCTCTTTCCCGCGAAAGTAATGATGCGCCAGCGCAGATGACATGCCGGCGCGCTTGGCAATCTGGCTGACCGTCACGTCAAGGCTGCCGGCGCGGCCGATCTCGTCAATCGTGGCGTTGACCAGCGCCGCCTTTCGGATAGGCTCCATTCCCAGCTTGGGCATCGGCGGAGTTCCTTGCAATAACGCTTGCCATCCGCTGCTAGCTTGAAGTTAATTGACCCGTCAATCAAGAAAAAACAGGGAGACTGCCACCATGACCACCTTCCGCAAAGCACTGCTTGCGACCGCGCTGGTGCTGACATCCGCACCCGCCTTTGCGACCTGCGACAAGGTCACGTTTTCCGACGTGGGCTGGACGGACATCACCGCCACCACCGCCGTGACGACGCTGATCCTGGAAGCGCTGGGCTATGAGACCGACATCAAGGTTCTGTCCGTGCCGGTGACCTACACCGCGATGGCAGAAGGCGATATCGACGTGTTTCTGGGCAACTGGATGCCGACGATGGAAGGCGACATCGCCCCCTACCGCGATGCGGGGACGGTGGACGTTGTGCGGACCAACCTGGAAGGGGCCAAGTATACGCTGGCCACCAATGCCAAAGGCGCCGAACTGGGCATCAGGGATTTCGCCGATATTGCCGCGCAGGCAGAATCGCTTGACGGCAAGATCTATGGCATCGAGGCCGGCAATGACGGCAACCGCCTGATCATGGACATGATCGCCAAGGATGCCTTCGGCCTGAAAGGCTTTGAAGTTGTCGAAAGCAGCGAACAGGGGATGCTGGCGCAGGTCGCCCGCGCGGATGAGCGTGGCGAGCCGGTGATCTTCCTGGGATGGGAGCCGCATCCGATGAACGCCAATTTCAAAATGTCCTACCTGACAGGGGGCGATGACTTTTTCGGCCCGAACCTGGGCGGGGCCACGGTGATGACGAACACCCGTGCCGGCTATGTCGCGGAATGCCCCAACACCGGCAAACTGCTGCAGAACCTGTCCTTCACGCTGGCCATGGAAAACGAGATCATGGGCGCGATCCTGAATGACGGGGTTGATCCGGCTGCGGCGGCAAAGGCCTGGCTGCAGGCGAATCCCGATGCGGTGACGCCGTGGCTGGAAGGCGTGACGACAAGGGACGGCGGCGATGCCGCCGCTGCCGTGGCCGCAGCGCTTGCCGGGTGATGAGGGCCATGGCCGCGCAAATCCCGCCGCCCTGCCGCGATTCAGATTGCGGCAGAGTGGAATTTTGTAGGCCACATTGCCTGTGGCGGATCATCACGTACCCTGGGGTACTGGGTGCCATGACGGCTGGGCGAACAAATGCACTGCTTTCGAACACCGCGCCCGGACCGAAAAGGCCACGCTCCAGTGGAGCGTGGCCCGGTCCGTTGCCCGAAGGCGCAAGCCGCAGGGCAAGGGGGGTTGGGCTGGGGATACGGCTGGCAAATCAGGCCGCGCCTGCCTGGGCGGGCGCGGTAACGCGCCTGCCAGGGGGTGATGAGCGATCAGAAATCGTCCGGTGGACGATTTCCGCGAAGAACGCCGCGCCCGTGGCGCGGCCGGGTGGCAGGCGCGGCCGTCGGGGCAGTGCCCCGACTTGACGCGGGTCAAATCAGGCAAGAAGAAAGGGAATCGCGCAATGCTGGCCTGCGCAAGGATTCATGGTCATGGTCTGGAACACGTGCCGGTCCTGCCCGTAACTCCAACAAAGGTTGCCGTTCCGCCCTGCTGACCACACTTTGCCGTTGCCCCGGACAATCCGGGGCAGCGGCCACAGTTGAAGGAATCTCTCCGGCATGGATTGGCCGAACATTCCGAAAATCCCGGTCGGCGACACCGCCGAACTGGTGTTCGACTGGCTGAAATCCAATGCCCGCTGGTTTTTCGACGGCATGTCGGCGGTGATGGACTGGCTGATCGCCGGGGTGCTTTGGGCGCTGCAATCGCCGCCGCCGCTGGTCATAATTGCCCTGTTTGTGGCGCTCACCTGGGCGCTGCAGCGGTCCTGGAAGACCTGCCTTCTGGTCCTGCTCGGGTTCCTGTTCATCCTCAACCAGGGCTACTGGGAAGAAACCACCGAAAGCCTGGCCCTGGTCCTGTCGTCCTGCGTGGTCTGCATGGGGCTGGGCGTGCCTATCGGCATCTGGCTGGCACACCGGCCCCGCGCCTATCAGGCGGTCAGCCCGGTGCTGGACCTGATGCAAACGCTGCCGACCTTTGTCTACCTGATCCCCGCCATCATCTTCTTCGGCCTTGGCATGGTGCCGGGGCTGATTGCCACGGTGATCTTCGTGCTTCCCGCCCCGATCCGGCTGACCTGTCTTGGCGTGTCGGGCACGCCGACGACCCTGCTGGAAGCGGCGACAGCCTTTGGCGCCACGCCGTCGCAGCGGCTGTGGAAGGTGGAATTGCCTTTCGCCTTTCCGCAGATCATGGCCGGGCTGAACCAGACCATCATGCTGTCGCTGTCGATGGTGGTGATCGCGGCCTATGTCGGTGCCGACGGGCTGGGCAAGCCCGTGGTGCAGGCGCTGAGCCGGGTCGATACCTCGCTTGGATTCGAATCGGGCTTCGTCATTGTCGTGGTCGCCATCGTGCTGGACCGCATGCTGAGGCTGACCCGCAAATGACCGGCATGACCCCCGCCGTGGAATTCGACCGCGTGTCGATCGTGTTCGGCGACCGGCCCGACATCGCGCTGCCGATGATGGACAAGGGCAAGAGCCGGGCCGAGGTGCAGGCAGCCTGCGGGCAGATCCTGGGCGTCCATGACTGTTCCCTGACGGTGGGCAAGGGCGAGATTCTGGTGCTGATGGGCCTGTCGGGATCGGGCAAATCGACCCTGCTGCGCGGGGTGAACGCGCTGAACCCCGTGGTGCGGGGCGAGGTGCGGGTGCGGGACGGCGATCATATGGTCAGCGTGACCGGGGCCGATCCCGCCACATTGCGCCGCCTGCGGCTGACCACGATCGCCATGGTGTTCCAGGCCTTCGGGTTGCTGCCCTGGCGGACAGTGCGGGAAAACGTGGGTCTGGGCCTTGAACTGGCCGGGCTCGCGCCAGAACAGCGGCGCGACCGTGTGGATGTGCAGCTCGCGCTGGTGAATCTGACGCAATCGGCCGACCGCAAGGTGGGCGAGCTTTCGGGCGGCATGCAGCAGCGCGTGGGTCTTGCCCGTGCCTTTGTCACCGAAGCCCCGATACTGCTGATGGACGAGCCGTTTTCGGCGCTGGACCCGCTGATCCGCACCCGGCTGCAGGATGAGTTGCTGGATTTGCAGGCCAAACTGAAGCGCACGATCATCTTCGTCAGCCACGACCTGGACGAGGCGTTCAAGCTGGGCAACCGCATCGCCCTGATGGATGGCGGGCGGATTGTGCAATGCGGCACCGCGCGCGAAATCATTGCCAGTCCGGCGTCAGAATATGTGCAGGAATTCGTGGCCCATATGAACCCGCTGGGGGTTCTGACCGCGTTGGATGTGATGCTTGCCGGACAGGCCGCCGATGCCGCCGCCACGGTTGCCGTCGCGCCATCGACCCCGGTGCGCGTGGTGATGGAACATCTGCGCGACGGGGCCGGGGCGGTTTCGGTTACCCAAAACGGTGCCGTCATCGGCACGATCCGCGCCGAAGGGCTGATGGGCCGGCTGCTGAACCCGCAAGGCCGGGACGGGCACCTCAGCGGCGCGCGCGGATAGCAACCCTGTCCGCCGCGTAAAGCTCCAGCGCCCCGTCAGCCGCGATGTCAAACCGCGAGATGGTGGTAAGGCCGCCAAGAAAGGCCTGTTCCACCGCCATCTGATCCTCGGGGCAGGCCATCATCGTGCCTGCGGCCGCGCCAAAGCTCAGTCCTTCGCCGGTCAGGGTGAAGCCGCCGGCATAGCGGTTGCAGCCGCTGGTGCCAAAGACCTGGCCCGACGCGGGATCGAAGGTGATGTCAACCTGTGCCGTCGCGGGCAAGGCCGCACCATCCAGCGCCTCGACCGTCCAGAGCCCGGCGATCAGATCGCCGGACTGGCCGCCGCAGCCGGTCAGGGTGCGGCCCGCTTCGGTCAACGTGACAGAGACCGGAAACGGCATGCCCGACATCGTGTCGCGGCACAGGCTTTGGTCCAGGGTGAACCGGAAGTCTTCGGAAACGACGAAACCGGCGCCCCCCAGGCGCGGGACGGCGGCGGGCAGCGGGCCTTCCACGCGCCGCGCCCCCATGTCGCCGTCATAGACAAAGCCGCCGTCGGCGACTGTCAGGACCCAGCCCGGTTCATTCCCGCGTGCGGTCAGCGGAAGAAGGGCCACAGGCAGGGCTGGCTGGCATTCGGGCAAATCCCGGCCGCGCAGGGTGACAAGGGCCCGGTTGCCCTTGGTCCACAGCAGGGTCTCCGGGGTCTTGCCGTCTGAATAGCGGGCACCCGATCCGGACGTTACCGTCATCAGATCAAAGGTTTCGGCCCCGGCCCGAAGGCGCGCTTCGGTACCGGCAAAGCTGAGATCAACCGTTGTGCCGCCGCAGTCCATGCGGCTGGTGAAGCCAAGCGGTGCGAAGGGCTGCAGCGCCACCGGCCCCAGATCCAGCGCGCCCTCGCCACCGGGGATCGCGACCGGGGCAGACAGCCAGCCGGCCTGACCGCCGGTGAAGATGGCCCCCTGCAGGGTAAAATCGCCGGCATCGGGCGCAACAAGGGTGAAGGCCAGCGGCAACTCACGCCCGGCGGCTTCGATGCGCGCCTCGGCCACCACGGTTCCGCCGGGGCCGCGAAGCTCGACGACAAGCTGCGCATCCCCGGGCAGCGCGATCTGTTCGCTGTAGGTCATCTGCCCGGTGATATCGCGGGCCAGAGCCGAGGGGACAAACGCAAGAAGGGCCAGAACGGCGACAAGGCAGCGGGGCATCACGATACTCCTGTACGGGTCCGGACCACTATGCAAAGGCGGCGTGGCGCGTCAAACCCGAAATTGCGACGGCACCTTTACCGCGCCTGCAAGCTGGCTATGCTGGCCCCGCCGCCGCACGCGGCCGCGCGCCCGCGTGGTGGAACGGTAGACACAGGGGACTTAAAATCCCCAGGCCGAAGGGCCGTGACGGTTCGAATCCGTCCGCGGGCACCAGCGCCGGGCATGGCGCTGCGCGGTCACGTCCTGGCCCTTTCCTTCAGCCCCGACTGCCCCTATACCCCCGCCCTTGAACGGATGGAGCCACCGGATGCAAGGCAGCGCGAACCTGAACCTGATGATCAAGGCCGCCCGCAAGGCGGGGCGCAGCCTGGTCAAGGACTTTCGCGAAGTTGAAAACCTGCAGGTCCTGTCCAAGGGTCCGGGTGATTTCGTGACCAGGGCCGACCGCGAGGCCGAACGCATCATCAAGCAAGAGCTGATGACGGGCCGCCCGACCTATGGCTGGCTGGGCGAGGAAACCGGCGAGACCAAAGGCGCGGACCCGACGCGGCGCTGGATTGTCGATCCGCTGGACGGCACCACCAACTTCCTGCACGGCCTGCCCCACTGGGCCGTCTCCATCGGGCTGGAACACAAGGGTGAAATCGTGTCCGGCGTGATCCTTGATGCGGCCAAGGACGAGATGTTCGTGGCCGAAAAAGGGGCCGGTGCCTGGCTGAACGAAAGCCGCCTGCGGGTATCGGGGCGGCGCGCGATGGGCGATGCGGTCTTCGCCACCGGCATCCCCTTTGCCGGGCGCGGTGCCCTGCCCGCCACGCTGCAGGATCTGGCCCGGCTGTCGCCCGCCTGCGCCGGCGTGCGGCGCTGGGGGGCGGCGGCGCTGGACCTTGCCTATGTCGCGGCGGGCCGGTTCGATGGCTACTGGGAACGCGGCATCCAGCCCTGGGACATGGCGGCGGGCATCATTCTGGTGCGCGAGGCGGGCGGCTTTGTCAGCGGCATCCGCGAGGGGGACGATCCGGTGCAACACGGGTCGATCATCGCCGGAAACAGCGCGCTGTTCGAAGACTTCCGCACGGTGATCCGGGGCGAATGATCAGCCGCTCCGGGCCGGGCGCTATTCCTGCCCCGGGTCCGGCGCGGTGCCGGCCGGGCTTGGCTTTCGCAGGGCCGGGGGCCTGATCATTTCATGCGCCGAACGCTTGGAATCCTGGATCTTGCTACCGGATAGGTCGCCTCGGGGTGCGGCGGCCTGCCGTGCGTGCGGCTCCAGAAGGCAGGACCGCCCCGGACAAGCCACAGCGGAAAGGCCAGCACCAGACCGGCCACGAAACCGCCTGCATGGGCCCAATGCGCGACGCCGCCCTGGTCTGCCCGGATCATGACGCCACTGCCCACCTGCAGCGCGAACCAGATGCCCAGCATGATCCAGGCGGGAATCGGAAAGACCCGGAAAAACACGATGAAAAAGAAGAACACATCGACGCGGGCCTTTGGAAACAGCAGCAGATAGGCCCCCATCACCCCGGCGATCGCCCCCGAGGCCCCAACCATCGGCACCTGCGAATAAGGGTCGGACGCGACCTGCAGGGCGGCGGCGGCAATTCCGCTCAGAAGGTAGAACAGCAGATAGGGCAGATGCCCCATCTCATCTTCCAGATTGTCCCCGAAAATCCACAGAAACAGCATGTTGCCCAGAAGGTGCATCCAGCCGCCATGCAGGAACATCGAGGTGACAAAGCCATGACTCTGGCCGCGCAGCGTAAAGTCAAAAGGGACCAGCCCCCAAAGCTGGTAGAACCTGTCCAGGGCACGGTCGGATGGCAGCGTGTACCAATAGGCCAGAAAGACCGCGATGTTCACCGCGATCAGCACATAAGTCACATAGGGCGTACGCCCCGAAGGGTTGTGGTCGCGGATCGGGAACATGGGCGCAGGGTTTCCGATCCGCGTGGCGGCGTCAAGCCTGTGCTGCCTGCGCCAGAAGCTGGGCGTTGCCGCCCGATGCGGTGGTGTCGATGCAGACATGGCGTTCAAGGCGGGCATGGGCCGGGTCTGGCTGCCCGGCGATCAGGGGCAGGATCGGGCCCGGGCGCTGCGCCAGCGCGCGGGCAAAAGGCCGCGCCAGGTCCGGCGCACCCCAGAACAGCGCGCCGGAAAAGCCCGTCATGCGCCCCAGCGCCTCTGCCGGAAGGCCGGGCGCTTCCACGGCCTTGCCCCCCAGGCTGCGCACCGATTCGGCCTGCGCCAAGGCGGTGGCCGCCCCCGGACCAAGGCACAAAAGCGGCGTTCGGGCCACCAGGACAAGCCGGTTCGATTCGCCCGTCGGGCCGGGAAGGATCAGGGCCTGTTCCCGGTCATCCGGCAGGACCATGCTCAGAAGCGCGGCCTGCGCCTCTTCGGCGGTGGTTTGGCTTTGGTCGGCCTGCCCCTGCGGCGCGGGATGGGCGGTGAAGCGCGGCTGATACTGCGGGCCGCCCGCCTTTGGCCCGGTGCCCGAAAGCCCTTCACCCCCAAAGGGCTGGCTGCCCACGACCGCGCCGATCTGGTTGCGGTTCACATAGATGTTGCCGACGTGAAGCCGGTCCACGATGCGCTGCACCCGGTCATCGATGCGGCTGTGCAGGCCAAAGGTCAGCCCGTAACCGGTGGCATTCACCGCGTCGATCACGGCGTCGATCTCACTGGCGCGGAAGGTGGCGATGTGCAGAACCGGGCCGAAGATTTCACGCGGCATCTGCGCGATGCCCGACACCCGCAGAACGGTGGGGGCGATGAAGGTGCCGGGCGGGGCGGGCAGTTCCTTCAGAACCCGCCCCTCGCTGCGTGCTTCGGCGATATAGGCTGCAATTGCGCTTTGCGCTGCCGTGTCGATCACCGGGCCGACATCGGTCGCAAGGTGCCACGGATCGCCAAGGGCCAGGTCATCCATCGCGCCGAACAGCATCTCGGTCACGGTTTCGGCCACGTCCTGCTGCAGATAAAGGCAGCGCAGGGCGGAACAGCGCTGTCCGGCGGACTGGAAAGCAGAGGCCAGAATGTCGCGCACGGCCTGTTCCGGCAGGGCGGTTGAATCCACCAGCATCGCGTTCAGCCCGCCGGTTTCGGCGATCAGCGGCGCACCGGGGTGCAGGTGTTCGGCCATCGAGGCGCGGATTTTCAGTGCCGTTCCGGTGGAGCCGGTAAAGGCGACCCCCGCCACGCGGGGATCACGGGTCAGGGCCGCGCCGACCGTTCCGTCCCCCGGCAGCAGTTGCAGCGCGGTGGCCGGAACGCCCGCCTTCAGCAGCAGGTCCACGGCCAGCGTGGCAATCAGCGGGGTTTGCCCGGCCGGTTTGGCCAGCACCGCGTTTCCGGCGGCCAAGGCGGCAGCAATCTGGCCGGTGAAGATGGCCAGCGGAAAGTTCCAGGGCGAAATGCAGGCGAAGATACCCTGCGCCGGGGCAGTCAGCGCCGGGGCCTGCTGCGCATAGTAGCGCAGGAAATCCACCGCCTCGCGCAGTTCGCTGACGGCATCGGCCAGCGTCTTTCCCGCCTCGCGGGCCAGCAGGGCAAAGATCGGGCCGAAGTCGGCCTCATACAGGTCTGCGGCGCGGTTCAGGATTTGGGCACGTTCGGCTGGCGCGGCATCCCAGGGCCGGGCCGCCTGCAGGGCCGATTGAACATCCGGGGCGGCCGCAGGCAGGACATGGCCGACAATCGCCCCGGTCGCCGGATTCTGCACGGCCCGGCGCTGCCCGCCCGCCACCGGCCCGGCCAGGCGCGGGCGGGCATCGAACAGCCGGTCGCGGTGCGGCGCGCGGGCCTGTTCGATCAGGGCAAGGTCAGCGGCATCGGTCAGATCAAAGCCGCGTGAATTGCGGCGCGGATCAAACAGCGCGGGGCCGGGCGGGATCGCGGGTGAGCCGACCGGTTCGATGCGTTCCATCGCCGTAAGCGGGCAGGCCGCCACCTGTTCCGGGGTCACGTCTTCATTCACGATCTGGTTGACGAAGCTGGAATTGGCACCGTTTTCCAGCAGGCGGCGGACAAGATAGGCCAGCAGATCCCGATGTGCGCCGACAGGGGCGTAGATGCGGCAGCGCGTGCCGTTGTCCGTCAGCACGATGTCATGCAGCCGCTCGCCCATGCCATGCAGGCGCTGGAACTCGAAACTGTCCCGGTCACCTGCCATATCCAGAATCGCGGCCACGGTATGGGCATTATGCGTGGCAAATTGCGGATAGATCCGGTCGGTCATGCCCAGCAGCCTGCGGGCATTGGCGATGTAGCTGACATCTGTGGCCTGTTTGCGGGTGAAGACGGGAAAGCTGGCAAGGCCCAGCACCTGGGCGCGCTTCACCTCGGTATCCCAATAGGCGCCCTTGACCAGCCGCACCATGATCCGGCGGTCCAGCCGGACCGCCAGCGCATGCAGCCAGTCGATGACCGCACCCGCGCGGCGGCCGTAAGCCTGCACCACCACGCCAAAGCCGTCCCATCCGGCCAGCGAGGGGTCGGACAGGACCGCCCCGATCACCTCCAGCGACAGGGCCAGACGATCCGCCTCTTCCGCGTCGATGTTAAAGCCAAGCCCGGCCGCACGGGCCAGCCCGGCCAGCGCGCGGACGCGCGGCACCAGCTCGGCCATCACCCGGTCACGCTTGGCCACCTCATAGCGCGGGTGCAGCGCCGAAAGCTTCACCGAAATGCCGGGGTTGCGGCGGATGTCGGGGCCGGTGCAGGCCCCGGCAATGGCGGTGATCGCCCGCGAATAGGCAAGGTGATAGCGCCGCGCATCGGCCTCTGTCCGGGCGGCTTCGCCCAGCATGTCATAGCTGTAGGTATAGCCCTTTGCTTCCAGCTCTGCCGCGCGCTTCATGGCAGAATCGATGGTTTCGCCCAGCACGAACTGGCGGCCCATCTCCTTCATCGCGCGGGCGACGGCGGTGCGGATCACCGGTTCGCCCAGCCGTTTCACCGCCGCCCGCAGATGGCCGACCACGCCCGGATCACGGTCGTCCAGCACCTTGCCGGTCAGCATCAGCGCCCAGGTCGAGGCATTGACCAGCGATGAGGATGACCGGCCAAGATGGCGGCCCCAGTCAGACGGCGCGATCTTGTCTTCGATCAGCGCATCCATGGTTTCGGCATCGGGCACGCGCAGCAGCGCCTCGGCCAGGCACATCAGCGCGATGCCCTCATCGGTGGACAGACCGTATTCGGCAAGGAACACCTCCATCAGGCCGGGCCGGACAGAGCTTCGGATGCGGCGCACCATTTGGGCTGCGGCGGCGGTGATGCGGGCGCGGTCCTCTGTGCCCAGGGCCGCCTCGGCGATCAGCTGGGCCACCATCGGCCCTTCGGGTGCCAGGCTTTGCGTCTCGATCACGGTCCAGGGGGTGTCGT
The DNA here is from genome assembly GCA_020250175.1 of Rhodobacter sp. Lineage (GTDB taxonomy): Bacteria > Pseudomonadota > Alphaproteobacteria > Rhodobacterales > Rhodobacteraceae > Aliitabrizicola. The sequence goes on from JADCEN010000029.1 coordinate 59,993, forward strand.
GGCTGTCGCGGGGCATGGGCAGGCTCCTGTCTTTGTGGCAGGATACACGCGATGGGACTTGCCTGACAGAGGCCAGGCCAGACCCCGTCATCCGCGTTGCAGCTTCACCGGCTCGGTCCGGCCCAGGCGCAGGACATGCGCCATATAGGGTTTGGCCACATCTTCGCTGCGCGTCGCCGCATAAAGCCGCTTGGTAATCACCCCCGGCCCCAGCGGGCGGGTGACGTAGTCGGCGTTGCTTTTCACATCGCGCAGCACCCAGTCGGGCAGCACCGACACGCCCCGGTTGGCAGCCACCAGCATCAGGATCACGGCGGTCAGTTCCACCTGCCGCTGGCCGCGCGGTTCGACCCGCGCGGGGGTCAGCAGCTCGGTAAACACATCCAGACGGTCACGGGCCACGGGATATGTGATCAGCATCTGGTCGCGGAAATCTTCGGCCAGGATCACGTCTTTCGCCGCCAGCGGGTTCTGGGCTGCGGCAACAAACATCGGGTGGTAATCGAACAGCGGGTTGAAGGTGATCCCGTCCAGCTTCACGGGGTCGGACGAGATCACAAGATCAACCTCTTCGCGGTTCAGGGCCGGCAGTGCTTCAAAGGCAAGGCCCGCGCGGATATCGACATCAACCTCGGGCCAGGCGTGGCGGAACAGTTCCAGCACCGGGAACAGCCATTCAAAACAGGCATGGCATTCGATGGCAATGTGCAGCCGCCCGGTCTTGCCGGATTTCAGGGCCGCGAATTCCTCCTGCAATGCGTCGATTTCCGGCAGGATACGTTCGGCCAGCTTCAGCATCCGCAGGCCCGCCGCCGAAAGGCGCATGGGCTTTGACCGCCGGACGAACAGCTCGATCCCCGCCTGATCCTCCAACCCCTTGACCTGATGGCTGAGCGCGGATTGCGTCATGTTTAGCATCTCGGCAGCACGGGCCAGACCGCCGGCCTGATGGATGGCGCGGATGGTGCGCAGATGCCGGAATTCCAGATACATCCTGTGGTGAACCTCATGTTCATCATGCGTATTATGAAATTGTCTCACATCACCAGATTTGCGACAAGGGCGTAACAGCAGGAGCCGCCCATGTCCGTCACCCCCCGCCTTTCGTTCGAATTCTTCCCGCCGCAAACGCTTGATGCCGCGTTCCGGCTGTGGGAAACGGTGCAGGTGCTGGCCCCGCTGCGCCCGGATTTCGTGTCTGTCACCTATGGCGCGGGGGGCACCACCCGCAGGCTGACGCATGACGCAGTGGGTACCATAAAAAGGAACTATGGGCTGAACGTGGCGGCGCACCTGACCTGCGTCGATGCGACCCGGACCGAGACGCTGGAAATTGCCCAAGCCTATGCGCAGGAGGGGGTTACCGAAATCGTCGCCCTGCGCGGCGATGCGCCAAAGGGCAATGCCCGGTTCACGCCGCATCCCGACGGTTTTGCAAGCTCTGTCGATCTGGTGGCGGCCCTGGCGGCTACCGGCAACTTCAAGATCCGCGTCGGTGCCTACCCCGAGCAGCACCCGGATGCCGCCGACAGCCGCGCCGATGTGCTTTGGCTCAAGCGCAAGATCGACGCCGGGGCCACAAGTGCGATCACCCAGTTCTTTTTCGAAGCGGACACGTTTCTTCGGTTCCGCGATGCCTGCGCGGCGGAGGGAATCACCGCCCCGATCATCCCCGGCATCCTGCCCATCACCGGCTGGGACGGGGCCAAACGCTTTGCCGCCCGCTGCGGCACCCGGATACCGCCGCGTCTGAACGACGCTTTCGAGACGGCGCGGCGCGATGGCCGCGAAGAGTTGCTGGCGCTGACCCATTGCACCGCGCTGTGTTCCCGGCTGATCGACGAAGGCGTGCAGGACCTGCATTTCTACACCCTGAACCGCCCGCACCTGACGCGGGATGTCTGCCACGCGCTGGGCGTGACCGCCCCTGTCACATTGGAGAAGGTGGCTTGACGCAGACGCTTGCCCGCACCGAAGGATCGTCTATCGTCGGCGCAGCCATGACCAAAGGATGCGCCGCGTGCCGAAACCGATCTACATCCTGAACGGACCGAACCTGAACCTGCTGGGTGTGCGCCAGCCCGAGGTTTACGGCAAGGCCACCCTGGAAGACCTGGCCGATGGCTGCGCGTCCCTGGCCGAAGAGCTTGGCCTGACGATCCGCTTTCACCAGTCAAACCACGAGGGGCAGATCATCGACTGGATTCATCAGGCGCGGTCCGAAGGGGCCGGGATCATCCTCAATCCGGCGGCCTACAGCCATACTTCGATTGCCATCCTGGATGCGCTGAACGCCTTTGACGGCCCGGTTCTGGAGGTTCACATCACAAACATCCACCGGCGCGAGGCGTTCCGGCATCAGTCCTATGTGTCGCAGCGCGCCGACGGGGTCATCGCCGGTTTCGGCACGGACGGCTATCTGCTTGCCCTGCGCCGCATGGCGGCCCTTTTGGGGCGCGGATGATGGAGCTTCCCGTCAACCGGTTCAAGCAGGCGCTGAAGGAGGGCCGCCAGCAAATCGGGCTGTGGAATTCCATCCCCGGCCCGCTGGTGGCCGAGGCGCTGGCAGGCTGCGGCTTTGACTGGGTGGTGATCGACACCGAACATGCGCCCACGGACGTGCCCGATGTGCTGGGAATGTTGCAGGCCATGGCCCCCTATCCGGTCTCAGCCGCGGTGCGCCCCGCAGCCAATGACCCGGTGCTGATCAAGCGCCTGCTGGATTTCGGGGCGCAGACCCTGATCCTGCCCTATATTCAATCGGCCGAAGAGGCGCAGGCGGCGGTGGCCGCCCTGCGCTATGCCCCGCGCGGGATGCGCGGCGTGGCAGGGTTGACGCGCGCCAGCCGCTTTGGGGCCGTTGCCGACTACACCCAGCGCGCCGAAGCAGAGATTTGCCTGATCCTGCAGGTGGAAACCGCCCTGGCCCTGACCCGGATCGAAGAGATTGCCGCAGTCGACGGGGTGGACGGGCTGTTCATCGGACCGGCCGATCTTGCCGCCAGCATGGGATACCCCGGCCAGCTTGCGCATCCCGATGTGACAGCGGCCATCGAAAATGCGATCCGCCGGATCACCGCAGCCGGGAAACCTGCGGGAATCCTGACATCCGACCCGGCCTTTGCACGGGCCTGCATGAGCTGGGGCACCCGCTTTACAGCCGTCGGCATCGATCTTGGCCTGATGCTGCACGCCGCACGGGCGCTTGCGGCGGGTTTTCGCAGCGCATGACCGCTGCGGCCGGAATGGCCGGGCCTGCCCCGGCGGCCCTGTTCCGGCGGCATCCACAGGCGCGCATTCTCGGGCCGGACGGGGCCGGGATGTACGATGGTCCTGCGCTGGCCTGCATCCCCGAACGCCCGCCAGCCTGGGCGCTGGCAGGCGTCTTCGCCGCCGCCGACACCGGGCTTGCCTTCCGCGTGGGCGAAACAGCGGCAGAGCCTGCGCAGGGCGCGGGCAGTTTCGAGACGCTGACATCCGGCTCGTCCGGCATGCCGCGCCGCATCCGGCGCAGCCAGGCCTCGTGGATTGCCAGCTTTGCCGTGAACGCCGCCCGCTTCGGCATCGGGCCGGGGGTGCGCGTGGCCATTCCGGGACGTCTGACGCAATCGCTGGCCCTTTACGGCGCGATCGAGGCGGTCCATCTGGGTGCCGAGGCGCATCTGCTGGACGGGCTGCGGCCCGACCGGCAGGTGACGGCGCTGCGGATGCGGCAGATCGACGTGCTTTATGCCGCACCGGCGCAGCTGCGGCTGATGCTGGAAACGCAGGTCAGTCCGGTTGTCGGCCTGCGCCTGATCATGACTGCCGGATCAAAGCTTGATCCCGCAACGCGGGCGGGGCTGGCGCTGCGGTTTCCGGCGGCAGAAATCTGCGAAGTCTACGGGGCGGCAGAGACCAGCTTTGTCACCCTGTCGGATGCCGCAACCCCCAGGGGCAGCGTCGGGCGCGCCTATCCGGGGGCAGAAATCGATCTGCGCGGCCCGGCCGGGGCGCAAGAGGTCTGGGTGCGCTCGCCCTATCTTTTTGACGGCTATGCAGGGGCGGCGGGTGGCGCGCGCTGGCATGATGGCTGGCTGACCGTGGGCGACATCGGCCAGATGCGCGACGGCTTTCTGTTCCTGTCCGGTCGGACAGGCCGGATGGTGACGGTCGCGGACCAGAACGTGTTCCCGGAAGAGATCGAGGCATTTCTTCTGGGTCAGCCGGGTGTGATGCAGGCCGCCGTCCTTCCCCGCGCCGATCCCCGGCGCGGTCAGGTGCTGGATGCCGTTGTCAAGGGGGGCGACCCGGCGGCGCTGCTGGCCGCCTGCCGTCGGCGGCTGGGGCCGCTGAAGGCCCCGCGCCGCGTGCATCTGGTGGCAGACTGGCCGCTGCTGGCCTCCGGCAAGACCGATCTTGCGGCCTTGCAGGGGTTTGTCGGGTGACCGCCTTTGTTGTCGCCGCCTTCCGCACCCCCGTCATCCCGCGCGGCGGTGCCTTTGCGGGACTGTCGCTGCAGGACCTTGCCGCGCCTTTGGTGACGGCCTGCCTGACCGAGGTCGGGGTGGCGCCGGACGAGGTTGCGGACCTGATCCTGTCGAATGCGCTGGGGGCAGGGGGCAATCCGGCCCGCCTGGTGGCGCTGGCGGCCGGCCTGCCGCAGCGGGTGGCGGGGCTGACCATCGACCGGCAATGTGCGGGCGGGCTGGACGCGCTGCTGCTGGCGCGGGCCATGATCGAGGCGGGTCAGGCAGAGGCCGTGCTGGCGGGCGGAGTGGAAAGCTATTCCCGCCGTCCGATCCGGCTGCGCACCGATCCGGGCGGAGGGCCGGCGGTGCCCTATGACCAGCCCCCCTTCACCCCCTGGCCGGATCGTGACCCCGACATGGCCGAAGCGGCGGCAGGACTTGCGCTGTCGCTTGGCATCGGGCGCGACCGGCAGGATGCCTGGGCGGTGCGCAGCCATGCGGCGGCGCGCGCCGCAGCCGGGCGAATGGTGCGGGAAATCGTGCCGCTGCTGGGGATCAGCGCCGATGGTTTCACCCGGCACCTGACACCGGCGGTGGCAGCCCGCGCCCCGGTGATCAGCGGCACGATCAGCGCAGCCACTACGGCCGTGGCCGCCGACGGGGCCGCGCTGTGCCTTGTCGTGTCTGACCGGCTGGCGCGCCGGTCAAAGCGCGCCCTGCGCATTCTGGGGGGTGCGACCCTGGGCGGGCGGCCCGAAGAGCCGGGTCTGGCCCCCGTTGCTGCGACAATGCGCGCCTTGGGCCAGGCCGGGATTCGCGCTGAGGAGCTGAGCCTGGCAGAGGTGATGGAGGCTTACGCGGTGCAGGCGATTGCCTGTGTTGAAGGCGCGGGCCTTGACCCTGCGCGGGTCAATGGCGGCGGCGGGGCGCTGGCGCGCGGGCACCCCATCGGTGCCTCGGGGGCCATTCTGGCCGTGCGGTTGTTCCATGACCTGCGCAGCGGCACCGGGCTTGCCGCGATTGCCGCTGCGGGGGGGATCGGTACTGCCCTGTTGCTGCAGGCTTAACCGGCAGCGGACCGCGACAGCAGCGAGCCGGGCCGCGCCCGCGCCACGCCGCGCGTGATCAAGGCGGCCAAGACCGCCTTGATCAGATCGCCCGGCAGGTAAAGCGCGGCCAGCGCCAAGGGCAGGGACATATTCCGGTTCAATGGCATGCCTGCGATCTGTGCTTCCGTCAGACGCGCGGCCAATACAGGAATGCCAAAGGCATAAAGCACTGCAATGCCGCCCGTAACCGCGCCAACAAAGGCGGCCGGGCCAATCGCCATGCGCCACCGCTCGACGATCAGCCCGCAGACAAAGGCCGCAACCGGAAAACCCACCAGAAAACCTGCCGATGGCCCGGCAAAGACCCCCAGCCCCCCGCGCCCGCCAGACAGCAGCGGCAGGCCGGCTGCCACAAGCACCAGAAACAGGACTACAGCCAGCGCACCCCGGCGCGCACCCAGCACGGTCCCGCACAGCATGATGCCAAGGCTTTGCGCCGTGATCGGCACGCCGACAGCCAGCGTGATCTGCGGTATCAGACCCAGAACCGCGATCAGCGCTGCGAACAGGGCGATGTGGGTCAGGCTTCGTTCCATGTCTTCCTCTGGCAAAGACAGCGCAGTTAGCCCGCTCCGCCCCGCGCACGCAAGGCCTCTGCGACATGGTCGGCATCATCAAGCGCAGCCAGTGTCACCGGCACCAGCAAAGGCCAGCGCGACCGGCGCGGTGACCGGGCCCGCCATGCTTCGGAAAGCTGAAGCGCCCGCACCGACAGCACCGGGATGAACCGGATCACCAGCGCAATCGCAAGCGCGATCAGCCGGGGCGAAAGCCCCGCGCGGCCAAGGGGCCGGGCCAGCCACTCGATCACTGCGATCATGTCCGTCAGGCGGGTTGTCATCGTCACCAGGTTGGCCGCGCCCACGGCAGCGACCAGCCGCAACACAACGGTCGCGCCAGCGGCAGGGGCCGCGATCCACAGATGCCAGACCAGCACGATCCCCACAAAGGGCCACAATGGCCAAAGCAGGCGTGCCGCCGTGCGAAGGAACAGGGCACCGCACGGCAATTGCAGCACGACAACGAAGGCCAGCGCCAGCACCAGCGCCTGTATCCCCTCCATCGAGAAGAGGGCGAAGGTAAAGACGCAAAGCGCAAAAAGCTTCCATCCTGCCCGGACCGGGTGCAGCCAGGTCTCAACCGGGGATGTCAATGTCAGCATCACGTTCCCCCGCCCTGTCCATCGCCCCGGAAAATGCCGCAAGCACCTCTGCCGCCGGGCCATCCAGATGCAGTTGCCCGCCTTCCAGCCACAGCACGCGGTCCATGCCCGCCAGCACCGCCGGATCATGGCCGATCACCACCAGCCGCTGGGGCAGTGCATCCAGCCGCCGCGCCAGACGGGCCTTGGTGGGCAGGTCCAGCGCGGCAAAGGGTTCATCCAGCAGGATCGTTGCCGGTTCCATCGCGAGCACCGCCATCAGGCACAGATATTGCCTCTGCCCCTGGCTCAGTGTCTGCACCGGGGCGCTGGCCCAATGCGCCCGCCCCTCTGCCGCCAGAACAGCGCGCGCCCGTGCCAGCGCCTCGGCACCAGAGCGGCCCTGCTGGCGCAGGCCGAAGGCAATCTCTTCTTCCACGGTCGGAAAGATGATCTGGTGGTCCGGGTTCTGGAACAACAGCCCCAGGCGGCGGATCACCGCCCTGCGGTCGCCCGCAGGATCAATCCCGTCCACCCGCACCCGCCCGGTTGTGGGCCGCACCAGGCCCGCCATCAGCCGCAGCAGCGTCGTCTTGCCCGACCCGTTGCGCCCGACAATGCCGATGCGCCGCTCCGCCAGATGCGCCGTGATCCCCGACAGAATCGGGCGACCTGCGACGCCGTAGCCCACGGCGTCGAGCAGAAGGCCGGGCAGGGCAGGCGGGGACGACATCTCCGCGACCCCTTTCAACCGGAACGTTCCCGTGTCACAGGCACATCTCCCGGCCCCCGTCCCCGGCGTTATCTGTTCAAAAATATCCCGGGGGTGCGGGGGCTGGCCCCCGCCGCACCGGTTCAGGCGGCGCGCGCCGCTGCCACCGACTCTTCCAGAATGTCCATCGCCTCGGCGAAATGCGCATCGGGAATGGTGATGGGGGCCAGAAAGCGGATCACATTGCCATAGACACCGCAGGTCAGCAGGATCAGCCCGCGCTTCAGCGCTTCCATCCGCACGCGCCCGGTCAGGCCCGGGTCAGGCTCGTGCGTGGTGGCATTGGCGAATTCGACGGCCACCATGAAGCCCGGCCCCCGGATATCGACGATTTCGGGCGTGACCGAGCGAATCGCCTCAAGCCGCTGCTTGAGCCGCCCGCCCAGCTCGTTGGCGCGGGCGCACAGGTCTTCCTCCTCGATCACGTCCAAGACCGCATTGGCGGCGGCGATGCCCAGCGGGTTGCCGCCATAGGTGCCGCCCAGACCGCCGGGATGGGCCGCGTCCATCAGCTCTGCCTTGCCGGTCACGGCGGCCAGCGGCAGGCCACCGGCCAGACCCTTGGCCATGGTGGTGATGTCGGCAGCAACGCCGTAGCTTTCCATCGCAAAAAGGGTGCCGGTCCGTGCGAAGCCGGTCTGCACCTCATCGGCGATCATGACGATGCCATGCTCGTCGCACAGCTTGCGGATACCGCGCACCAGGTCTTTCGGCGCGGGATAGAAGCCGCCTTCGCCCTGCACGGGTTCAAAGATGATCGCGGCGACGCGCGCAGGGTCAAGATCGGCCTTGAACAGCTTGGTCAGGCCCGACATCGCGTCTTCGGTGGTGATATTGTGCACCTCCTGCGGGAAGGGCACGTGCCAGACATCGGGCATCATCGCGCCGAAGCCCTTCTTGTAGGGTTCCACCTTGCCGGTCAGCGACATGCCCATGAAGGTGCGGCCGTGGAAAGCGCCGCCGAAGGCGATGACGCCCGAGCGGCCGGTGGCGATGCGCGCGATCTTCACCGCATTCTCGCAGGCCTCGGCCCCGGTGGTGACAAAGATGGTCTTCTTCGGAAAATCGCCGGGCACCAGCGCGTTCAGACGCTCGGCCAGCCGGATGTAGGGCTCGTAGGGCAGGACCTGATGGCAGGTATGGGTGAATTTGGTCATCTGGTTGGCGACAGCCGCCATCACCCTGGGGTGGCAATGCCCGGTGTTGACCACGGCGATGCCGGCGGCGAAATCGATGTAGCGGTTGCCCTCGATATCCCAGACCTCGCTGTTCAGCGCGCGATCAGCATAGATCTGTGTCATCATCCCGACCCCGCGGGAAATGGCATCATCGCGGCGGCGGGCAACTTCGGCGTTCAGCATGTCAGGCTCCATCAAGGCCCTGTCTTTTGCCAGGGCGGCAGGTTTACCTGCCAACATGATCAAATTTGCGCTCGGGTTCAATGGGCGTTGCGCCGCTGCCAGGGCGTCGTTGTGAGGTTAACGGATTTCGGTCTGGGGTGGCGGGTCGTGGCTTGATCTGATTCTTGTGGTGGCGGGAGGTGAGCCGTCATGGAACAGGTTTTTGTCAGGGATCGTCTTGCGCTGATGCTGGAGCATT
>JADCEN010000003.1 GCA_020250175.1 Rhodobacter sp.
CACCAGAAGGTCCAAAAGCGCATGGCGCTGCGCATTCCCCGTCCGAGGGTCGGGAACTTGGCGAAGGATCGTGATCAATGACGGCATGGGTTCCTCCCTTAGGAACCACAAGCAGAATCCAATTCAGACCCAAGCGCTACCCCAAATCTTCAAATGCGATTCCCCTGGGTGGCATTTCGGGGTTCTCGCGTCTGGCCGAAGACTGGTCTTGCGACGGCATCGGGCCATCCCGCGCGCTTGCGCAATTGTCGGATGGAGCTTTCGGGCTGCGCGGTTCCGGGGATGTTGAGGACAGGTTTTCAGAGGATTGCACGGTTGTCAGGCCCATGGTCTTATCGGTTTCGGGCGCGTCTTCGCCGCAAGTGACGTCGCGCACCCGGTGCAGGCGGTTCCCGCTGGGCCGGTGGGCGCGGGCGGCCTTGGCGAAAGCCGCAGCGGAGACATGCGGGGAGAAGAGGCAGTATCGGGCGCAGCAGATGGTCTTCGCGTTGCGCACCACCTTGGCGGTGACGCGGGCAGCGGTCCCAAGGCCGGGCATCGGCGGCACGGGCGGTCACCACCTGAAGCGCACTCTTCCCGGTCGAAAGGGCGTCGCAACGTCTTGTCATCCCGCCGCAGCAGTCGGCGGCACCCGTCGTGCCATCACCCGCCGCCTGTCCAAGCCTTCAAGCTGCGCCCGTGACAGCCGCAGTACCCCGTCCTGGACCTTCGGCCAGGCGAATTTGCCTGGTTCCGGCACCTTGTCGGTCAGCACCATCCCGGCACCGTCCCACAGCAGGACCTTCAATCTGTCCCCCGCCTCGCGCGGAACACCACCGTCGCCCCGGAATGCGGATCAATCTTCCGTTCCGTCTGAACCGTCTGCGCCAGAACGGCCCCCCCCCGGACCGTGCCCTGATCCTTCGCATCTTCGCCAGGCTTACCCGAAGCCGATTGAGACGCGGCGTCTTGCGATCCGCGAACACCCCCGAGGCCGCCATCGCCAGCTTCATCGCGCCCCACACCCGAACCGAAACAAAACTCTTCATCCGGCGCGCTGACCCGGTTCCGATCAGCGCCGCCAGAAACCGGGGGCGCCAAATGCCGCATTAACCCACGGGTGCAAGGCTCTGGTCCTGAGCACGGCATCGCCCGTCGCGATTCTGGCGGGCGTGCTTGTGGTCATGGCCGCGGGCAGTCTGCGCTGCGCACCGGGCGATACCCGCATCATGACCGTCAGGGTCAGCAGGCGCCCGCACCGGGTGCCGGTCTTCTGCCGCGCCGCCGAAAGCACGGGGGCATTCCGCCTGGCGGGGCAATTGCCAAAGGTCGGGGAGGCGTGTTGTGTCGGGCATGCCGGTCAGGGGGACGCACCGCCCGTCACGGTTCAGGATCGGCAGGCGTGACGGCGCTGCGCCTACATCCCGAACAAACGGCGGGTAATCGCCAGGAAAAGGCGGTCACCAAGCAGAAAACGCAAGCGCGGCAGCCAGAGTGCGCCCATTCCAACCGGCACGCGCCAGCCGCCGCCGCGCCGTTCCATGGCGTTGACCATCGCGCGGGCCGCCGCGTCCGGCTTCAGACCCTTGCGGGCATGCTCATGCCATGTCTCGACCAGCCTGGCATTGAGATCCCCATAGGCAGAGGTTTCGACCGGCACAGGAAGCTGCGATACCAGCTCGGTCGCGATGAACTCTGGCGCCATAAGCCTGACGCGGATGTTGAAGCGGCCAACCTCGTGCAGAAGGCCTTCGCACCACCCTTCAAGGGCGTGCTTGCTTGCGCCATAAATCGCCTCGCCGGGAGGCGTGATCTTCCCGGCCAGCGAGCCGACAACGCAAATGGTCCCGCCCCCCCGCTGGCGAAGTCCCGGCAAGGCGGTGCGCGCAACATTGACCACCCCCCAGAAATTGGTCTCCATGATCGCCCGTGTGTCCGCCATGGGCAGGTCTTCGACCATTGCCGGGATGTTGGCACCCGCATTCAGGACATAGAGGTCGATGCCGCCCGTGGCGTCAAGGTCCGCAACCATCGCCTCAACCGATGCCAGGTCCGTCACATCAAGCGTCCGGCCTTCCATCCGCCCCGGCACCGGTGCTTCGCCCTGCGGCACGATCCCGCGTCGCGACACACCGATCACATCCCAGCCGCGCCGGGCGAGTTCAAGGCAAATCCCGGCACCCAGACCGGACGAGGCCCCGGTAACAAAAGCGCGGCCCCGTTTGCCGGACGCGCCGGTCATCCCTTGCCGCCGAAGCCGCGAAGCGCGCGGGTCACGCGCGGCCATTGCCACATGCTGACCCCCGTCAACAGCAAGCCGAGCGACACGAACTGGGCAGCAAGCAAGGCGGACGGATTTTCGATCAGGGGCGAGAACAGGAAGGTCCCCATGTAAAGTCCGCCAATGATATGAAACCAGCGGACAAGCTTGCGAAAGCGCGACATCGTTTTTCCTTCCCTCAATCCATTGAACGGCGAAGCCGATCCCAGTGGCAGGGTAAGCGTCTCAGGGCACCTGTGCAATGCAAATGTTAACATCAATTACATTTTAGTTGGGCCGCGCTGGAAATCGGCGCTGGCAACGTCAAGGTCTGGCGGCTGCGACCGTCGCAAGGCGTGCCTTGCGGGAAAGCGGGGGTGACGCGGTGGGAAGGCGGCGGATCGTGGCGGTTGTTGAGACTTCCGGGCTATGCCGAACGAGCGACAGGCTGCGACAAAGGCGGAACGGCCTGATCGGCAATGCCCTGTTCACCGATCTCTGCGCCTGCGGCCATAACACCCGCAAGACGCGTCCCGGCCCCGTTGCTCGCCTCCATCGCCAAACGCACCCCGGGCCCTTGCCATTGCCCGCGGACCAATGGCGGAAACTGGCCTGATCGCCGCCTGCCTGTGAGGTTGGATCAGCTTGTCCGCACCCCGCCCCGACTCTGCATCAGCGCCGGTCTTGCCGTGAAAAGGGCGGATCGCATGGGGTCGATGTGATGGTCCGGTATGGCAAAGGTCCACCAAAAGGCGGCTCACGAATCCCGCAAAGAAAGTGCATCCTGCGCGAAGCAAAGAATGGCTTGCGGCGCTGAACTGTCTTCAGCCGGGCCGCTTGCCATTCCACCGCCTCACGCGGGCCGTTCCATCGGCGGTGCCAGCCCCCCATCAACACCCCGTGCAGACTCGGTGCCACCACCGCGCCCGTGGCTTTCGGACGGCCTGCATTGAACCGGATCGGCGCGCCTGTCCGGACAGGGAACCCCGCCCCCGCCCACGGGGTCCCAAGCTGAACCGGTCGGCACACCGGCATTCTGCAAGGCCTCGGGCCGCAAATCCCAAGCCAGACCCGCCTTCGGCAAGAAACCCGCCCCGCGCCCCGTTGACCCGACCGACTCCCGCAAGCGCTTTGTGCCACCGAAGAAGCCGTGCCGCTGAATCGAGGGTAAACCCGTTGGACGGCACGCCCTGGCGCAGGCGCGGGTAGCTTCGAGGTCGTTATCGGGGCAAGAGAAGCACGGATATCCGCTGCCAAGACGTTCCAAGAGCCGGTGCCACCCGAAGTTGTCTTCGGCTGTTTGGCACCGACAGGGAACATCTCTGTTCGCCGCTTTATGGCCGAACTTGCCCTTGACCAGCAGCCCGTGACTCTGTCCTTTGGACAGCAGAACATCCGGTCGGTTACGGAAAGTGCAAGACGATGACAAGTTCATTTGCGGTTTACACGGCAGCAAACAAGGCGGCGTGGAATGCTTCTGCCGCGCTGCATGGTCACGGCGAGGAGTGGGCTGAGTTAATGGCGAAGGCTGCCCAGCCCGGGTTTTCCGTGCTGGACCGCGAACTGACCGAAGCGATCCTTGCACTGGGACTTGAGGGCAAATCGGCTGTCCAGGTCGGATGCAACAACGCCCGAGAGTTGTTGTCACTTGCATCGCTGGGTATTCAGCCGTCGCTGGGCATAGATCAATCAGGGGCGTTTCTTGAACAGGCAAGAAGTCTTGCGCAGGCTGCCGGTCTGCAGCCGCGTCTGGTCGAGGCAGATATCTACGACCTGAAGGAAGATGTCGGCACCTTTGACCTGGTGCTGATCACGATCGGCGTTCTGAACTGGATGCCGGATCTTGACGGTTTCTTCCGTGTGATCGCGCGGCTTCTGCATCCCGGCGGGTGTTTGGTCATTTATGAAACGCATCCCTTCATGGAGCTTTTCGACCCGGACAGCGACACACCATATGAACCTGCCTTCAGTTACTTCAGAAAGTATCCTCTGCAAGAGGAAGGCTTGATTTCATACGATGGGGTTGATCACGGCAAGGGCGAAACCGGGTACTGGTTCATACATTCCATCGGGCAAATCGTGACGTCATGTGTCACCGCCGGACTGGCATTGTCATCTCTGAAGGAGTTCGGATATTCGATCCGGGAGCCTGAGTACGACATCTACGAAGGCCGTGAGGCCCAGATTCCAATGAGCTTTCTCTTGCAGGCCAAGAAGACCTGATGCCTGGACATTGAAGGGTCCCGGTGAAAGTCCGCAGTGATTCTGGCAACGCTCAATTCAGCCGCCGCCAGTATCGCTGCCAAATGCACACCACCCCCCTCATCCGGGCCGCTCCCCTTGCGGCGCAAGCCCCCCCATCAGCGCGCCATGCAGCCCCGGTGCCGCCGCCACCACGCCCGCCGCCTGCGGACGGCCTGCGTTGAACCGGATCGGCGCGCCCGCCCGGTCGGTCACCACCGCCCCGGCCCGTTCCGCAATCAAGGCACCTGCCGCGATGTCCCATTCCCAGGCATCGCGCAGCGTCAGCATCCCGTCGAACCGCCCTTCGGCCACCAGACACAGCCGATAGGCGAGCGAGGCGCGGAAGCTGCGTTTCACCTGCGGCACGCCACCGGGCCACAGCGCCGGGGCCAGGCTGGATTGGGTGGCCAGCAGGCTGGCCCCTTCTGTTCCCGCCCGCGTGCTGGCGGCAATCTCCACCCCGTCGCACAGCGCCGGGCCATGGTCGCTGGCGGCATACAGCCGGTCCAAGGCGGGCAGATACACCACTGCCGCCGTCACCCGGCCCCGCTCGGCCACGGCCAGCGAATGGGCAAAGGTTTCTTCCCCCGCCATGAAGGCGCGGGTGCCGTCGATGGGGTCGATGATGAAGACCCGTTCCGCCACCAGCCGGGCTGCACCGTCTTCGGTTTCTTCAGACAGCCAGCCATAGCCGGGCCGCGCCGCCAGCAGCAGATGCGCCAGCATCTCGTTCACATCGAGGTCGGCTTCGGTCACCGGCCCGTGCCCGCCGCCCTTGTCCCAGAATTTCGGCGCGCGCCTCCAGAATCGCATCGCGATCCCGCCGGCCTTCAGCGCGGCTTCGGTCAGCAGGGCCAGGTCATGCGCCGGCAAGGGTCAGCCCTTCGACCAGCAGGCTGGGCACGCGGGTGGAAAGGTGCGCCCGCGTGTCATTCGCGGGCGTGATGCGCAGCAGCATGTCGCGCAGGTTGCCCGCCACCGTCACCTCGTTCACCGCATGGGCGATCTGCCCGTTTTCCACCCAGAAGCCGGACGCGCCGCGCGAATAATCGCCCGTCGTGGCATTGATCGAACTGCCGATCAGCGCGGTGATCAGCAGCCCCGTTCCCATGTCGCGGATCAGATCATCGCGGCTGGCGCTGCCCTGTGTCAGGTCGATGTTGGTGGTGCCGGGTGAAGGTGGCCCTTGCGTGCCGCGAAAGGCACTGGCAGTGCTGGCCATGCCCAGCTTGCGCCCTGTCGCCAGGTCCAGTGTCCATCCCGTCAGGATGCCCCGGTCGACGATGGCCCGCCGGAAGGTGGCAAGCCCTTCGGCATCAAAGGGGCGCGAGGCCCCGATACGCGGGCGCAGCGGGTCCTCGATCACCGACAGCGTTTCGGGCAGAACCGGCTTGCCCAGCAGGTCGCGCGCCCAACTGGACCCGCGCGCAATCGCAGACCCGTTCGCAGCCGACAGAAGATGCCCGATCAGAGAAGAGGCAACGCGTTCATCAAACAGCACCGGACAAGCACCGGTCCTGGGTTTGCGCGCGCCCAGCCGGGCCAGTGCGCGCTCTGCCGCCAGACGCCCGGCCTCTTCCGGGGCTGGCAGGTCGCTTTGGAAGGTGCGGCTTTCGGCGGCCCAGTCCCGCTCCATCCCGGTCCCCTCGCCGGTAAAGGCCACCGCCGAGAACGACCGCGACGTGCGCCCGTAGCCGCCCGCAAAGCCGTTGCTTGCCGCCATATGTATCCGCCGGGCAGCATATCCGGCCGAAGCTTCCACCTGCGTGATGCCTGTTACCGCCATCGCGGCGGCCTCGGCCCGCCTCGCATCCTGCTCCAGCGCCTGCGCCCCCGGTTCGGGGCTGTCATCCGACAGTTCCAGCGCCGCCACATCCCAGGTCCGGGCCAGTTGATCCGCCTCGGCCAGCCCGATCCACGGGTCTTGCGGTGCCTCGCGCGCCATGGCCACGGCGCGTTCCGCAACCGCGTCAATTGTCGCCTGCGACAGGTCGGAAACCGAAACACAGGCCTGCCTGCGCCCCATCAGAACCCGCAGACCCAACTCGATGCTTTCCGACCGTTCCGCCTGCTCCAGGGCACCGGCGCGAAGGTCGATGGACAGCGACGTGCCCGCGACCGCCAGCGCCTCGGCGGCATCGGCCCCTGCACGGCGGGCGGCAGACAAAAGCGCTTCGGTCAGGGATTCCAGCGAAGGGGTCATCGGGCGCTCCTTGTGCACAGGAGGCTGAGGTAGTCTGCCCGATGCCGGGGTGCAAGCACCCGGCAGGCAAAGGGCACCCCCGGCCGGGCCGGAGATGCCCCTGACAGGGTGCCGAGAACGGGTAAATCGCACGGGCTGACGGACCGGAAAGCAGGGAACTTTCCCTTGCGCGCGCGTCGCGCAGTCTGGCCGGGGCCATCGCCCCGGCCACCCGCCGCCTGTGTCACCCGCCCGCCAGGGGCCAAAGCCCCCGGCCAGCACCCGACCCGCTCTGGGCCGGGCGCTTTGCACCCGCCAGGTCGGACGATGGCCGGTCGTTGTTCCCGGACCTGCCGGGCTACAGGGCACCGTCGCGCGCGGGCGGGGGAAACGCGGTGCGTTTCCGGGTCCGCCCGCAATCGCAGCCGATTGCCCCGAATCAGGAAGGCTTTCCCGTCAGGCAGGCGATCAGGATGCCTTTTCAGCACTCTGTGATGATATGTACCCCTGCGTTATTGCAGGCGCTGGCCGTTGACGAACAGGCCCTTGTCCCTGAATTCCAGCGTCGAGGTCAGCGTGTCGTCAGACCCTTCCACGGCATTGGCAAACAGGCCCATCATCATCCGGGCAGCCATCGCCTGATCCTCTGGCAGAAGGCCCAGCTGCACCAGCTTGTCGACAAGCCCGTTGGCACCGACAATCTTCAGGTCCAGCTTTCCCGCCGGCATCGGCATGCCGGGAAAGGTCGTGGTGTCGGCGTTATCAAAGGTTAAGGCACCATTGCCGGTCACTTCCGCCCCGGCTGCCTTCAGCCTCAGCTCGGTCACATCCAGCGCATGAAGCTGGACCGGCGATGCGTCTTCGCCGGCTTTCGCAGCCTCGTCCGGATTCATGATGTCGACCATCCAGTTGGCCTTGCCCCTGGTGTCGATCACCAGCGTTGCCGGATCGCGCGGCAGGACCTTTTCGGGGTCCAGCAGCGACCAGACCTCGTCTGACAGTGTGAAATCAACCAACTTCGTCAAAAGTGCGAAATCGCCCGGCGTGTCCGACTTGCTGGTCGGCATCAGCAGGTTGAACGCCGCCTCGCCATAGCTCATCGCCACAGAAGGCAGCGGACTCCACGTGCCTGACAGGGTAACTGCAACATCCTTCGCTCCGCCGCCATAGTTCAAGCGCTCGGCGTCCAGCGCGAAGACGATGTTTCCGCTGCCGATGGTTGCGGTTCCCTGAGTGGTGTCCGCCGCTTCGGCCACGTCAAACTCGAACGTGCCTGCGCCATAGGTGAGGCTGCCATCGGTGGCGAACCCGGCCTTCAGGGCCTGCGACATGTCCGCCGTCATCGCCGCATCCAGCAGATTGCCTGTCGAATTCCCCGCCAGGTCGCTGACATTGCCCGTTATGTTGATCTTGCCGCCCGTTTCAGGGTCCGTCATCGCCAGCGTCATTGCGGCGCTGCCGGCAGTGATCGAAGAGGCAAGCTGTTTGGGCGTGCCTGCCGTCACCAGATAGCTTCCGCCGAGCGCCGTGACATCGACCTCCAGAGTCAATTCGACGGGCTTTTCCTCTACCGTCACGTCATTGACCAGCGCCTTTACGAAGGGGGCAGTGAAATCATAGCGCGTTTCGGCTTCGGTGCCCGATGCGATGATTTTGAGGTCGGGTTGGCGGACCGCGACATTGACGACGCTTTTCCTGCCATCGGAATCGATGGAATTCACCACGACCGGATAGTCGGGCGACATGGTGACTTCGACAGTTCCGTCACCCAGTTCGCGGAAATTCACCGCCTCGACCGTGCTGTTGATCGACCCGCCGTCGAACGTCGACACAATGGTCAGGCCCGTGATCGCAAGCGTGTCGCCTTGGCGGGCTTCCGAAGCCGCCGTCACGGTCTGGCCAGAGGCGACCGATACGGCCTTCCAGTTCGTCCAGACCTGATCGGCTGTCAGCTCGGCATGGGCCGCAGTTGAGATCAGCAGCGCGGCAAGCAGCGAGCCGCCCTTGAACGTTGCGTGAAACATGAAGAAACCTTCCTGATGACTCTTTGCCTATCCTTTCCCGCGCCAAGCGGCGGGGTCAAGGGTTTCCGTTATGCGCAACGATGGTCTAAGACGGTGCGACACGGCGCAAGGGGGACAGGAATGCAAGGCAAGGTTGTGGCAATCACCGGGGCAAGCCGGGGTATCGGGGCCGCTGCCGCCCGCGTTTTCGCACAGGCCGGGGCGCGCGTGGCCCTTCTGGCGCGCAGCGGCGACGACATCGGGCGGATCGCGGCAAAGATCGGCCCGCAGGCGCTCGCCCTGCGCTGTGATGTGGCCGACGCGGCCAGCCTGGGGGCGGCGCTGGATCAGGCAGTGCGCTGGGGCGGGCGTCTGGATGTGCTGGTCAACAACGCCGGTGTGATCGACCCCATCGCTCGCCTGGCCGAAGCCGAGGCTGCCGACTGGGGCCGGGCCATTGACATCAACCTCAAGGGCGTCTTTCACGGCATGCGCGCGGCCATCCCGGTGATGAAGGCGCAAGGCGCGGGGACGATCATCACCGTCTCGTCCGGGGCCGCCCACACGCCGCTGGAAGGCTGGGGGGCCTATTGCAGCGCCAAGGCCGGGGCCGCCATGCTGACCCGCATCGCCCATCTGGAGGAGGGGGCCTGGGGCCTGCGCGTGATGGGCCTGTCGCCCGGCACAGTTGCCACCGACATGCAGGTCAGGATCAAGGCCAGCGGCGTGAACCCGGTCAGCCAGCTTGATCCCGCCGTGCACATCCCCGCCGACTGGCCCGCGCGTGCGCTGCTGTGGATGTGCAGCCCCGATGCCGACGGCTGGCTCGGGCAGGAGATTTCGCTGCGCGACGCGGGCATCCGCGCCCGTGTTGGCCTGGTTTGACCGGTTGACCCCGGATCACCCGCGAAAGAAGGCTGTGACAGCGATGATCGAGGTTGCCGATGCGGGCGGTCTTTGGACCGTGACCCTGTGCCGCCCCGAAAAGGCCAATGCCCTGACCGGCGCGATGCTGCATGCCCTGGCTGACGCCGTGGAACGGGCTGCCGCCGCGCAGGCCCGTGCCCTGATCCTGACGGGCGCGGGCCAGGTCTTTTCCGCCGGGGCCGATCTGGACGAGGCGCGGGCAGGGCTGGCAACCGATCCCGTGTGGGAAACCCTGTCCACAAGTATCGCCGCCTTTCCGGGCCTGACCATCGCCGCGCTGAACGGGACGGTGGCCGGGGGTGCCATGGGCATGGCGCTGGCCTGCGACCTGCGGCTTGCCGTGCCCGAAGCGGCCTTCTTCTATCCCGTCATGCGGCTTGGCTTCCTGCCACAGCCGTCCGACCCGGCCCGGCTTGCGGCGCTGATCGGACCCGCCCGCGCCAAGCTGATCCTGTTGGCAGGTGCCCGCGCCCCTGCGACCGAGGCGCTGGCCTGGGGCCTTGTCGACCGCATCCTGCCGGCAGAGGCGCTGCTGCCCGGTGCCGCCGCGCTTGCCGCCGATGCACTGGCCGCCACCCCGGCGCATGTCGCGGCAATCCGCCGCCTGATCCCGTGATCCCGCACTGCGATGCGCTGGTCATCGGTGCCGGTCCTGCCGGGCTGATGGCCGCCGAAGAACTGGCCCACGCCGGCAGGCGGGTGCTGATCGCCGAGGCCAAGCCCAGCCCCGCGCGCAAGTTCCTGATGGCGGGCAAGTCCGGCCTGAACCTGACGCAGGACGAACCCCTGACGGCCCTGACGGCCGAATACCGCGAAGCCGCCCCCTGGCTTGCCCCGATGCTGGCCGCCTTCGGACCAGACCAGGTCCGGGACTGGGCGCGCGGGCTGGGGCAGGAGGTGTTCACCGGCTCGTCCCGCCGGGTGTTTCCCGTCGCGATGAAGGCCTCGCCGTTGCTGCGCGCCTGGCTGCGGCGGCTGGATGGCATGGGCGTGCAGATGCGCAGCCGCTGGCGCTGGACCGGTTTTGGCGACGGTGGCTTGACCTTCGAGGTGCCCGAGGGCCCGCAGGTGCTGTGCCCCGCCGTCACGGTTCTGGCGCTGGGCGGGGCCAGCTGGGCGCGGCTGGGGTCGGATGCCGCCTGGGTGCCGTGGCTGGCAGGGCAGGGTGTCGCCATCGCGCCCTGGCAGCCTGCGAACATGGGGTTCAGGGTGCAGTGGTCGGCCCATATGGCGCGGCATTTCGGGGCACCGGTCAAGGGTGCGGCGCTGTGCGCGGGCAGCCAGCGCAGCCGTGGCGAATTCGTGATTTCCGACCGGGGTCTTGAAGGCGGCGGCATCTATGCCGTGTCGCGCGCGCTGCGCGACGGCGCGCCCCTGACACTGGATTTGCTGCCGGATCTGTCTGCCGGTCAGATCACTCTGCGCCTGACCCGTGCCCGCCCCGGCGAAACCCTGGGCAACCGCCTGCGCAAGCTTGGCCTGTCCCCTGCCGCCACAGCGCTGGTGCAGGAGTTTGCCCGCCCCCTGCCCGAAGGTGCAGCACTTGCAGCACTGCTGAAGGCGCTGCCCGTGCCCCATGGCGGTCCCCGCCCGCTGGACGAGGCGATTTCGGTCGCGGGCGGCATCCGGGCCGGGGCGCTGACGCAAGGGCTGGAACTGCGCGCGCTGCCCGGCATCTTTGCCTGTGGCGAGATGCTGGATTGGGAAGCCCCGACGGGCGGCTATCTCTTGACCGCCTGCTTTGCCACCGGGCGCTGGGCAGGCCGCGCCGCTGCCGCAAAGCCGTCTGGCCTTTCCGCTTTCCCTGATCCGGTTCCGGGCGTACCTTGACGGCCTGCCACCTGACCGGAGGTCTGCCATGGCCCAGTCCGCAATCCCCCGCCCGCCCGTCCCGACCCCACCCGAGGATCAGCCCCCGCCCCGGGAATACCCCGACGCGCCGGGACCGGAACTGCCCTACGATCATGTTCCCGAGTCAGACCCCTGGCCGGACGAAGGGCCAGACGGCACCCCGCAAGAGATACCCGACTGACAGCCCGGCAGCAGCGGCGAAGCGGGCCGCTACTGATCCATGATCATCTCGAAGCCGCCATAGATCATGCGCTTGCCGTCGAACGGCATCTCGCCCGTCTCTGCCATGCGCGGGTCCTGCATCATCGCCTGCCAGCCCGCGTCGCGCACCTCTTTCGAGGGCCATTCCACCCAGGAGAAGACCACCACCTCGTCTTCGGTCCGCTGGACAGCCAGCGGAAAGGAGGTGACCTTCCCCTCGGGCACGTCATTGCCCCAGGTTTCCACCACCCGCAGCGCGCCAAATTCGCGAAACAGCGCGGCGACCCTTGCGGCATGGGCCTGGTAGGCGTCGCGATTGGCATTGGGCACGGCGGCAACAAAACCATCCACATAGGGCATCGTTTGAACTCCTCTTCCTGCTGCGCCGGCCAAACCCATAAGGGCCGGTCAGGTCCCTGTATACCCTGCAGCCGACCCGCCCGGCACCCCTCAGCTGCGGTAGGCCGGTTCTTCCTCGTCCAGAATGGCCCTGATCTCTGCCAGATGCCGGTCGGCCATGTCGGGATAAACCTCCATCTCGCGGGCCACGCTTTCGGCCACGGCATCGCTCAGCACCCGCAGCTTGCGCCCGGTTTGCAGCGCGCGGATGTAGGTTTCGGCGGCGCGTTCAAAGTAATACAGCCGGGTAAAGGCCTCGGCCACGGTGGCCCCGATCACCAGCACGCCGTGATTGCCCATGATCATCACCTGCACCCTGGGGTCGCCCAGCAGCCCGGCGCAGCGCATCCCTTCTTCCTCAAAGGCCAGTCCGCCGTAATTGCCGTCGATCACGGTGCGGCCAAAAAACATCGCCGTGTTCTGGTCGATGGGCGGCAGCGCGGAATCCTCCAGCGAGGCAAGGACGGTCGCAAAGATCGAATGCACATGCATCACGCAGCGCGCATGCGGCACAAGGCGGTGGACCGCGCCGTGCAGCCCCCAGGCGGTCGGGTCCGGGGCATCGGGGCGCGTCAATACATCCGGGTCATCGGCATCCAGCAACAGCAGGTCGCTCGCCTTGATCCGGGCAAAGTGGCGCTGGTTCGGGTTGATCAGGAACCGCTTGCCGTCCTCGCTGACCGCCAGCGAGAAGTGGTTGGCCACCGCCTCGTTCATGCCCAGCCTTGCGGTCCAGCGAAAGGCGGCGGCCAGATCGGCCCGCTCCTCGGGGAAGTCAAAATTCACGCGCGGCTTCAGGGTGGACAGGGTCATGGCAGGCCTCCTTGGGTTGGGGGAAGCTTAGGGCAGGATGTCCGCCGAGGGAACTGTCGATCGCCGCAGTCCGAGGCGTCCGGACCGAAAGAAAACGCCCCGGTGGGGCGTTTTCCGGGACGGTTGCCCGAAGGCGCAAGCCGAAGGGCAAGGGGGGATAAGCCAGGACTGCGGCCCGTAAATCAGGCCGCGCCTGACTGGGCTGGCGCGGAACGCGCCTGCCACGGGCAGGCAGGCGCGACCGTCGGGGCAGTGCCCCGACTTGACGCCTGTCAAATCAGGCAAGAACCAAGCGCACCGCATTTCGGAAACTGGCCCAGACACCGCATAACCTGCCCCGACAGCATTGCATCAGTCTTCTTCCCGCCCCCCTACCGCGCCATCGCCCGCTGAAACGCCGGGCGCGCCCGCATCCGCGCCACGTGATCGGCCAGGCGCGGCTCGGTGATCGGAAACTGCGCGGCTTCCGCCCAGGCCCCGCAATGGCCCAGGATGATGTCGGGCACCGTCATGACATCGCCCATCAGAAATTCGCCCTCGCCCATGCGCTGCACCAGCGTGGTCTGGCTGCGCTCAAATTCCCAGTGCAACGAGGTCTTGATTCCCGGCATGCGCAGCGCCTGCGGCAGGATGAAGCTGTGCCGTGCGGCCACCCACAGCGCCGCGTCGAATTCATCCAGCAGAAACTGCGTCAGGCTGTCCTGCCGGGCGCGGTCAAGGCTGCCCGCCGGATGGGTCAGCAGGCCGTGCCGGTCGGCCAGAAAGGTCAGGATTGCCGTCGAATCGGCGATCGGCACATGGTCTGCGATCAGCACCGGCACCTTTCCGACCGGGTTGAAGGCCGTGACCCCTTCGGATCGCGGGGCTGCCGCCACATGCGTATAGGGCAGGCCAAGCTCTTCCAGCATCCACAGAACGCGGGCGGCGCGGGTCCGCACCGTGCCGATCACGGTGTACATGGCTACCTCTGCGCCAGGGTGGCAAGGCGGATCAGCGTGCGTTCCATCACCGCCGTGGCCGGGGCCCTGCTGGCGGATCGCAGCGTCAGGTCTGTCTCGATCAGCATGCCAAGCGCCTCTTCGATCTTGTGCCGTCCCAGGGATTGCACCTGCCGCAGCATCACGTCGCGGCGCGGCCCGAACACCGGCGGGCGCGCCCGTGCCAGACCGGATGCAGGCCCCGCGGGGTCGCAGGCCGCCCCGTGCAGGGTGCGGAAATGCCGGGTCGCATCCATGCATACCTTTACCGCGCCCACCCCCTGCCCGTCCAGCCGCCGCATCAGGGTGCCGACCTCGGCCACCCGGCCCGAGGCGGCGGCGTTGATGACCTCGTCCACCCCGGCCTCGACGGTGGCGGGGGCACAGGCGGCAATCTCGGCGGGCGAAAGCGGCGTGGCATCGCCCAGTTTGTAAAGCGCAATCTTGTCCAGCGTCTGGCGGAAATCCCCCGGATCCAGAACCTGCGCCAGCGCCGTCACATCCGCCATCGCGTCACGCGACAGGCCCGAAACCCCGGCCCGTGCCAGCATCGCTTCGATCTCGTCCCGGCCCGGTGGATCATCATAAAGCGCCAGCGCATGTGCGGCCGGATGGGGTTCGAACAGCTTGCGCAGCGCCGATTTCGCCGTCAGCGACCCTGCCGTGACCACCAGCAGGGCATCGCCGGGCCGCCAGTCCGCCATCGCCGCTTGCACAACGGGGGCCAGACCATCCGTTGAATCTTCGACAAAGGCAACACGCGGGCCGGGAAAGAACCCCTGCGCCTTCACCGCATCCAGAAGCGCCGCCGGGTCGCGGCGCAGGTCGGCGGCGGCCATCCGGGCCAGGCGCATTTCCGCCTCGCCGCCCGGTCCGATGACGGCGGCGATCACCTCTTGCCGTTTCAGGGCCACACGCATGGCATCAGCGCCATGGATCAGCAGGCCGATCCGTGTCGGGTCCGGGCGCGCATAGGTCCGCAGAACCTCGGCCGCCCCGATTTTCATGATGCGCCCCAGTCGCCCGCCGTCGCGGTGATCTTGGTCACGATCTGCGTCGCCAGAATCTGCATCAGCCGCCTGCGGGCATTGTCTTCGGCGGTCTGGGCCGCAACGGTAGAGGTCGTGGCAGCCGACCCGGTAAAGCTGCTGGCCGTGCCCCCCGTCAGCCTTGCCCCTGTCGCGATGTCTATCAGCGACCAGGTGATCTGCCCGGTCAGGTTGTAGCGCAGGATCGCGCCTTCGGTGGTGACCGCCAGATCATAGCGCTGTGTCGCAATCTGATAGGTCAGCCGGTAGGCTGGCGCCTCTGGCCGCCCCATCCGGGTTTCAAATTCAGTCACGAAGATGAAGCTGTCACGACTGTTCGGGGCATCCGCCTCGATCCGGCCAGCCAGGGCGTTGGCCGGTGCGCCGGGCGCATAGACAGGGGAAAAGCCGCAGCCCGCCAGGGGCAGGGCCAGGATCAGCGCAAGCAGGTGGCGGCGGTCAGATAACGACATTGACGATGCGGCCCGGCACGACGACCAGCTTTTTCGGGGCAGCACCCCCAAGGGCCTTGGCCACCGCATCATCCGCCAGCACCCGCATTTCTACCTCTGACACGGCCAAATCCTTTGGCACGGTAATCTCGGCACGCCGCTTGCCGTTAATCTGGATCGGCAGGGTGACCGTGTCTTCGACCAGCAGGGCCGGGTCCGCCTTTGGCCAGGCGGCCTGAGCCACAATACCGGCCCCCCCCAGCATCGCCCAGATGTCTTCCGCCAGGTGCGGCACCATCGGCGACAGAAGCTGCGCCATGATTGCCATGGACCGGCGCCTGGCCACCGCCCCCGCGCCGGACCGGCCCAGCATATTGGCAAACTCATACAGCTTGGCGATGGCCTTGTTGAAGGCAAAGCCTTCGATCCCGGCGGTCACTTCGGCAATCGCCTTTGCCGTGGCGCGGTCCAGCACCGCGTCCTCATCGGTCGCGGGCGCGGTCGAGGCCGCAATCTCATCCGCCAGCCGCCAGACACGCGACAGGAACCTGAACGCGGCTTCCGCACCGGACGCTGTCCATTCCACGTCCCGCTCGGGCGGGCTGTCCGACAGGATGAACCACCGCGCGGTATCGGCCCCGAAGGACTGGATGATATTGACCGGATCAACCACGTTCTTCTTGGATTTCGACATCTTGGCCGAGGGGATGATCTCTGCCGCTTCGCCCGTTGCTTTCACGCGGCCCGCCTCGATCTCCTCGGGCAGGTGGTAAACCGCGCGCCCCGCCCCGTCGCGGGTCATGTAAATCTCATGCGTCACCATGCCTTGGGTGAACAGCGCATTGAACGGCTCTATCGCCTTGGCGGGCAAATGGCCAGTCTTGTGCATCGCGCGGGCGAAAAAGCGCGAATACAGCAGGTGCAGGATCGCATGTTCGATCCCGCCGATGTACTGGTCCACATTCATCCAATAGGCGGCATCGTCCGCATTGGTCGGCGTTGCGGCATGGGGCGCGGTAAAGCGGGCATAGTACCAGCTGGAATCCACGAAGGTATCCATCGTGTCCGTCTCACGCCGCGCAGGTCTGCCGCAGGCAGGGCAAGCCACGTCGCGCCAGGTGGGATGACGGTCCAGCGGATTGCCCGGCTTGTCAAAGGTGACGTCATCGGGCAGGCGGACCGGCAGGTTTTCCTTGCGCTCTGGCACCACGCCGCAGTCGGCGCAATGCACCACCGGAATCGGGCAGCCCCAGTAGCGCTGGCGCGACAGGCCCCAGTCGCGCAGGCGGTAGTTTGTCACGCCGCGCCCCACGCCCTTGTCCTCGCAGAACGCGATGGCGGCGGTCACGGCGGCATCGCCCGTCTGCACCGTCTCTCCGGCAAAGCCGCGCAGGTAGCGCACGCGTTCCGACTTCATCGGAACATAGGCTTCGCTCAGCGGGGCCTCGTCCGCGCCTTCGGGAACGAAGACGGGCGGAATCGGCAACCCATACTTGATCGCAAAGTCAAAATCCCGCTGGTCATGCGCGGGACAGCCGAAGATCGCGCCCGTGCCATAGTCCATCAGGATGAAATTTGCGATGTAGACGGGCAGTTGCCATGCCGCGTCAAAGGGATGACGCACGCTGATACCCGTGTCATACCCCTTCTTTTCCGCCGTCTCGATGGCCTCGGCGCTGGTCCCGCCGCGCCGGCATTCGGCGACAAAGGCAGCCACGGCGGGGTCCTGTGCTTCCAGCGCCTTGGCCAGCGGATGATCCGGGCTGATCGCGGCGAAACTGGCACCCAGCAGCGTGTCGGGACGGGTGGTATAAACCTCCAGCCGGTCGAATCCCCCGGGGGCCCCCACGGTCTCAAACGCAAACTGCAACCCGCGCGACTTGCCGATCCAGTTGGCCTGCATGATGCGGACCTTTTCCGGCCAGTGCCGCAACCCGTCCAGCGCCGCCAGCAACTCGGCCGAGTAATCGGAAATGCGGAAGAACCACTGCGTCAGTTCGCGCCGTTCCACCACTGCTCCCGACCGCCAGCCGCGGCCGTCAATCACCTGTTCATTGGCCAGGACCGTCATGTCGACAGGGTCCCAGTTCACGACGGCCGCCTTGCGGTACACCAGCCCCGCCGCCAGCATGTCCAGAAACATCGCCTGCTGCTGGCCGTAATACTCGGGGTCGCAGGTGGCAAACTCGCGGCTCCAGTCGATGCTCAACCCCAGCGGCTTCATCTGCGCGCGCATGTCGGCGATGTTGCCATAGGTCCAGTCCTTGGGATGGCCCCCGCGTTCCATCGCCGCGTTTTCGGCAGGCATCCCGAAAGCATCCCAGCCCATCGGGTGCAGCACGCTGAAGCCGCAGGCGGATTTGTAGCGCGCGATCACATCGCCCATGGTGTAGTTGCGCACGTGGCCCATGTGGATGCGCCCCGACGGATAGGGAAACATTTCCAGCACATAGTATTTTGGGCGGTCATCGCGGACGGCGGCAAAGACGCGGGCCCTTTCCCAGGCATCCTGCCAGCGGCGTTCCGTTGCGGCGGGGGTGTAAGTCATGGTCGGACCTTTTGTTCATCCCGTGCCGGGTTACACCGGTTGCGGCAGAAAGGTCCAGAGGGCGGGGGTGCAGCGCGGTCAAGGCGGGAGTGCGATGTCCAGAAGCTTATCCTTCTTTTCCTGTCGCGCCCGCCCAGTCAGGCGCGGCCGGAATTCCCGGCGTTAGGCGCGTTGGCTTCACGGCCCTGCGCCTGCGCGCAGTGCGCTCTTGCCTGACGATCTGCCACCGGCAGATCGTCCGGGCGGCCCTTGCCCCCTTGCCTTTCGACTTGCGCCTTTCGGCAACCGGACCCGGCGAACCTGCCCCGGAGGTTCGCCTGCCGGGTCCTCTGGCCCGCAGAATGGATCGGCCGAATGCGGGTTCTACAGGTTGCTGTCCTGCACGCGCAGCTGGCGCGCCCGCGTCAGGATGGCGTCTTCGACGGCGCGCTGCGTGTCCACCGGAACCGCCCCGCCGCCCCGCGATTGCAGCGCCACCTTCAGCGACCGTGCATCCAGTGCCGGGTCCTGCACATAGATCGTGGCGCGGTAAGACCGGTTGCTTCCGGGCGGCGTGCCGTACCCGGTCGAGATCACGCCCGTAAAGGGATCGACCGATTCTATCGGCAGAAAGCTGAGCACGTCCAGCGAAGCGTACCACAGGTACTTGTTGACCTCGACGGTGGTGTTGGGGTTGTCGTTGTTGGCAAACAGGTCCCAGATCGTCGAATTGCTGGCCGTGCCCTGGTTCTGCGTCAGGCCCAGGTATTGCGCCGTCGGGTCGTTGGAGTTGATCAGCGCGTTGGCTTCCTGCGCCTTCATCGCCCCGACCGAATTGTCACTGCCCGCGCCGCATCCAGCGATCAGGGGCACAAGCCCCACCAGAAGCGCCGCGCGTGCCAGTCGTTGCAAGGTCATGCAATCCCCCAAAGGTTTCGCGTTGTCTAGCCCGTTGGCAGACACCGGACAAGGGCCTTTGGTCATCCAGACCGGCCCCGGCGCACCGGCACCCGCACCTTTCCGGCCGCACCGCGTGGCCAGGGCGGCACCCGCCCGCCGAAGGCCCGCAAGGGGATGCGCAGCGGCCCCGGCAGACACCGACCGAACCCTTGCGGGCCGCGCAGCAAACCCGTCGGGCCCGGCCAAGACCCAAGGGCAAAGACCGAATCCTGTGGTGGCAGCGGGCCGGTGACTTTGCCCGGCAGACCCAAATGCGTGCCGCACATGCCACACCTGTTGCCTTTCGTAACAGAAGATGCCGGATGTCCGTTGCAAATGCAGGCCACAGGATTGAAAAGCAATGACACCGACTTCGGAATCCCTGAGTTGGGATAACTGTCCTCAAAGTAACGAGTGAAACCATGAAAAATCTTCTTCTCGCTTCCACAGCGCTGGTCGCCTTTGCGGGTGCCGCTGCTGCTGAAGTCGCGATCAGCGGCTCGGGCCGCATGGGTATCGTCTACGACAATTCGATCCTGAACGATAACCTCATCCGTAACCCCAACGGCGGCATTACCCGGTCGGCCGACTCCGGGTTCCTGTTCAGCTCACGGGTCCGCGTTGCCTTCACCCTGACCCAGGAAACCGATGCCGGCGTGACCTTCGGCGCGTCGATCCGGGCCGACAATGCTGCCGACGGCAACAAGGGCAAAGCCGGTTCGGTGTTCATGTCCGGTGCCTTTGGCAAGATCTCGATGGGTGATGTTGATGGTGCAGCTGAATCTGCCGTCGGCAACTTGTCGGGCGTCGGCTATACCGGTCTGAACGACCTGAACGAGGCCATTTACCTGCAGCAAGGCAACAGTGATCTCGATACGAACCAGAAGTATTCCGAGTTCGCCCTGCCTGCGGCCCTGTATGAATACAGCACCGGCCCGGCCAGCTTCTATGTGTCGCTCGGCAACCCCGCCGGACTTGAAATTCCGACGACGATCTTCGATACGACCAATGTAAAGGTCACGAATGCGGTCATCGACTCGGCCTATGGTCTTGGTGCGAAGTACTCGGTCGACAACTACTCGGTCGGCTTTGGTTATGAAGGTGTGAACTTCTCGGGCATCTCTACCGATCAGACCACGAAGGTTGAGTCAGAGTTCAGCAACACGATCGACAACTGGATTCTGGGCGGTTCGGCCACGTTCGGCGGCTTCACCTTGAAGGCGCAGTATGGCGAAGGATCGGGCAAAGGCATCGATCTTACGCAGTATGGCTTCTCGGGTGACTATACCTTCGATGCTTGGACCTTCACGGCTTTCTGGGTCAGTAAGGAGCTCAAGACCATTACCGATACAACGGCTGCTCAGACCCAGCCTTTCGGCTTTGGCGTGACCTATGACCTGGGTGGTGGCGCTTCGGTCGAGTTCGGTGCGGTTGACCCGGATCGTCTTGGCGAAGACTACCGCGCCGACTTGGGTGTGAACTTCTCGTTCTGATCGTACCGATCAACACTGCCGGAAAGAGCGGGCGTTTGCCCGCTCTTTTCCATTTGTGCGGTCGGGGACCGGTAGAGCACAGCTTTGCGTCTGGCTGCCGCCACCCGGGCATGACCCTGGCCGCCAGCGCCGGGAACCGCGCAGGGGCACTGCCGCCCGTTCAGCACTGCCGTATCAATCCCGTACCGGCGGCTGCGCCATTCCGGCATGAACTGCTTGACCTGAAACCGGAATCAGAATTCAGTAATCCGGTCAGCATGTGTTTTCGCGGCTGGAGGCGCGGGCGCGGGCGATCTGTTTCAAGCCCACGCAATCCGACCGTTCCATAGTGGCAACACAGCAGTCCCATAACGCAGTCGGGGCGGAAGTGCGCCTTGGGCGCGCAGAGAAAGGGGGGAAAGGATGAGTCTGCCGTTCGGGGCCCAGTGCCTGACATGTCTGCTGGTCATCGCGGCATCCGCCGCCCAGGCCGAGGTGCGCCCTGTCTTCGGTTCCGACTATGATGCGCCGTTGGAAGAACTTCCGGTCGAGTCCGAGGTTTTTGCACCCTCCACCACCTTCACCAATGCGCGCGGCGGGGTCGCCACATTTTACGGGCAGGTCAACCTGACCTACCAAAGCTTTGACGACGGTCAGGAAACCACCAGCAACATCGTTGACAACGGCAACTGGAACTCTCGCCTCGGGTTCACGATCAGCCAGCCGATGGGCGATAACACGCTGCGCTGGCGGTTTGAAACCGGGCTGACCCTGCGCAACTCTGCGCTGGTGTCGCAGACTGAAACGCCCGATTGGGGCGACTGGCAGCGCACCCTGCTGCGCTGGTTCGAGGTGGCCTATGATGCGGATTACGGCACCTTCTCGCTTGGTCAGGGGGCCACGGCGGCAAACGGCACTGCGGGGCTGGATGACAGTTTCACCTTCGTCGCGGGCGCGACCGATTCCAGCGATGGTTTCGCCGCCTTGCGCTTTCGCGATGATGCCGGGCAGTTGACCAATGTCACTGTTGGCCGGGTGAACTCTGCGCTGGACGCATCGCGCCGGTTCCGCCTGCGCTATGACACGCCGGTGTTCAGCGGCGTGATGCTGTCTGCATCCTATGGGCAAAACGTGCTCGTCAGCGCCGATGAGAATGACTACTACGAAGTTGCCGCGCGCTGGACAGGCGATCTGGGTGAAGTGGCGGTGCGCAGCGCGCTTGGCTATCAGTGGATTGACGATCCGAACGGCGACCTGACGCGGCGGCTGGCAGGCTCGTTTACCCTGGTGCATGAACCCACGGGCCTGAACTTTGCGTTTTCTGCCGGCAATGAGTTCAACGGACCGGATTACTACTGGGCGCGGGCCGGATGGCAGACCGACCGTCTGGCAGCGGGCACGACTTCGCTGTCGGTTGACTACTACAACGGCAATGATTTCCTGTCTGACGGTGCCAAGACCGAAAACTGGGGGCTCTACGCCGTGCAGGACATCGACACACTCTCGCTCAATCTCTATGCGGGCTGGCGGAACTTTTCCTACAGCGACCGGCTTGGCAGCGGCTACCAGGATGCCAGCGGCGTGCTGGCCGGCGTGCGCTGGTCGTTCTAGGGCGGGGCAGGACCTATTGTTGTCAAATGGCACATAGCGTTGCCCGTCTTCTTGCCTGATTTGACACGCGTCAAGTCGGGGCACTGCCCCGACGGCCGCGCCTGCCTGCCCGTGGCAGGCGCGTTTCCGCGCCCGCCCAGGCAAGCGCGGCCTGATTTACCAGCATTATCCCAGGCCCAACCCCCCTTGCCCTGCGGCTTGCGCCTTCGGGCAACGGACCGGGCCACGCTCCACCGGAGCGTGACCTTATCGGTCCGGGCGCGGTGTCCAATGGAAGTCTACTGGCTATACAAAGCTTCATCCTGTTCAGGAAAACCCTTCCCCCATGCCCCTGCCTGACATCACCCGCCGCATCGCCGCCGCCGAAGCTGCAGCAGGCCGCCCCCCTGGCAGCGTCACCCTGATTGCCGTATCCAAGGTGCAGCCGCTGGACCGCGTGGTCGCCGTGCTGGAGGCCGGTCACAGGGTATTCGGCGAGAATTACGTGCAAGAGGCCGCCGGAAAATGGCCCGACCTGCGGGCGCGCTTTGGCCCGCTGGCCGTCCACATGATCGGCCCGTTGCAAACCAACAAGGCAAAGCAGGCGCTGGACCTTTTTGATGCAATCCACACGCTGGACCGCCCGTCGCTTGCGGAAAAACTGGCGCGTCTGGTGCAGGACCGGGGGCAATGCCCGCAGCTTTTCGTGCAGGTCAACACCGGAGCGGAGCCGCAGAAGGCAGGGGTTATGCCGGATGATGCCGATGCCTTCATCGCCACTGCCCGCGCGATGGACCTGCCGCTTGCCGGTCTCATGTGCATCCCGCCCGAAGGCTGCGACAGCGCCCCCCATTTTGCCGCCCTTTCTGACATGGCGGCGCGCAACGGCCTGTCCGGCCTGTCAATGGGCATGAGCGGTGACTTCGAGGCAGCCATCGCCGCCGGGGCCACCCATGTGCGCGTCGGCAGCGCGATTTTCGGGGCGCGCGATCAGGCGGGGCGCGGGGCACCTGCGGCCTGACGCAAGTCCGGCATTGCCCCAAGGGGCCGTCAGACCAGCCACACCCGTCCCTGCGGCGGCAGCGTGACCACCCCGTCATGGGGCAGCACCTCTGTCTCGGACAGGACATCCCACATCCGCAAAACACCCTGCTGGCGCAGCCAGGCTGCGCCGACCCCCTGCCAGCCGTCGGCGAAGTTAAACAGGCAAACAACGGGACCGGTCGGCGCAACCCGCCGGAAAGCGAACAATCCCGCCACCCCCGAATGCAGCACCTTGACCGGGCAGGCCCCGTGCAGGGCGGGCACCGCGAGCCGCCGTGCCAGGATATGCTGCGTTCCCCGGAAAACCCGCCCCGCCGGGGTGTCGGCGGTCTTCTTGGTCTCTGCCGCCTGCCAGTCCATGCGGGGGCGATGAATCCAGCGGCTGTCATGGGCGTGGTCGGGCACGGCCAGATAACCGTAATCGTTCAGCAGTGCCAGCTCGTCACCCATGTAGATCAGCGGGATGCCCCCGTAACTTGCGATCAGCGCATGCCCCAGCAGAATGCGCTGCACCGCCGTTTCCGCCCCCGCCGCATCCCCTGCCTTCAGCGCCCGTTCCAGCCCGGCGAGCGAGGCGAAGCTTCCCGAAATCCGCTTGTCCCCGGTCGCCGGGTTCACCTGAAACAGCGCCCCCTGCGCGAAGGACCCCGGAAAGCCGCCCTCGTAGAACTCTGACAGAAAGGCCCGGTGCGCCGGCCCGCCCAGTCCCACGGCTGCCGCATCCTCGTCCGTCACTGCCCAGCCGATATCGTCATGGCAGCGGATATAGGTGGCATAGGTGGCATTGGTGAGCCGTGGCGGAAAATGCGTGGCCAGCACATGGGTCATCAGGCCGGTGTCGCGCGTCGCCAGCGCCGACCAGAACTGCACCATCAGACTGTTGTGATAGGCCAGGTTGCCTTCGCGCCCGTCATGCTCGCCCCGCCCCAGGTAGGGCAGCATCTCGGCGGGGGCGACGATCGCCTCTTCCAGATGGATCACCGCCGGGCACACCACCCGGCAGGCCGCGCGCAGGGCGCGCAGGATCATGTGCACCTCGGGCTCTGACTGGCATCGGGTTCCCATCCGCTTCCACATGAAGGCCACCGCATCCAGCCGCAGCACGTCCACGCCCCGGTTGGCCAGAAAGAACATGATCTGAACGATCTCCAGAAAGACTTGCGGGTTGGCCCAGTTCAGGTCCCACTGATGTTCGTTGAAGGTGGTCCAGACCCATTTGCCAAAGGCAGGGTAATGGGTGAAATTCCCCGGCGCGGTGTCGGGAAACACCTCGACCAGGGTCTGCCCGTATTGGCGCGGCAGGGTATCGTCATCGAACATCAGGTAGCAGTCCTGAAACCCGGGGTTCCCCTTTGCGGCCTTTCTGGCCCAGGCATGTTCCTTGGCGGTGTGGTTCAGCACCAGGTCCACGCACAGGCTCATCCCCCGGTCGCGCAGGGCTGTGGCCAGCACTTCGAAGTCGGCCATGGACCCGAACGCAGGGTTGATCGCGCGGTAATCCATAACCGAATAGCCGCCATCACTGTCGCCGTGCCGCGGCTTGAGGCAGGGCATCAGGTGCACATAGGTGATGCCAAGGTCCTGAAGGTAGTCCAGCTTTTCCAGCACGCCCGCCAGGGTGCCGGCGAAGCGGTCGATATAAAGGACATAGCCGGCCATATGGGGGCGCTGAAACCAGTCCGGTTCCAGATCGCGCTGCAGATCCAGCCGCCTGAGCGCAGCAGGGCGATCCGCCCAGGCGGCACGCATCGCCTTCAGCAGCGCGGCCCGGAACTTCGGATAGCCGGGGTGGCTGCCATACAGGCGGTCAGTCATGCCCCAAAGGTCGGCGTCACTGCGGTTCAGCCGCAGTGCAAAAATGTCATCATCCGCCGCTACCGCAGCCCGTGCCATGGACCCCCCCTTGTCAGCGCACCAAGGCTAGGCGTTCCAAAGCGGTTTGGAAAGGGGTTCAGGCGCGGATGATCAGCCTGGTCTGATGGCGGATGCGGCGGGCGATCCACAAAAGATCGCGGCGCGAAAAGGCAACACAGCCGGCCGTCGGAAAACGCGGCCTGCGCCAGCAATGCACAAATATAGCCGATCCTTCGCCCGGAACCGCGCGCGGCCAGTTCCAGTCGGTGATCAGGATCAGATCATACAGCGGGTCGGGCCGCTGCAGCCGTTCATGACCCCAGCGGTGCGGCCTGCGCACCATCAGATTGTAGTCCGGGTCGCGGCTGTCGTCTGACCACAGGTCAGAGGGGCCGGTGGGCAGTGCCCAGTCAGGCAGTTGCGTGGCTGCCAGACGGTCGGGCCGGTACAGCATGCCGACGAAATGAAGCGTTCCCGCCGGTGTCGCCCCGTCGCCTTCGCGCTTGGCGCGGGTGATCCCGCCGCGTCCGATGGCGCAGGCAAAGCGGCGGCCCATGAACCGGGCCCCCCAGCGGGTAACGACAAGGTCGATCCGGCTCATGTCAGGTGACCGGATTTGGCGACCTTGGTGGCCAGATAGGCGGCGTTCTGATCGGTCTGGCCCACCGTCAGCGGAACACGTTCGGTTACGTCAATCCCGTTGGCCTGCATCATCGAAATCTTGCGCGGATTGTTCGTCAGCAGCCGCACGGCGCGGAAGCCAAGCTTTCGCAGAATTCCCGATCCCAGCCGGAAATCACGCTCGTCATCCTCAAAACCAAGCCGGTGGTTGGCCTCTACCGTGTCAAACCCCTGATCCTGCAGGGAATAGGCGCGCAGCTTGTTGGCAAGCCCGATCCCGCGCCCTTCCTGGTTGAGGTACAGCAGAACGCCCGCCCCCTCGCGGCCCATCCGGGCCAGGGCGGCGTGCAACTGCGCGCCGCAATCGCATTTCAGGCTGCCCAGCACATCGCCGGTGAAGCAGGCGGAATGCAGACGCGCCAGCACCGGTGCTGACCGGTCCGGGCGGCCGATCTCGATGGCAAAGTGGTCTTCGCCGCCGTCTTCGGGGCGGAACACATGAACGCGGCCCGCCTGGGACGCCGCCATGGGAAGCCGCGCCGAAGCCACCGCGTGAAGGGGCGTGGCGCGCAACAATTCCGGCCCGGCCTCTGCCAGGGCAATCAGGGTAAGATTGCCGTCGCGGGCAAGGGCCAGCGCGTTCGGCACCGGCACAACGACGGCCGCGGGCAGCAGGTGGGCGGATTTCACAAGCTGGATCGCCGCCCGGTGCAGGTCCGCAGGCCCGTCACGCAAGGATCGGAACGGGCCTTTCATCGGGGCGTTCAGGTCATCAGCCGGATCGGCCATGGCCCGCAGCCAGGGCAAGGTGGCACCGTCGGGCACGGCGATGCGGGCCAGATCGCTATCGTAGGCCCGGGCTTTCAGCGTATCCGCGCGTCGGGCCGTGATGGCCAGTTCCGGCGTGCCGATGGTCCGAAGGTCGGCAAGACGTACCTCGGACAGTGTTTCGACAGCAATCGCCAGCGCCCCGCGACCGCCCGCAGTCAAGACCACCGGCACACCCATGCGCAGGTCGGCCCGTGCCCGGGCAAGACATTCGAGGATGGTCGGGCCAAGGGACATGAAGACCTGCGTCACGGACTTCCCCTATCTAGGCGGGATGGCGGGAAATTGAAACATTTCCCCCGCAGGCGACACGAGCGCGTGAAAACCCTGTCGCAAATCTTGTGCGTTCCGGGGCGCGCGCGCATCTGGCGGCAGGCAACAGAGGAACAGTGCAATGGCGAACCTCAAGAAAATTCTGCTGGTGGACGATGACGACGACCTTCGCGAAGCGTTGAGCGAACAGTTGGTCATGACCGAGGACTTTGACGTCTTAGAAGCCCGCACGGGTGCCGAAGGCATGGAAAAGGCAAAGGCCGGACATTATGATCTGGTGATCCTTGATGTCGGCCTGCCGGATACAGACGGGCGCGAACTGTGCCGCCGGATGCGCAAGCAGGGCGTCAAATGCCCGGTGCTTATGTTGACCGGACATGATTCGGACAGCGACACGATTCTTGGCCTGGACGCAGGGGCCAATGATTATGTGACCAAGCCATTCAAGTTTCCGGTGTTGCTTGCGCGCATCCGTGCCCAGTTGCGTCAGCATGAACAGTCGGAAGATGCCGTGTTCCAGCTTGGGCATTACACCTTCAAGCCGTCGCTGAAGATGCTGGTCGACGAGAAGGATCGCAAGATTCGTCTGACCGAGAAAGAAACCAATATTCTCAAATACCTGTATCGTGCAAGCCAGGGCGTTGTCGCCCGCGATGTCCTGCTGCACGAGGTGTGGGGGTACAATGCGGGCGTTACAACCCACACCCTGGAAACCCACATCTACCGGTTGCGGCAGAAGATCGAGCCTGATCCTTCAAATGCGCGGCTGCTGGTTACGGAAAGTGGCGGTTACAGATTGGTTGCATGATCGTCTTATTGTGGTCAGACTCCGGCGTATAGTGGCCATCAAGGGCAGAGTGTTCTGCCCGGCACTTCCC
Source organism: Rhodobacter sp. (assembly GCA_020250175.1). Lineage (GTDB taxonomy): Bacteria > Pseudomonadota > Alphaproteobacteria > Rhodobacterales > Rhodobacteraceae > Aliitabrizicola. Next base: position 27,343 of record JADCEN010000003.1, read on the forward strand.
CTCGCTGTACCGGGGCAATGGTGCAGCAACCTCCCTGTTGGACCTGGCCGGGCAATTGCCCGGCCTTTTTTTGCTGCATCCAGGATGTCTTGATCCGGACAGGTACCGGCAGAACGGGCTTGATCAGTGCCAGGGATATCCCCCGCCAGAACTTTGTCCGGGCTTCTTCCTGTCCGCACCGGACCCTGGCCCGATCTGACCGGGGTTGAGCCTGCGCCTTTGCTTGCCTAGGGTCACCGACAGAAGGAGATGCCGATGCCCTTTACCCTTGCGACCTGGAACATCAATTCCGTCCGCCTGCGCGAAACTCTGGTGGCGCGGCTGCTGGCCGGGGAACAGCCGGACGTCCTGTGTTTGCAGGAATGCAAGAGTCCGGTCGAAAAGATGCCGCTCGGCACCTTTGCCGCACTGGGCTACCACCATGTCGTTGCCCGCGGGCAAAAGGGCTACAACGGTGTTGCCATCTTGTCGAGGCTGCCGATCACGGATGCGGGTGAGCAGGATTTTGCCCGGCTTGGCCATGCGCGCCATGTCGCCGCGCGGCTGGAAAACGGGGTTACGATCCACAATTGCTATGTGCCGGCGGGCGGCGACATCCCCGACCGGATGGTCAATGACAAGTTTGGCCAGAAGCTGGATTTCCTGACCGGTATGCGCGACCATTTCAGCCGGGACAGGCCGCACAAGGCCATTCTTGTGGGCGATCTGAACATCGCCCCGCGTGAGGATGATGTCTGGAACCACAGGCAACTGCTGAAGATCGTCAGCCATACCCCGGTCGAGGTGGAGCATCTGGCGCAGGCGCAGGAGGCGGGGCCTTGGGTGGATATCACGCGCCAGGATATTCCGCAGGGGCTGCTGTATTCCTGGTGGTCTTATCGCGCGTCTGATTGGGATACGGCGGACAAGGGCCGCAGGCTGGATCATATCTGGGCCACGCCGGATATTGCCGGTGCCGCCCATGGCAGCCGCATCCTGCGGGCGGTGCGCGGCTGGGATCAGCCTTCGGATCATGCGCCGGTTTTCGCCAGTTTCGATCTGCCGGGTTGATTCCGGCGGCGTGATCCGCCATATGCCATGTCAAGGTGCAGCAAATGGCGGCGCGGCAATGATGCCTTCCTTTGTGATGGGTTTGTCCTATCTGGATGTCGCGCGTGGTGTTCCGTCGGGAATCGTCCGGCAGATGGAACAGCACGGGCTGACGCGCGACGATATCCGCATGATTATCGCCGACCGCACGCTGGAGCGGCGCCTGGCGGCAGGTGAACCGCTGAAAGTGGAAGAAGGCGATGCCCTTGCCCGGCTGCTGCGCATTGTGACTCAGGCGCGTGCGGTTTTCGGCGATGCAGCGCTGGCGGATGAATGGCTGCGCAGCGCGAATCCGGCGCTGGGCGGCGGCGTACCGATCCGCATGGCGCGTACCGACCTTGGCGGGCGAGAGGTAGAGGCGGTTCTGGGCCGCATCGCGCATGGCGTTTTCGGTTAGGTGCGTGTCTGGCGTCTGACAAAGCCGGAACACGCGCCGGGTCTGGATGGTGAAGGCGCACGCCTGTACGGCGGGCGCTGGAACAGCCCCGGAATTCCCGTGGTGTATACGGCCTCATCCCTGGCGCTGGCGGCATTGGAGGTATTCGTGCATCTTCCCGCCGCGATGCGCCGCCCGTCTGGTTTGCCCGACCTGTTGACGGTGGCGATTGACCTGCCTGACGAAGATATTGCCGGGCCGGAAGGCCTGACTGAACGCGGGGCTGCGTCGTTCAGGGCTTTTGGCGATGCTTGGCTGACCGGGAACCGCAGCCTTGGCCTGCGCGTTCCAAGCCAGGTCATCCGGCATGACACCAATGTCCTGATCAACCCGCGTCACCCAGGAATTGCGCGTGCCAAAGTGGCACTGCAGGAAACCTTCCGTTTTGATGACCGGATGGGATCATGATCCCTGACGGATAACCCTTGGCCTTTTCCTGCCCTGCCCAAGACTGATGTCTGGAACCACAGGCAACTGCTGAAAATCGTCAGCCATACCCCGGTCGAGGTGGAGCATCTGGCGCAGGCGCAGGAGGCGGGGACTTGGGTGGATATCACGCGCCAGGATATTCCGCAGGGGCTGCTGTATTCCTGGTGGTCTTATCGCGCGTCTGACTGGGATACGGCGGACAAGGGCCGCAGGCTGGATCATATCTGGGCCACGCCGGATATTGCGGTGGCTGCCCATTCCAGCCGCATCCTGCGCGAGGCACGCGGCTGGAACCAGCCTTCAGACCACGTTCCGGTCTTTGCCAGCTTTGACCTGTGATCGATCAGGGCAGGATTTCAACCATGCGGACCCAGACATAGGGCCCGCTGCGGCCGTTGTCGACTTCGCCAAGCAGGCGAACACGGGTTTCCGGGCTGACGGGGCGGTTTTGGAACGCATCCTCATCGACCTCGACACGGATCTCTCCCGAAGCGTCGCGGAAGGTGAAGTAATCTTCGCGCAGATGCGCGACGATATTTCCCTCAAGGGTAACATAGGTCCCCGCCCGGGCCGCACTGGCCTCGGTTGCCGTCACCAGGGCACCCGACGCTCCGGGGCCGGTGAACTGCGCCGCCACCGGTGTTGCCGCCACAAGGGCCATCACGCAGGCTATCTTCGCGAAATTCTTCATCTTTTCATCCAACTCCATACCTGTTGCCAAGCGCAACACGGTAAAATGCTACCATTCAGCCGTGACAGTTTCAAGACGCAACCTGTGCCCCGCAGATTGCCACCCGGTTGCCTCTTGGCCTTTGTCGCGCCTGCGATCATATAGGGGCGGACCCAATGCAGAGGGAGAGTTGCCATGTTCGGATTTGCAGACAAGCCACAGCCCGCGCCGGGCCTGATCAAGGACGCAACCGAGGCCAGCTTTCTGGCCGATGTGATCGAGGCCAGCCAGACCGTCCCCGTGATTGTCGATTTCTGGGCCCCCTGGTGCGGCCCCTGCAAGACGCTGACGCCCGCGCTGGAAGCGGCTGTGACCGCAGCCGGTGGCAAGGTGCGGCTGGTGAAGATCGATGTCGATCAAAGCCAGCGCATCGCGGCACAGCTGCGTATCCAGTCGATCCCCACCGTCTATGCCTTTTGGCAGGGCCAGCCGGTTGACGGGTTCCAGGGCGCGCTGCCGGGGTCCGAGATCAAGAAGTTCATCGACCGGGTTGCGGCGTTGGCCGGTGACGGCGGGCTGGGCGATGCGCTTGCGTCCGCCGAGGCGATGCTGGCCGAGGGTGCCGTTGTGGACGCGGTGGAAACCTTTGCGGCCATCCTGGGGGAAGAGCCTGCCAATGCGGCAGCCTATGGCGGGCTGATCCGCGCGCATCTGATGCTGGGCGCGATCGACCAGGCACAGGCGCTGGCAGATGCGGCCCCGGCAGGGATTGCGAAGGCCAAGGAGATCGAGGCGGCGCGGGCGCAGATCGAACTGGCGCGGCAGGCAGCCAATGCCGGGCCCGAGGCCGATCTGCGGGCCGCGGTTGCGGCAAATGAGAACGACCATCAGGCGCGGTTCGATCTGGCGCTTGCCTTGCATGCCGCCGGAAAGGTGGATGAGGCGGTGGATGTGCTGCTGGATCTGTTCCGTCGGGACCGCGAGTGGAATGACGGTGCGGCCAAGACGCAGCTCTTCATCATCTTCGAGGCGCTGAAGCCCACGGATCCGATCGTGCTGAAGGGGCGTCGCCGATTGTCTTCGATGATATTTGCCTGATCGCCACGGCGGTCTAGGTACCCGGCCATGACAAGATTGACCGACCTTCCCGATACCATTCCCGTCTTTCCGCTTCCCGGGGCGCTGCTGCTGCCGCGGGCAAGATTGCCGCTGCATATCTTCGAGCCGCGCTATCTGCAGATGGTGGATGACGCGCTGAAAACCAGGCACCGGCTGATCGGAATGATCCAGCCGCGCGAGGTCCCGGCGGCGGCAGAGAAACGCCTGCATGCCATCGGTTGTGCGGGGCGCCTGACCGGGTTTTCCGAAACCGAAGACGGGCGTTACATGATCACCCTTTCGGGCCTGTCGCGCTTTCGCGTGCTTCAGGAAGTGCAGGGCTTTGCCCCATACCGGCGCTGCCAGGTCGATTGGGCGCCCTTCGCCCGCGATCTGGGCGGGGCGGAAAACGACGCAGGCTTCAGGCGCACAGAGTTCATGGCGGGCCTGAAACGCTATTTCGAGGCGATGGAACTGTCGACCGACTGGGGCAGCCTGAAGGGTGCGGATGAGGAGCTGCTGATCAACTCGCTGTCGATGCTGTGCCCCTTTGCACCCGAGGACAAGCAGGCGCTGCTGGAAGCACCGTCCTTGACAACGCGCCGCGAAACGCTGGTGACGCTGATCGAATTCGCCCTGCGCCGCGGCAATGGCGACGAGGTGATGCAATGATCGATGGTCCTGATCCGGCACCCTTGCACGACCGGCGCATGCTGGAGGCGCTGGTCTGCCCGGTAACCCAGGCGGTGCTGACCTATGACGCCGGGCGGCAGGAGCTGATTTCGCGCGCCGCATCGCTGGCCTTTCCGATCCGGGACGGCATTCCGATCATGCTGGTCAGCGAGGCGCGGCAGATCGGCTGACGGGGCAGGTGTAGGCCACCGGGACAGTGTGAACAGAAAATACTGCCGACAGTCAGATTTGCTGACCTGTCAGCAGCTTTGGCAGATCGCCGGTAAGGCCCGCCGCTTGCCGGATGAAGCTGCGGCGCAGTGCGGGGACCGCGCTGACCACGCCAAGGCCAAGGTCGCGCCCAAGGCGCAGGATTGGGTTATCGTTCGAGAACAGGCGGTTGACGCTGTCCATGCCCAGCGCCAGCACGGTGGCGTCGAACCGCCGCCAGCGCTGATAGCGTTCCAGCACGTCGATGGCCCCGATATCCTCGCCCCGCCGCTGCGCCAACAGCAGCACCTCGGCCAGGGCCGCGACATCGCGCAGGCCAAGGTTCAGGCCCTGTCCGGCGATGGGATGCACCCCATGCGCGGCATCCCCCACAAGGGCCAGACGCGGGGCGACATAGCTGGCCGCAAGGCTCAGCGACAGCGGGTAGGTGAACCTTTCCCCGGCAAGGGCGATATCGCCCAGAAAATCGCCGAAACGCGGACGCAGGGCGGCAAGATAGGTGGCATCGGGAAGTGCCTGGATGGCGGCGGCGCGGGCTTCGGCCTCGGTCCAGACGATGGAACTGAAATTGCCGGGCAGGGGCAGGATCGCAAGCGGACCTTCCGGCATGAAGTACTGATGCGCGATGCCGTTGTGCGGCAACTCATGCGCCACGGCGGTCACCAGCGCCGTCTGGCCATAGCCCCAGCCGATGCGGCGGATACCGGCCCGGTCGGCGGTGCCGCCGCCGCGCCCGTCACAGCCTGCCAGCAGGCGCCCCGTCAGGGTGCGGCCGGAGGCCAGCGTCACGGCGGCACCGGTTGCCGTCACCTCCTGCGCGACAACGCTTTCGCCCGACAGCAGGGTGATGCCGGGCGTATCCGACATGGCGGCATGGAAGGCGCCGTACAGAAACCGGTCTTCCAGCAGGAAGCCCATCGGGCCTTCCTCGATCTCGGCGGCATCAAAGGTCAGAAAGAACGGCGCGGCACCCGCCCCCGCACGGCCATCGCTGGCCTTGATCTGCAGGATCGGCTGCGTCCGGTCTGCGACGCGGGGCCAGACACCCAGAACAGTCAGCAGCCGTTTCGAGGCAATGGCAAGCGCATAGGCGCGCCCGTCAAAACCGCGCGCGGCGCGGTCGGGGGCAGGGCGCGCGTCAATCACGGTCACGCGAAGGCCGCCCTGCGCCAGGGCCAGGGCAAGGGCGGGGCCGTTCAGCCCGCCGCCCACGATCAGGATATCGGTCTTCTCTGTCATGCGCTGAACTATGGCACCGGACGCGGGATTGTCCATGCGCCGCTCTGCCGCTACCGTCCGCCCGAGTGATCGGGAGAACGGCATGGACAAGCGGACAGCGGGCGAACTGGGGCGGGCGATCGGGGCGGGCAAGGTGCATCCCGTCGAACTGGTCGAGGCGCAGTTGGCCGCGATCAACGCGCATCCGCTTGCGCCGCGCATCTATGCCCGCCTTACCCCGGACCGCGCCCGGGCCGAGGCGATGGCGGCGGCGGGCCGTGCCCGGGCGGGCCTGCGCAAGGGGCTGCTGGATGGCGTGCCGCTGTCGTGGAAAGACCTGTTCGACACGGCCGGCACGGCGACGGAAGCCGGATCGGCCCTGCTGAAGCACCGCATCCCCCCGGCGGATGCCGAGGTGGTGGCCCGCGCAACGCTGGCGGGGCTGGTCTGTCTGGGCAAGACCCATATGTCGGAACTGGCCTTTTCCGGATTGGGGCTGAACCCTGTCACGGCCACGCCGCCTTCGGTCAATGACCCTGATGCGGTGGCGGGCGGATCATCATCGGGGGCGGCAGCCTCGGTGGCCTTCGGTCTTGCCCCCGCCGCCATCGGGTCGGACACGGGCGGTTCGGTGCGGATTCCGGCGGCCTGGAACGATCTGGTAGGCCTCAAGACCACGGCAGGCCTTCTTCCGCTGACCGGCACGGTGCCGCTGTGCGAAAGCTTTGACACGGTCGGCCCGCTGGCGCGCAGTGTCGAGGATTGTGCGCTGCTCTTGGGTATCCTCGAGGGCCGTCCGGCACCGGACCTGCGCGGGGCCGACCTGCGCGGGGCGCGGCTGCTGGTGCTGGAAACCGTGGCGCTGGACGGGCTGCGCCCCGAACCTGCCGCCGCTTTTGACCGGTCGGTGGCGCGCCTTGCGGCGGCGGGTGCGCGGGTGCAGCGGCTTGCCGCCCCGGAAGTGGCCGAAGCGATGGCCCTGGCAGCCGTGCTGTTCACCGCCGAAGCCTATGCGATCTGGCGCGATGTGATCGAGGCAGCCCCGCAGAAGATGTTTCCCCGTATTCTGGAGCGGTTCCGCAGCGGTGCGGGGTTTACTGCGGCAGATTACGTGGCGGGCTGGCGGCGGCTGCGCGGGCTGCGCCGGGTCTGGGCGGACCGGGTGGGCAGCGCGGATGCGGTGATCCTGCCGACGGCCCCGATCCTGCCGCCACATGCGAACCGGCTGATGACGGAGGATGCCTATTACGTGTCGGAAAACCTTCTGGCGCTGCGCAACACCCGCATTGCGAACCTGCTGGGTCTGTGCGCCATCACCCTTCCGGCCGGAGAGCCGTCCTGCGGGATAAGCCTGATGGGGCCCGCATATGGCGAGGCCCGCCTGCTGCGGCTTGCCGCCGCCGCCGAAACGGCGCTGGGCTGACCGCGCAAAGGGCGAAAAGGCCACAAGTTTTCACCTCTGCCATGGCCTTAGGCGGCGTTTTTCTGGACCGCAGGCGAAACTCTGGCTATCCTAAGCACAAGCGGGGCGAAACGACCCCGGCAACGAGGCAGTCATGGCGTTTCCAGAGCGGTTCTCGAACCTGCCAGATTACGCATTTCCCCGGTTGCGGGCACTGCTTGAGGTGCACGCCCCCGGCGGCGATCCCATAGACATGACCATCGGAGAGCCGAAGCACCCGATGCCCGCGTTCGTGGCCGGGGTGCTTGCCGCAAATCTGGGCGGATTCGGCGTCTATCCCCCGAATGACGGCACGCCCGAGTTGCTGGCCGCGAATTCGTCGTGGCTGGCGCGCCGCTATGGCGTGGCAGTCGCGCCAGAGCGGATCATGAGCCTGAACGGCACGCGGGAAGGCCTGTTCAACGCGGCCTTGGCGCTGTGCCCGGAACGCAAGAACGGGGATGTCCCGGCAGTCCTGATGCCGAACCCGTTCTATCAGGTCTACGCCGTCGGGGCGCTGGCGGCGGGCGCCGAGCCGATCTATGTGCCTGCGACGGCGGCGACAGGGTTTCTGCCCGATTATGCGGCGCTTGACCCCGCGCTGCTGGACCGGGTGGCGCTGGCGTACCTGTGTTCGCCTGCAAATCCGCAGGGGGCCGTTGCCTCGCGCAGTTATCTGGCAGGTCTTCTGGCCCTGGCCGAGCGGCACGATTTCATCGTGCTGGCAGATGAATGTTACAGCGAAATCTGGCACACTGCACCGCCCCCCGGCGTGCTGGAGGTGGCCGCCGCCACCGGCACCGATCCCGAGCGGGTCTTTGCCTTTCATTCGCTTTCGAAACGATCCAATCTGCCCGGGCTGCGGTCTGGTTTCGTGGCCGGTGGCGTCAAGGGCATTGCCCGGATGCGCAAGCTGCGGTCCTTTGCCGGGGCACCGGTGCCACTGCCGTTGCAGCGGGTGGCCGAACGGGCCTGGGCGGACGAGGCCCATGTCACGGCAAGCCGCGCGCTTTATGCCGGGAAATTCGAGGATGCCGCAGGGATATTCTCCGGCATGCAGGGATTTGCCCTTCCGGACGGGGGGTTCTTCCTGTGGCTGCCGGTGCGGGACGGGGAAGCCGCCGCCCTGCGTCTGTGGCGCGAGACGGGGGTCCGGGTGCTGCCCGGCGCCTATCTGTCGCGCGAGGTCGGGGGCGAAAACCCCGGCAAAGGCTATATCCGGGTCGCCTTGGTGGCCCCAAGGGACGAGACGCAGCGCGGCCTGACACGGCTTCGCGACTGCCTGTACGCGTAGGGGACGGGACACGACATGGCATCCTATCAGGCAAGACAGCGTGATCCGCTTCTGGACCAGAACGTTCAGGCGATGCTGCAGCGGCGCGGGAAAGAGGTGATCGGACTTGCCCTGATCGCGCTGGCGCTGGCGGCCACGCTGATGCTGTGGACCTATACGCCAGAGGATCCGGGCTGGATGGTCGCCACGGATGAACCGGCACGCAATGCGCTGGGCCGCTTTGGCGCGGCCACCGCATCCACCCTTGTCATCATCTGCGGCAAGGGGGCCTGGGGGATACCGGTGATCCTGCTGGCCTGGGGTTTGCGGTTTGTCACGCATCGCGGCGAAGACCGGGCTATGGGGCGGATGATCTTTGCGGTGATCGGCATTGCGGTGACATCGGTTTTCGCGGCAACGCATGTGCCGGGGGCCGACTGGCCCCATTCCTTCGGACTGGGCGGATTGTTCGGCGATACGATTGTCGGGGCATTGCTGGGCGTTCTGCCGTTCAGCGCCGGGACGGGCCTGAAACTTCTGTCGGTTCTCTCTGGCCTGACGCTGATTGCGATGGGTCTGTTCGTGACCGGCATTGACCGGGCGGAACTGCGCGGGCTTGCCCGTTTTTTCTGGGTAAGCCTGGTGCGCAGCTATGCGGCGATGGTGGACCTGGTGACGCAAGGGACTACAGGGACCCCCCTTGAAACCGGCACCATGCATGAAAACGGGCAGCAGCGGCGCGACGCGGCGCGGCTGGCCGGACCGCCTGTGATGGCGGGGTCAGCCGGGTCGGGGCTGTCGGCGCAGCTGCGCCAGAGCGGACCGGCCCCTGCGCAAGCCGCCGGGGCTGCATCCTTTGCCCCGGCGTCGGCACTGCGCGCCGGGGGCGGTACGGATCTGCGCGCCGGGCCGGGCCTTGCCCCGGCCCTGTCGCCGCGCGTCCCTTCTCATCCAGGTGCGGCCTGTCCTGCGCCCGCCGCTGCGGCTGTTGCCGCCGCACGCCCGCGCGGAGGTCTGCTGAGGCTGATCCGGCGCGCACCCGACCCTGCGCCGCTTGAACAGACCCCGGGTGCTGACGCGCCGGTGGCCGATCGTCTCCGGGCCCTTATATCGGATGCCATCAAGAACCGCCTTGCCCCTGGCACAGGGGCCAGCCCCGGCACAGCGGCGGCCCGCTGGGACGCGGCGCGGCAGGAGCCGCCTGTCGTTGCGCGCCCGACGGGACCGCGCCCGTTGAACCCGACGTTCAGTCATCCATCCCCCGTCCGGGGGATTGACGGGCGCGGGGCGGGTCTGTCTGCCTTTGCCGATCCAAAGACCGAGGTTGATCTGCGGGATGGCGATGACGTACCCACGGCTTTGGCGGATGTGATGGAAGACGATGCGGAGCCTGATGATGACCTGCACGAGCTTTCGGTCATGGAACCTGATGCTGTGCCGCGCCTTGGACCGGCGCTGTCACAGGCCGAGCCGAAGCGCCTGGTGCAGCAGCCGTTGAAGAAACCCTCTGCCCCCTCGCGTCAGGCGGTCTCCGAAGCGCAGCCGCGCCTGCGGTTCGATGACCCGGCCCCGGCCTATGAGGTGCCGCCGCTGTCGCTGCTGTCGGCCCCCCCCGCCACGCGCACCCGGCACCTCAGCCACGAGGCGCTGGAGGAAAACGCCCGCATGCTGGAATCGGTGCTGGACGATTATGGCGTGAAGGGGGCCATCACCAGCGTCCGCCCCGGCCCGGTTGTGACGATGTACGAACTTGAACCGGCACCCGGCCTGAAAGCCAGCCGCGTGATCGGTCTGGCTGATGACATTGCCCGGTCGATGTCGGCGCTGTCTGCCCGCGTGTCCACCGTTCCGGGGCGGACAGTAATCGGGATTGAACTGCCGAACCTGCACCGCGAAAAGGTGGTCCTGCGCGAAATCCTGTCGTCCCGCGATTTCGGGGACAGTGCGATGCGCCTGCCGCTGGCCCTGGGCAAGGACATCGGCGGCGATCCGGTGGTGGCCAATCTGGCCAAGATGCCGCACCTGCTGATTGCGGGCACAACCGGATCAGGCAAATCGGTGGCAATCAACACGATGATCCTGTCGCTGCTGTACAAGCTGACGCCGGAAGAATGCCGGCTGATCATGATCGACCCGAAAATGCTGGAACTCAGCGTTTATGATGGCATCCCCCATCTGCTGTCCCCGGTCGTGACCGACCCGAAAAAGGCGGTTGTCGCCCTGAAATGGGTCGTGGGCGAGATGGAGGAACGCTATCGCAGGATGTCCCGCACGGGGGTGCGCAACATCGAAGGCTATAATGGCCGGGTCCGCGAGGCGCTGGCCAAAGGCGAGATGTTCAAGCGCACCATCCAGACCGGATTTGATGAGGAAACCGGCGATCCGGTGTTCGAGACGGACGAATTCCAGCCGGTCGCGATCCCCTATATCGTTGTCATCGTCGATGAGATGGCCGACCTGATGATGGTTGCAGGCAAAGAGATCGAGGCCTGCATCCAGCGGCTGGCGCAGATGGCGCGGGCCAGCGGCATTCACCTGATCATGGCCACGCAGCGCCCGTCGGTGGATGTCATCACTGGCACGATCAAGGCGAACTTTCCCACCCGGATTTCCTTCCAGGTGACGTCCAAGATCGACAGCCGGACCATTCTGGGCGAACAGGGGGCCGAGCAGCTTCTGGGCATGGGCGATATGCTGTATATGGCGGGCGGGGCCAAGATCACCCGCATCCATGGTCCCTTCGTGTCCGACGAAGAAGTTGAGGAGATTGTGAGCCACCTCAAAAGCTACGGGCCGCCGGTCTATATGTCTGGCGTCATCGAAGGGGGCGAGGACGACAGGGCAGACGATATCGACCAGGTGCTGGGTCTGGGGGCAGGCGAAGGGGATGACACGCTGTATGATCAGGCGGTGGCCATTGTGGCCAAGGACCGCAAGTGTTCCACATCCTACATCCAGCGCAAACTGGGGATCGGCTATAACAAAGCCGCGCGTCTGGTCGAGCAGATGGAAGAGCAGGGTGTCGTCACCCCGGCCAACCATGTGGGGAAACGGGAGATTTTGGTGGAGGAGAGGTGAGGGTTGCCCCTTCGTAGCCACAGTGTAGAGTGACAAAAGTCCTAGCTAGGAATCTCGGTCGTGCTGAAGAAGATCAATATAAAGCGATTCAAATCAATAAGGAACGCTGAGGTCGAATTCGGCACCGTCAATCTTCTTATCGGCGGGAATGGCGCGGGTAAATCAAATCTCCTAGAAGCAATTGGATTGCTTTCTGCATCGCTCTTTCGAGGTTTGTCGGATGCTGATTTCAGGTCTAAAGGAGTTCGGATTACACCGGCGGCTCTGATGAAGTCCGCGTTCAAAGGTGCGGAACTACCCAAATTCCTGAATATTTCTGGAGAACTTGATCAGGGCGTTGAGTATAGCGTTTCCTTGACTTCGTCAGCAATAGAAACTTCACTAGGCTTTAGCCATGAGAAATGCACACTCGACGGGAATACTGTATTCGGACGTGGACCAAATGGAAGTACAGTCCACGGAGCCGCGCTCAAGCGGGCGGCAGACCGTCAACGAGGAGTATGGGATCAGATTAGGTCCATATTCGATTTCGATGAGAAAGTTGTCCACTCACTTGACCAGTTGGCCAAATACGCGATTTATTCGCCGCAAACTGAATTTCTTAGGGGTCGGCAAATTGGCGATGTATATGCGCCACCAGTTGGCCTGCACGGCGAAGGGCTAACTCTTGCAGTTAAGACCTATCTAGCAGACATTGCGCGCATGCGCTTGAAGAAGAACGATCGGATCGAACTTGATCTAGCCTCAAGAGCACTGGGCCTCGCATTTGCACCCGGCTGGGCTCGAGCGGTCAAGGTTGATAGGTTGCCTGAATTGATACGCTCACGCGACTTAGCTGCGTCGGATTCGGAATCCGTGTATTTTGTAGATAGGTTTATGCACGCAGAACGTCAGTCCCTTTCTGTGTATGACAGCAGCGAGGGATCACTGTTCTTACTGTTTGCGGCGATATTGATCGCGCACAGAGAGTCGCCCCCTATGCTGGCAATGGACAATGTTGACAGCGCACTGAACCCCAAACTCACTCGATACTTACTCGAGACTATTATATATGTCGCCACCAAGCACCAGAATATCAGTGGTAGGGGCGTAAAGCAAATATTCTTGACATCTCATAATCCAACGGCACTGGACGCATTTGATCTTTTTAATGATGAAACAAGAATCTTTGTCGTTTCCAGAGACCCCGATTCAGGAGAGACTCTAATAAAACGCCTAGAGCCGCCGCCTAATATGAATCGAAGCGACTGGGTAATCGCGGCAGCAGGAAGGAACCTTTCGGAACTTTGGATTTCCGGCGAGATTTCTGGCGCTTTGGGAGTGAACCTTTGACTGTGATTGGAGTTGTTTGTGAGGGGCCAACAGACTACGCTGCAATTGAGTCCTACCTCGGTGGCGCTCTTAGCGGCATCGGAAGGCAAGTATCGTTTGTGGACCTGCAGCCCCAGATTGATCAAACTGGTCTGGCAGTCAGTGGTGCAGGATGGGCAAATGCTCTTGCCTGGCTGAAGGGTAACCCATTGGCGGCAAGGCTTGCGCGCTATCTCGGCCCAGGCCTCTTTGCTGGTGGGCTTTCTAGCAAACGATGTGACTGTATATTGGTACAAATTGACTCCGACAATCTTGGAGACTTTGGGTTTACGAACTACATTGCAAGCAATTTTGGTGCAACTGTCAATAATCATTTGGATGCGGCCGACAGGTTTGCCGAGATCCAGAAGATACTGCTGTTAGCCTGCGGCTTGCAGGACATCGCACACGCATCCGTTAATAGACATGCTCTATTTCCTGCCGTTGAAAACACTGAGGCGTGGTGTGTTGCTGCCGCTGACCCAAGTCACCCTAATATCGAATCGACTGACAAAACCGATCTGGCGATTCTCTATTCGCGTCACTTCGGTGTTATTGTCGGCAAGACGCTCCCACTGGCCAAAGTGAAAAGTGTCCTCGCGCGACGTGAGTATTGCAAGATTACCTTGAGTCAGCATGGCAATATATTGCTTGCGTGCCCGCAGTTTAATCGAGCGGTTGCTGAACTTACGCAGGTCATTTGACACTTAGTATGCCTCAGCGCAGGTTTCCAACCCACTCCCCCCTCACCGCCAAGCCATCCCTGGCCCGAACACGTCCAGCACCACAACCTCGCCCTTCGCCGCTTCGAACCGGTAGACCACCGAATGTCGGCGTACGATCAGGAACCTTATCTCGTCATCAAGGCGAACTCCCGCTTCGGGGAACACCCCCAGCACGGTTTCAAGCCGCCCGGCGATTTCATCAACCAGACGCAAGGCCGCAACGGCATCGCGTCCGGCAATGAACAGGACGATTTCCCGCAGCGACTGCCTCGCTGTCTCGGAATAGACGATACGGACCGCCACGCCCTACCGCGCAGCGATGTCACGAATTTCGGCGCGGAGGCTGTCATAGAATGCTTCATCCGCCACATGCACCCGCCCCGCCGCGACATCGGCCTCGGCCTGCTCCAGCCTCCGGTTCAGCGCAACCTGCCGCAGCAAAGCCTCGCCGTAGGAAACCTCGCCCAGACGCACCGATTCCAGAAGGGGTGGCCAAAGATACGCCGCCCCCATCTTTTCCAGATCAGCCTTCGAGAACATCGCCCCCACCTCACGCCCGTTCTTCGTCACCGTCACCGGCGCGCGCTGTGCGGCATCAAGGAATTGGCCAAAGGCGTTCTTCGCTTCCAATGCGGTCATCCTGGTCATCATTCTGCCCTCTATATGCGGCCATAATAGCTGTTATGCCCATATTGTCCATCTGCAGGTCAGGTGGATATGGGGGCTGTCGTCGCAAAGGTGCCTCATGTCCGGCTTCAACACCCGGCCTGCGCAAGTGTACGTGTCTTGTGGAACAGATGGAAGAACGGGGCGTTGCCACAGCGTCTAACCAAGTGGGCAAGTGCGAAATCCTGCTGCCGGTGTATTGAGAGCATCGACAAAGGGGCTTTCTTGCGTCCAAGACACGCAGTCGCCTCTTCGTGACTGCCTTGGGGGTGCAGGTCCCGCGGTTTGCATTTATATTTCCTGCATGATCCTGCTCCGCACGCTTCTTGCCCCACTGATGCTGCTTGCGCTGTCGTTGCCGGCAACCGCCGCGAAGCTGTCGCTTGCCGAACTGTCACGCTATCTGAACAGCCTGACCACGGCGCAAGCCGCCTTCACGCAGACCAGTGCCGACGGATCGCAGGCCAAGGGCATGCTCTACATCAAGCGGCCCGGTCGGGCGCGGTTTGAATATGCGCCGCCGGAACGCAGCCTGGTGATGGTGGGGGGCGGGCAGGTGGCGATCTTTGATTCGAAATCGAATCAGCCGCCCGAGCAATACCCGCTGCGCCGCACGCCGCTGAACCTGATCCTTGCGCCGAAGGTGGACCTTGCGCAGGCCAATATGGTGGTGGGGCACAAGGAGGTGGGCGACACCACACGGGTCATGGCACAGGACCCCGAGAACCCCGAATACGGCATGATCGAACTGGTCTTCACGGCAAATCCAACCGCCCTGCGCCAGTGGATCATCACCGACGACCTGGGCAGTCAAACCCGTGTCGAGCTTGCCGATCTGCAAACCGGCGTGGACCTGTCGGGCTTCCTGTTCGACATCACTGCAGAGCGTGCCAGGCAGAACCGCTGAGTGCTGCGTCAGCTGCAGGTCTGAAGCTGTTTGCGGTATCTCTCGGCCCGGTTGCCGACGCTGTCGGCCACGTCAAGAAGCCATGGCTTGCTGTTGTAGCTGCCGCGCGCATACCCTGACCGGCCTTCGTGGTAGGCCAGATATTGGTTGCGGGCATCTGATTTCGAGATGCCAAGCGATTCATGGGTCGCGTTCATATACCAGCCCATGAAGTCCGTCGCATCCCGGATACGGTCCCGCTTGGCCCCGCGCTTGCCCTGATCATCCTGGTATTCTTCCCAGGTCCCGTCCAGCGCCTGGCTGTAGCCATAGGCCGAGCTTTGGCGGCCCATCGGAATGATCCCCAGCGTGTATTGATGCGGTGTGCGGGCATTGCCGATGAACTTGGATTCCTGATGGATCGTCGCCATCTGCACGTAAACGGGGACACCCCATTTTCGTTCTGTCGATTCCATCGCGCTGAGATAGCGCGGCCGTTCCCGGATGATGCTGCACGCATTGTCAAGATCGCGGGGCGCCGAATAATTGCCGCCGCCGCCGCAAGAGGCAAGCAAAAGCAACAGGATCGACGCGCGAAGAAGTCTGCTCATCTGCCCCTCGCACTTTTCTTTTGGCGGCAGAATAAGGCAATTCCGGTCTTCGGGAAATGGGGTGCAGGCACGGTTTCGATCATAAATCCGCGCAGTGAGCGCTTTTGCGGTAACGATTTCGACAGTCTCACCACAGAGGATTGCCGCAGACCGGGGCCGCAGACGGCAGGGCAGACTGCCGGGTGCTGGCGGCCGGGCCGAACCCCGGACGCGGCACTGAAGGGTACTCGACCGCAGACTGTTTCTTCGGTAACCGGTCTCGACGATGGACAAGGCGCGTCTTCAGGGTTTACTTACCTGACCGGGGGCAACGGCATGTTGAAGACACAGGCAAAATATCATCTGGGGCAGGTGCTGCGCCACCGGAAGCACCCCTTTCGGGGGGTTGTCTTTGATGTGGACGCGATGTTTTCAAACACCGAGGAATGGTATGACGCCATTCCGGAAGACAGCCGTCCCCGGCGTGACCAGCCCTTTTACCATCTTCTGGCCGAGAACGACCAAAGCTATTACGTCGCCTATGTGTCAGAGCAGAACCTGGTCCCTGACGAAACCGGGGAACCGGTGGATCATCCGGATCTGCACGACCTGTTCGGCGACTTCGAAGACGGGCGCTACCCGTTGCAGTTCCAGCTGAACTGAACCGGTGCCCGATGCGTCCCCGTCGGGGCCGCCTTTCGGCGGATGCCGTCAGTATCCCAGGGCGCAGCCGTCTTTTCGCGGGTCCGATGCCCCCTGAAGCACGCCGCTGTCATCCATGAGAATGGCCTGGGCACCCCCAAGGGGGCCGTCGGCATCGATCATGGTATGGCCCATTCCGGCCAGGGCTGCCCGCACTTCTGGCCGATAGCCGGACTCGATCTCGAACCCGTCCTCGCCGGAAAAACAGCGCGCTCCATCAATGGCGCTTTGCGGGTCCATGCCGAAATCGATCATATTGGTCACAAAGCGGGCATGTCCGTTCGGCTGATAGGCCCCGCCCATGACCCCGAAGGGCATCATCACGCGCCCGTCCTGTTTCAGCATTGCGGGAATGATCGTGTGCATCGGCCGCTTGCCGCCACCGGCCTCGTTCGGATGGCCTTGCGTCAGCACGAACCCCGCCCCCCGGTTCTGGAAATTGATCCCGTATCTGGCAGATGCCAGCCCCGACCCAAAACTGTGAAAGACCGAGTAGATCAGCGAGACGGCCATCCGGTTCCTGTCCACGACCGCAAGGTAAACGGTCTCGCGGTGGACCGCCCCGGCCAGCGGGGCGGCGGCCGGCATGGCCCGGCGCGGATCGATCAACGCGGCAAGGCGGCGGGCCGTTTCCGGCGACAGCATGTGGTCAAGCCGGGTGACGTGGCGGCTGTCCGCGATAAAGCGGTTGCGGGCATCATAGGCCAGCTTTGCCGCCTCGGCTTCAAGATGCGCGCGGTCTGCGCCAAAGGGATCAAGCGGGGTCAGATCGAAATGCGACAGGATGCCAAGCATCAGGATCGCCGTCGCCCCCTGCCCGTTCGGCGGATGTTCAACCAGTTCAACCCCCTTGTACCGGCCGGAAATCGGTTCATCCCAGGTGCTGGCCGTGGCGGCAAAATCGGCCAGCGTATGGGTGCCGCCCGCCGCGCGAAGCGATGCCACCATATCTTCGGCTACGGCCCCTTCATAGAATCCGCTGCGGCCTTCGGCGGCGATGCGGCGCAGCACTTCGGCCTGCCCCGGGGCACGGAAGACCTGCCCGACGCGGGGTGCCGCACCCTGAACCAGGTAATGGCGTCTTGCGTCGCCTTGCAGATTGCCGGCGGCTTCCGCCCAGTCGCGGGCGGTGCGCGGCGCGACCGGCACGCCCTCTTCCGCATAGCGGATCGCCGGGGCAAGCGTCTGGGCAAGCGGCAGGCTGCCCCATTCGGCGGCCAGCCTGCAGAAGGCATCGACGGCCCCCGGAATGGTGACGGCCTCGGGGCCGTACAGCGGCACGGCGCTCAGCCCCCTGTCCCGCATCCCGGCCGCCGAAAGCCCGCCCGGGGCCCGCCCGGACCCGTTCAGGGCCAGGATACGCTCTTCTGCGGCTGGTTTGAGCAGAACGAAGCAATCGCCACCCAATCCGGTCATCTGCGGTTCACACAGGCCCAGGGCAACGCCACCTGCAATGGCGGCATCCGCAGCGTTGCCTCCGGCTTGCAGGATGTCGATGGCGATTTTGGCCGCCAGCGGATGCGACGTGGCGCAAAGGCCGTTGGTGGCGAAAACGGCGGAACGGCCGGGTAGCTGAAAGTTGCGCAAGGTCGACTCCCGTATCGGTCGGGCCAAGATTACGGCCCGCCGCGCGGAATGCCAGCGAAAGACGTCGCGGCGGCACCGGGGCAACAGCCTGGCGATACCGTGCCTTGACAAGGGACCGGGGCGGTCAGGCCAGATCAAGCCGGAAACACAGTTGGTTGCAATTGTCCTGACGCTGGTAGTCGACATCTTTTGCCAGGGCGCGGATCATCGGCCATCCGAAGCCGCCTTCGGGCAGGTCGCCCTGCGGCCCATGATCCCCCGGGTGACCCGGCGTCAGGACGTGACCGGGCAGTTCGGCACCGCGATCAAGCACCCTGAACATCAGCGACCTGCCGCAGCGTGCGACTGTCACTTCGATCTCGCCGACACCGTCGGCATAGGCATGTTCGACCACGTTGTTCAGAACTTCGGCAAGAAGAAGCTCGGCCGTGCCGCGCTGATCGTCCGGCAGGTTTCCAAGCCGGTCATCACGGAACAGGCTGGACAGGGCGCGGCGCACCGCCAGAGGGGTGCTTTGCAGGGCAAGCCGGACCTGCCGCAATCCTGCATCAGACTGCATCGCGCAGGTCGACGGGGACAGTGCGGTGAATGGTGAAGACCGTATCCATCCGGGTCAGGCGGAACACCCTTTCGACTGCGGGTGTCAGACCGGACAGTTCCAGCCTGCGGTCCGGGCCCAGCAGCTTCATCACCGCGACCAAGGCCCCCAAACCGCTTGAGTCAAGAAAGGTAACGCCTGACAGGTCCAGCATCACGCGGGGCGGCGCGGCCTTGACCAGATCGCGCATTTGTTCCTTGAACTGGATCGCCACTGCGGCGTCAATCCGGCTGTCCATTGCGCGCACGATCAGAATGTCGTCGCGCGGTTCCGCCAAAAGCTGCATCCCGTCCCACTCCACTGGTCCCGGTGAAAAGCCTAGGCTGCAAGGCTTATCATTTCGTAACCGGGGACCGGCCCGGCTTTTCCTTCGCGCCCCTGTCGCATAGCATGGGGCCGGATGCGGGAGACGGCGTGATGGATTACGACAGTCTGGCCAGCGCGTTGCGCGCGCTGTGCCGGGGCGAAACCGATGCGGTGGCACTGATGGCCACGGTCGCCTGCGAGGTGCATCGGGCCCATCCGCTGGCGGATTGGACCGGCTTTTACCGGGTTACCGGGCCTGGGGTCCTGAAGATCGGCCCCTATCAGGGCGGTCATGGCTGCCTTGTCATTCCGTTTTCGCGCGGGGTCTGCGGGGCGGCGGCGCGCAGCGGGCAGGTGCAGCTTGTGCCGGATGTCGATGCCTTTCCCGGCCATATCGCCTGCGCGGCATCGACGCGGTCGGAGCTGGTTCTGCCGGTCTGGAACGGTGCCGGGACATTGCTGGGCGTGCTGGATCTGGACAGCGACACCAAGGCGGCCTTCACGCAAGAGGATGCGGACCGGCTGGCCGCAATTCTGGCCGAGACGTTCCGGGATGCGGTTGCATAGCGCGGCGGCGGTCCGCCGGCAGGGGAGGGTGACGATGCAGGGATCATGCCTGTGCGGCGACGTTGTGTTCACGGTGACGCCGCCGCTGCGCGATGCGGTGGCCTGCCATTGCACGCAATGCCGCAAGGTATCGGGGCATTTCTGGGCAGCCGCCTCGGTTCCGATGGCGGGGTTTCGCCTGATCCGGGATGATGGGCTGGCCTGGTACCGGTCGTCGCCCGCCGCGACGCGCGGCTTCTGCTGCCGCTGCGGGGCCACCCTGTTCTGGAAACCGGATGGCGAAGACCGGATGAGCTTTTCCCCCGGTGCGCTGGATGGCCCCACCGGGCTGACGGTGGCAGAGCATATCTTTGCAGCGGATGGGGGCGACTATTATGCGCCCGCAGGCCCGCCGCCACTTCCGTCACCGGCACCGCCCGTGTTGCAGGCATCCTGCCTGTGCGGCGGGGTCCGGTTTTCGGTTCCCCGTCCCGAGGGCGGCATCACGGCCTGCCACTGCACCCAGTGCCGCAAGCTTTCGGGGCATTATGCCGCCAGTTTCGACGCAGACGAGGCCGGGGTGCGATTCGAGGCGCGCAGCGGTCTGGCCGAAGTCACGACCCCGGCCGGTGCACAGCGGGGGTTTTGCACCGGATGCGGATCAAGCCTGTATTTCCGCGCTGCGGACGGGGCGTTCTCGGTTGAGGCGGGCGTGGTGGACGGGCCGACAGGCAGCACCCTGACCGGGCATATCTGTGTCGCCGACGCGGGCGACTATTACGCGCTGGATGACGGCCTGCCGCAGCACCCTGGCCGGGAATGAGCGCGGCCCCTGTTGCCCGGCGTCAAATCTGCTATCGCTGCACGGGCGGGCAAAGGGGGGCGGGGCATGACACATCTCTGGGTCAGGGCGGAACAGCGGCCCAATGAGGAACGGGTCGGCCTGACACCGCAAGGGGCTGCGGCCCTGGTGGCCGCCGGTATCCGCGTCAGCGTCGAGGAAAGCCATGTCCGTGCCCTTCCCATCGACGGCTACCGCGCCGCCGGATGCCAGATTGTGGCTGCGAACCTTTGGCCCCGGGCCCCGGCGGATGCGATCATCTTCGGGCTGAAGGAACTGCCCGAGGATGGCACGCCGCTGACGCACCGCCACATCATGTTCGGCCATGCCTACAAGGGCCAGCCCGCAGGGCGCGTCCTGCTGGACCGGTTCATGGCCGGGGGCGGAACGCTCTATGATCTGGAATATCTGGTGGATGAAACCGGGCGGCGCGTTGCCGCTTTCGGCTATTGGGCGGGGTATGCCGGGGCGGCGGTGGCGCTGAAATGCTGGGTGGCGCAGCAGTGCGGCGCAATCGCCGGGCCGGTCCGCAAATACCCGGGCAAGGCCGCGCTGCTGGCGGACCTTCGGGCGGACCTGGCGGCAACTGGCGCGCAGCGCCCGCGGGCCATTGTCATCGGCGCGCTGGGCCGGGTGGGCAGCGGGGCCGCCGACCTCTGCGCGGCGATGGGCGTGCCGGTGACGAAATGGGACATGGCGGAAACCGCCGGTGGCGGGCCGTTCCCGCAGGTGCTGGCACATGAGATATTCCTGAACTGCATCCTGGCCCGGCCGGGCTGCCCGGTCTTCGTGCCCGCCGGTGCGGTGACTGCCCCGCGCACCCTGACGGTGATCGGCGACATTGCCTGCGATCCGACGTCGGATTTCTCGCCGATCAAGGTCTATGACCGGGCGACGGACTGGGATGCGCCCGCGCTGCGCGTGCATGATGCGCCGCCCCTGGATGTGACCGCGATCGACAATCTGCCGTCGCTGCTGCCGCTGGAAAGCAGCCAGGATTACGCGGCACAGCTTCTGCCGTCACTTCTGACGCTGGGCCAGATCGACTCGGGCGTCTGGGGCCGGGCACGGGCCGAGTTCCAGCGCCATACGATACGTTCTTAGGGGGGAACCGAACATGACAATCCATTGGTGCGGCACGGGGCTGTCTTCCGTTCCGGGTCTGCGGCGGCTGATCGGGGCTGGCTATCCGGTGACGGTGTGGAACCGCACGGTCGGAAAGGCCCGCGATGCCGTGGGCGACCTGACGCAGGACATCCGCGCCTATTCGCTTGCGGCGCTGACAGACGCGTTGCAGCCGGGCGATGTGGCCGTTTCCATGCTGCCCGCCGACCAGCATGTGGCCATAGCCCGGGCCTGCCTTGCGACAGGCGCGCATTTCGTGTCGTCCAGCTACATTGCACCGGAAATGCGCGATCTGGATGCGGCCTTCCGCGAGGCGGGGCTGGTCAGCGTCAACGAGGTGGGTCTTGACCCCGGCATTGACCATCTGATGGCGCATGATCTGGTGGCGCGCTACCGCGCCTCGACGGCCTGCGACCCGGCCAACGTGCTGTCCTTCACCTCTTACTGCGGCGGGGTGCCCAAGGTGGCGAACCTGTTCCGCTACAAGTTCAGCTGGTCGCCGCTGGGCGTGCTGAAGGCGCTGCGGTCACCCTCGCGCAGCTTGCGGAACTTTGCCGAACTGCGGGTGGACCGGCCCTGGGATGCGATCAGCGCCTATGACGCGCCGCTGCCGGTGCCGGAAAGCTTCGAGGTGTATCCGAACCGCGATTCGCTGCCCTTCCTGGCCGACTACCGCTTTGACCCGGCGTGGAAGGTGAAGGACTTTGTGCGCGGCACCATCCGCCTGAACGGATGGGCGCAGGCCTGGGCACCGGTCTTTGCCGAGATTGAAACGCTGCAGGGCCCGGCGGGCGATGCACGGCTGGCCGAGATGGCGGCGGCCTTCTGGCGCGACAACGCCTATGGCCCCGACGAGCCTGACCGGGTGATCCTGTTCGTCTCGCTCAAGGCGGAACGGGACGGGCGCGCAGTGTTCCATCAGACCTGGGCCATGGATGCCTGGGGCGACACGCGCGGCACGGCGATGGGGCGGCTGGTATCCGTGCCCGTGTCGCTGGCGGTCGAAGCGGTGGTTGCGCAGGAGATTCCGCCGGGCGTCCATGCAGCACCCCATGATCCGGAACTGTTGACGCGCTGGCTGGGGCAGGTGGAAAGCCTGGCGCAGTACATGGCGCGGGTCGATCATCTGTCCTGACCAAGGTCATCCGGACCTGAAGGCATCAGCCGCCCGGTCCGGTACCGGGCACCCTGAAAGACGGCCCTGCCGGAACGTGCCCTGTCCCGAAAGCCCTGGCTGAAACATATCCGAAGGAGTGCCCATGTCCCGCTGCATTGCCATGGTCGTGCTGATTGCGCTGTTCATGACCAGGCCCGCCGCCGCTGAAGAGGTGGTCGTGTTTGCCGCCGCGTCGCTGAAGAACGCGCTGGATGCGGTTGCCGCAGATTTTCAGGCGGACACCGGCCATAAGGTGACGGTCAGCTATGCCGGGTCGAACGCGCTTGCCAAGCAAATCCTGGAAGGGGCACCGGCCGATGTCTTTCTCTCGGCTGCCGTCAACTGGATGGATGAGGTCGAGAAGGGCGGCCTGGTTCTGGCCCGCCGTGATCTGCTGGGAAACAGTCTGGTGCTGATCGCCAGCGGCAGGGATGCGCCACCCGTTGCGATCACCCCCGGGTTTGATCTTGCGGGCCTGCTGGGAGACGGAAAGCTTGCCATGGCCATGGTCGATGCCGTTCCCGCAGGCCAGTATGGCAAGGCGGCGCTGGAAGCCCTGGGGCTGTGGGAGACGGTCGAAGGGGCTGTGGTGCAATCCGAGAATACCCGCGCGGCCCTGGCCCTGGTATCGACGGGCGAGGCACCATTCGGCATCGTCTATGCGACCGATGCGGCGGCAGATGACAATATCACGGTTGTTGGCACCTTTCCCGATGATACTCACGGGCCGATCATCTACCCGGTCGCCTTGCTGCGCGGCGCGACCGATGCGGCGGACCGGGCGTTCTACGATTCCCTGTCATCCGCCGCCGCTCTGGCGCGGTTCAGGGAATATGGCTTTCTTGCCCTGGACTGATCGCGCCTGCGTCACGGACCCGGGCGGGCCTTCCGCACTGCTTCACGCTGCCATTTTCGCACAGGTTCCGATTGCAGTCTCTGCCGTCAGCAGCCGTTTCCCGGCTCGATGGCGTCAGGATGACGGCGACTAAAGCGTGGTGAGGCTCCGATGACTTGGTCGTCGCATGGTGCGCCCTTTCCTTCTTGTCGGATTTGTCCGTCGACAAATCCGACCGCGCCTGCCTGCCCCCGGGCAGGCGCGATTCCGCGCCAGCCCCAGGCAGGCGCGGCCGGATTACCGCCGTCGGGCTTGGGGCACGCCCCTTGCCTGCGGGCTGAAGCCCTCCGGCAATCGGACTGTGAAAACGCTCCACAGGAGCGTTTTCAGTCGGTCCTCTGCGCGCGCAGTTACCAGCCTCGCCGCGCGGTTTCCCGATAGATTTTCGCCCATCGTCTTCGGCTTGCACAAGGTCACGCCGACACCTGCGCGCCACAAGACTGCGATGCGATGTTTCCACCAATCATCAGCACGCGTCCAAACCCGGTGTCGCGGCGGTTCGGTATCAAGGGACCCGGCCGAGCCGCAGGGGCGCCCCGCCTCTGGACGTGCGCCCCGGGCACTCAACCCGGGTGCCTGGACAAGACATTGATAGCTGTCTGGACCCTAACCGATCAGGCGCAGATTTGGGCCATGCCTGCGCCGCCCTTCCCTGTTCCAGATTGTCGGCACTGAAGCCGCATCTGTCGGCCAGCGCATCGAAATCGTGGATCGTGACGCGGCCCCGCTGAAAGGTCAGCAGACCTTCTTCGCGCAGATGGCGCAGCACGCGGTTGACGTGAACCGCGCTCAGCCCCAGGGCGTCTGCCAGAAGATATTGCGACAGCGGGCAATCATGGCCGGCCGTGCTGCCCAGCCCGACCAGCCGCAGCCTGACGCCCAGTTCTAGCAAAAGATGGGCCGTGCGTTCGACGGCGCTGCGCCGCCCCATGCCGACCAGATGTTCGACGAGCATTGCCCCGTCGCGCGATGCCGCTCAAAGCAGGGCCATGGCCAGACGGGGCGTCTAAGTGAAAATCGTCACAAGATCGCCAGAGGTGACTTCGGCGGCCTCGATCGGGGTGATCGGCACCACCGAATAGTCCGCCGTCTTCAGCAGAACCGACCGCATGCCCAGAAAGTCGCCCGGAATCTGAAAGTCCAGAATTTGCCGCGATCCGTCGGCAAGCAGTTTATAGGAACAGACCCAGCCGTCGGACAGAACATTGGCGGGTTGATCGGTCTGGCCCTGACGCACAAGGTCGCGGCCCTGCGAAAAACGCTTCCGCTACGTCTGAAGGGCGGACACGATCACCAGTTCGGCATCGGTCAGCGTTCCAAAGGCACCAAGTTTTCGAACGAATGCGGTATCCTGGATGCCCAAGGGTCAAATCCTTTCCGGGAATGGCTGGCAGGGCGCACCTTGCCCGGATCAACGCAGCGTCCCCGGTCCTTGTTCCCGGAAAAGCTGGCGGCGGAGTCAGCGGCCGTTGCCGGCGTCACTTCGCGCAAAGCTGTGGGGCCGGGCAAGCGACCATGCCTCGCCATAGCGTCCGGCACTGCCGGGATCGGCAAGAAGCTGGCCGCGTTCCAGCGTTTCGTACTGTTGGGCGTAACTCACCACCCGGTCCGTGGCACCTCGGCGCAGGAAATGCTGCGGGCCAAGCTGGCCCGGATGGTCCAGCCCCGCCGCCGCCACCAGTTCGGCCAGCGCCTGTACGGTGTTGCGGTGGAAATTGAACACGCGTTCGGCTTTGTCGGGGACCACGATGGCACGCTGCCGGTACGGATCCTGTGCGGTAACACCCGTGGGGCACAGCCCGGTGTGACAGGTCTGCGCCTGAATGCAGCCCACCGCAAACATGAACCCGCGCGCCGCGTTGCACCAGTCTGCGCCAAGGGCCATCACGCGCGCCATGTCAAAGGCACTGACAATCTTGCCCGACGCGCCCAGCCGCAGGCGATTGCGCAGACCGCAGCCCACCAGGGCATTGTGCACAAAGCTCAGGCCATCGCGCAGCGGCATCCCCATGTGATCCATGAACTCCAGCGGGGCGGCACCGGTGCCGCCTTCCTTGCCGTCCACCACGATGAAATCCGGGGTAATGCCTGTGTCCAGCATCGCCTTGCACAGCGCCATAACCTCCCACGGGTGGCCGACGCACAGCTTGAACCCTGCGGGTTTGCCGCCCGAAAGCCTGCGCATCAGAGCGATGAACTGCATCAGGTCGACAGGGGTCGAAAAGGCGGAATGCGCGGCGGGCGACACACAGTCTTCGCCCATCGGCACCCCCCGGATCGCCGCGATTTCCGCCGTGACCTTGGCCGCCGGCAGAACGCCGCCGTGGCCCGGTTTTGCGCCCTGGCTCAGCTTAAGCTCCACCATTCTGATCTGGGGGTCCGACGCGGCTTTGGCGAACTGATCAGGGTCGAAGCTGCCGTCGGGCCTGCGGCAGCCGAAATAGCCCGATCCGATTTCCCAGATCAGATCGCCACCCGCCTCGCGGTGATAGGGGGAAACGCCGCCTTCGCCGGTGTCATGGGCAAATCCGCCCAGCCTTGCCCCCCGGTTCAGCGCGCGCACCGCATTGGCCGACAGGGCACCATAGCTCATCGCGGATATGTTCAGGACCGACGCCGAATAGGGCTGCGTGCAGGGGCCGCCATGCCCGATGATCACGCGGTGGGGGTCGAAACTGACCGGGCGGGGCGCAATGGAATGGTGCAGCCATTCGTATTCATCGCTGTAGACATCGTATTGCGTGCCAAAGGGCCGCTTGTCCAGTTCGCGCTTTGCCCGCTGATAGACCAGGGCCCGCTTGTCGCGCGAGAAAGGTGCCCCGTCCTTGTCACCTTCGAAGAAATACTGGCGGATTTCCGGGCGGACCCGTTCCAGCAAAAAGCGCAGATGCCCGGCAATGGGATAGTTGCGCAGGATCGCGTGCCGCGTCTGGATCAGATCCCGCACGCCCAGCACCGCCAGAAACAGGCAGGCCAGCGACAGCAGCGCGTAGAAGAGGCCCCAGCCCGGAAACGCAAGGCACAGGGCACCGAAAGCCACGACGCCTGCAAGTGCCAGGGTCAGCGGGACATAGCGCAGGCGAAAGGGCAGGGACAGAAACGGCATGGCAAGCATCCCCGAAAGCGGCAGGCATCAGGCTATCAGACCCTGACAGGGCTTTAGTGACAGAAACCCGCTAAGAAATCTTTCCTGATCTATGGCTGCGTCCAGTGTACGCCTGCAGGACCAAGCGTTGCGCCCCGGTGTGTCACCGGCTCTGGCCCGTAGTTGAAGTAGAACCGCCGCCCGCCGCTGTCGCGGCAGCGCAGGCTGCCGGGCATCGGTTCGGTCGCAATCCCCGCCTCGGCGCAGGCGTCACGCAGGTAGCGGTCCAGCGCCACGGCATCGGGCCAGCCACCCAGATAGCGCAGGCCACCCGCACCCATCAGGGCGGGGGTGCCATCTTCGGCATGGTCCAGCACCCTGGCCGCACCTTCCAGCTTTTCGCGCCAGTGGCGGAACGCCCCGCCGCCCCGCAAGGGCACGCAAGCGTCGGGCGGCAGGCTTTCCACCCGTGCCACGGTGCAGTCCAGCCCCGGCAGGTTGGGGGGCAGGGGCACCGGAATGGCGAATTCCGGCGTGCGCGAATTGCTGCGCGGGCCGACAAGCGCCACGCCCTTGTGCCGGGCCAGGGCCACAAGCAGGGTGTCGGGCAAGCTCATCATCCCTGGAACAAGGACCAGCCCGTAGGGCGAAAGATCTGCCGTGTCCGGGGGCAGGATGTCGATGGACAGGCCAAGGCGGCGCAGGCCCTTGTACATCTCCAGCATCAGGCGGAAATAGCTGAAGTCGCGCCCCTGCGGCTGCGTGTCCCAGGCCCAGGCGCTTTTGTAATCGAACACCAGCGCGACCGGGGCGGGCCCGGTGGCGGCATCGGGTAGGGCCGCCAGCTCGCGGGCCACCTGTGCAGCCTCGTCATGGGCGGGGGCTGGGGCGGAATCGGGGCGCAGCAGACCCGCATGCATCTGTTCCTGCGCGAAAGGGGCCTGTCGCCAGCGGAAATAGCACACCGCCTCTGCCCCGTGGGCAAAGGCTTCCCAGGCCCAAAGCCGGGCCATGCCGGGCAGCGGATCGGCGTTCCACGGTGCCCAGTTCACCGGGCCGGGCTGCTGTTCCATGATCCACCAGCGGCCCCGGCCGACGGCGCGGTACAGATCGTGGTGAAAGGCCTGCATGTCGGGGTCGCCCTGGCGCAGGTGGCGCAGCTTTTCTTCGGGCGATACGGCCAGACGATCTGACAGAAAGCCCAGCGGATAGCTGTCCCAACTGGCGATATCCAGATCGGCCCCGACCGCAAAATGATCGAATTCGGTCACATTGCCCATGTAGTTGTGCGCGATAGGCGCGGGCGAGTGACGCCGGATGATCCCGGTCTGCAGGCGGTTGAACGCGGCCACCTCATCCGACGCGAACTGGCGGTAGGCCATGACATGCGCCGGATTCGGTTCCGTCACCGTCAGGTTCGGCAAGCCGATATCGTCGAACGAGGCATATTCCATCGACCAGAAGACGTTGCCCCAGGCCCGGTTCAGCGCCTGCGGGCTTTGATACCTTTGCGCCAGCCAGTCGCGGAAGGCATCACGGGCGGCGGCGGAAAAGCTGAGCACGGTATCGTGGCAGCCATATTCATTATCGGTCTGCCAGGCGGCGACATGGGGATTGGGGCCATAGCGTTCGGCCAGCAGCGTGACGATGCGGGCGCATTCCGCCCGGTAGCCGCGATGGCTGAAGCAGTAATGCCGCCGCGAACCAAAGCCGCGCGGCCTGCCATCGCGGTCCAGCGCCAGCATGTCGGGATGTTTCGTCAGCATCCAGCGCGGCGGCGTCGCAGTGGGCGTGCCCAGCACCACCTTCAGCCCGGCCTTGCCCAGCGTGTCAATGGCCCGGTCCAGCCAGCCAAGGTCCAGCCGGCCCGGCTCGGGTTCCATCCGGCTCCAGGCGAATTCGCCGATGCGCACCCAGGTCAGGCCCAGGGCCGCCATGCGGGCGGCGTCACCGGCCCACTGCGCCTCGTCCCACTGTTCGGGGTAGTAGCAAACGCCAAGGCTTCGTTTCAATGTCACAGGATCCCCCGATGTTCAGCCCGGCCCGATCCCGCGCCGGGAACGGCAAAGGTCATGCCGCCCTGCGGTCCGGCCCGCCGGGCGGCGGTTTTCAGGCCCTGCAGGGCAGGGAGTGCGCAGACTGTGGAAAGGCCTGCCCCGCCCACGGCCGGGCAGAAGGATCGGGCAGGGGCACCCGGCAGACGCCAGGGTGCCCCCGTGCCTTGGTCGCGGTGGCGGTCATCGGGAACCGATGTCATCCAAAGGCCCTGTCATAGGCCGCGACCAGATCGCGGGCGCGAAGGGACACGTCCGTTGCGGACAGTCCGGGCGTATAGAGCGCGGTGCCAATGCCAAAGCCGTCTGCGCCCGCCTTGCGCCAATCCGCAAAATTGGCAGGGCCCACCCCGCCCACGGCAAAGACCCTTGTCCCGGCGGGCAGAACCGCGCGCATTGCCTTCAAGCCGTCGAAGCCCATCAGAAAGGCGGGGAATATCTTCAGCCCGTCCGCCCCGGCGGCCAGGGCCGCAAAACATTCCGTCGGTGTCAGCACACCGGGATAGCTGTGCATCGCCGCCGTCTTCGTGGCTGCGATCACCTGCGGGTCACAGTTCGGCGAAACAATCAGCGTCCCGCCCGCCGCTTTCACCTCGGCCACCTGGCGGGGGGTCAGCACCGTACCCGCGCCGATGGTTGCCTGCGCCCCGAAGCTGCGGGCCATAAGGGCGATGCTTCGGCAGGGGTCGGGGGAATTCAGCGGCACTTCGATCCGGGTGATCCCGGCATCGATCAGCGCGCCTGTCACGGCTTCGGCATCATCCGGGGTGATCCCGCGCAGGATGGCGATCAGGCGGCGGCTCATCGCGGGGTCTCCATGGCGCCGCGCCGCAGGGCGGTCAGCCCGGCGATGACCGCATCGCGCGCCGACAGCAGGCGCGGCGATGCCCCCTGCGCGGTCAGCGCCTGTGCGTAAAGGGCCGACAACCGGTCTGCCCCGATGATGGCAATCGGCTGGCCCAGCCAGTAGGCCCGTGATCCGGCCAGTTCCAGACCGATGAGAAGCCCTGACAGGCGCGCCTTGGCCGCAGCCGCACCAAGGCCCGCGATCAGGCCTTCGGCCCGCAGCGCAAACAGCCTGGCCCCGATGCGTTCGGGGCGCGACAGCGTCTCGGACAGCCCGGCGGCGAAGGCGGCGTCATCCCAGCCCTCGGCCGCCATGCCATGGCGCAGAACCGACTGGGACGAGAGCAGCGCAAACAACTCTCCCGTCATGAAGGTCTGAAAGCTGATCACCTCGCCCGCGCTGACCTGCACCCATTTGGAATGGGTGCCGGGCAGGCAGAGGACACCGTCGAATCCGGGCATCAGCGCCAGCGCCCCGGCGATCTGGGTTTCCTCGCCGCGCATGACATCGGCGGGCTGCGCCTGTTTCAGACCGGGGATCAGACGGACGGCAATTCGGCTGTCCCGCGTCGGAACTGCGATCAGCCGGGCGGCATCCAGCGGCGGGCAGGGCACGGTGCGATAGGGCGCTTCATGCCAGCCCTGCCGGCTGCCGACCATGCCGCAGGCAAAGACCGGCAAGGTCCGGCCCGGTGCCAGCCATGCCCCGACCAGCCGCAGCAGGGCCGGTTCATAGCCGTCACGGGTCAGCGTTGCCATGCCGTCGGTCGACGTTTCCTCGGCGCAGACGCCGCCCGGACCCATCGCATAGGCGCGCAGATGCGTGGTGCCCCAGTCAACGGCGATCCACCCGGCCGGTATCATCCCGTCACCACCACGCCGCCATCGATCACCAGCGATTGCCCGGTCATCATGCGTGACGAACCGGATGCCAGAAACAGCACGCCGCCGACAATGTCTTCCGGATCCAGGGTATCCTTCAGGCACTGCCGGTCCAGATGCGCCTGCAGGCCTTCCGGCGTGACCCACAGGTCTTTCTGCTTTTGTGTCAGCACCCAGCCCGGGGCGATGGCATTGACGCGGATGCGGTCCGGCCCGAAATCGCGGGCCAGGCTGCGGGTCAGGCCGTTGATGCCGGAATTGGCAGAGGTGTAGGCGGGAAATCCGCCAATGCCCATCATGTAGCTGATCGAGGTGAAATTGATGATCGATCCGCCGCCGGCGGCCTTCATGCCGGGGATAACGGCCTGAGCGGTGAAGAAGTAGCTTTTCAGGTTGATGGCCATGGACCAGTCCCAGAACTCTTCCGTAACAGTCAGCGTGTCATGCCGCTTGTCGTTGGCGGCATTGTTGACCAGCACGGTGATCGCCCCATGCGCCGCCGCCGCTTCGGTGACCGCAGCGCGGACGGCCCCGACATCCGTGACATCGCAGGCAAGAAACAGCGGGCGCTTGCCGGTACGCTGTTCCATCACGTCACAGAAGGGGCGGGCGTCAGAGCGCTGCACGAAGGCGACATTCGATCCCTGACGAAGAAAGCCTTCGGTCAGGGCAGCACCGATCCCCGATCCGCCCCCGGTGATGAACACGGATTTGCCCTTCAGATCGGGAAAGATGGCTTGGTCTGTCATGTCTGGCCTTTGGAACAACGGAAGCGTCGGAGCCTCCGGCGGGGATATTTGTGAAAAGATAATGTGACGGTCAGGCGGCTTTGCGGACGCGCAGCCAATCCGGCAACCATGGGTCATGCGCTGCAATCAGATCATCCACCAGGGCGCGGATCTGGCGCAGGTCAAGCTCTGCCGCCGTATGCGGATCAAGCATGGCGGCATGATAGACATGCTCGCGGTTTTCTTCCATCAGCGCGGCCACCGTCAATTCCTGCACATTCAGGTTCGTGCGCATCAGCGCCACAAGCTGGGGCGGAATGGCGGTGACGACCGTGGGCTGGATGCCGTTCGCATCGACGAGGCAGGGCACCTCTACCGCCGCGCCTGCGGGAAGCTGCGGGATGAAGCCGCGGTTGGCCAGGTTGCCATAGATCACCGCCGGTTCGCCGGTGACCACCGCATTCATGATCGTGGCGGCGTACTCATGGCTTTGCGCCACCTCGATCCGCTCTGCCGTGCGGTAGCTTTCGGCTTGCGCGGCCCAGCGGGCGATCTGTTCCTCGCACCGCAGGGGATATTCATCCAGCGGAATGCGGAACTGCGCGATCAGATCGGGGCGACCCTGTTTGATGAACCAGGGCACATATTCGGCGAAATGCTCGGAACTTTCGGTGACGAAATAGCCCAGGTGCATCATCGCCTCGTACCGCACCAGGTTGGGGCAGCGCGGGTTCCACGACGACTCCAGCGGGATGCGCCCGGCGCGGTAGCCCTCGCGCAGCGCCGGATACAGGTCGCGGTAAGTGCCGTCGGGATTGCGCGCCTCGAAGTTCAGGAAAAAGGCCATGTGGTTGATGCCGGCGGCGCGGTAGCGCAGGTCGGACTCCGGAATGTCCAGATCGCGGGCCAGTTCGGCGGCGGTGCCTTGGACCGAATGGCACAGGCCCACCTGTTTCAGGGCCGGGTAGCGTGCCGACAGCGCCCAGGTGTTGATCGCCATCGGGTTGACATATTGCAGCAGCAGCGCATCGGGGCAAACCGCCGCCATGTCTTCGGCGATCTTCCACAGATGCGGCACGGTGCGCAGGCCGCGCATGATGCCCCCCACCCCCAGCGTATCGGCAATGGTCTGGCGCAGGCCGTAGGCCTTCGGCACCTCGAAATCGGTGACTGTGCAGGGCTTGTAGCCGCCGATCTGGAAGGCGGCGATCACGAAATCGGCCCCGTCCAGGGCCGCGCGCTGGTTTGCATGGGTTTCCACCCGTGCCGCCGCCCCCTGCGAGGCCACCATCTTTCGCGCCACCAGGGCGCTTTCCTCCAGCCTCCTGGCGTCGATGTCCATCAGGGCGATGGTTGCCCCGCACAGGGCGGGCCGGTGCAGCGCATCGCCCACGATGTTCTTCATGAACACGGTCGATCCCGCGCCGACGAAGGCGATCTTGGTCATTTCACAGCTCCCAGTGTCAGGCCCGCGATGAAGTGTTTCTGCATCAGGAAGAACATCGCCACCGGCGGCAGTGCAGCCAGGATCGACCCGGCCGAGACAAGATGCCAGGCCGCCACCCACTGGCCGTTCAGCGAAGAAAGCCCTGCGGTGATCGGTTGTGTTTGCGGGCTGGTGGTCAGGACCGTGGCCCAGAAGAAATCGTTCCAGATGAAGGTAAAGATCAGGACCGACAGGGCAGCGATGGCGGGGCGCATCAGCGGCAGCACGATGTACCAGAAGATGCGCATTTCGCTGACCCCTTCCACCCGCGCGGCCTCGATCAGTTCGAAGGGAAGCGCCTTGATGAAGTTGCGCATGAACAGGGTGCAGAACCCGGTCTGGAAGGCGATGTGAAACAGGATCAGGCCCCAGTAGGTGTTGTACATGCCGAACGACAGGGTCAGGTCGCGCACCGGCACCATCAGAATCTGGAAAGGCACGAAATTGCCCGCGACGAACAGGAAGAACAGGATCAGGTTCGACCGGAAACGATAGATCGCCAGCGCAAAGCCCGTCATCAATGAAAGGGCGACGGCCCCGATGACGGTGGGGATCGTCACGATAAAGGAATTGAGGATGTAGCGCCCCATGGGCGTATTGCGGAACACATCGGCGTAATTCTCGAACGCAAGGTAGGACGGGATGCCGAAGTAATTGCCCTGCGCCAGATCCGAGGCGGGCCTGACCGAGGTCAAGGCAACCCCGAGCAGCGGAAACAGCCAGACAAACAGCGCGATGGGCAGTGCAACGCGGTACATCCATTGAAAGCCGGGCGACGCCTGTTGGATCGGTCTGGGGAACATGACCTATCGCTCCGTCTCGTCGCGCCACATCTTCCAGATGAAGCCCGAAATGAAGATCATCATGATGGCGAACAGCACCACGGCGATGGCCGCGCCGTAGCCCATGCGGTAGCCGTATTCGGACAGCGCCTGTTCATACATGTAATAGGACAGCACCCGGGACGAGCCAAAGGGCCCGCCCGCCGTCATGATCGACACAAGATCGAAACTGCGCAGCGCGCCGATGACGGTCACGACCACCGCAATGAAGGTGGCGGGGCGCAGCTGCGGCAGGATCACGTACCACAGCATCCGCCAGCCCTTTGCGCCGTCCAGACGCGCCGCCTCGACCTGGTCGGGGGCGACGTTGTTCAGCCCCGTCAGATACAGGATCATGACATAGGCGATCTGCGGCCACAGGCCTGCCGCGATGATGCCGAAGGTGACAAGGTTGGGGTCCGCAAGAATGGCGATGCCCTGCCCCGTGACGGCTTCGATCACCTTGTACAGCAGGCCGAAGCCGGGGGCGTAGAACCAGGAAAAGATCAGGCCGACCACGACCTGGCTGATGACGAAGGGAAAGAAGAACAGTGATTTGTAAAGCCGGATGCCCCGGATCGTCTGGTTCAGGAAGATGGCGATCAGCAGTCCCGCAGGCAGCGCCAGCATGTAAAGCACAAGCCACAGGATATTGTTGCGAAAGGATGTGACCATGTTGGGGTCGGTGGCCATTTCCGCATAGTTGGCGGTGCCGATCCATCGCGCTTCACCCAGACCGTCCCAGTCAAAAAAGCTGATCCAGATGCTTTGGAAGATCGGGATGATCACATAGACCGCAAACATGAGGCACCCCGGCGCCAGGAACAGCCAGGGGGCCAGCCGCCGCTGGTTCGCCTTCCAGTATCGTCCGATGGCGATGACCGCCGGGTACAAAGGATGGCCGGGCTGGTGTGACACCCTGCGCCAGGCCGCGGAAAGCGCCGCCGACCCGTACACAAGAAGCCCGCCCGCCACGGCGCCAAGGGTCACGGATCGGGCAATGTCAGCGGACAGGACCCACTGGGCAATCCAGACCAAAAGAGCGACCAGGACCAACGGAAACAGCGCACGCGCAACGGGCCTGCCTGGAATGCGGGGCATCCGAGTCACTTTCCTTCTTGCGATTGCCCGGTGAAAACGCGGCTCTTCAAGGTCTTCCGAAGGGGGGAGTAAGCGCCCGTCGGGCAACCAGCCAATCCGGTCAGAAGGGGCGGCACGCCGCCCCTTCTGACCGACGGTTACTTGTAGACCTGCTGGCGGACCTGCTCCAGCCGGGCCAGGATGTTGTCAAGCTGGTCGGGCTGTACCAGGAACTGCTGGAACCCTTCCATCCCGGCCTTGGCCATTTCTGCCGGGGCATCCCGGTCAAAGAACTGGGCCAGGGCATGGGCCGTTGACAGCATTTCGAACCCGGCAACCAGGAACGGATCGTCCTGCGGGACGGTCGAGTTCTTGTTGGTGGGAAGCTGGCCGACCGCCGCGTTCCACTTGGTCTGGGCATCGGGCGAGGCGACGAAGGCCAAGAATTTCTTCGCGTCTTCGACGTTCTGCGCCCCGGTGGGAATGTGGATGGTATCCGTCGGCGCATCTTCGGCGCGCGGGATGCCGGGCGTGATTTCGGGGAACACCATGAAGCCCAGATTTTCGTTCGTCATGCCGCCTTCCCTGAAGACGCCGACGGCAAAATTGCCCATCACATAGTTGGCAGCCTTGCCCTGCACCATAAGTGCTGCCGCATCCTGCCAATCAATGGCGGCATGGTTCGCGGTGACATAGGGCTGAAGCCTGGCAAACTGGGCGAACACATCCCTGACCTTGGGGTCGGTCCATTCCACCTTGCCCGCAGTCAATTCCATGTGCCATTCGTAGCCGTTGGTGCGCAGCGACAGATAGTCGAAAATGCCGGCCACCGGCCAAAGCGCCTTGCTGCCCGTGGTCAGGCAGTCAATTCCGGCCGCCTTGAACTTTTCACAGTTCTGGAGGAACTGGTCCCAACTGACGCCTTCCGGTCCCGGCACCTCGACGCCGGCCGTCTTGTAGGCGTCGCGGTTATAGTAGATGCCCCACTGGTAGTAGGTATAGGGAACACCCCACTGCTTGCCGTCAATGGTCATCGATGCTTTGGCCGAGGCAAGGCTTTCGCCCAGACCGTTCGCCTCCCACACGTCGGACACATCCATGAACTGGCCCGCATTGACGAAGGGTGCCATGCGGTTGCCGGCATACCAGTTTGCAAGATCAGGCGAATCGGCAGTCAGGAAGTTGCGGATCGCGGTCTTGTAGCCTTCGTGGTCAAAGTTGTTCAGCTGCACGTCGACATCGGGGTTCGCCGCCTCGAAATCGGCGATCAGGGCTTCCATCGCGGCAAGCGGGATCGGATCATAGTCGGCGTTGTACTTCAGCACGCGCTGGTCTTGTGCCATCGCAGTGGTGGACATGAGCAGCGCCGCCACGACGGCAAGCGCGCCTGTCTTTGAATGAACCATGGTTTCCTCCCTTTTGGTTCCATTATTTGAAACTCAGTCTTGAATATTGAAAACTATGCGGCGTATCGTCTAGGCTGTCAACAGGAACGGCAGAACGGGAAGACGGGTGTGGACGGTGGCGGCGACGGGACGGTGGGCAAGGCACTTGATGTGCTGGACAGGGTGGCGCAGGCCGGTCGCCCGGTGCGCTTTTCCGAACTTCTGGCGGACGGTGCCTATCCCAAGGCCACGCTCTACCGCTTTCTGCAGACCCTGACGCATCAGGGCATGCTGGCCTATGACGCGGACCGGCAGACCTATGGCCTGGGTGTGCGGCTGGTGCGGCTGGCCCATGCCGCTTGGGCGCAAAGCTCTATCGCGCCGCTGGCACGGCCCTTTGTTGACAGGCTTTCTGCCGACGTGGGCGAGACCATACACCTTGCCCAGCTTGACCTTGGCCAGGTGCTTTACGTGGACAAGCGCAACGCCCTGCGGCCGGTCGAAATGTTCAGCCAGGCCGGCAAGGTCGGCCCGGCCTATTGCACCGGTGTCGGCAAGGCGATGCTGGCCTTTCTGACGGACGAGGAACTGACACGCGCCCTGGACCGCCAGTCGTTCCACCGCTTTACCGACCACACGCTGGACACGCCGGCCAAGCTGCTGGCAGAACTGCAGGCGGTTCGCGACCGGGGCTTCGCCTTTGACAGCGAAGAACACGAGCCGGGAATCATCTGCATCGCCTTGCCGATCCTGACCCGTGGCGGTCGGGTGATGGGCGCGCTGTCGGTCACATCCACCACGGCGCGCAGCACGCTTGACGCGCTGGCAGCACTTGCGCCCAGAATCGGCGAAACGGCAGCGCTGATTGCCGCCGAAGCGGAAAGCTGGAGCTTTCCCGAACAGAACAGGGCCTGAACCGGGCCGGCAAGGGGGGATCATGTCGGAAGTGACTTTGCAGCGCGTGATCAAGCGCTATGGCGATGCGCAGGTGATCCACGGCGTTGATCTGACGGTCGGGGACGGCGAGTTCTGTGTTTTCGTCGGCCCGTCCGGCTGCGGAAAATCTACCCTGCTCCGGATGGTTGCCGGGCTGGAAGAGACCAGCGAAGGCACGATCCGCATCGGCACGCGCGATGTGACCCGCGCCGACCCGTCGGAACGCGGCGTTGCGATGGTGTTTCAGACCTATGCGCTTTATCCGCATATGACCGTCGCCGAGAACATGGGTTTCGGCCTGAAGATGACCGGCCACCCGACGGATCAGATCGCCAGCAAGGTCAGGGAAGCCAGCCGTATCCTGAAGCTGGACGAGTACCTGACGCGCAAACCGAAAGCGCTGTCGGGCGGCCAGCGCCAGCGCGTGGCGATCGGGCGTGCCATTGTCCGCGGGCCGGAGGTGTTCCTGTTCGATGAACCCCTTTCCAACCTGGACGCCGAGTTGCGCGTGGAAATGCGCGTCGAGATTGCGCGCCTGCACCGCGAAATCGGGGCAACGATGATCTATGTCACCCATGATCAGGTCGAGGCGATGACGCTGGCCGACAAGATCGTGGTGCTGCGTGCGGGCCGGGTCGAACAGGTGGGCCGCCCGCTGGAGCTGTACCATGACCCTGACAACAGGTTCGTCGCCGGGTTCATCGGCTCTCCGGCCATGAATTTCGTGGCGGCGGTGACGGAAAAGGGGGCGGTCAGCGCCCCCGGGCTTGGCGCGGGGTCCGTGCCCACCTTGGTCGCATTGCCCGGCAGCGGGGCCAAGGTTTCGATCGGCCTGCGCCCGCAGCATCTTGCACTGGACACCGCCGGCAAGACACACCGGGTCGAAATGACCGAGGCGCTGGGCGGGGTGTGCTATATCCATCTGACTGCGCCGACCGGCGAAAAGCTGGTGGTGGAATCGCACAGCGACCCGGATGTGAAGATGGGTGGCATGACCGGAATCCGGTTTGATCCGAAAAACGCATTGTTCTTTTCCGACACCGGCCTGCGCCTGCGCTGATCCTTTGCCATCCTGCACCGCCGCCGGAGCAGCGCGGCATCAAGACCCTGGCAGGGTGTTGAGAAAGCTTCCCCGCCGCTTTCCGGACGGGAAGACCTTCTGATCCGCCAGATAGACGGCTTGCCGTTGCGGGCGGATCAGGAAACGCACCGCGTTTCCCCGCCCGGTTGGGGACCACGGTCGCGCAGGAACCGTCATGCAAGCACACCGCAGGCCGGCCGGGGGCTTTGACCCCCGGCGGGCGTGATGCATGCGCAGCGCGCGTGGAAGAGCGTCCTATCTTGCAGCCTGCGGTCCATGCGGCTGGCGCTTTTTCAGCACCCCGTCAGAGATAGCTTCGGACAAGCGCCCCGGAAATCAGGCTCCAGCCGTCCGCCACGACGAAGAAGGCAAGCTTGAACGGCATCGAGACAATGGCCGGCGGCACCATCATCATGCCCATCGACATCAGCACGGCGGCGACGACCAGATCGATGATAAGAAAGGGCAGGAAGATCAGGAACCCGATCTCGAACGCCCGCTGAATCTCGCTGAGCAGAAAGGACGGCACCAGAATCGACAGCGGCGCATCCACCATCGCGCCGGGTGCCGGACCCGGACGCAGCGCCTGCAGCGCGGCGAAGGTATCGGGGTCCAGCCGGGCCGCCATGAAGACCCGGAACGGGGCAACCGTGGCAGGCAGGGCCGCCTGCAGATCCGTCTGGCCGGTGGTGAACGGTTCCATCCCGTTGACCCAGGCCTCGGTGAAGACCGGGTCCATGACGTACCAGGTCAGAAACAGGGCCAGAGTCACGATCAGCATGTTCGGGGGTGCCTGCTGCAACCCGATCGCCTGACGCAGAATGGACAGCACGGTGACGATGAAGGGAAAACAGGTGACCATGACCGCCAGCCCCGGAACCAGGCTGAGCAGGGTGATCAGCGCGATCAGCTGAATGCTGCGCGTCGCCAGAGTGGCATCGTCCCCGAAATTCACGGCAATATCCTGTGCCGCCACCGGGCCGGCAAGCGCGGCCAGCAGCAAGGCAAGCGCGGCTGCGCGCATCAAAGCCCGCCGCGCAGATTGGCCACTTCGGTCAGGCGGACGGCAAGCTGGCCGGCCTGGTCGCCGTCCAGTTCCTGCAGTTCGCCACGGGCAATCAGACGGTCGCCCACGTAAAGCTCGACCGGATCATCGACGCGGCGATCCAGCGCTAGAACGGCGTCCCGTTGCAGGCGCAGCAGATCGCGGATCTGCGGTCGCGCCTTGCCGACCGAGATCATGATCTCGATGGGGACCTGCGCGAAGGGGGTGGGTTCGATGGGGTCATCCATATTTGCGGTCCTTTTCAGTGAGGTCGAAGAAACCGCGCACGGCGGCGACGATCTGTGCAATGGCCCGGTCAAGGTCCACGCGCGTTTCAGTTTCACCCAGCCGGAGATAGGCCTGACCTTCGCCAAGCGTCGGTTCATCCAGCAGCGTCACCGGCAAACCGGTGGCCTTGCCCAGCAGCAGTTCAGCGGCCGGGCGCGCCGCAGGGTTGATGACAATGCAGACGGGCGCATCGGCCAGCTCTTCGGTCAGCGGCATCAGGGCGTCAAGAACCACCGGTGCGATGGCCTCGCGGGCAAGGTCGGGCAGAAGGCGGGTGCATATCTCTTCCAGCAGGGGGGCAATGGCGCGGATCAGATGGCCGCGCGCCTCGTGATAGGTAAAGGACAGCGCCTGAAGGTTGCGGGCCAGTTCTGCCTGCAGACGGCGCTGCTCGTCATCCTGTGCCGCCGTGGCATCATCCCAGCCGGCGCCATAGCCCTGATCATAGGCGGCAAGGCGCATTTCTTCCTGGGCGGCAGCTTCGGCTGCTTCGGCGGTCCCGCCGGGGGAGTCGGTCTTGAACACTTCCAGCTTCAGCGGCGGCATCAGGCCTTTTCCTCGCGTTCGTCCATCCAGCCGCGCAGGATTTCGACAGATTCGGCCTGCCGGGCTTCGATCAGCTGGCGCAGCCGCGCCACGGGATCGGGGGCCATCACATCGGCATCTGCGCGCGAGATCACCTGCATCGACGGCAGATCGCCGCCCATGTCGATTTCCCCATCCAGGAAACGCGGCAGATCCGGCAGGGGTTCCAGCCCGTTCATAT
The DNA here is from genome assembly GCA_020250175.1 of Rhodobacter sp. Lineage (GTDB taxonomy): Bacteria > Pseudomonadota > Alphaproteobacteria > Rhodobacterales > Rhodobacteraceae > Aliitabrizicola. Next base: position 67,434 of record JADCEN010000003.1, read on the forward strand.
CCGCAAGCGACAGCGGCTGCGCCGCTGGCGGAAGCTCTGCCGCGTCGCGTCTGGCCGACAGCATCGGGCGCAGAACGAACAACCCGATCACCAGCGCGACCAGCGCAAGCACCGCAAGCCGGATCAACGACATCAGGTCAAGCCCGTCCAGCATGCCCGCTTCAACCAGCGTGCCGTCCTGGGGCAGCGGTTCAAAGGCAAGCGACCGCAGCGTCAGCGTATCCCCCCGCGCCTCGTCAAGGCCGACGGCCGAGGCAACAAGTTCCCGCAAGACATCCAGCTCTTCCTGCGGGCGCGGCTCCGAGGTTGTGGTGCCGTCTTCTGCCGTGACTGTCAGGGTGTTGACCAGTACGGCCACGCTCAGCTTGCGCAGGGCCCCGGGGCTGCGCAGAACCTCCCTTTGGGTTTCCGAAACCTCGAAGTTCACCCGTTCGCGCGTTTCAGCGGCGCTGCTCTGGCCGTTTGCGCCGCTGGCGACATCGGCTTCGGGCAGGTTGGAGGCAACCGTCACATCGCCGCCCGGCGTTGTGGAGTTTTCCGATTTCTCTTCGGTGTCGGTCGAGATGGCAACGCGGCCTTCCGGATCGATCCGCCGTTCCGTGATCGACTCGCGTTCGGTCACGACATCGACGGCCACTTCGACAACCGCATTGCCCGGCCCGACGCGGGCTTCAAGAAGGCGTTCCACATTGCGCTTCATTTCTGCCGCGCGGTCGTGACCGGCGATGGCAGGATCGTCGTCGGACGCGTCATCGATCAGCCCGCCCGTGCTGTCGATGACCGATACATCGTCGGGTGACATCCCGGCCACGGCGGACGCAACAAGGTGTTTCAGCGCCTTGGCCTGCGCCACCGGAAGGGTGCCCGCCGCGGTCGTTACGGTAACGCTGGCCGTCTGGCGTTCAGGCTGGCGGAAGGGCTGCGCATCACTGCGCGAGATATGTACGCGTGCCGCCTTGATCTGTGGCAGGGCAAGGATCGTGCGGGCCAGTTCGCCTTCCTTGGCGCGCCAGTAGGCGGCATCGAACATCTGCGATGTGGTTCCGAATCCGGACAGCGAATCAAGCAGCTCATACCCTGCGGCACCTGCCGCAGGCAGGCCTTCTGACGCCAGGGTCAGGCGCAGCTCATCGCGCATCCCGCCGTCGACATAGATGGCACCGCCGCGCACCTCATAGGGGGCGCCGCGCTGTTCCAGGGCGGCCACAACCTCGCCTGCCGCAGCGGGATCAAGGCCCGAATACAGCAAAGACATCTGCGGTGCCGTCGCCATGCGCGATACGCCGATCACTGCCGCGAACATGGCCACGGTGGCCAGAACGATCACGACACGGCGGCGAAGATCAAGCGTGGACCAGACCGACACGAGGTTCTGCACAGGATTCTCCAACCAGGGGGCTTCTGCCCGGTGCGGCCCACCTTTGGCGGATCGGACTTAAGAATCGGTTATGACCTTTTGCCTATATCGGGTCGCACAACGCAGGAGAGCCCGAATGGCCGACGCCAACGTGACGCTGGACCAGGACCCGAAGACGCGGTCGAAGAAGCCGCTGATCTTCGGGGCCGTTGCCGCCCTTCTTCTGGGGGGTGGTGCATTCTATGCGACCTATTCCGGTCTGCTGCTTGGCGGCGGCGCGACGCATGACGCGGAAAAAGCCGAAGCAGGCGCCCTGCCCGACATCGCCTTTGTGCCGATCGAACAGATGGTGCTGTCGCTGGGGTCTGCGGCCGAAGGGCGGTACCTTCGGTTCACCGCCCAGGTGGAGGTGCCTTCTGCCTATGCCGGGGAGGTGGCCATGCTGAAGCCGCGCATCCTTGATGTGCTGAACGGATACCTGCGTGCGGTTGACCCGGCAGAACTGGAAGACCCCGCAGCGCTGGTGCGCCTGCGCGCGCAGATGCTCCGCCGTATCCAGATCGTGACCGGCGAAGGCCGCGTGCGCGATCTGCTGGTGACAGAATTCGTCATGAACTGAGGGAAGAGGCGAAATGACCTTGATTGCGGATATCCTGCTTGCCGTCGGTGCATTCGGGGCGGCGGCCTATTGTTACATCCTTGCCGGGCGGTTGAAGCGGTTCACCACGCTGGAAAACGGAATGGGCGGGGCGATTGCCGTCCTGTCCGCGCAGGTCGATGACATGACGCGCGCGCTGGACAAGGCACGGGGGTCGGCCTCGGCCTCGGCCACCTCTCTGGAAGCGCTGACGGCCCGGGCCGAACAGGCCGCGGCGCGGATGGAACTGCTGATGGCGTCGATGCACGACCTGCCGGATCCGAAACCCCATCGTGTCGAGCGTGACGAACGGCTTCGCTTCGTCCGCAGGCGTACGGAACGTTCGGTCGAGGCTGCGGAATGAAGCGGACGCGCAGGCAGCCGGGCCGGGGCATTCTGGGTCTGCTGATGCTGACCCTTGTGGCCTCGGGTGCGATCCGTCTTGGGCTGGGCGTGAACGAGGCTGTTGCCAATGCGCCTGCAACATCATCCGAGCCTCTGGTCTGTCCGCAGCCCCCAGCGGCCCTGGCAGAAGCCCTGACCAAGCGCGAGCAGCGCGTGGCAGCGCAGGAAAACGCCCTGAATGACCGGCTTTCCGCCCTTGCCTTGGCCGGGCAGGCCATCGAGGCGCGGCTTGTCGCGCTGACCGAAACCGAAGCAAAGCTGTCCGCGACCCTGACCATGGCCGACGGGGCCGCCGAATCGGATCTGGCCAGACTGACCACCGTCTATGAGGCGATGAAGCCAAAAGATGCGGCCCCCCTGTTCGAGCAGATGGAACCGGAATTTGCGGCCGGTTTCCTCGGCCGGATGAAACCCGATGCCGCGGCCGCCATCCTGGGCGGAATGACCGCCAACAAGGCCTATGCGGTGACCATTCTGCTGGCCAGCCGCAACGCCGGTGCCCCGACAGAGTGAGTGAGACGGTTTCTTAACCGGGGTCTGGCAGCGTGCCGGCACGCAGCAGGAGTGGGGCATGATCGGCGCAATCGGAATCCTGGTGATCTTCATCATGGTCTTCGGCGGCTACATGCTGGCCGGGGGCAAGATGGGCATCATCCTCAAGGCCCTGCCCTTCGAGATGATCATGATCGGCGGTGCCGCCGTTGGCGCCTTTCTTCTGTCCAATGACACGTCCTCGATCAAGGGAACGCTGCGCGACCTGGGCAAGGTCTTCAAGGGACCGCGCTGGCAGACCTCTGACTACCGCGATCTGCTGTGCCTTCTGTTCGAACTGATCCGGATCGCAAAGTCCAACCCCGTGGCACTGGAAGAACATATCGAGCAACCCGAAAGCTCTTCGGTTTTCGGACGCTACCCGCGAATCCAGGCCGATCATGACGCGGTTGATCTGATCTGCGACACGCTGCGCGCCGCCTCGATGAACTATGACGATCCGCATCAGGTGGAAGAGGTTCTGGACAAGCGCATGGAAACGCAGATGCATCATGCCCTGCATTCCAGCCACGCGCTTCAGACCGTTGCAGACGGGCTGCCCGCCCTTGGCATCGTGGCCGCCGTTCTGGGCGTGATCAAGACCATGGGATCGATCGACCAGCCCCCCGAGATCCTGGGAAAGATGATCGGGGGGGCGCTTGTCGGCACCTTTCTGGGCGTCTTCCTGGCCTATGGCCTGGTCGGACCCTTCTCGGTGCGGGTCAAGAGCGTGGTCGAGGCGGATGCGCATTTCTACCAGCTGATCCGAGAGGTTCTGGTGGCCAACCTGCACAACCACCCCGCCAATATCTGCATCGAGGTCGGGCGTCAGAACACGCCCCATGATGTCCGCCCCAGTTTCGGCGATCTGGAAGAGGCCCTGCGCGCATTGAAGAAAGAAGCCGCATGAGGGCCTTGCTCATCCTTGTGGCACTTGCCATCCCCGGGCTTGCATCGGCGCAGACGGCACGCGTCAAGGCGGGGGATCACCCCGGATTTACCCGGCTGGTTGTCGATCTTCCCGCCAGGGCCGACTGGCAGCTTGGCCGCACACCGGGCGGCTACGAGCTTCGGCTGGAGGGCGGTGCGGTGCCCTATGATCTGACAAAGGTCTTCCGCGTCATCACCAAGGACCGGCTTGCATCGGTCTGGGCCGATCCCGAGACGGGCAACCTGCAGATCGGCGTCGCCTGTGCCTGTCATGCCGTTCCCTTTGCCTTCCGGCCGGACATCATCGTGATCGACCTGCGCGATGGCCCGCCCGAGGCCGGCTCGCCGTTCGAGCTTGGTCTGGACGGGCGCAGCCAGCCGGCACTGACCGCCCAGGTCGTTCCCCCCCTGCGCCCGCGGCCGGCACCGGATCGCCCGGACCCGCCGGGCGACGGTGCAATCCTGCCCGCCACCATCCGCCCCGCCCCCCGGCAGGCGACGCCGGACGAAAATGCAGCCGCCGAAGCAGGCATGGCCCCGGCCCCTTTCCCGCCGGGGATGGTGCCGCAGGTGCAGAATTCGACACCTGCCGTGCCCTTCGGTCTGAGCCGGGAACAGACACCGACCCCCGGCGTGCAGGGCATGCGCCTTGAGCTTTTGCAGGAACTGGGGCGCGCGGCGACAGCCGGTGTGATCGATGTGGACGATCCGTCGTTTCCTGCGGACCAGCCCGGATCCCTGATGATCGGGCCCGACACCGAGGCCACGGCACATATGGCCATCGAGGGCATTCCGGGGATAGAGGCCGCCCCTGTCAACACCGGGGACCCTGCCCTGACACCGGACGGCGGCGCATGCCTGCCGGAGTCTGACCTGGACATAGCGGCCTGGGGCGATGACCGCGCCTTTGTGGTGCAGATGACCGAGGCGCGGGCCAACCTTGTCGGAGAATTCGACCGGCCGGACCCCGAGGCGCTGGCGCGTCTTGTCCGGCTGAACCTGTTCTTCGGCTTCGGAGCGGAAGCGCGGAATGTTCTGGCCAGCTTTGGCACCGACTTTCCCGAGGCACCCCTGTGGACCGCAATGGCGCATATTCTGGATGATCAGGCGGCCCCTTCGGGAAGCCCCTTTGCGGGTCAGATTGACTGCACCGGTTCTGTCGCGCTGTGGGCGACTCTGGCCGAGCCTATCCTGAAACCGGGTCAGGGCCCCGATGCCAAAAGCGTGGCCCTGGCCTTTTCGTCGCTTCCCTTGCACCTGCGCCGACATCTCGGGGCACCGCTGGCCGAAAAGATGCTCTCCATCGGCGACATCTCGACGGCGCAGATGATTCGCGATGCCATCTGGCGCGCGCCCGGTGCGGCGGGCCCTGCCGCCGAAATCCTGGAGGCCCAGCTCGACCGCGAACGCGGCAACCTGCAGGATGCGGCCAAGACGCTGGGCACCCTGCACAAGGCAGGTGGCCCGACTGCACCCCTGGCCCTGATCGACCTGGTGGACACGCAGCTTGAGATGGGGCAGTCCGTGGACAAGGCGACCATCGTGGAACTGGGCGCGCACTTGCATGAAAACCAGGGCACGGAACTGCAAGCCCCGCTCGTCCGGGCCGAAATGCTGGCCCTGGCCTCGACCGGCGATTTTGACGCGGCCTTCAGTCGGATTCCCCGGGCCGACGCCGCCGATGTGGAAGGGCTTTGGGCGATGCTGGCCGGAAAGGGGCAGGATTCCGCGCTTCTGACCCATGCGGTTCTGCCCCAGGACAGCCCGGTGCCCCCGCTGGACAACGCCCTGCGCAAAAGCATCGCTGACCGGCTGCTTGGCCTTGGCTTCGCCGATGAGGCCCTGCGCTGGCTGCCCGATGCCACCGATGCGTCAACCGCGGAAAGCCTGGCACGGGCCGAACTGCGGCGCGGTGACGCCCGGACCGCATTGCGCGGCATAGCGGGCCTCGATGGCCCGGAAATCAACAGGCTGCGGGCAGAAGCGCTGGAGAAACTGGGCGACCAGGCCGCGGCGGCGCGCGCCTTTGCAGCGGCAGGCGATCCGCAGGCAGAGGCCGCAGCCCTGTGGCGCGCGCAGGACTGGGCGGCCAGCGCCGCCTTGGGCAGCGACGCCGTGCGCGCGGCGCTGCAACAGCTTTCCCCCGACAGGCCGGTCCTGCCGCCGGACGGGAACGCCCCTTTGGCGCAGGGACGCGCCCTGCTGGAAGAAAGCGCCAGAACCCGCGACGCCATCCTGTCGCTGCTGGACGCAACCCCGGCACCCGAGCAGCCGCAACCCTGACCGGCTTACCGAATCGAAAGACATTTCCGCCAGCTTGGCCACGCAGAACGCCTTCAGGGCCGAACAGGGTGAAACCCATGAGTCACGCGCATTTCTGGCACCGTTTGCGGATTGCGGGCGCCCTGGCCGCCGCCTGCGGTCTTTGTGGCGCAATGGCGCAGGGCGCGACCGACCCGGCAGCCCTGTGCGAACGCGCCACCGTGCTGGCCGCAGAAGAGACAGGCGTGCCGCTGTCTGTTCTGCAGGCCATCGCTTTGGCGGAAAGCGGCCGCAACCGGGGGGGGCATCACCGCCCCTGGCCCTGGACGGTGAATTACGGCGGCGACGGCACCTGGTATGACAGCGCCACCGAAGCGCGGCACGCCGTGGCCGCGTATCAGGCCGGGGGCGGCACGAATTTCGACATCGGCTGTTTTCAGATCAACCACCGCTGGCACGCCGGGGCCTTTCCCGACGTGGCCGCCATGTTCGACCCCACGGCGAATGCGCTGTACGCGGCGCAATTCCTGCTGGGCCTGTTTGCCGAAACCGGAAGCTGGCCGGATGCCGCCGCAGCCTATCATTCGCGCACGCCGGAACATGCCGACCGCTACCGCGCCCGCTTCAACCAGTTGCATGACGGGCTGGACGCAGGGGCACAGATGCCGCTTCTGGCCGGTGTGACACGCGAGAACCGCTTTCCGCTGCTGCAGGCCGGTGCCACCGGCAGCCTGGGGTCACTGGTGCCACAGGTCGAGGGTGGGTTCGCCCTGATCGGGGCTGCGCCGTGATCTTTCCTGCCGTGACCATGCGCGAGGTTTTCCAGCCCACCATCCTGCTGGCGCTGGCGCTTATGGCGGTGATCGCGATGATGGTGCTGCCGGTGCCGGCCTGGATGCTGGACATCGGGCTGGCGCTGTCTTTTGCGCTGGCGATCCTGATGCTGACGGTGGCGCTCTTCATCGAACGCCCCCTTGATTTTTCCGCCTTTCCGACCATTCTGCTGGCCAGCCTGCTGCTGCGCCTGTCTCTGAACATCTCTTCAACCAAGCTGATCATCGGGCAGGGCCATACCGGCACCGATGCCGCCGGGCATGTGATCGAAGGTTTCGCGAACTTCATCATGGGCGGCAACCTGCTGCTGGGTGTGGTGATCTTTTGCGTGCTGATGATCGTCAACTTCATCGTCATCACAAAGGGCGCAGGCCGCATGGCCGAGGTGGGCGCGCGCTTTGCACTGGACGGCATGCCGGGCCGCCAGCTTGCCATCGACAGCGATATGTCCGCTGGCGCGATCAATCATGCCGAAGCCAAGGCGCGGCGCGAACAGGAACTTGCCGAGACGAATTTCTTCGGCTCGCTCGACGGGGCGTCGAAATTCGTCAAGGGCGACGCGGTTGCAGGCCTGCTGATCACGGCACTCAACATCGTGATGGGCCTGATCATGGGCATTTTCGTGCATGACATGCCGGCGGGCGAGGCCTTTGAAACCTATGCGATCCTGACCGTGGGCGACGGGCTGGTCAGTCAGATACCGGCCGTGATCATTTCCGTGGCAAGCGCCCTTCTGCTGACGCGCGGCGGGGCCAAAGGGGCGGCCGATCTTGCCTTCTTCCGCCAGCTGGGCCGGTATCCGGGGGCGCTGGGCACGGTTGCCGTTCTGATGGCGCTGTTTGCCCTTGTGCCGGGAATGCCGTTCGTCCCCTTCATGCTGGGTGCCGTTGCGCTGGGGGTGCTGGCGGCACTGGCCCACAGGCGCGGTGCCGCGCCGCCCCCGGAAGACATGCCTGCAGAAGCCCCGCCCCGGCGCAGGCCCCTGGGCGATGTGCTGGATTTTGACGAGATTCATGTGGAATTCTCGCCCACCCTGGTCGCGATGGTGCTGGATCCGGCAACGGGCCTTGATGCGCGCATCACCAACATGCGCACGCATGTCGCAACCGCCTTCGGTCTGATCCTGCCCGAAATCCGGCTGACGGATGATCCGATGCTGCCGCCGGGCTGCTACCGCATCCGCCTGCAGGGTGTCGAACGGGTACGCGACCTGCTGGTTCCCGACCGCGTGCTGGTGCTTCTGTCCGAAGGCGTCGACGCCCCCGAAGGCCAGGATGTGCGCGAGCCGGTCTATGGCGCGCCGGCGCGATGGATTCCGCCCGACCGGCAGGAAGATGCCGCACTGTCCGGCCTGACCGTGGTGACCCCGGCCGAGGTTCTGGCAACCCATCTTCTGGAAGTGCTGAAGGCCAACATGGCCCGCCTGCTGTCCCTGCGCGGATTGCGCAGGCTGCTGGATGAATTCGTCAACCTGTCCGACACGGCCCGCGCCGAGGCAAACCGGCGGCTGCTGGAGGAATTGGTGCCGGAAAAGGTGCCGGTTGATCTTCTGCTGGCGGTGATGCGGCTTTTGCTGGACGAACGCGTGTCGATCCGCAACCTGCCCCTGATCCTGGAAGCGGTGGCCGAGGCAAGGGCCCTGGCCACACCGGAAGCCGTCTGCGAACATGTCCGGCACCGGCTTGGCTTTCAGATGGTGGCAGAGCTGAAGCGGGCGGATGGCACCATTCCGCTGATCCAGCTTGCCCCGGAATGGGAACGCACCTTCGGGCAATACCAGATCGAAGGCGAACGCGGCCTGCGGGACGTGGCCCTGCCCCCCGACCAGTTCAACCGGCTGGCCAATGCCCTGTCCGAAAAACTGGCCCGCGCCACGGAAATGGGGGTCCAGCCCGCCTTTGTCACATCGACCCTGCGGCGGCGCTTCCTGCGCACCGTGTTGCTGGCCAAGGGGCTGACCGCCCCGGTCCTGTCTTACGAGGAAATCGGGATGGAGGCGCGGCCCGCCATGGTCGGTCTGGTCGCACCATGACAGAGATGATCGGCACACTTGCCCAGCTTGCGGGCATCGGGGAAACCCTGCTGTGGACGGGCTTTGTCGTGCTGCTGCGCGTCGGGGCGGCCATGGCGCTTTTGCCCGCTTTCGGAGAGCTTGTGGTGCCCCAGCGCGTCCGGCTGGTGCTGGCGCTGGCCTTTACCGCCGTCATCTCTCCCGCTGTTGCTGCTGACATTCCGCCGATGGATCAGGGGTTCTGGGAGGTGTTCCTGACCGAGACGGCCGCAGGGCTGGCGCTGGGCGCGGCCCTGCGCCTTTTTGTCCATGCCCTGCAGATTGCCGGGGCCATCGCGGCCCAGGCCACGTCGCTGGCCCAGCTTTTTGCCGGTGCCGGGGCCGAGCCGCAGCCGGCCATCGGCCATCTGCTGACAATTTCGGGGCTGGCCCTTGCCATGGCTGCCGATCTGCACGTGAGTTTTGCCGGATACTTCATCCTGAGCTATGACATCCTGCCGGTGGGCAGGCTGCCCGACGCCGCCGACATGGCGGGCTGGGGGCTTGCGCAGGTCACCCGGGCGTTTGCAACCGGCTTTTCGCTGGCCGCACCTTTCGTGATTGCATCCTTCCTGTACAACCTGGCGCTTGGCGTCATCAACCGGGCCATGCCGCAGCTGATGGTGGCCTTTGTCGGGGCACCGGCGCTGGCCGCGGGGGGGCTTGTGCTGCTGGCGCTGAGCGCGCCGCTGGCGCTGGCGGTCTGGCTGGCCGCACTGAACGGATTCCTTGCAGCACCATTCGCGGTGCCCTGATGTCACAGGACGAGGACAGTGGCGAGAAAATCCACGACCCCACACCAAAGCGGCTGTCCGACGCGCGTGACAGGGGCGAGGTGCCGCAGTCACAGGATGTGATCACTGCGGCGACCTACGGGGGCTTCCTGCTTGCCTGCCTTTCGGCAGGGCCTGATGCGGTGAAGGAGGTGGCGCAGATCGGTGCTTCGGTTCTGGGACAGGCTGACCGGCTGAGCACCGCGATGACCCGGAACGGCGCAGCCCCGCTGGCCGCCCTGATCGCCGACACCGCCCGGGCCTTGGCGCCATTCCTTCTGCTGCCGGCAGGTGCCGCCGTGCTGGCGGTGCTGGCGCAGAACGCGCTGACCTTCGCCCCGCAGAAACTGGAACCGAAGCTGTCGCGGCTGAACCCGCTGGCGACCCTGGGCCACAAGTTCGGACGCGAGGGGCTGTTCGAATTCGCCAAGAGCACGGTCAAGCTCATCATCGTGTCGGTTGTGCTTGGCCTGTTCCTGACCTCGCGCCTGCCGGAGATTGTCCATACGGCAGATCTTTCGCCTGCGTTGTCCACCACGCAGCTGATGGACCTGTCCGTTGCCTTCCTTTGTCTTGTTCTGCTGATTTCGACCGTGATCGGTGTGATCGACCTGATTTGGCAGCGTGCGCAGTTCATCCACCGCAACCGCATGTCACACCAGGACCTGCTCGAGGAATTCAAGCAATCCGAAGGCGACCCGCACATGAAGGCGCAGCGGCGTCAGCGCGGCGAAGAGATTGCGGCCAACCGCATGATGCTGGATGTGCCGCGATCCGATGTGATCGTCGTCAACCCGCAGCATTATGCCGTTGCCCTGCGCTGGGACCGCGCCACAGGGGCCGCCCCGGTCTGCGTGGCCAAGGGGGTTGATGCGGTTGCCGCCCGGATCCGGGAAAAGGCGGCAGAGGCGGGAATTCCCATTCACCGCGATCCGCCAACGGCGCGCGCGCTGTTCGCCACCGTAGACATCGGTCAGGAAATCCGCCCCGAGCATTACCGCGCCGTCGCCGCCGCCATCCGCTTTGCCGAGGCGATGCGGAAGAAAGCGAAGGTGCCGCGGTGAGTTCCCGGCCCCTGCGCCCGCTGGTGGACATCAGCCGGCTGATGCTGGATCACAGGCTTGCCGCGCTGACGCGGGCCGCGGCCGCGCGCGAGGAAAGCAAGGCGCGCCTGGCGGGGCTGTCGCAGCCTTCGGCGGAAACCGACCTTCCGCTGGCCGTTGCGGCGCAGGCCAGCCTGCTGTACGAACGCTGGGCCGAGGCGCGCCGGGCCGAGATCAACCTGACCCTTGCGCGCCAGACGGCCGAGTGGATTGAGGCGCGTGATGCGGCGCGGCGGGCATTCGGCCGGGCGGATGCCCTGCGGCGGCTGTCTGACCGGGGTCAGTTATCCTGACGGACGATGTCGACGATCAGCACATCGGTCACATCCTTGCCGAAGATGCGCAGGGCCGTTTCAAGAAGGGCCTCGCGAAGAAGCACAAGATTGGCCCCGTCGGTGAACGACCCGTTGAAGCCACCGCTGTTGGCGTGGTCAAACAGGACCTGCAGCATCGAATCGCGCAGCTTCGGCTCCATCTCGTAGACACGCTCGACCTGACCTGGCGTCACCTCCAGGCTCAGCGACAGGACCACCAGCGACGAAACCCTGCCCTCGGCCATCACCGGCACGACGAACTGGTTGTTCAGCTTCACATATTCGTGCAGGGGCTCGGCCCCGCCTGACTCATTCGCCCCATATTCGGCATTGGCCCCGTGATCGTCCGGCGCGCCTTCGGCGGCGTCTTCGGCAGGGGGTGCAGCGGGCCGAAGGAAGACGCCGGCCGCAGCACCGGCACCGCATCCGACAAGAACAAGAAGAACCGGAAGAAGCTTGCGCAGCATGATGCCTCAGAACGGAAGGATGATGTCGGTGACCTGCTGGCCGTAACGCGGCTGCTGCACATCGGTGATCTGGCCGCGCCCGCCGTAGGAAATCTGGGCACCTGCCATCTTGTCGTAGGTGATTTCGTTCTGCCGCGAGATGTCTGCGGCCCGCACATAGCCCGTGACCAACAACTCGCGCAGTTCGTTGTTCACGCGGACCTCCTGCTTGCCCTCCAGGCGCAGAACGCCGTTGGGCAGTTCTTCCACCACTGTGACCGCGATGCGCAGGGTCAGCTGTTCGTTGCGCTTCACCGACCCGTCGCCTTCGAAGGATGAATCGGACGAGGTCCGGACGGCATCGGCCATCGACGCCCCCTCGGGCAGGCCCGCGTCGATGCTTTGCGGCAGGCCCACGAACTCGGGGATGTTCATCTCCTGGTCGCCGGTCCGTGCCCGCGCCGTTGTATTCGAGATCTCGGCGCTGTCGTCGATCTCGATGACCACGGTCAGGATATCGCCGCGCTGGCCTGCCCGCCGGTCGCCCAGCAGCGATGATCGTGATGCCGTCCACAGCGAAGAGGCATCCGAAGGCTCGCCCGATTCGCCGACATCCGGCAGCGGGTTTGAATACATCGCGTGATACTGGTAGGTGTTTTCCAGCGGCGAGAAATCCGGCGCGCGGCCGACATCGGCCAGTTTTCCGCAGGCGGCGACCGGCAGCAGGGCCAGCAGGCATGCAAGACGCATCGGGCGTTTGGTCATGGTGTCAGTCCCACAAGCACCTGCCCGTCAGGGGCGATCTGCCCGGAGACGGTGGTGCGAGATTGAAGGTTCATCACACGGATCACATCGCCCACGCCGCCACGGGCAAGTGCGCGTCCCTCGGCCTTGATCGCAAGCCCCCCGGACAGGAAGCTGATCGGGACGATCTGGTTGCGCTCCACCACGGCGGGCGGTCCAAGGTCACCCGCCCGCACCGGTCGGTCGGCGTAGATCGTCACCCGGGCTTCAAGGCCAAGGGCGTCTGCCGGGCGGGTCAGAGCACCCGGATACGGGGTATCGGACAGGGTCAGATCATCGGGGCCGATCACGGTTTCGGCGCGGATGGTCCGGGCCGCCACAAGGCTTTCGGCAAGCGCCGCGCCGGGCAGGACCAGCAGGACAAGGGCAAGAACCGGGCGCAGCATCAGCGGACCTGGGTCGTGGCGGCAAGCATCTCGTCCGCCGCCGTGATGACCTTGGCGTTCAGCTCGTATCCGCGCTGCGCCTTGATCAGTTCAGTAACCTCGCGCACCGGATCGACCGAGCTTTCCTCAAGATAGCCCTGCCGCAGGGTGCCAAGACCGTCCTCGCCCGGCACGGCAATCGCGGCCGGGCCGGACGCCGCCGTTTCAAGGTACAGGTTTGACCCCATCGCCTCGAGCCCCTTTTCATTGGCAAAGGTGGCAAGGGTGATCTGGCCCAGCTGCTGCGGGGCGACCTGATCGTTGAAATAGGCAAAAACCTCTCCTGCGGCGTTGATCGAAAGGCTGCGCGCATCGGTCGGTATGGTGATGCCCGGGGCCACCTCGTAGCCGTCCGAAGTCACGATCAGCCCGTCGGCAGACCGTTTCAGCCCGCCGTCGCGCGTATAGGCCGAAGTACCGGACGGCAGGGTCACCTCAATGTACCCCTTGCCTTCCACCGCCAGATCAAGCTCGCCCCCCGTTTCCAGAAGCGAGCCCTGCTGCACAATCACCGAAACCGCCGCAGGGCGCACGCCCAGACCCATCTGGACACCGGTCGGAAGCACGGTGCCATCCTGTGCGTTGACCGTCCCGGGCCGGGTGACCTGCTGGTAATGCAGGTCGGCGAATTCGGCCCGCCGGGCGTTATAGCCGCTGGTCGACATGTTCGCCAGGTTGTTGGACACCACATCGACGCGCATCTGCTGCGCGCTCATGCCGCTGGCGGCAATCTGCAAGGCTTTCATGACGGTATTCTCCTATCGGCCCAGGGTCCGGATCACGTTGCGGACGCGGTCATCTTCGCGGTCCAGCAGGCCCTGCCCCATTTCATAGGCGCGCTGCACCTCGATCATCCGCGACACTTCGACAATCGGGTTGACGTTCGACTCCTCGACAAAACCCTGCATCAGCACGCCCCCCTCAACCGGTTCCAGACCGCCGGGCGACGCAAACAGCGTGCCGCCCTCGTGGATCAGCTGCTTCGGGTCGACAGGCTGCCACAGCCCGAGCCGCGTCAGAGGTTCGCCATCAGCGGACAGGGTTCCGTCCTGCGCCAGGCTGATCTTCGCCGCGTCCGGCGGGATGAATACCGCGCCGCCCCCCTCATCCATCACGCGGAAACCGTCGGGCGTGACCAGCTCTCCGTCCGCATTGGGGGCAAAGCTGCCGGCCCGGCTCAGACGCAGCCCGTTCGGGGTTTCGATCTGAAAGAACCCGTCTCCCTTTATGGCAAAGTCGAATGTGCCGCCGGTTTGCGACAGGCCGGCCTGGGACAGATCGACGTGACGCGCATTGCCATTGGCCATCGACAGCGATGGCCCCTCTTCCAGACGCTTCACATGTTCGGAAAACACCATTCCCTCGCGCCGGAAGCCAGAGGTTGATGCATTGGCGATGTTGTTTGCAACAATCTGCATCTCGCGCATCAGCCCGGCCTGACGTGTCAGGGTCGTATATCCGCTGGCATCCATGGTCAGCCCCCCGCAATCATCGGCACAACGGTGTCAACGAAAAAGCTGACCAGTGTCGCCGTCATGAAGCTCATTGAAATCCAGAACACCGCCAGCATCGCCCCGACCTTTGGCACGAAGGTGATGGTCATTTCCTGCACCGAGGTCAGCGCCTGCAGCAGGCCGATGGCGATGCCGGCGGCAAGGGCAATGGCCAGCATCGGGGCCGAGATTTTCACCGCCACCCAAAGCGCCTGCCGCAGCACATCATAGATCATTGCTTCGGACATCGGATCAGACCGGCATCCGCAGGATTTCCTGATAGGCTTCCACAACCTTGTCGCGCACGGTGACGGCGGTTTCGACAGCCAGAGAACTGGCCGCAAGCGCCTCGACCAGGGCATGGGGACTGGCCTGGCCGGTCATCGCGGCGCGGGCGGTCTGATCGCCTTTGGCCAGCGTGTCCGCGAAGTCGCCAATCGCTCGAACAAAGTCGCTTGGACTGCCCGCCTCGCCCGGCAGCGGCGCGGTGGCCGGGCGGGCCTTTGCATAGGTCTGGGCGGCAAAGGCAGAACTGATATCCACTCCGGATACTCCTTATCGGCGCAGAAGTTCAAACAGGCTTTGCGCCATCTGGCGGGCCTGGTCGAACATCCGCAGGTTTGCTTCATAGCTGCGCTGGGCTTCGCGCGCGTCGGCGATCTCGATCACAAGATCGACGTTCGATCCCTGGAAATGGCCGGTTTCGTCGGCCAGGGGGTGGCCGGGGTCGTAAATGTCCCGCAACTCACTGCGGTCCAGCTGCACCGGCCCGGGGGCAACAAGACCCTCGGCCAGTTCACGAAAGGCGACGGTCTTGCGGTGGTAACCGGGCGTATCGGCATTGGCGATATTCTCGGACACATGGCGCAGGCGCATGGCCTGGGCCTCCATGCCGGATGCCGACAGCGAAAGGGTGCGGATCAGATCAGACATCGGCGCGCCCCCTACCGCCGGCCAAGCGAGGCGCGGATGATTTCGGAGACGCTGCGATAGATCGACAGCGCCATGTCATGCTGCTGCTTCACATCGACGGCCTTCACCATCTCTGTTTCCAGCGACACGCTGTTGCCGTTGGGCGATGCTGCCCCCGGCATCTGGCGCACCACAGCCTCGGCGGCGGCGGCTTCGGCACGGATATGACCGGGGCGGGTGGCCAAAAGCGTATCGGGCCGGTTCCCGGACCGATACGTGTCTTCAAAGGGCGTCAAATCCCGCGCGCGATAGCCCGGCGTGTCGGCCTGCGCGATATTCTGCGCAATCACCCCCTGCCGGGCTCCGGCATGGGCGGCCAACGCCTGTGCCATTCTGGTCACTTCTAGCTTTCCGAACATCGGGGCTTCTCCCTCGATCTGCTTCACCAAGACTTAAGGGTGATTCCTTTAGAAACGGTAATCGCCCTCAGGGATGGCCCACCATGGATGCATTCGGCCCACTTCGCGCGGAAATACGTTCTTTAGCAAAGAGTTA
This sequence comes from Rhodobacter sp., assembly GCA_020250175.1. Taxonomy (GTDB): domain Bacteria; phylum Pseudomonadota; class Alphaproteobacteria; order Rhodobacterales; family Rhodobacteraceae; genus Aliitabrizicola. The sequence goes on from JADCEN010000003.1 coordinate 83,265, forward strand.
TCGTGTAGGACAGGTCGTTGAGATCGGCCGTGGAACCCTGTCGGTCAGCGGTCTGTCAGATGTGGCGGCGCTGGGCGACCGGGTGATGATTCTGGCCGGCCCCGGCCCCGTGGGGGGCGAGGTTCTTAATCTGGCGCGCGATCGGGTCACCGTCCTGTCCGATGGTGCGATTGAAGGGCTGGGCATCGGCGACACGGTTGAACTGCTGGGCCGGACGGATATTGCGCCGGATGATCACTGGATCGGCCGTATCATTGATCCGTTCGGGGCACCGCTGGACGGGCGCCCCTTGCTGCGCGGGTCACGGCCGCGCGGGCTGCGGGGCGCGGCCCCGCCTGCGGCGTCACGCGGCAGACTGGGCGCGCGGCTGTCCACCGGTATTGCAGCCTTCGATACCCTTCTGCCGCTGGTTCAGGGCCAGCGCATTGGTCTGTTCGCGGGCTCCGGCGTTGGAAAATCATCGCTTCTTGCAAAATTCGCGCGGGGCGTTGCCGCCGATGTGGTGGTGATTGCACTGATCGGCGAGCGTGGCCGGGAACTGCGGGACTTCACCGAAACCGTCCTGGGGACCCTGGGCATGAAGCGGGCGGTCATCGTGGCGGCAACGTCCGACCAGTCGCCGCTGATCCGCCGCCGCTGCGCCTGGGCGGCGATGGCGGTGGCCGAGCATTTCCGCGACAAGGGCCAGCATGTGCTGTTCCTGGCGGATTCGGTCACGCGGTTTGCCGAAGCCCATCGCGAGGTGGCCCTTGCCGCCGGCGAAGAGGCCAGTCTGCGCGGCTATCCGCCTTCGGTTGCGCATATGATCATGTCGCTTGCCGAACGCGCCGGGCCGGGTCCGCAGGGCAGCGGCGACATTACCGGCGTGTTTTCCGTTCTGGTGCCCGGCTCTGACATGGAAGAACCCGTGGCCGACATCCTGCGCGGCGCGCTGGACGGGCATGTCGTTCTGGACCGCAGGATTGCAGAACGGGGGCGCTATCCGGCGGTCGACCTGCTGCGCTCGGTCTCGCGCAGCCTGCCTGCGGCGGCGTCAGAACCCGAAAACCTGCTGATCGCCGAGGCGCGCAAGCTGCTGGGGGTCTATGACCGGGCGGAGCTGATGATCCAGGCCGGGCTTTACGTTGCCGGGTCGGACCCGCTGATCGACCGGGCCATCAAGGTCTGGCCCGCGCTGGACGGCTTTCTGGCCGAGGATGCCCATGACGGCATCGAAGGCAGCTTTCGCCGCCTGGCCACCTGCCTTGGCCTTTAGCGGGGTGCCGGGAACGCATCCCCGCCGCTTGCCCGACTGGAGACTCATCCTGATCTGCCGCAAAGGCGCTTGCCAGTCCGGGCGGACAGGGGGAACGCAGCGCGTTTCCCGGTCCGGACGGGGGCCACCGCCGCACGAGGACCGTTCCGGCAAGCGCAGCGCAGGCCAGTGCCCGCCTGTGGCTTGCCGGACGCTGGCCGGGGGCGATGGCCCCCGGCTGGTCCTGATGCCAGCGCAGCGCTGTGGCAGGGGCGATGGCCCCTGCCATTGAAGCGGCGAAACTGCTTTCGTCAGCGCGGGCGGAATCAGGAAACGCACCGCGTTTCCCCCGCCCGCGCGGGGCGCGCGGAAGGGTTTCCTGCCTTCCAGCCAGCAGTCCGTCCGGTCGCCGACTTCTCCAGCGCCCTGTCAGCGCAGCAGCGATACAAGGCCCGACGCGCCGCGCGCGGATTGCAAAAGCTGCAGGGCCGCCGTTCCGCCCGATGCCGGCGAGCCACCCTGGTCGGCCAGGGTCAGATAGCGGCGCATCAGCGCATCCAGCTTTGCGGGATCGGAAAACTGCGTCACCGTGTCGGCACCGAAGAATTGCCGCGCCTTGTCCTTGAACACCCCCAGTTGCTGATCGATGTCAACCGAGGCGAAGCTTTTCGGCAGGTTGAAGGCGGTCTGGATCACCGCACGCAGCGGGGCGTTGCCCATGATCAGGAACCATTTTGCATCTTCGCCGGTTGTCCTGGCTGCCAGCGCACCGATCTCGCGTTCGGCGTTCAGCGCAAGCCGCATCGACTCGTTGCGGGTACCCACGGCGATCTCGAACTGGCGCTGGCTGTACTTTGTCAGGATCCTGTCGGCAAAGTCGCTCAGCTTCGTGCGGGGCACGGAAAAATCGCCAAAGCCGAAGGCGGCGGAAAACTCCTTGTAGCGCTTGTCGGCCAGCTTGCTGGACAGGGCATCGGCAGACAGGGTGCCGTCCTCCAGAACCTTGCGCAGGAAGAACGTGTTGTTGATGTCGGCATCCAGGCCAAATGCCCCCAGTGCCACTTTGAGAAGCCGCCGGTCAGACACTAGCTGCTCGGCACTGGTGACGGACCCGATCCGGGCGCGGAAATAGGCCTCGTCGCGCCTGAACACCGGGTCCGCCTGCAAGGCCGCCTGCTGGCGGTCCTGGGTGCGCTTGAGAAAGGTCCAGCCCGCATATCCGCCGGCTGGCACCACCGGGGAAAAGCTCATCCCCGTGACGCGGCGAACAGCCGCTCCTCGCGCGGCAAAAGGCTGCGCAGCACCTTCAACGCCTGATAGTGCTGATCCCCCAGCACGGCGGTGGTCGCAGCGCCCAGCAAGGACCGGCTGTCGGCATCCGTCAGCACCTGGCTCAGCTGTTCGATGCCGCGCAGCAGCTGTGTGCGCGCCTCGGCGGGAACCGCATCCCCAGACAGGACAAGCTGCACCACATAGCACACCCGGCGCACCGGCGTGTTCACCTCTTCGGGGTGAATGGCATCGCGCAGGCGCAGGATATGCGCGTTGGGCGTCATAATCGCCAGCCGCGACCTGCGGTCGCCATTTTCAATGACCGCCCCGTTGATCAGCACCCGCTCTTTCGGGGCCAGTTTGAGGACAAGGCCGGTCATGGCTTGGTGCCCTCACCCCGGAGCCCGCGCATGATGGCGGTGTTGATATCGACGAGAACCTCGGCAGAGGCATCCCCGGCAAGCACCTTGCGGCTGTGCTGGTCGGTGAATTCGTAAAGGTAGAACAGCCTGGCGCGCAGGGCGGGCGGCAGGGCATTGCCCGGTTCCGCCACATCGGCGGCCAGCACAGTCCACAGCTGGTGATTGTCATGCAGGGCTGCAGCCAGGGCGGCAAGGTTGCGCCGGTCGAGCGTTGCCTTCAGGCGGTGTGTCACACGTGCGAAAAGATCGTACTCGATTCCCCGCAGGCTTCTGGCCGGGGTTCCCGGCGTCGCGTAGGCCGTTCGGGCCATGTTCAGTACAGTCACAGGCTATCCTTCCCTGAATCGGTTCATGCAGCCGCCGAAGGCGGCCCGGAATGAGGCGCCCCGAAGGGCGCCTCTGCCACCGGTCTGATGTTACCGGAACAGGGCCAGGATGCTTTGCGGCGCCTGATTTGCGATTGACAGCGACTGGATGCCCAGCTGCTGCTGGGTCTGCAACGCCTGCAGTCGGGCTGACGCCTCTTCCATGTCGGCGTCCACCATCGAGCCGATGCCGGTCTTCAATGCATCGGTCAGCTTGGTGATGAAGTTGTTCTGCGTTTCAATCCGGCCACCGTCCGAACCGAAGCTTGCTGCGGCATCGATCGAGTTCTGGATCAGCGTTTCGATGTTGCCCAGTGCTGCTTCGGCACCGGCGGCCGTCTTCACGTCAATGCCGGACAGGCCGAACAGCCCGCCCGAGGCCGTGCCACCCGCAGCACCGGCCCGCGCAAGCGACACCGAGGTGGCGCTGTTGTTGTCGATCTTCAAAACCCACTGCCCGGAAGTGTTCTGAACCACCTTGGTCGACAGGTCGGCAACCTTGCCGCCATCGACGGCGGCCTTCAGTCCGCGTGCCACATCCTCAAAGGATTCGCCCTTGCCGGCAACATAGGTATAGGCGGTGCTGCCCACCGTCACCTGGTACCCGTCGCCTTCGTTCACCGCAGCCGAAGCCGAGAAGGTCAGGGTTTCCGCCCGTTCGGCCACGGTCGCCGCCGAAAGCGTGACACCGGTCGCGCCGCCGTTCTTCGACGCGGTCAGCGCCACGCTCTCGAAAGCACGGGTCGACGTGAAGGTGACGACGTTGGTCGAAACGCTGGCCGTGACACCCACCAGACCCAGGGCGTTGACCGCCGCACCGATCGCCGTGGCTGCCGCATCCTGGTCACCGGTGATCGAGCCTGCCGCAAAGCTCAGCGTTGCGCCGCCCACGGTCAGCGAGAAGACGTCCGTGCTCACGTCAGCATCCGCGGCAAGGGTCAGCGTTGCGGTATTGCCCGCGTTGGTCGCGGCACCGGCGCTCAGCGTGGCATTGGCGGACAGGTCGGTGCCCGTGCCCAGCGCCCCCGCATCCATCGACAGGTCCTTGCGATCAACAGTGATGTTCGACGCGTTCACGGTCCCGTCCGCCAGCCGGTCCAGCGATGACAGGATGCTCATGGAGTCCGTCCCCTTGATCAGGTTCTGGCCATTGAACTGGGCCGCATTTGTCACGGATGTGATCTGGTCGCGCAGCGCGCTGATGTCGGTCTGGATCTTGGCGCGGTCGACGTTTTCCTGTTGAGCCGTGACGATCTTGCCTTTGATGTCCGTCAGCAGATCGGTGATGGTTTCCGCAGCCTGGCGGGCCACGGCCACGGTGGACGACCCAAGCGAGAGGCTGTCCGAAATCCCCTTGAAGCCTTTGACGTCGGCTTCCATGACCTTGGAAATCGCCCAGACTGCGGCATTGTCCCTGGAAGAAGCGACGCTCTTGCCGGTCGAGATTTCGTCCTGGGTCTTGGCGAGGTTGGTGTTGATCGATTTCAGGGTCTGCAGTGCGACCATCGAACTAGTGTTGGTCAGAATCGAAGACATTTTCGTCACCTTTCATGGGCCCGGCACTTTGTGCCCGGGCTGGTAGGGCCATCACGTGATGGCATGAAGGGCGTTCTCGCCGGTGCGGATCTGTCTGGCCGCGCCACCCCGGATTTGGGATGCACCGGCATCAGGCACTGCGGTGTCTTAAGGCAACACTAAGGCGCGCAGATCAATGCCGATTATTTGAACCGTCTTTGCGGAAAAAAGGCCGGGATCACAGGCGCTGTGTCAAGCGGACCGACAGGCCCGGCAGCTCGTCGCGCCTGCCCTTGTCATCATAGGTGCCCAACCCGCTTTCGATCGTCCGGATCTCGACCAGCCGACGCCGGGCGGCCCTTACCCCGCGCGCCGCAGCCTCAAGGCAGGCGGCGTTGCGCTGCGCCTTGTGCCGCAGCAGGTCAAGACCCGCGCCATCCGCCGGATCAAGGCGGGCAAGTTCCAGTTCCAGCGCCTGGCTGGCAGCATCCAACCCGTCCAGCTTGCCGCTGCGCAAAACATGGTAGACCCTGTCCAGTTCGTCCGACAGGCGGTCACTTGCCGTGCTGCGCATCGCGGTCTCCTTCGGTCATTGCATTGAAAAGACTCTCGGCAAGTCCGATGCCGCCTGCCTTGACCATGGCATGTGCCTGTTCCTGACGCAGGAAGGATGCGAACTGTTCTTCCCCCGCACCGCCGCCAAAGCTTTGCCGCGCCGCGCCAAGGCCGGCATGTCCCAGCATCTCGGCCAGAAAGCCTGCCTCGAGCTGCTGCGACAGGGCGCGCAGCCGTGCGTCGGCGGCAGGGTGCGCCGCAACCGGAACCGGCAGGGACAAGCGGACAGCCTCGGTCATCGGAACCTCCTGTGGCAGACGTCGCGGCGAATATCAGCGACGCGCAGTAAACAAGTGGTAAGCAATTGGCGGCAAGCTGCAGCGGTTCGGCAGAAAGTCGCAGGTGCCATGCAAGCGGTCTCTTTTCCCTCTTCCCCGACGCCACCCGGCGGCGCCGCCACAAACCCGCAGCCGCAATCGGCCAGCCGCGACGGCGGCGGCGGGTTTGGGCAGGTGCTTCGCACGCTGTCGGACCCGGCCCCGGGGCCAACGCCCCAGGCTGTCGCGCCAGACGGTATGCTGGCGGACTCCGCCTGGCGGGATGATCCTGCTGCCCGGGCCGGGGCAGGGGGCAACCTGCTGCTGCCGGACCTCTCGGCGGACCCGCAGCCGGAGCTGCCAACGTCCGGTGCCCTGAACCAGGCAGAAGAGCCCGAGGCAGAGACGTCCCCCGCAACCGATCTTCTTGCGCTGCTGGTCACGGGCGCTGCCGTCGCCGCGCAGCTGCCGCCTGCGGCCTTTGCGATCACGCCGGCGGCAAAGGGGGCGATGACACTGCCGGACCCTGACGGTCCCGTTGCAGGCAATGCTGTCGCCGCTGCGGGGCCGGAACCGATGGGCCTCTCCGGCCCGCTGCCTCCCCCGCCTGACGCGGCAGAGGCCAGCCGCATGCCGACACTGCCGCAGGGGCCTTTGCCGGCCGCAGGTGACATGCGCGATCCGCAAATGCCCCCCCTTTCCGCGCAAACCGGCCCGGCCCTTCGCCCCAGTGCCGAGGCCCCCGTGACGGCCAGGATCACCCTGTCTGAACCGGATCTTGCCGCAGCCTCTGTGCCCCGGCAGGCAGGGGCCGTTCCGGCGGTCTTTGCCTTTCGCAGCACGGAGATTGCTGAGACGTCAGAGCATGACGGGCCGGCGTCCGGCCCTGTCGGGGCGGCACCGGCCCCGTCAGCGCCCGTGCCGGGCACCGCCGTTCCCGAACCCGATCCTGCCGCAGGCACCGTGCCCCTGGCCGACCTGCCAGAGATTGTGCCGCCGCCTGTCCTTCAGGGCGATGCCGATATCCAGTTTGCCGCGCCGTCCTCGCTGACGCAGGCGGCATCGGCCCCCGCCCTGCACGGGGTCGGCGCATCCTTTGTCCCGGCACCTCTTGCAGCAGCCCTGTCCGACCTTCTTCTGCGCCGGGCCGATGGCCCGGTGGAACTGACATTGTCACCCGAAGAGCTGGGCCGCGTGCGGCTCAGCCTGTCTCCGGACGGGGATGGCCTGCTTGTGACGGTTCAGGTCGAGCGGGGCGATACGCTTGACCTGCTGCGCCGGAACTCTGATCTGCTGCTGCAGGAAATCCGCGCCCAGGGCTTTTCCGGGGCGACGTTCAGCTTCTCCGGCTGGGCCGGGGACCGGCCGGAACCCCGGTCACCGTCCGGCCCCGGCCCCGGCCCTGTGGCCCTGCCGTCAGACCCCGCCGCCTTTGCGCCGTCCCTGTCGCCAGCCTCTGCCACCGGCCTTGATCTTCGACTTTGAAAGGGCACTCATGACCGAAATCTCTCCTGCTTCCCCCGTGCCGGGGCCAGCCCGCGCACCGAACGCCCCCGCCTCGCGGGCGGACCGGCTTATCAGTTCGGATTTCAATACCTTCCTCAGGATGCTGACGACCCAACTGAAGAATCAGGACCCGCTCAATCCGATGGACAATTCGGAATATGCGGTTCAGCTGGCCACCTTTTCCGGTGTTGAACAGCAGGTAAGGACCAATACACTTCTGGAATCGCTTGGCACGCAGCTTGGGGTTTCGGGCCTTGCGACCTATGCGGGCTGGGTCGGCAAGGACGCCCGCGCAGACATGCCGGTCTGGTACAGCGGATCGCCTGTCACCCTGGCGGCAAAACCCGATCCGAAGGCGGACAGTGCCGAACTGGTCGTGACAAACGCGGCGGGCCTTGTCGTGGCGCGACAGCCTGTTCTGCCGGGCGCGGACACCGTCACCTGGACCGGTCTTGATCCCTTGGGGGCCCCCATGCCGACGGGCCGCTACACCTTCGCGCTTGAAAGCTTCGCCTTGGGTGCGCGAATCGCAACCACCCCGGCCGAAGCTTATGCGCGCGTCATCGAGGCGCGCGGCGGGGCCACGCCGACCCTGGTGTTCACAGGCGGGATCGCGGTTGAGGCACAGAAGGTTACGGCCCTGCGCGGCGGCTGATCCTGCCCGCCGCCCGGCTGCGGCGCGGCCCGATGCCGGCAATCGCGACCGCAAGCCCGGGAACCGCCTTTTGCGCCAGAGCCTGCCGCTTGCCGCCGACCAGGCGAAAGGCGGGGCGCACAGGCAACCCCCGGCCCCGACACCGCCCTTTGCAGCAACGACTGGCCACCCTGTCCGCGTCAACCGGCCCGCCGGAGTCCTGAAAGCGGTCGGGTGCGCCGGTCCTGCGCTTCGGCGTCCCGGTCGGCCCGCCTGCGCAATTCCTGATCATCCCAAGCCCTGCGCCTCGCACCCGAAGGGCCCAGACCAGGCTTCACCGGAGCGTGACGTTTCCGGTCCGGGTCCTGCGTTTCATGGCCCCAGATCAGCTCTGCAACCTTGTTTCGTGCCGGGATTCAAAGGTCCGGTGCCAGCCCGCCGGGTCATGCCAGACGCGGCAGTCCACGGTCACGGGCGGCGGCGCGCCAGCACCGGCTGGCCTGCGGCGTAGATTCGAGCAACTGCCGCCGCCATGTCTTCAAACACCACGGCCATGCGGTGCCCCGTGGCATGGATGATTCGCCCGGCATCCGCCACCATCGCGACATGCCCGCTCCAGAAAATCAGGTCCCCCGGCAGCAGCGCCTCATCCGGCAGCAGGGCTCGTCCCACGGACTGCGCCTGCAAATCGCTGTCGCCGGGGCAATCCTTGCCACAGGCCAGCAGCGCCGCCTGCACCAGCCCGGAACAGTCGATGCCCGCCCGGCTGTTGCCGCCCCACAGGTAGGGCGTGCCCAGAAACAGCGCCGCCGCCGCGACCGTATCCGTCAGCGGATCGGCCAGGGCCCGCAGGTGCTGAAGCGGCACAAAGCCGTCCGGCGTTTCGGCAAAGCGCTCGGCAGTGCCCGTCACGGTCAAGAGGCTGCCGAACGACAGGGCGCACATCTCGTGCGCCTGCACCTTCGGTAAGGGATATAGATGGGTTGCCGGGGCAATCACGCGGTGTGTCGGGGCCTGCGCCGCGCCCAGGGCGGCCTCCGGCACATAGCCGCAATAGCCGTCTTTCGCGGCCTGCACGAAAGCCCAAGCCTGCGCCCGGTCGATCACCGTCACCCCGTCGCCCAGCAAAAGCTGGCGGTCGCGCGGCCCGCCAGGTGCCCGGTCCAGATCAACCAGCGGGATCGCAATGCGCGCCGGTTCGCCCGGCACATGGCGCGGCGCATCGACCGTGCCGCGCAGGCTGGCCAGTGCCGCCCGCCCGTTCGCCGGGGTCAGCCGCCGGTCGGTCACAGGCCCAGAACCGCAGGCAGGGCCGCCAGCACGGCCCGTGCCCCCTGGCCCACGCCGCCCCTGGGCCGCGCCGGGGCATCCGCCTTCTGGTGGCAGTAAAGGTCGAAATGCAGATAGCGCGGGCATTCGACAAAGCGCCGCAGGAACAGCGCCGCCGTGATCGATCCCGCCATGCCATCGGGCGGGGCATTGTCCAGATCGGCGATCCCCGGCTCGATCATCGGCTCATAGGGTGTCCAGAACGGCAGCCGCCAGACCGGATCGCGCACCTCTGCCCCTGCCTTTTCCAGTGCCGCCGCCAGGGCGGCGTCATCGGTGTAATAGGGCGCAAGGTCCGGCCCCAGCGCCACGCGCGCCGATCCGGTCAGCGTAGCCATGGACACCAGCAGATCCGGCCTGCCTTCATCCGCCAGCACCAGCGCATCCCCCAGAATCAGCCGCCCCTCGGCATCGGTATCGTTCACCTCCACTGTCAGGCCCTTGCGCGAGGTCAGAATGTCGCGCGGGCGCATGGCGCGTCCCGAAACGGCATTTTCCACCGCCGGCACGATCACCCGCAGCCGCAGCGGCAGGCGCAGCGCCATGATCATCTGCGCAAGGCCCATCACCGTGGCGGCCCCGCCCATGTCCTTTTTCATCAGATGCATGCCGGACGAAGGCTTCAGGTTCAGCCCGCCCGTGTCAAAACACACGCCCTTGCCCACCAGCGTCAGGCTTGGCCCCGCATCGCCCCAGCGCATCTCCAGCAGGCGCGGCGCACGGTCTGACGCGCGGCCCACGGCATGGATCATCGGGAAATTCTGCGCCAGCAGGTCATCGCCCCGGACAACGGCCGTGTCCGCCCCATGCTGGCGGGCCAGCGCCAGAAACGCCTCTTCCAGCTCTGCCGGACCAAGATCAGAGGCAGGGGTGTTGATCAGATCACGCGTCAGCCATTCGCCGGCGGCAATCGCCTCGATCCGCGGCGCGTCGCAGCCGACAGGCGCTTTCAGGCGCGCCCCCGGTGCCTTGGCCGCATGGTAGCGGTCAAACCGGTACTGCGCCAGAAGCCATCCCAGCGCCGCCTCGTCCCGGTCAGCATCGATGAGGTCGGCCACCAGATGCCAGGCCCCGTCCGGCAGGGCCGCCACAGCGCGGGCCAGCGGGAACCGCCCCCGCGCCCGGACCTCGGGCGTGCCGAAACCGAACAGGGCCCCCGCCACGCCGTCACCGCCCGGAAGCAATGCCACCTCTCCCAGCCCGGCCGTGAACCCCGCCGCCTGGACCCAGCCGCGCAGGGCCGCACTCTGCCCCGCCAGCCAGCCCGGCAGATCGGCGGACGCGATGATATGAAGCGGGCGCGACGGGTGGCCGTCATCGGCAAAGCGGGGGGGCATGGGCGTGATCCGGGTCTGAGCGGTGGATACCGCGCAGCCTAGCGGATCGCATCCAACCCCTGGAACCCCCGATTTCTGGCGGCGATGATTTTGTCCGGGTCTGCACGCCAGGGGAAGGGCCTGACTTCACGGGTGGTGTGCTGTTCGATGAAACGGGTGATCGCGGTTTTCAGGGCACCGACGGATCAGAACACGCCGTGTTTCAACCTTCGTCGGGTGAGTTTGGCGAAGATGCGGAGGATCAGAGAACGGTCCGGGGGACCGTTTTTCCAACGCAAGTCGGCGGCGTTCAGCCATGAGCTTGATGTCGGGATGAAGCGGAAGGTCCGGCACGGGTGGCGGGCAAGCCAGGCCCGGACATTGGCGTGCTTGTGGGTGCAGCAGTTGTCCAGGACCCCGTGAATGGCCTTGTCGGCAGGGACGCAGCGCTCGATCCGGTTCAGGAAGTGGAGGAACTCCTGGTGGCGGTGACGGGCCATGTTCCGGGCGGTGACCTCGCCGGTCAGAACATTGAACGCGGCAAAGAGCGTCGTGGTGCCGTGGCGCTTGTAGTCGTGGGTCATGGTCGGGCCGCGTCCTGTCTTCAGGGGGTGAGGAGGATCCTGGCCCCGGTGGGGCCGCGCAAGCCGACGAACGGCTGGGTGCGGTCAAGGGCCTGGATTTGCGACTTTTCATCGACCGGCAGGACAACCGCATGGTCGGGAGGTGCCACATAAAGACCGGCCACATCCCGCAGCTTATCGACAAAAGCCGGATCGTTCGACAGCTTGAACTGCCGCCAGCGGTGCGGGGCCAGGCCATGCGCCTTCCAGATGTCGCACAGGGTCAAGGCCGCCAGTCCGACGGCTTTCGCCATCGCGCGCAACGTCCAGTGCGTCGCATCCGGCGGCGGCGGCCCCTGGGTGAGACGGAGACCTTCTGTCACTTTCGCCTCCGCCGTCCTGGGGATGCCGGGCGGGCCCGTCTTCCCATGCAAGAGGCCCGCCACGCCCTCCGACATGAACCGCTCCTGCCAGCGCCAGACGCGGGTCTTCGACTTGCCTGTCGACGCCATGATTGCGCTGGTGCCCGTCCCGTCTGCGGACAACAGACCGATCCGCGCCCACCAGACATGCTTTTGCGGCGAAGAGGGAGCCGAAATGATCGCCTCAAGCCGGGCGCGATCCGTCGGCGTCACGGTGAATTGAATTCCTGTGCGCATGCACCTCAATCGCACAGACAACAAATCAGGGGACTTCGATCTTGGAATCCCTTGTTATGGTCAATGCACCAGACGCGATCTTTTGTGCCTGACCGCAACCCTTTTCTGCGCAGCGCCCGAAATTGCACCAAGACCCTCTTTCCTGCGCCCAATCCGTTGGCACCCCCGGTCGCTGCCAGGCATTACGGTTGCCTGCACGACGCAGCCCACATGATTTCTTGACGGAATCAGTTGCGCGTGTATCGTCGAAATTGTGGCGCTTGATCTCAATGGCGAGAGAGCCGCAGTCTCACATCATTCATACCGACTTGGCCGGATGGCAACGTTGCCCCAAGCGTAGATACGTATGGGCTATGCCTGCTTTGGAGATTCACTTGGGCAAGACACCTGTTCCCCTGGGGCTGATGTTCTCGCAGGCGGGACCCTATGCGGCCGTCGGCCGGACGATGCTGCGCGGGGCGCAACTTGCTGTCAGCGAAATCGCTGCCGACCCGGCCCATGACTTCCATTTCGATGTGCATATGGTCGATCCCGGCGGCCGGAATGACGGTTATGTGGCGGGTGCGCAAGCCTTGCTGGCGGTGCCCGGCCTGAGGCATGTGGTGGGGTGCTATACATCCTCCAGCCGCAAGGAAGTGCTTCCGGTCTTTGAAAAGCTGGATGCCGTTCTGTGGTATCCGTCGCATTACGAAGGCTTCGAGACAAGCGAGAACATCGTTTACACCGGTGCCGCCCCCAACCAGCATGTGGTTCCGCTGACCCATTACATTCTGTCCCAGGGCGGGCGGCGGGCGTTCATGGTGGGGTCGAATTACATCTGGGCCTGGGAAAACAACCGCATCATGCGCGAGATTCTGGGGCGCAACGGCGCGCAGGTGCTGGGCGAACGCTATTTGCCGATCGATGAGGTGGATGTTGACGAGATCGTCGGACTGATCCTGCGGCATCGGCCGGATTTCATCTTTTCCACCCTGATCGGCCAGTCGGCCTACAGCTTTATCCGCTGCCTGCGCCGCAAGTGCGGCGAGGCAGGTCTGGACCAGCCGCGTGATCTGCCGGTGCTCAGCTGCAGCCTGGCCGAGTTTGAACTGCCGCTGATCGGCGATGCCTGTGACGGCCATATCTCGTCCAGCGTCTATTTCTCGTCCGTCAGGACAGAGGCCAACCACAGGTTTCTTGCCGCCTGGGAGCAGCACTATCCGGGCGTCGGCCAGACATCGGCCGATGCCGAAGCCAGCTACATCGCCGTCCATATGCTGGCCCGTGCCATCAGGCGCGCGGGCAGTGCTGAACCCGCTGCCGTCCTGGCGGCGCTGCACACTGTTTCCTTCGAAGCCCCCCAGGGGCTGGTGCAGATCGATGCCGAAAACCGCCACTGCTTCCTGTGGCCGCGCATCGGGCGATCACGCCACGATGGCACGTTTGAAATCCTGCACAGCAGCAGCAAGCTGGTCCGGCCTGATCCCTATCTGGTGTGGGAACCTTTGGCGCTTTCGGCCCTGACGGGTGAACAGATGCTGCGGTTGGTATCATGACCCCGCAGGTCCGGTCGAACTTTCGCGGCGCACGGGCTTGGGTTGCCTTGCCCCAGGATCAGAACCGCGAGGTTCTTGTGCGCACGCTGGAACGTCTGGGCCTGTCGGTCTTCGAACGCTGCCCCGATGCCGCCGATGTCGTGGCGGGCCTGCAGGATGTGGCTTTTTTCGATGCCGATCAGGACTTCACGGTGCCGGATGCGGATATTCCCCATATTGCCCTGATCGGGATGGAGGCCCCCAGCCGTCTGGCCCGCGTGGTGCGCCACCGGGCATCCTCTGTCCTGATGAAGCCGGTTCGCGCCACCGGCGTCTTCACGGCGCTGTTTCTGGCCTTCAACGAACACGCCATCCGTCAGCGCGAGGTGATCGAGCGGGCAAACCTGTCGCGCCGGGCCGAAGGCCGCCGGGTTGTGATCAAGGCCATCCTGAAAATCATGAAGGACGATGATGTTTCGGATGACGAAGCCTATCGGAGAATGCGCGTGGCCAGCATGACCAGGCGCATCTCGATCGAAGAATTCGCGGCCCAGACCGTGGCCGCGTCAACATCCTCCATGCGTCTTGCCGGCACTGCGGCGCATGAGCGGAAAACGAAACAACCATGACAAGGAGGTTTACTATGCCCAGTGGAAGTCAACTTGCAAAGGCGCTGCGCCTTGGGGTGGCGGTTGCCGCCCTGACGGCGTCCGCCGGTCTGGCGCAGGACGCCATCAAGATCGGCGTTCTGGAAGATCAGTCGGGCGATTTCGCCGCAGCCACCATGGTCAAGGTCAACGCGATCACGCTAGCCGCCGAGGAAATCAACGCGGCTGGCGGGATCGGTGGCCGCCCGATCGAACTGGTCACCTATGACACGCAGTCCGACAACACCCGCTATCAGGAATTCATGCGCCGCGTGCTGCAAAGCGACAAGGTGGATGTGGTCTTCGCCGGTTTTTCCTCGGCCTCGCGTGAGGCGTATCGCCCCATCGTCAACCAGTTCGACGGGTTGGCCTTCTACAACAACCAGTACGAGGGTGGCGTTTGCGATGCCAACATGATCGTCACAGGCGCGGTGCCGGAACAGCAGTTTTCGACCCTGATCCCCTGGATGATGGAAAAATACGGCAAGAATGTCTATACGCTGGCCGCCGATTACAACTTTGGCCAGATCTCGGCCGAATGGGTGCGCAACATCGTCGAAGCCAATGGTGGCACCATGGTGGGCGAAGAGTTCATCCCGCTGGGCGTGTCGCAGTTCGGCCAGTCGATCCAGAACATCCAGGCCGCCAAGCCCGGCTTTGTGGTGACATTGCTGGTGGGTGCTGCACAGGCGTCCTATTATGAACAGGCGGCGGCGGCCAATGTGAACCTGCCGATGGCATCCTCGGTCAATGTGGGCCAGGGCTATGAACACAAGCGCTTCACCCCGCCCAGCCTGAAGGACATGTATGTGACCACCAACTTCATCGAAGAGGTGGACACGCCTGCCGCGAAGGCCTTTGTCGAGAAATTCCGCGCCCGCTTCCCGGATGAGCCGTATATCAACCAGGAAGCGGCCAATTCCTACATCGCGATGTATCTTTACAAGCAGATGGTGGAACGTGCGGGCACGACAGATCGCGCCGCGTTACTTGCCGAACTGGCCAAGGGCGATGTCTGCTTTGACGGACCCTCTGGCAAGGTCTGCCTTGATCCGAAAAGCCAGCACATGTCGCACACGATCTATCTGGCCAAGGTTGAGGCCGACCACAGCATCAGCTTTCCCACCGTCTGGGAAAACATCGCGCCCTACTGGCTGGGTGAAGCCGGCTGTGACCTGACCAAGACTGACCCAAGCGCGCAATACACGCCGTCCAGCCCGCCGCCGGCGAACTGAGGGCAAAGACGCCGGGGGCGGCAACGCCCCCGGTCCATTTCTTTCCGCGCGCCGGGCTTGACAGGCCAGACGCGGCTTCGACAGGGAGACGGGTGTGTTACCGACCTTATTCTCGTTCCTTTATCAGTTCGGCGATGCCTTTGCCTTTCTGGTGATCGCCTCGATGGGGCTGGCGATCATCTTCGGAATGATGGGGGTCATCAACCTTGCGCATGGCGAATTCATCATGTGCGGGGCCTATACAACCGTCAGCCTGGCCCAGCTTGGCCTGCCCCTGCCCCTGGCCATTGCAGGCGGCGCTCTTGCTGCCGGTCTGATCGGCATGCTGATCGAGGTGACGGTCATCCGGCACCTGTACAACCGGCCGCTGGATTCCATCGTTGCCACCTGGGGGCTCAGCATGATTGCAACCCAGGGTGTGCTGATTGTGCTGGGGTCCACCATGCAGGGCGTCGGCACACCATTGGGCAGCTTTACCGTGGGCGGGTTTTCCTATTCCACCTACCGTCTGGTCCTGATGGGGATTGCGGTGCTGTTGCTGGCGGGGCTGTATCTTCTGTTCTACCACACCCGCGCCGGGGTGATCGCGCGGGCGACGATCCAGTTGCCGCGGATGGCAAGGGCAATGGGCGTTGACACCGGAAGGGTTTACACGCTGACCTTTGGCCTTGGGGCCGCGCTGGCGGGGCTGGCGGGCGGCCTTTACGCCCCGACGATGACGCTGGTGCCCACGATGGGGGCAACCTTCATGGTGGAAAGTTTTGTCACCGTAGTGATCGGGGGGGGCGACATCTTTCTTGGTGCGGCACCTGCGGCGGCAATTCTTGCCGTCATCCGGTCGGGCATGACCGCCTGGCAGGGCCAGCTCTTTGGCCAGATCGGCCTGCTGATTACCGTCATCATCGTGATCCGGGTTCTTCCGGGGGGGTTGTCGGGCTGGATCCTGGGGGGGCGCAAATGACAGGGCAAGGCAAGTCCGGCCCGGGTGTCGGGCCGTCCCTGATCGACGCCACCCCAAGGCAGCAGCGCAACACGCTGGCGCTGTGGCTGTCGCGGCTAGAGGGGCCGCAGACCATGGGGCGCGGCCGGGGGTTCTGGAGCGTCCTGGCCCTGGCCGTGCTGGCGGCTGCGATTTATCCGATGTTCGTTGATGGCTGGACCGTGGGGAACACCGCGTATTTTCTGGTCTGGACCTTCATGGCCATGGGGCTGGGGGTGATCTGGGGCTATGCCGGATCGCTGTCCTTCGGCCAGACTGCGTTTTTCGGGCTGGCGGGCTATGGCTATGGCGTGCTGACGCTGAACTTCGGCGCGGCTTACGGGTTTACGCTTGTGGCGCTGCTGCTTGCCGTGGGCCTGGCGGTCCTGCTGGCGGTGGTGCTGGGATATTTCATGTTCTACGGCCGCGTGCAGGGCGTGTTCATCGGCATCGTCACCCTGTCGGTCACGCTGGTGTTTCAGGCCTTCATGGCCCAGACTGCGGGGCCGGAATGGGCGATTGGGGCCGCCCGCCTGAACGGGTTCAACGGCATGTCGGGCATGCCGCCGCTGACCATTCCCTGGCCGGGGGGGGATGTGCTGCTTTATGCCGACATCGCGCTTTATTACGTGCTCCTCGGCCTGATGCTGGTGGTCTATCTCGGGCTGCGGATGCTTCTGAACGCGCCCTTCGGCAATGTGCTGGTCGCCATCCGCGAAAACCCCGAACGGGCCGAGATGCTGGGCTATGACGTGCGCCGCTATCAGCTGTTGGGCTTTGTGCTGGGCGGCGCCCTGGCGGGTCTGTCGGGGGTGCTCTACACCGCCTGGGGCCAGTACATCACGCCCAGTTCCATGGGCATCACCGCCGCTGCCCTGCCGGTGATCTGGGTGGCCTTTGGTGGGCGCAAGGACGTGACCGCCACCCTGATCGGAACGCTGGCGATGATCTTCCTGTACCAGTGGCTGACCATCTACGGCAGCCAATATGCCATCGTGGCGATGGGGGTGATCCTTGTCCTGACCGTCCTTTTCGCCCCCGAAGGCATCGTGCTGTCGCTGATGCGCTGGCTTTCCGCACGCCTGACACCCGCCGGAGGCCGCCCATGATCCTGCAGACCCGCGGCCTGTGCAAACGCTTTGGCGGCGTGCATGTTGCGCGCAACATCGACTTTGGCATCGAAGCGGGCGAGATTCATTGCCTGATCGGACCGAACGGGGCGGGAAAATCCTCACTCTTCCGGCTGATCCTGGGGGCGCATCAGCCAGACAGCGGCACCATCCTGTTCAAGGATGAGGATGTGACCCGCCTGCCCCCCTTTGCCCGTATCCGCAAGGGAATGAGTGTGAAATTTCAGGTGCCCGGCATCTTCAAGGACCTGAGCGTGCGGCAGAACCTTGTGATTTCGTTCCAGCACCACCTGCACGGCCATGATCTTGAGGCGACAATCCAGCGCGTGGTTGCCTTTGCCGGGCTGGAGGGTCTGGAAGGAAAGGCCGCAGGCACCTTGTCGCACGGGCGCCAACAATGGCTGGAAATCGGCATGGCGGTTGGGGTGGAACCATCGCTTCTGCTGCTGGATGAACCGACAGCGGGCATGTCGCCCGAAGAAACCCGCCAGACCGGAGAGATGCTGCGCGTCCTGAACGCGCAGGGCGTGACCATTCTGGCGGTGGAACATGACATGTCGTTTGTCCAGCAAATCGCCGACCGGGTGACGGTGCTGCATTTCGGCGAGATATTCGCCCAAGGGTCGGTGCAAGAGATCATCTCGCACCCCGGCGTGGCCGACATCTATCTGGGGGCGTCCGATGACTGACATGCTGAATGTCTCGGACCTGCGTGCGGGCTATGGTGGCGAGCCTGTGTTGCAGGGCGTGTCATTGCGCGTGGGCAAGGGTGAAATCGTGGCCGTGATCGGCCGCAACGGCGTGGGCAAAAGCACATTGATGCGCACGCTGATCGGGCTGTTGCCGGTCGGGGCGGGCCGGATCGAATTCGCCGGGCGCGAGGTGAACAGGATCACCGCGCAGGGCCGGGCGCGCATGGGGATGGGTTATATCCCCCAGGGGCGCGATGTGTTTCCCCGCCTGACGGTGCGGGAAAACCTGCTGGTCGGCGAAACCGCCCGGCGTGGCGGAAGCCCCGATTACGGCAGGGTGTATGAATTCTTCCCGATCCTCCAGGAACGCGCCCACCAGGCGGCGGGCACGCTTTCGGGCGGGCAACAGCAACAGCTTGCGATCGGACGGGCCATGGTGGGCGGCCCGGACCTGATGCTGCTGGATGAACCGTCCGAGGGGATCCAGCCTTCCATCGTCAAGGATATCGCCCGCAACATCAAACGGTTGAACGCCGAAACCGGGCTGACCGTCCTGTTTGTCGAACAGAACCTTGATCTGATCGTCAACCTCGCGCAACGCGGCTTTGTCATCGACAAGGGGCGCATCATCGCTGAGGTCGGCCATGATCAGATCAAGGATCGCGAGCAGGTGAAGAAATGGCTGGCACTGTAAGGACATCACATCAGAAGGGAGACTGGGCATGAGCTGGTTCGACGCCTCGGTAATGGCGAAAAAAGGCGTGGCACGGGGAAAACCCGGATCAAGCCATTTCATCGGGATCAAGGATCAGGGCGCCTTTCACTACGTCTACGGACCCTATGCCGCACCGGTGCTTGAGGTGAACCCGGGCGCAGTGGTTACGGTGGAAACACATGACGCCTTCGAGGGAAAGATCACCTCGGAATCCGACCGCCCGTCGGAAATCCTGAACTTTCCCTTCCTGAACCCGCAGACCGGCCCGATTCTGGTGCGCGGGGCCGAAAAGGGCGATTGTCTGGCGGTCAAGATCATCTCGATCAAGCCGCGCGGGCCGCAACCGGTGGGCACAACCTGCCTTCTGCCCGAATTCGGCGGGCTTGTGGCCACCGGGCAGACCGCGATGCTGAACGCGCCCCTGCCGGAAAAGGTCAAGAAGGTGCGGCTGGATGAAGACGGGGTCTATTGGTCAGACAGCATCACCCTGCCGTATGAGCCGTTCATCGGCACCATAGGCACCAGCCCCGAGATCGAGGCGATCTCGTCCCTGGTCCCGGACTACTACGGCGGCAACATGGACCTGCCCGATGTGGGGCCTGGCGCGATCATCTATCTGCCTGTCAACATCGCAGGGGCGCTGCTGTATCTGGGCGATTGCCATGCCATTCAGGGCGATGGCGAATTGTGTGGCGTGGCCATGGAAATGCCCGCCACGGTGCAGGTGCAGATTGATCTGATCAAGGGCCACACCATCGGCTGGCCCCGGCTGGAAACCGAAACGACGATCATGACCATCGGCAGCGCCCGCCCGCTGGAAGATGCGGCGCGCATTGCCTATCGCGAACTGGTGCGCTGGATCGATCAGGAAACCGGCATGGGGCAGGAAGAGGCCTATATGCTGCTGACCATGGCGGGCAAGGCGCGCCTGGGCAACATGGTGGACCCGAAATACACGATCGGCACCGGCATCGCCAAGACCTACATCGGTCTCTGACCACCCTCAAAAGGCGGCCCTGGCGGCTCAAATCTGCCAGGGCGGCGGGGCGTGATGCGAAAGGCTTGCTGCGCGACTGCGCCGCTCTAGCTATCGGACAGGGAACGAACATCTCAGGGGGATTACAATGCCAGACGGCAGCAACACGCATTCAAGCCGCAGCATCGTGGTGTCGGAATTCACCAACTCTGTGCTGGACCCGGATGCACCGATGCTGGGGCCGGTCGAGAACGGCGGCACCATCATCGCCAATACCGCGCCCGGCTGCTGGGGACCGATGATCACCCCCGCTTTGCGCGGCGGACATGAGGTGACGCGCCCGGTCTATGTGGACGGGGCCGAGATTGGCGACGGGGTCGCCATCCGCATCCGCGACATCACGGTCACCTCAATTGCCACGGCCTCGGGACATGATTCCTCACCCGAGGGCTTTTGCCTGGGCGACCCCTATGTCGCAGGACGTTGTCCGGTCTGCGACACGGTCTGGCCGGAAACCCATGTCGAGGGGATCGGGCAGCAGGCCGTCAAGTGCAACACCTGCGGCAATGCGGTAACCCCCTTTGCCATCGTGCATGGCTATACCGTCACGTTCGATGAATCCCGCTCTGTCGGCCTGACGCTGCCACAGGCGGCGGCAGAGACCATTGCGCGCGATGCCAACCACTATTCCGCCCTGCCGGACCAAAGCCGCCAGCACTCGATCCTGACGTTCGCGCCGTCGGATATGCCCGGCACGCTGGTGCGGATGCGCCCCTTCATGGGTCAGCTTGGGACCTGCCCGTCGATGGCAATGCCAGACAGCCATAATGCGGGTGACTTCGGCTCTTTCCTCATCGGTGCCCCGCATGAATATGCGATCACCGCCGAGCAACTGGCCCAACACAAGACCGACGGTCACATGGACATCGACGCCGTGCGCGCAGGGGCCATCCTCATCTGCCCTGTCAAGGTGCGGGGTGCCGGTGTCTACATGGGCGACATGCACGCAGGCCAGGGCGATGGCGAGATTGCCGGGCATACGATGGATGTCTCAGGCAGCGTGACACTGCAGATCGAGGTGGTGAAGAATTACCCGATTGACGGCCCCGTCCTGTTCCCGCTGGAAGAGGACCTGCCGCCGATGGCCCGGCCCTTCACGGCTGCCGAAAAGGCCAAAGGGCGACGGCTGGCGGCAAAATGGGGGGTGGCCGGGATTGAGCCTTTGGCCCCTGTCAGCGTGATCGGCACAGCCGCCAACCTGAACCTTGCCATCGAAAACGGGCTGGCGCGGGCGGCCAGGCTTTTGGGCATGACGGTGGCCGAGGTGCGCAACCGCGCAACAGTGAACGGCGCGATTGAGATTGGCCGTGCCCCAGGCGTCATTCAAGTGACATTCCTGGCGCCGCTTGCCCGCCTTGATGCCGCAGGTTTGGGGGATTTCGCGCGCGAGCAATACGGTCTGTGACCTCTGCGCGGTCCAACAGGCCCGCGCGTCCCTTCTGGCGGCAGCGTGATGCCGGGAAAGGGGCCAAGGGCAATCGTGTTGCGTTGCGTTCTGGCGAGACCGTGTTGCGGCCATTGCGATTCAGAATTCCCATGGCGGCTGATTTGTAGGTCCCCCTGCCTATCGCAGATATTGGGGGACAAGGATGGGCAAGCCACTTCCTGTGGAGCTTCGTCAGCACGTCGTTGCTTTCGTTGAGGAAGGCCACACACCGGGCTGCTGCGGCGCGGTGCCGGGTTTCCATAAAATTCGTCAACGACAGGGTGCTGCCAAGGCGCAGGACCGGGTCGCTTGATCCCAAGCCCCGGGCAACGGCGGCGGGCATGGCAAGCTGGCGGGCGTGGCGGGCTGGACGCGCCACGGGTCATCGGCGGGCCGATCAACCGCATGCACCATGCCGCTTGAACCGGCGGCGCGTCATGTCCCATTCTTCGACCTTTGCATCGAAACCCGACCGGCCCAGACCCAGCACAAGGGCGACGTGGTGATCCTCGATATCCTTGCCACCCTCCGCAGCCCGAAGGCCGCCGCGATCCTGAAAGACATCGGCGCATGGTTCCCGGTCTTGCCGGCAGACTCCCCCGACCTCAATCCCGTTGAAATCACTCGGGCATTCACCGGGACCAGTGGCGTTCATGCCCTCATGTTTGCCAGGTTCAAGGCCATTCGTCGGGAAATTGATCCCCCGGATCAATCTCTTACCCTCCACATTCCGAAAGACCGCTGCCCGCACCTATGACCCGCCTTGGAAAGCCGTTGGCCAGGTCCGCGACCTTTTCAAGGAAGAAGAATGCCATAACCTCTGCAAAGCCGCAGGATATGAAGCCGAATGAGCGCAACGCGCCCTAACCCTTTGATCCGGCTCCTGCCACCTGCGCAAGTCGCGTCTCGTCCAAGCCGGTTTTGTCGAATTTCGGAACGCCGCCCCGAGGCTCAGGCGAAATGCGCGAAAGCTGGTGATGGCCTGAACCTTCACCCTGGTCCGCTGATCATCTGTCGGACGCGGTTGCATCCGGTGCGGCCGGCTGGAGCGGCCCAACAGACCCGCCCGCCCTTGCGGCAGAATCGCGGGCAATCCACTTGCGCACCGTCACCTCTGCAACCCCGATCACGCCGGCGATCCGGCCCGGTGTTTCGCCCGCCTTCCTCCGCCCCGCAATCAGAGCGCGCATTCCGGGCGTGGTCTGGGCCTTCTTGGGAATGTTCACCGGCTGTCGCCCCGGGGATCGTGCCGCTGTGCAAACACCACAATCAGCAAATTCAGCCCCTGGACGACCTGTTGAGACGTTGCCGCCGGGGCGTGTCACTCTGCGCTCTTTGGCGGGTTTTTTCCCGGCGCAGGCGAAGGGGAAGCGCTTGCAGCCGATGCGCGGACCTGATGCGCCCAGACTTCGCGGCGAATGCGGGCGGTCTTGTAGGCGTCCAGCGTTGCCATTGCCCAGACAAAAAGCCCTCCCGATATCTTGCCGACAAAGGAAATGTCCGCTGCGGCCGTCTTCACGGTGAAGGCCCCCAGCAGAACGGCAAAACAGACAAAGATCAGCCCGCGCACCGGTTGGCGGTTCAGGACCTGGCCCATACCAGGCAGCAGGATCGCCACGGCAAGAACACTGTAGGGATTCAGCGGTGGCTTCATGCTTGCCCCCTCAGGACATCATTGCGCAACGTGGCCAGCCTGCCGAGGATAGGTTCAAGGCGGGCAGGGGAAAGCGGTGTCCTTCCCATTTCGGCCTCGCGGAAGATGAGGAAGCGTCCACGGTCGGCTTCCTCGGCCAGGATGACGATGCGGATGCCCTTTGGCGAGAGAACCAGTTCCTTGACTTGCGGGTCATTGAACAGGTCCGCATGGGCAGAGATCAGTTCAGACGCAAGGATCGTCGGGGCATTGTCGGTACGGATGACAACATGGGCAGGCAGGTCGGGGGGGGTGGGCAAGGAGTGCGGCAGGGTCGGGAAGCGGCTGAACGACTCATTGCCCGAAGGGCGTGCCATCAGGTTCAGGGTTGCCGGCAGCGGCATGGGCCCGGGCAGTGTGACCAGCACCCAAAGCGCGGGCAGCTTGCGGAACGTCAGTGTGTCGGGGATGGCTTGCAAGTCATAGGCAAGGCCACAGCGCTTGCCGGTCATCCGGGGAAAGCCGGTCGGTTGCAGGCGCGTCACGCCCCCGTCGAACAGGGGTTTCAGTGCCGCAAAGTACCCGGCGCGGGCTGCGGTGCGGGCACGGCTTTCCCGAACCAGACGGGCGCTCAGCCAAAGGCCCAGGGCGGCGACGGCAAGGCCAAGGGGAATAAGCGGGGACATGCGAATTGGCCCGCCCCTTTCGGGCCGGGCCGCATACCTCAGTAGCCCTGCGGTTTCGGCCAGGGCATGGTGAACTGCGCGCCCCGGTTCACGAAGCGGTAGCGCCAGAAGTGGAACCACAGCGACACAACGATGTAGAAGCCTATCATCGCAACAAGCTGGGTCCCGTAGCCGAGGAATACCGCGAAGAAAGTCACGCCGCAAAGGGTCAGAAGCGTGATCGCGGGCAGCGGGTGGAACGGGTGCTCATACCCGCGCTTGATCGAGTTCAGCGGCCATTTCCTTCGGAACATGATGATGTTCAGCGGCATGAAGGTATAGCCAAGGAGGCCCGAGAGGATCGAGAAGGTTATGACCTGATCAAGCGGCGCGCCCAGGGCGAAGATCAGAGCGATGGGAACCAGGAAAACGATGGCCCGGTAGGGGGTGCGATACTTTGGATGCACCGCTCCGAACCAGCCCGGCAGGTATTTGTCGCGGCCCATGGCGAACCATGCGCGGCTGGCATCGTTGATACAGCCGTTGGCGCTGGCAAGCGTGGCGAAGAGAGTGCCAAAGCCCAGAAGCCAGACAAGGCCAGCCGACCCGGAAAGGCGCGCCGTATCGAAGAGGGGTGCGACAGAACCGTTGACGCCGTCGCCCAGGAATTCCCAAGGCAGGACGCCGGAGCAGACGTACCAGGTAAGCGTGGCGGCGATGAGAAGCGTCATGATCCCGGCCAGCGTGCCGAACGGCAGCGCGCGGGCCGGAGAGCGGACTTCCTCGGCCGCTTGCGTCGTCCCTTCAATGCCAAGGTAGTACCAGAGGCCAAAGTGCAGGGATGCAAGGATGCCGATCCACCCGTAAGGCAGTTCGTGGCCCTCGAAAAGCGCGGCATGATCCATGATCCCGGCACCGATGATGCCGGAGGTTGAGAGGAAAAGGATCAGGATCGCCGCGAAGGCAAAGGCGGTGATGACAAGGTTGAAGGTCAGTGTCGCAAGGACACCCCGGTAGTTGAGCCAGGCCAGGAACATGATCACGAGGATGATGAAGGGCCGCTGGTTAAGCGCGCCCTCGTGCCCGGTTATCGTGGCCACGACAGACACGAGATAGCCCGCCGTTATGGCGTTGGCAGCTTCCAGCATCGTGTAGGCGAACACCAGGTACAGGCCGACGTTGAAGGCCATCAGCGGGCCGACGATATGCTTGGCCTGCGTATACTGCCCACCGGCCGAAGCAACGGTCGAGGTGACTTCGGAATCGATCATTGCCACGCAGGTATAAAGGATGCCCGCGAACCAGCACGCGATGAGGGCTGCATAGGCGCCGCCTTTGCCGACGGCGAAGTTCCAGCCCATGTATTCCCCGACCAGCACGATGCCGACGCCCAGCGCCCAGACATGCGCGGGCCCGAGCACGCGCAGAAGGCCGACCTTGACGCCATGCGGGCCGATGCCGTCCATGGTTTTCGAGGTGATGTCCACTTCGGTCATGACTTCACCTTGTGCTCTTCCGCCATCGCCTCAAGCTCGCCTTCGCGGGATGATGTGAGAACGTCTTCCGGATAGGTGCTGTCGGTGCGAAGCCAATCCAGCACCATGTGCAGGGCGAAGGCCGCAGAAAGCGCCCAGGCCCCGTATTCAATCCAATTCCACAGACCCATCGGCTTACTCCCCGAATTTTTCGGAAATGACCTCGCGGTATTCCACTTCGGAAAACCGCAGGATCAGGAAATAGTAAAGGACGATGACCACAATCATCGTCAGCAGCGCGCCGATGGAGAATGAATAGTCAAAGCGCGACAGGATAAGGTCATGGGCGCTTTCCGGCGTAAAGCCGAGAGCTTCGTACTTGGCCGCCTGAGCGGCATTCTGGTTGAGACTTTCCCAGGTGGGGTTTGCGACAGGTGCGGTTACGGATTTCGCCGCGCCGGCCATCCCGAGCCAGATTGGCACGAAAAGCGCGCCGACGGTCAGGACCACCAGCACGATGACGTCGATCAACTGGCTGGCCTTGCCTTGGGTCGGAGGTTGGTATTGTGCCATCTCAGCCCTTGCGCCCCCGTGCCTGGTCGCTGAACCTGATGTCGAGGCCGTACATGAAGTCGCGGTCCTCGCGGTAGTGCCGGAGCATCGCCAGGATGGCGGCGGTGTTCAAGAAAAGCACCATTGCCCCGCCGCTCAGAAGCAGGATCCGCACCCCGCCGGAGGGTGCCAGGTCCCAGGTTGCAATCGCAACAAAGATCATCGCGCACCAAAGGCCGACCACGAACGCCCATGCCACCAGCACGTCGCGTTTGTGCATCGCCTCAATCCGCTGATTAAGGTCTCCCACATTGTCCTCCCCCGGGCTGTTGTGCCTGCCGGCCCCCGACGCAGCCCCGACATCGCTCCTCAGGGAATTTCCCTGTCCGGCAAAATTGTTTTCCCCAAGGAAAGCCAACTGCGACATTCTGTCAAGACAAACCACATGTGCCCAGAGATTGGGCAGCAGTTTCCGATGGTGATGGAAATACGTTCACCTCAGTTTGCAGCGCTGTGCTTGTGTGACCGCTCCCTCGACTCCACCGATATGCCAAGATGGGTCGCCGCCTTGGGCATGTTGCGGCCATTGCGATGCTTGTGTCCCATGGTGGCTGATTTCTGTGTCCCTCTGCCTGTGGCAGATGTTGGGGGACAAGGATGGGCAAGCCACTTCCTGTGGAGCTTCTCCCGCGCGTCGTTGATGTCGTGGAGGAAGGCCGCTCGCATCGTTCGGCGGCGGCTAATTTCCGCGTGTCAGTCAAATTCGTCAACGACAGGGTGCTGCCAGGGCGCAGGGCCGGATCGCTTGATCCCCAGCCCCGGGGCAACGGCGGCGGGCATGGCAAGCTGGCGGGCGTGGTGGGTTGGACCCAGCACCGGATCAGGGAAAAAGCGTGACCTGACGCGGGATGAACGGGTGGTGGAACTGCGTGACGGGCATGGCATTGGGGCGCACCGCGTTCCGGTCTGGCGGCACCTGCGCGCCCTTGGCCTGACACATAAGAAACGACCTGCGGGGTGAGCCATTGATGCGCCATCGGTCCGAGCACAATGGCGAACGGGCAGAAGCGCCCCGATATCGCGCGGGCGCGCGATGTTATGGATCAGCCGCCGTCAGCCCTTCATGCGTCACGTGCTGACAAGACTTGCCTTCATCGACGACACCTCGCTCCAGACCAACCTGGCCAGGACCACCGGATGGTCGCCCTGCGGGGGGCGGCTGGTCGATCATGTCCCGTTCGGCCACTGGCAGACCCAAACATTTGCGACGCCAGACGGGGCGCGCCCGGCTGGCGGTCTGGCAGGCTGCCCGGTCGCGGCGCGGAAGCTGCGCCCATGAAGAGCTTGTTTGAAAGCTTTCCACCCGCTAACGTCCGCATGTCGGCAGCAGAATGACAGCACGAATCGTCCGGCGCCAACAAATCCGCAGGGAAGGAGAAGAAAATGGACAGACGTGGTTTTCTCAGATCGTCGGTCGCGCTGGCCGCGCTGGCCGCAGCGGGCCCGGCTCTGGCGCAGGACAGGCTGGTGGTTCTGGGCTCGGTGCCTTCGCTTGGCTTTCCGTTCTTCGTGCACATGCTGAACCAGATCAAGGCCGAGGCCGAGGCGCAGGGCGTGGACCTGATCGAGTCCGATGGCCAGAACTCGGCGCCCAAGCAGACCGCCGACATAGAGGCTGCGGTGGTGCAGGGGGTGAACGCCATCGTCATCTCGCCGCTTGACGTCAACGCCCTTGCGCCCGCGGTAGAGGCCGCGATCCAGGCTGGCGTGCCGGTCGTCACCATCGACCGCAGGGTTGACGGGGTGAAGGGTATCCTTGCCCATGTCGGCGCTGACAACGTCAAGGGCGGCGAGGCGCAGGCCCAGGCGATCATCGCGGCCTTCCCGGACGGCGCGCGCATCTTCAACCTGCAGGGCCAGCCCGGCGCGGGTCCGGCCATCGACCGCAACCAGGGCGTCCACAACGTCCTCGACCCGGTCGCCGACAAGTACCAGATCATCTTCGAGCAGACTGCCAACTTCGCCCGGGCCGAGGCGCTGACCGTGACCGAGGCGGGCCTTGCCGCCAACGGAGAGCCCGACGTGATCGTCTGCGCCAATGACGACATGGCGCTTGGTGCGATCGAGGCTTGCGCGGCTCGCGGCTTCACCAAGGTGAAGATCTATGGCTTTGACGCTCTGCCCGAGGCGCTGGTCGCTGTCCGCGACGGCACCATGGCCGGCACTGTGGAGCAGTTTCCGGGCGAGCAGTCCCGCACCGCCGTTCGCATCGCGGTGGCCTTCGCCAAGGATGGCACCGCGCCCGAGAGCGACCTCGTGCTTCTCACCCCCATCGTGATCGGCCAGGACAACCTCGATCAGGCCGAGCGCATCGGCGAGGCCGGCTGACCTTTCAGCGCAGGACCGGTGCCCTGCCGGCCCTGCGCCCCTCATCCCCCCGGAGCGAACCATGGACGGTGCCAGCCCCGCCGTGCACCCGACGTTTCCCCTGCTCGAAGTCGTGGGCGTCTCCAAGCAGTTCGCCGGCGTCGCCGCCCTCGACGACGTGTCGCTTGACGTCCGCCCGGGCGAGATCCTGGGCCTCTTGGGCGAGAATGGGGCAGGCAAGAGCACGCTCCTGAAGATTCTTTCGGGCGCCCAGCCGGCAAGCGGCGGGCGTATCCTGCTCGGCGGTGCTCCCTACCAGCCCGCGAACCCCGAGGCCGCGCGCCTTGCAGGCATTGTGACAATCTACCAGGAGCTGTCGCTCATCCCGACCCTGTCGGTGGCCGAAAACATCTTCCTCGGCCGCGCCCCGGTGAACGGCCTGCGCCTTGTGGACTGGCCACGGATGCGGCGCGAGGCAAGGGGCATCCTCTCTCGCGTGGGCCTTTCGCTCGACCCCGACACGCCGGTCTCGGCCCTCTCGGTGGCCGAGCAGCAGCTTGTCGAGATCGCGCGGGCGCTCTCGCTCCAGAGCCGGTTGATCATCATGGACGAGCCGACCTCGGCCCTGACCGGGTCCGAGGTGCGCCGCCTTTTCGGGATCATGCACAAGCTGCGCGATGAGGGGGTGGCGATCATGTTCGTCACCCACCGCCTTGAGGAAGCATCCGAGATGTGTGACCGCATGACCGTGCTGCGTGACGGCCGCCTCGCCGGGCACCTTCTGCGCGAAGACGGTCCCATCCCCGTGCCCCGGATCATTGAGCGCATGGTCGGCCGCGCCGCATCCGAGCTTTACGCCCGCCCCACGGGCACTGTGGGCAGCGGGCCCGTCCGGCTTTCGGTGCGGGGCCTGCGCACCGTACGCGCCGCAGACGCGCCGCATGCCATCGTACTTGATGGCGTGGACCTCGACCTGCGCGGGGGCGAGATTCTGGGGGTGGCGGGCCTTGTCGGCTCGGGCCGGACCGAGCTTGCCCGTGCGATCTTCGGCGCTGACCCCATCGCAGCCGGGACCATCACGCTCGACGGAAAGCCCGTCCGCCCCGGCTCTCCGGCCGGCGCGCGCGACCTTGGAATCGGCCTCGTGCCCGAGGACCGCAAGCAGCAGGCGATCTTCCCGATGTTGTCCATCCGCGAGAACTTCACTTCGGCCTCGCTCGACCTCTACTCGGGGCCGCTCGGTTTTCTTGCCAGCGGCCGGGAGCTTGCAGACCTTGCGCAGTACCGCAACGCCATGTCGATCCGCATGGCCTCCCCCGATCAGAGCATCGACGGTCTGTCGGGCGGCAACCAGCAGAAGGTGATCCTGGCCCGCTGGCTCGCCCGCGATCCCAAGGTGCTTATCGTGGACGAGCCGACGCGCGGCGTGGACGTGGGTGCCAAGGCCGAGGTTCACCAGATTCTCGTGCAACTCGCCGCCCGCGGCATCGCCGTGATGATGATTTCCTCCGAGCTTCCCGAGGTGCTGTCGGTGTCGGACCGCATCATCACGATGCGCCACGGGCGGATCACGGGAGAGATGCCGGCCGTCGCGGCCACCGAGCAAAGGCTGATGACGCTCATGGCGCTTGAACAACCCCCGGGAGACCGCGCATGACCATGACCACCGGCGTCCGGACGGGCCGCATCAGCCCCATCCGCCTGCTCAAACAGTTCGGACCGCTCCTTTTCCTTTTCGCGCTGATGCTGGTCTTCGCCCTGACGAACGAGGCGTTCCTGACACAGCTCAACCTCTTCAACGTGGCCCGCCAGATCAGCATCACTGGCCTTATCGCGCTGGGAATGACCTTTGTCATCCTGACTGCAGGGATCGACCTGTCGGTGGGCGCGCTCCTCGCCTTTTGCGGGATGGTGGCGGCGGTCGTCGCAAAGGGGACGACCGCCAATACCCTCTCGCTCGGCACCACCGAGGCCTCGGGCTGGGGCTGGTCGGCGGCGCTGTTCGCGGCCGTCCTGGTGGGGACGGTGGCGGGCGCGATCCAGGGGGGGCTGATCACCCTGCTGAAGGTCCCGCCCTTCGTCGTCACGCTGGGCGGCCTAACGGTGTTTCGCGGCTTCACCCTGATGCTCTCGGGCGGTGGCCCCATCTCTGGCTTCTCGGCCGAAATGCGGTGGTTCGGCACCGGCCTTGTGGGCCCGGTGCCCGTGCCCGTCATCATCTTCGTCTTTGCCGCGCTCCTCTGCCACATCGTGCTGCGCTACACACGCTTCGGTCGCGAGGTCTATGCTGTGGGCGGCAACGCCGAGGCGGCGCGCCTCTCGGGCATCCGCGTGGACCGCGTGCTGGTCGCCGTCTACATGATCGTTGGATTCTTCTGCGGCCTTGCCGCCTTCGTCCTCGCCGCGCGCCTTAACTCGGCCGAGGCGGTGGCGGGAATAGGGTATGAGCTGACCGTCATTTCGGCCGTGGTGATCGGCGGCACCTCGCTGTTCGGCGGCATCGGCAGCATCGGGGGAACCGTGGTGGGCGCGGCACTGATCGGGGTGCTGGTGAACGGCCTCCAGCTCAACAACGTGTCGTCCTACACGCAGCAGGTGACCATCGGCCTCATCCTGATCGCCGCAGTGGCCTTCGACCGCTGGCTCAAGACCCGCTCCAGTGGATGAGGCGGTTGGTAAGGCCTCCTGCAACCGATGTCTTTTGCGCCCGAGAAACGCCGGGCCCTGCCACGGGCCTCAGCTTGGACCTCTGATGATATCGGCCGCCAGAGCGCGCCGCGCTCTCGACCATCCGTTCCATGGGTCATGTCGGACGCACTCGAACCAGTCCTGGCTGAAGCGTGTTGCGGCCATTCCTGTTCTGGAGTGCCATGCCTGTAGAGGTCTGAGTCCCCTGCCTGTGGCAGATGTTGGGGGACAAGGATGGGCAAGCCAATTCCTGTGGAGCTTCGTCAGCGCGTCGTTGATGTCGTTGAGGAAGGCCACTCGCATCGTTCGGCGGCGGCGAAGTTCCGCGTATCGGTCAGGTTCGTCAACGACAGGGTGCTGCCAAGGCGCAGGACCGGGTCGCTTGATCCCCAGCCCCGGGGCAACGGCGGCGGGCGTGGTGGGCTGGACGCGCCCCGGGTCATCGGCGGGCCGATCAACCGCATGCACCATGCCGCTTGAACCGGCGGCGCGTCATGGCCCATTCTTCGACCTTTACATCGAAACCCCACCGGCCCAGACCCAGCACAAGGGCGACGTGGTGATCCTGGATAGCCTTGCCACCCACCGCAGCCCGAAGGCCGCCGCGATCCTGAAAGACATCGGCGCATGGTTCCCGTTCTTGCCGCCAGACTCCCCCGACCTCAATCCCGTTGAAATCAATCGGGCATTCACCCGGACCAGTGGCGTTCATGCCCTCATGTTTGCCAGGCTCAAGGCCATTCGTCAGGAAATTGATCCCCCGGATCAATCTCTTGCCCTCTTCATTCCGAAAGACCGCTGCCCGCACCTGAGACCCGCTCTGAAAGTCCGTCGGCCAGGTCTGCGACCTTTTCAAGGAAGAAGAGTGCCATAACCTCTGCAAAGCGGCAGGATGTGAAGCCGAATGAGCGCAACGCGCCCTAATGCGCCTGCGGTCCGATGCCGGGCGCTGATCCCGCCTTCGGCCCCTTGACCCATTCGCGCAGCGACTGGAACACCACGTAAAGCGCGGGAACCACGAAAATGCCCACCAGTGCGGCCGCCAGCATGCCCCCCGCCACACCGGTGCCCACGGCCCGGCGCGAATACATCGACGGCCCGACGGCGATCACCAGCGGGATCAGCCCGGCGATGAAGGCAAAGCTTGTCATCATCACCGCCCGGAACCGCGACCGCGCGCCATCAATCGCGGCCTCGACGATGGGCACCCCGGCCTCGCGCCGCGCCTTGGCGAATTCCACGATCAGGATCGCGTTCTTCGCCGCCAGCGCAATCAGCACCACCAGCCCGATCTGGGCATAGATATTGAAGGGCAGCCCCGCCAGAAGCAGCGATGCCATGGCCCCCGCCACCCCGAACACCACCGAAATCAGCACGGGCACCGGAATCGTCCAGCTTTCATACAGCGCCACCAGGAACAGATAGGCAAAGAGCAGCGCCAGCGCCAGAATGACCACCGTCTGCCCTGCCGCCTTCTTTTCTTCCAATGCGGTGCCGGTCCATTCAAAGGTATAGCCGTCGGGCAGGACCTGGGCCGAAACCGCCTCCATCGCCGCAAGCGCCTGCCCGGTCGAGGCATCGGCCGAAGGCGTGCCGCTGATCGTGGCCGACCGCACGTTGTTGTAGCGCTGCAGCGACAGCGGCCCCACGGCGTATTCCGCCTTGGCCACCGCCCCCACCGCAACCATCTGCCCGGTGTTGGAGCGCACGTGAATCCTTGCAATATCGTCGACAGAGGCGCGGTCACTTTCCCGCGCGGTGATCAGAACCTGCCAGGCCCGTCCAAACAGGTTGAAATCGTTGACGTAAACCGTGCCAAGCGTGGACTGGAGCGCATTGAACAAATCCGACAGCGACACACCCAGCGCATAAAGACGGTCGCGGTCGATATCCAGATACACCTGCGGACTGTCTGCCGAGAAGGTGGTGTAGACGCCCGACAGATCCGGGTGCTGGTTGGCCGCCAGCGCCAGCCCGCGCGCGGTTTCCGCAAGCTCGGTCGCCGGTCTGCCTTGCGTATCGATCAGCTGATACTCAAAGCCCGACCCTGTCCCAAGGCCAGGGATGGGGGGCATGTTGAACGGGATCACCTGCGCCTCGCGCAGTTTCGCCCCCTCGATAAAGGCGTTGCGGATCGCCCAGAAGACGGATGTCTCGCGGGTCTTGCGGTCCGCGAAATCATCCATCGTCACCATCGCAAAGGCTGCGTTCGATTTCGCCAGCCCGTCCAGCATCGAATAGCCTGTGACGGTGGTCACGCTTCTGACCCCTTCCAGCCCGGCCAGCATGGTTGCAACACTGGCCTGCACCGCTTTGGTGCGGTTCACCGAAGCGGCGTCGGGAAGCCGGGTTTCCACCATGAAATATCCCTGGTCCTCGGCGGGAAGGAACCCCGACGGGACCGTCTTGAACAGAAAACCCGTCAACAGGAACGCCGCCGCCACCAGCACGACACCGATCACGACGCGCCGGGCAATCGCCCCGGCAACATAGGCATAGCCATCGCGCGCGCCGTCGATGCGCCGGGAAATCCAGCCCAGAACACCCTTCTTCGGCCCATGATGCGGCGACAGGATGATCGCGCACAGCGCCGGGGCCAGGGTCAGCGCATTGATCGCCGAAATCACCATCGCGACCGAAACCGTGACGGCAAACTGCTGGAACAACTGCCCCGAGATGCCGGGAATGAAGGCAACCGGCACGAAGACCGACAGCAACACCAGCGTGATCGCCAGGATCGCCCCGGTAATTTCACCCATGGCAGTACTTGCCGCCCCGGCAGGTGACAGGCCGGGGTTCGCCGCCATCTTCGCTTCGACCGCCTCGACCACGACGATGGCATCATCCACCACGATCCCGATCGCCAGCACCATCGCCAGCAGCGACACGGTGTTGATGGTGAAATCCAGGGCAAACATCACCGCAAATGTGCCCACCAGCGCCACCGGCACGGCAATCAGCGGAATGATCGTGGCCCGCAGGCTGCCAAGGAAGATGAACACAACCAGCACGACCAGCACAAAGGCCTCGATCAGCGTGTGTTCAACCGACCTGATGCTTTCCTTCACAAAGACAGAACTGTCTGCGACGATCTCGTATTCGATCCCGGTTGGAAACGCCGCCGACAGCCGGGCCAGCGCGGATTTCACCCCGTCGGCCGCCGCCAGCGAATTTGCCCCCGGCGCAAGATAGATGCCCACCAGGGTCGCCGGTGCGCCGTTGAAGAAACTGCTGATGTCCGCGTTGCGCGACCCAAGCTCGACCTTGGCGATATCGTAAACCCTGACGGTGCTGCCATCCGCATTTGATCGGATGATGATCCGTCCGAACTCGTCGGGGTCCGTCAGCCGGCCCTGGGTCTGCACGTTCAGCTGCAAACCCGGGTCTTCTGTCATCGGCTGGCCACCGACACGCCCGATGGCGGCCTGAAGGTTCTGGCTGCGCAGCGCTGCCGTCACATCGGCCGGCGTCAGGTTCATCGCCGTCAGCCTGTCAACATCCAGGATGATCCGCATGGCGAATTCATCTCCGGCAAAGACCGTGGCATCCCCAACACCCGGCACACGCTTGAGCGTATCGACAATGTTGATCCGGGCATAGTTGGTCAGCGTCGGCCCGGTGATTGACGGATCACTGGAATGCAGCACCACACCCAGCAGCAGCGAGGCGGATTTCTTGGCAACCTTGATCCCGGTCTGCCTGACCTCTGACGGCAGCAGCGGCTCGGCCAGCGCCACGCGGTTCTGCACCAGAACCGTGGCAATATCGGGATCCGTGCCCACTTCGAACGAGATGTTCAGCGTATAGCTGCCATCCGCCCCGGAGGTCGATTTCATGTAGATCATGTTGTCGACGCCGATGACCTTGTCCTCGATCACCTGGGCCACGGTCGCTTCGGTCACTTCCGCCCCGGCGCCGGGATAGCTCGCGGTGACGCTGACCTGCGGCGGCACGATGTTGGGGAACTGCTCGACTGGCATCCGCGTCATCGCGATCAGACCGGCAAGAAACAGCACGATCGAGATCACCCCGGCAAGCCGGGGGCGGGAAATGAAGGTATCGGCGATCATGTCAGCCTTCCCCGGCCAGTGCGGCATTCACCGTGGCCCCGGGACGGGCCTTGTTGATCCCTTCGGTGATCACACGCTCGCCCACCGCAAGCCCGCCGCCGACAACCGCATGGCCGCCGGTGACCCGGGTCAGGTCGATGCGGCGCTGTTCCACCAGGCCGGCACTGTCCACCACCAGCACATAGGGGCCGGTCAGGTCGCGCTGCACTGCCTGCTGGGGAACGGTCAGCACCGGGTCCGGCGTGCCGCCGGTCAGTTCCACCGACACCAGCGATCCGTCGCGCAACAGCCCGTCCGGGTTCGCAAACACGGCGCGGATCAGCACCGTGTCGGTGCCCGCGTCGACCGTAACATCCGAAAAGTCCACCTTGCCGGTCAGCGCATAGGCCGACCCGTCTGCCAGATACAGCTGCACCGGCCCCACATCGTCTGTCGATTCGCCCCCTGTTGCAGCCCGGTAGGCCAGCAGGTCACGTTCGGTCACGGGGAATTCCACAGTCATCGGATCGGTCCGCACCAGCGTCACCAGCGGCCCCGAATCGGGGCCGATCAGCGCGCCCACATCAAGGGACGACAGGCCCACGCTGCCAGCGAACGGGGCCTTCACCTCGGTATAGGACAGGTTCAGCGCCGCCACATCGCGCTGTGCCATGACACCCTTGACATCAGCCGAGGCACGGGCCGCTTCGGCCCGTGCCTTGTCCAGCATCGACTGCGGCACGGCGTTCCTGGCCACCAGTTCCGTCTGCCGGACCAGTTCAAGGTTGGCCAGCGTCTCTGTCGCTTGCGCTGCCGCCAGGGATGCCTCGACCTGTGCCAGCGTGGCCCGGTACGCTTCCGGTTCGATCCGGAACAGGACATCGCCTTCGGCCACGAGCCCGCCTTCGGTGAAGCCGCGTTCGTCAACAAAGCCGCTGACCCGCGCCCGAAGGTCAACCTTCTGCACCGCCACGGCGCGTCCCACGAAGCTGGCCGATTGCGCCAGTTGCATTTCTTCCGCCGCCGCCACGACCACCGCCGGGGCCGATGCACCCTCTGGCGTGGTCTGGGCAACCCCGCAGCCTGCCCCCAGAACGACCGCCGCAGCAAAGGCAAGACATCCGGCAGGGCGGATGAACCTGCCATGACAAACACCCGAAAAGACACTGACCATGATCCGCAGCCCTTGTTCCCGATGTGCAGACACTATGCAGCTTTGGGCGGGCTGTCACCTCCCAAGGGGGGCGACCGTCAGGAGGGGGCGGCAGGTTGCCGCGCTATTTCCTTGCAGTTATGCAGGGTTTACGCGACAGTCATGTCATATCCAACCCGACAGGATCACGATTATGAAACACTGGTTTATTCTTCTTCTCGCCGGACTCGTCGCCATTCTGGGCGGCATCTTCGCCCTGTTCAATCCGATCGAGGCGACTTTTGCCGCGACCCGGATCGTGGCCTTTATCTTCATCATCATGGGGGCCCTGCAGATTGTCGCGGCCTTTGGCGATCTTGGCCTTGGCGCCCGGATCTGGACGGCGGCCCTGGGCGCGCTGGCGATCGTGATCGGCGTCTGGATCATCGGCAATCCGATCGAAGGGACAATGGTCCTGACATGGACCATCGGTCTGCTGTTTCTGGTGGAAGGCATCGTCAAGATCGTGCTGGCCTTTGCCGCACGCGGGACCGGGTACTTCTGGATGCTGCTGCTGACCGGGGCCGTATCGGTTCTGCTGGCGGGCATGATCCTGTCGCGCTTCCCGGCCTCGGCCCTGACGATACCCGGCATCCTGCTGGCGGTTGACCTGATCTCGACCGGCGTGGCGATGGCGGCGCTGGCGCTGCACTTCAGATCACGCCGGACGGCCTGACGGAACAGGGGGCGGGTTTCATGCAGAACGCGCCCCTTCTCAACCTTGTTCTGGCTGTCGCGCTGGTCGGCATGATCGGCTGGCTTCTGGTGATCGGCCAGCCCATTATCCTGCCCGTCGTCATGGCGATCATTGCCGTCTACGTCCTGACCACGGCGGCCGAGGCCCTTGGACGGGTGCCGGTGATCGGGCGTCTGCCGGGCGTGGCGCGGCACGGGCTGGTGCTGCTGGGCTTCACGCTGGCGGCGGTGGCGCTGGCGCTGGTGGTGACGGTGACGCTGGAACAGCTTACCGCCGTCATTCCGCGCTACCAGAGCAACCTTGAAACCCTGATCGCCCGGGCGGCAGATATCGGCGGAATCGAGCACCCGACCTGGGACGATATCGTCGAGGCAACGCTGGGCAAGATGAACCTTCAGGCGATCCTGCTGCGCACGCTCGGCGGTCTGACCAGCCTTGGTCTGACGGTGTTCCTGGTGGTGATCTACGCCGCCTTCCTGATGGGGGAACGCGGCTCGCTGGCCCCCAAGCTGGCCGCTGCCTTTCCGCGTGGCGATCAGGCGGAGCTGACCGAGCGCATCCTGCGCGACATCAACCGCAGGATTGGCGATTACCTGGCCATCAAGACGCTGATCAACATGATCCTCGCCACGGTGTCCTTCGTGATACTCTGGGGCATGGGGGTGGATTTCGCGCTGTTCTGGGCGGTGGTGATCGGCCTGTTCAACTACATCCCCTATGTCGGGTCGATTGTGGGCGTGGCGCTGCCGGTCGTGTTGTCGCTGGCGCAGTTCGGATCCTTCGGAACCACGGCGGCGCTGGCGGCGCTTCTGATGACGGCGCAGGCATGGGTCGGCAATATTCTTGAACCGCGGATGATCGGGCGACAGCTGAACCTGAGCCCCTTCGTGGTGCTGCTCGCCCTGTCGGTCTGGTCATCCCTGTGGGGCCTGCCGGGGGCCATTTTGGCCATTCCGATGACCTCGATGCTGGTCATCATCTGCGCGGCCTTCGGGCCGACGCGCTTTGTGGCGGTGCTGCTGGCCGGGGCGTTGAAGAAAAGCTGATCGCGGCGCGGCGCGCCTCTGCGCGCCCGTGAACGGCATCGCAGCGGCGGCACGGCACGGCACGGCTCGAGGCACCTTGCAGCTACCCCAAGCCGATGGCAGGGCCGCACGCGGCCGGTGTCGTACCCGACCGCACCGGCACCTGCCCGCCTGACGGCAGGGGCCGCTTACCGTCAACAGGGCCGGTGCGGCGGCGGCTCTTGCGCATAAGGAGTCCAGCATCCATGCCACACAGCGCCCGGAAAGGGGCCAAAGCGCATCCGGGGCGCGGCGAAACGCAAGCGGGGCATTTCCGCACTCCGGCGCTGTCAGGGCCGCAGGATCATGCGGTTTCGGGCGATGCCCCGATCAGGGCAACGACCTGCGCCACCCGGGCCTTCAGACCGGCCTCTTGCCCCCTTGCTTCGACATTCAGGCGCAGCAGCGGCTCGGTATTCGACCGGCGCAGGTTCAGCCGCCAGTCGTCAAAGGCAAGGCTCAGACCATCGGTTTCGTCCCGCGCGGGCACTTTTGAGGCAAAGGCCGCCTCGATGCGCGCGATGGCTGCACCCGGATCATCAA
Organism: Rhodobacter sp.; assembly: GCA_020250175.1. Classification (GTDB taxonomy): domain Bacteria; phylum Pseudomonadota; class Alphaproteobacteria; order Rhodobacterales; family Rhodobacteraceae; genus Aliitabrizicola. Next base: position 121,251 of record JADCEN010000003.1, read on the forward strand.
GGCGGAAGTTGATCTCGCCGGAAGAGGGAAAGGCCGCCATGCGGTCCGACACCAGCCCTGACAGGGGTTTTCCCGAACGCCCGACCAGTTCGGCCACCAAAAGCCAGGGGATCATCCCGCTGTCGCAGCACATGAAGTCGCGGAAATAGTGATGCGCCGACATCTCGCCGCCATAGATGGCACCGGTATCGCGCAGCGCCTGCTTCAGAAAGGCATGCCCGGTGCGGGCCTGCACGGCGTGGCCACCCGCCTTTGCCACAATGTCCTGCGTGTTCCAGATCACGCGCGGGTCGTGGATGATCGTGGCACCCGGCTGTCTGGCCAGAAACGCCTGCGCCAGCAGACCCACGATGTATTCGCCGGGAATGAAGCGCCCGGTGTGATCGAACAGAAAGCAGCGGTCGAAATCGCCGTCCCAGGCAACGCCCATATCCGCCCTGGCGGCAACGACCGCAGCGGCAGTGGCGGGCCGGTTTTCCGGCAGCAGCGGATTGGGAATGCCGTTCGGAAACGTCCCGTCCGGTTCGTGGTGCATCCGCACGAAACGCAGCGGCACCCCCGCCGCATCCAGCGCCGACGCTATGGCATCAAGGGTCGGGCCGGCGGCCCCGTTGCCGGCGTTGACAAGGATGGTCAAGGGGCGGAACGCCGCCGGATCGACAAAGGACAGTACCCGCGCGACATAGGCGGCGCGCGCACCATCGCCCTGACGGACCCGGCCACCGGGGACGACCGGCAGCGCGTCTGCTTCGGCAAGGTCCCTGATCCGCGCCAGTCCCGTTGCCGCATCAAGGGGGGCTGACCCCTTCTGCACCAGCTTCATGCCGTTGTAATCGATGGGATTGTGCGATGCTGTCACTTCAATCCCGCCGTCAGCCGCGAAATGGGTGACGGCAAAGTACATCTCTTCGGTCCCGCACAGGCCAAGGTCGATCACCTCGGCCCCGCCCGCCACCAGCCCGTTGATGCAGGATTGCAGCAGACCCCCCGAAGAGGCCCGGCAATCGCGCCCCACAACGACCCGGCGGGCACCCAGCGCCGCCACAAAGGCACGACCGACCCGCCGCGCGATGTCTTCGTTCAACTCTGTGCCCAGACGGCCCCGGATATCATAGGCCTTGAAGCATGTCAGATCGGTCACTGCCTGGTCCAGCCCTTGCATGGCGTTGCATATCAGCCTGCAGAAACACGAAAGACCCGTCAGGTCAACCGCGCCGCTTGCCCGTCCTGTTCCCGGTGGCGCCACTGGCGAGACCCCCCGGAAAGACACAGGGTTTGCCTGCGCAGGTGGCCCGGACGGTGCGGCACAGCTGCGGGCTTGCGCCGCCCTGTCAGGCGCTGGACAGGGCCATCAGACCGCCGCACGGCAGGCAGCACCCTGCCCGTCACGCGGGGGCGGTCATGACCGCACAAGGAATGCCGGGCGATCTGCCCGCTTCAACGGATATGGTGGAGCCGAGGAGGATCGAACTCCTGACCTCGTCATTGCGAACGACGCGCTCTCCCAACTGAGCTACGACCCCATTGCGGCGTTATCTGGCGGACGGGGCTGGGGTTGTCAAGGCGGGCGCAGGCGGTCAGGCCGGGTGCGGCAGGGACTGGCGGACGAAGGCCGCGATCTCGGCGGCGGGGCGCGCCCCGGTCAGGCGGGCCACCTCGCGGCCCCGATGGTAAAGGATCAGCAGCGGAATGCCCCGGATGCCCAGACGGTCCGAAACCTCCGGGTGGTCTTCGGTATTGATCTTTGCCAGACGGGCCACCTGCGCAAGGGTGGCGGCGGCACGCGCAAACTCGGGTGCCATCGCGCGGCAGGGGCCGCACCAGGGGGCCCAGTAATCGACCAGCAGCGGCAGATCATCGCCGCGCGTCGCCTTGTCATGGATGCGCAGGTCCAGTTCGGCCACCTTGCCGGTCACCAGCGGATCGCGGCAATGGCCGCATTTCGGCTGATCGGCCAGCCGGGCGACCGGAACGCGGTTGGTCTGGCCGCAGGTGGTGCAGGTCAGCTTGACAGCCTCTGACATCGCGCCCCCTACATTTAGATTTCAGAATATCATATATGGATAAAGCCCCGGCGTTCAAGACGCGAAACGCCCCCGACTTTCACCGCGCCGGGGACGAATTTTCTGCGAAAATTCAGGCGCGGAAATTTTCGCAGAAAATTTGCAGTCGGCTGCGGGCCGCCCTATTCCGCCGCGTCGATATAGCTTTCCAGCGGCGGGCAGATGCAGACAAGATTGCGGTCGCCATAGACGTTATCCACCCGGCCCACGGGGGGCCAGTATTTGTCCACCCGGAAACTGGCCGGCGGGAAGCAGCCCTGTTCGCGGCTGTAGGGCCGGTCCCAGTTGGCCACCAGATCGTTCACCGTGTGGGGGGCGTGTTTCAGGGGGTTGTTGTCGCGGTCAATCTCGCCCGCCTCGATCGCGCGGATCTCTTCGCGGATCGACAGCAGGGCCAGGATGAAGCGGTCAATCTCGGCCTTGGTTTCGGATTCGGTCGGTTCCACCATCAGGGTGCCGGCCACGGGCCAGCTCATGGTGGGCGCGTGAAAGCCGTTGTCAATCAAACGTTTGGCAATATCGTCCACCGTTACCCCCGCTTCGGCAAAGGGGCGGGTGTCCAGGATGCATTCATGGGCAACGCGGCCCTTGTTGCCCATGAACAGCACATCATAGGCCCCGCGCAGCCGGGCGGCGATATAGTTGGCGTTCAGGATTGCCACCTTGGTCGCCTGTGTCAGGCCCGGCCCGCCCATCATCAGACAATAGGCCCAGGAGATCAGCAGGATCGAGGCAGAGCCATAGGGGGCGGCACTGACCGGCCCTTCGGCACCGCCGGTTTCGGGGTGGCCGGGCAGGAAGGGGGCAAGATGCGCCTTGACCCCGATGGGTCCCATGCCAGGGCCGCCGCCGCCGTGCGGAATAGCGAAGGTCTTGTGCAGGTTCAGGTGGCTGACATCGCCGCCGATCGCGCCGGGCTGCACCAGGCCGACCATCGCGTTCATGTTCGCCCCGTCGATATAGACCTGCCCGCCATGGTCATGGGTGATCTGGCAGACCTCGCGCACGGTTTCTTCGAAGACCCCGTGGGTCGAGGGATAGGTGATCATGCAGGCGGCCAGCGCGACGCCCGCCTCGGCGGCCTTGGCGCGGAAGTCGTCAAGGTCCACGTCGCCATTGGGGGCGGATTTGACCACGACAACCTTCATCCCCGCCATCTGGGCGCTGGCCGGGTTGGTGCCATGCGCGGAAACCGGAATCAGGCAGACATCGCGGTGAGGGTCGCCGCGCGACCGGTGATACGCCTGAATGGTCAGCAGCCCCGCGTATTCGCCCTGCGCGCCGGAATTGGGCTGCATCGACATCGCGTCATAGCCGGTGATCACGCAGAGCCTGTCGGCCAGATCGGCTATGGCGTGGTGATAGCCCTTCGCCTGATCGCGCGGCGCAAAGGGGTGCAGCGATCCGAATTCCGGCCAGGTGATCGGCATCATCTCGGCCGCCGCATTCAGCTTCATCGTGCAGGATCCCAGCGGGATCATCGCCCGGTCCAGTGCCAGATCGCGGTCCGACAGGCGGCGCATGTAGCGCATCATCTCGGATTCCGCGCGGTTCATGTGAAAGACCGGATGGGTCAGATAGCCGGTCTGGCGCAACAGCGCTTCGGGGAAACCCAGGGTGGCGCGGTGCGGCGGCACCCCGTCGATCCCGAAGGCGCGCAGAACGCGGATCAGCACCCTTTCATCCGTCGTCTCGTCCAGCGCGATGCCGACGCGGTCGGTCCCGATCTTGCGGAAGTTCAGCCCTTCGTGCCGGGCGGCGGCCAGAATGCCGGCTTGGCCCACCCCCACCTCGACCGTCAGCGTATCGAAAAACGCCTTGGGCGAGACCTTTGCCCCGGCGGCGCGCAGCGCACGCGACAGGCGGTTGGTCAGGAAATGCACGCGCTCGGCAATTGCGCGCAGCCCCTTTGGCCCGTGGAACACGGCATAGAAGCTGGCCATGACCGCCAGCAGCGCCTGCGCGGTGCAGACGTTGGACGTGGCCTTTTCGCGCCGGATGTGCTGCTCGCGTGTCTGCAGTGACAGCCGGTACGCCCGCCCGCCGCGCGCATCGACCGACACGCCCACGATGCGGCCCGGCATGGCGCGCTTCAATTCATCGCGGCAGGACATGAAGGCGGCGTGCGGCCCGCCATAGCCCATCGGCACGCCAAAGCGCTGGGACGAGCCCACGGCGATATCGGCCCCCATGGCCCCCGGTTCCTTCAGCAGGCACAGCGCCAGCAGGTCGGTGGCGACAATGGCAAGCGCCTTGGCCGCGTGAAGCGCCGCAATCTGCGCGGTGAAATCCTGCACATGGCCATAGGTGCCGGGGTACTGGAAGATCGCGCCAAACACCGCCGCCGCATCGATCTGTTCAGGGTCCCCGACAATGGTTTCAATGCCCAGCGGCCGGGCGCGGGTCTGGATCACGGCGATGGTCTGCGGGTGGCAGTTGCGGTCGATGAAAAAGGCGCGCGCCTTGGTCCTGGCGCTGCGTTCGGCCATGGTCATGGCCTCGGCCGCCGCCGTTGCCTCATCCAGCAGGCTGGCATTGGCAATGGGCAGGCCGGTCAGATCGGCAACCATGGTTTGAAAGTTCAGCAGCGCCTCCAGCCGTCCTTGGGCGATTTCCGGCTGGTAGGGGGTATAGGCGGTGTACCAGGCCGGGTTCTCCAGGATATTGCGCTGGATCGCGGGTGGGGTGACGGTACCGTAATAGCCCTGCCCGATCAGGCTGGTCATCACCCGGTTCTGTGCCGCCACCTCGCGCATTTTCGCCAGCAGCTCGTGCTCGGCCAGCGGTGCCAAGGGCAGCGCATCCGTCTGGCGGATCGAGGCGGGAACCGTTTGCGCGATCAGCGCATCAAGGCTGGGCACGCCCACCACCTTCAGCATCTCGGCCATTTCCCCGGGCGAGGGGCCGATGTGGCGGCGGTTGGCGAAATCATACGGGTTATAGGTGCTGGGGGTGAAGGTCATCTCTGAACTGTGCCTTTGCTGCTTTGGGTCGGCATGACGTTCGGCCAGGATCAGTTTATGCCCATGCCCGCAATCGATGAGAAGGTCCTTCAATCGGAACCCGCGCATATATCCATAAAGGGCCGATGAAACGGCGTCCTTCCCCCCTTGATCCCTGCAGGATCATCTTCTCTCGCTGCCTGTTCACGTTCGCCCGGCCGCTTGCCGCCGATGCGTTCAGGGATGATCGCCGCTTCGCAACGGCCCGCCCCGACCGGCAGAGCATGATGCAGGACGGCAAGCCGCCAACGCCCGGCTTCTGCAACCCATCGGCCGCGCTCACCGTTGATCTTGACGCGTTCTTGAATGCTCTGCCTGGCAGACTGCTGAAAGAATGCCACCCGCATGAATCGCCGGCTGGAAAAGGGGGAACTCTTCCGCAGGCCCCGCGCTGCGCGTGCCGCACGCCCGCCCATGGCGGGCGCGGGCCTGTCTTTGCACGAATTGCACCGTCCCGCGCGGGCGGGGAAACGCGCTGCGTTTCCTTGTCCGCCCGGAATGGCAAGCCGCCTTTCCGACGGATCAGGGTGATTTTCCCGCCCGGCAAGCGGCGGGGATGCTTTTTCAGAACCCGGTTCGGGAATTGCCACAGGGCAGCGACGTTCCAGGGGCGGTTCTGGCGACGCCGGGTACAGCGGGGAAAGGCAGTTGTTCGGGCCTGGCCTGCGCCACGGTCCTGAACTGCCCCGGCTTTGCCTTGGGCGGCGCCTTCCCCCGGGTCGTGGAACACCAACGAAGCCTTGCTCGGTGGGTCCGGGCCGATGGCGGTTACAGGCGTGCCGGATCAGCGCAGGCCGGTCAAGGCGGCGCTTGCCTTGGGGACAGGCCGATCTGCAGGCACCCTGCATTCTTGCCACCCGTGAGTCCGCGCGCGAACGGCCAGCGTTTCTTGGCGGCCTGTTCGACTTCGCGGCGAACCACGGCGCTGCCCTGGGGCTGTTTCGACTGCATGACGGCCCCCGTGAACGGCTTTCATGCATTCCGGCAGTCCGCCCAAAGCGCGCTTCCTGGAAAACCGGATCACGCGCGCGCCAGTCTGCGGCGGGGCGTTTTCTTGCAGGATAACCGCTTGGCTGATCCTTGCCGGGCTGGCCCCTTCGGAAAGACAGGCGAGCTAGCCCGGCTGTCGCCGTGATGTCAGACAAACGTGCCAATATCGGTTCCGGGGTTGATCTGAATCAGGAACGGCACCCAAAGACAGGCGTATGCTGCCGGTCTGTACTGCAAGGAGGAAAACCATGAAATCTGTGATGATTCTGGCCCTATGCCTGGTGAGCGCCCCGGCGCTGGCCGAGCCTTCGGTTCTGACAATCGGCAATGACCGGTACGAGGCGGGGGAATCGGTACGGTTCGACGGACCTGCGGTCACCGACCTGTTTATGGCAGGCAATCGGGTTGATGTTGCGGGGCCGGTCGAAGGCACGGCACATCTGGCCGGGCGGCGCGTTTCGGTGGACTCGGATGTGGCAGGCGATCTGTTCGCGGCGGGATATTCGGTAACCGTTGATGGCACGGTCGGCGGGGATGCCTCGGTCAGCGGCTTTGACGTGACGCTGGGCACGGTCACCGGCAACCTTCGTGCAGCCGGGTCAGAAGTGACCGTTGGCGCGGTCGGCGGCTACGCCTTGGTTACGGGGGCCGACATCACCCTGCAGGGTGCGATTGCCGGGGATGCGATCCTGGTCGGGGATGAGATTCAGTTCGGGCCGCAGGCGCGCGTCGCAGGTGCGCTGACGGTCTATGCCGCAGACCCGGCCAGTGTTTCGGTGCCCGAAACGGTTGCCCCGGCGTCACGGGTGAAGATCGAGAATCTGAAGAACTCTGAAGAGGCGCACCTACCACGGATGATGCCGGTCAGACTGTCATTCTGGCGGATTGCAGGCAGTTTCCTGACGGGTGTCCTGATTTCAGGCCTGATTGCCGCGCTGGTAATCGCCGTGGCCCCGAAAGCCGTGCAAAGCTGGCGCGAACTGGCGCTGGCGCATCCCGGACATGCGATCTGGTCGGGCTTTCTGGTCACCTCGGCGCTGGCAGGGTCGGGCTTTGTGCTGATGCTCACAATCATCGGGGCGTTTTTGCTGCCGGTAACGCTGACGATCACTGTTCTGGCGATTCTTGCTGGATATGCGCTTGGTTCCTATGTCCTTGGCGTGGGCATATGGCTGGCCTTGGGCAGGCCAATGCCGGACCATCTGCCCGGAAAATTCGGCTTGGCCTGTCTTGGGGCCTTCCTTGCCGGATTGGCATGGCTTGTCCCGGTGGCGGGCTGGTTCTTTGTGCTTGGCCTGACACTGCTTGGAATCGGCACGCTGGCCGCCTTTGTCCTGCCGGACGGGTGGCTGCTGCGGCGTGACAATACCGCCCGGTCAGGCGCGTGAATGACCGGTCTGCGGAAACCAGGTCGTGCCGACGGGCACGGGGCCTGCTGATGACCGGCGGCGGGGCCGCTGCCGGTCTTGGCGGCGGGGTCTGGGCTGTGGCGGCGGCGGATGGGGGCGATGACCGGCCATGCTGCAGCCGTTGCAGCAATCCGACAGGTACCGGCGGTCACGCAAACAATGTCTTTCCCTGTCCGACCGTGTCACTGGTCTGCTGGCGGATACCGCTGCACGCCTATCAATGCCCCCCTGGCGCGCGGTACCAGATCACGTACGCCGACCTTGATCGTCGGCGTGCGTGATGACCGCTATGGCACCAATGCCTGCGATGACTACACCGCCAGCCGGATTGCAGGGGCAAAGTTCATCGGTTCCGACACAGGCGGCCATGCCCGGGCGGGCTGCAATACAGGGGTGATCGACGCTGTGCCTGATCTGTTGACCAGAATTGCAAGTGACCCGAGCCATGATCCACAGCCGGATTGAACGCCACCTGCCATCGGGGTTTGCTGCACCGGGACGGGTGGATATGGAATGTCCGGGGGGTGGTTCCGCTTGGCAGCATTGTGTTTTGCCGGACCAGATCAGACGCTGGACGATGTTCCGATCCCGCCGAATGGCGACTGAAACGAATTCTCGGCCCTCTGAAAGTGCCGGTCCGGGATCCTTCGCAACGGAAGCCCGCCGTTTGATGATCCCTGCCCAGATCGTCGTCGTCGCTGCCGCGCGCAAAGGCAACAGCTGCAAGAGGCTTGCCGCAGGGTCGGGCGTGTCGTTTCCGACGGTTGACCGGATGAAAACACGGGCAGAGTTGGTTTGCGCAGTCACGGGAAGCCTGGTGAAGCCGTTCAATGCGCGGGGCTTCCGGCATTGAATTGACCGGCGAGGCTGCCGTCAGCCGGGCGGACGGGTGCGGTCTGCGTCTGAAACCGGGGCTTGTTTCGCAGATCGCCTGACCCAGCCGGCCCGCCGCCTGTTCTGCCTATGCGAGGTATCCATGCTGCCTGCACCTGATCCTGCCCCGTCCCGGACCGACCGGGTGGCCTTTGTCGATCTGTTCCTGCCCAAGATCGTGACGGTCCTGCGCGAAGGATACGGTCCGGCGCAGTTGCGGGCGGATGCCGTGGCGGGGCTGACCGTGGCCATTGTGGCCCTGCCGCTGTCGATGGCCATTGCCATCGCCTCGGGTGCCACGCCTGCGCAGGGGCTTTACAGCGCGATCGTGGGCGGGTTTCTGGTGTCGCTTCTGGGTCGGTCGCGGTTTCAGATCGGCGGGCCGGCGGGGGCGTTCATCGTGCTGGTCGCGGCCACGGCAGCCGGTCACGGGATGGACGGGCTGATTCTGGCCACCTTTCTGTCGGGTCTGATGCTTGCCGCCGCCGGCTGGCTGCGGCTGGGCACTTTCATCAAGTTCATGCCCTTTCCGGTGACGGTCGGCTTCACCGCCGGGATTGCGGTGATCATCCTTGCCAGCCAGATGAAGGAACTGCTGGGCCTGACCCTGACGATACCCGAGCCGGGGCCGCTGCTGGCAAAGGTGCCGGTGCTTTGGGCGGCCTTGCCTTCGGTCAGTGCGGCGGCGGCCGTGCTTTCGGCGGGGACCGTCCTGATCATCCTGGGGCTGAGACATGTCCGCCCGCACTGGCCGGGCATGCTGATCGCACTGGCGGCGATGACGCTGCTGGCGGCGCTGGCCGACCTGCCGGTGGCGACCGTGGGCAGCCGGTTCGGGGGCATTCCCTCGAGCTTGCCCCGGCCGGCCTTGCCTGCGTTCGGCTGGGCAAAGATCGTCGAGGTTCTGCCTGCGGCCCTGTCCTTTGCCTTGCTGGGTGCCATCGAGTCGCTTCTGTCTGCGGTCGTGGCCGACGGGATGACGGGGCGGCGGCACCGGTCAAATGCGGAATTGGTGGCGCAGGGGGTGGCCAATGTCGGATCGGCGCTGTTCGGCGGATTCTGCGTGACCGGAACCATCGCCCGCACCGCCACCAATGTGCGCGCCGGTGCCCATGGGCCGGTGGCGGGGATGCTGCATGCGGTTTTCCTGCTGGTTTTCATGCTGGTTGCCGCACCTCTTGCCGCATTCATTCCGCTGGCGGCACTTGCGGGCGTGCTGGCTGTCGTCAGCTGGAACATGATTGAAAAGGCGTCCATTGCCACCCTGCTGCGGTCGGGCCGGGGCGATGCCGCTGTTCTGGGGGCGACCTTCTTCCTGACGATCTTCCGCAACCTGACCGAGGCGATTGTCGTGGGGGTCGCCCTTGGGTCGGTTCTGTTCATCCAACGGATGTCGCGGGCGGTGGCCGTTGAAACGGACATCCCCTTTGTCCGCGAGGATGCGGCCGACGATGGCGGCAGCTATGACGCGGCCCGGTCCGCAGACCCCGGTATCGTGATCTACCGGATCACGGGCGCGATCTTTTTCGGGGCGGCGGCCTCGATCGGATCGGTGCTGGGGCAGATTTCCGATAGCCACCGCGCCCTGATCGTGGATTTCTCTGCCGTGCCGTTTCTGGATTCGACCGGTGCGAATGTGATCGGGGCGCTGGCGCGCCAGGCGCAGAAAAGCGGTGTCAGGCTGTATCTGGCCGGTACCGGTCCGGACATCCGCCGGGTTCTGCAAGCGCATGGCGTCGGCGGGCCGGGCATCTTCTTTTCGGGGTCCGTCCCCCTTGCGCTTCAGTCCGAAAAGGCGCTGTCTTCACCGCTGCCGCAGGCCCGCGACCGGTGACATCCCGGCCCCCTGCCTGCGACAAGCAACGGTGGCCCCAGGGGAAAGACGACGTGACCGTGCGCGACAGGGTGGTGCATACCCTCCAGCGCCGGCCCGCCACGGGGCAGGTCCGCCAGAGTCCGACGGCGGTAGACCTGCCGTTCCGCGCCGTCTAAGCTTTGCGCCATGAAGACGGACCTGGTGATTTTCGACTGTGACGGCGTGTTGATTGACAGCGAGGTCATCAGCGCGCGCATGCTGATTGCCGAGCTGAAGGGTTACGGCATCGACATGGACATGGCCTTTGTCAGCCGCCATTTCCTGGGCCGCAGCTATCCGGTGGTCCTCAAGGAGGTGCGCGAGGGGTGGGGCGTGGCCCTGCCCGAACGGTTCGAGGCCGACTACCGGGCGCGCCTGCTGGCGGCATTCGAGCAGGACCTAAAGCCGATGGCAGGCGTGGCGGCGGTCATCCCGGCCCTTGGTCTGCCCTATTGTCTGGCCACATCCTCCAGCCCCGAGCGGCTGCGCCGATCGCTGGCCATCACCGGCCTGGCCCCCCTGTTCGAAGGCGTCTGCTTTACGGCCGGCGACGTGGCGCGCGGCAAGCCTGCGCCCGACCTTTTCCTGCACGCGGCGGCCCGGATGGGTGCCGACCCGGCCAGGTGCCTGGTGATCGAAGACAGTCTCAACGGGGTGCGGGCCGGGCTTGCGGCGGGCATGGAGGTGTGGCGCTTTACCGGGGGCAGCCACCTTGCCGGGCTGGATCTGACCCCGCCCGGGGATGCCGTGCCGCAGGCCAGCTTTGCCGTCCTTTCCGACATTTTCCTGCTTCGCCCCGCCCTGCGTGCGGCGCAGCCAGTTGCAGGTTGACAAAGATGAACACGATGAACACGCTTGGTGATGCCGAACCAAGCCAGGCCGACGATGCCGCCCGCGCGGGGTGGCTCTACTATGTGGGCGGACTGACGCAGGACCAGATCGCGCGGGAACTTGGCGTGTCGCGCCAGCGCGCGCAGCGGCTGGTGTCGCGGGCGATGTCAGATGGCCTGATCCATGTGCGGCTGGAACACCGGATCGGGGCCTGCCTTGATCTGGAAACGGCGCTGACCGACCGGTTCGGTCTGACGCGCTGCCGCGTGGCACCGGGCCTTGGGGCGGGGGTGGATCCGGTTCTGGCCATTGCGCCTGCGGCGGCGGCCGAAATCGAACGGTTCCTGCGCATGACCGAGCCGCTGGTGATCGCGCTGGGCACAGGGCGGGCCCTGCGCGCGACGGTTGACGAAATCGGCTCGGTTGCGGCCGAACATCACCGTCTGGTGTCGCTGATCGGGAATATCGCGCCCGACGGGTCGGCGAGCTCTTTCGATGTGATCATGCGGATCGCGGACAAGGTGCGTGCCCCGCATTATCCGATGCCGGTCCCGGTCATTTCCGCAACTGCGGAAGAGAATCAGGCCTTCCACGCGCTGGGTCCTGTCCGACGTGTCGTGGAACTGGCGCGGGCCGCCGACGTCATCTTCGTTGGCGTGGGCCAGATGAGCAATGACGCGCCCCTGCTGGCCGACGGGTTCCTTACCCGCGAGGAACTGGTGGCGATGCAGGCCGCAGGCGCGGTGGGCGAAGTGGCAGGCTGGGTCTATGATTCGGACGGTTGTTACCTTGATCTGGGCACCAATCGCCGCGTCGGGGGGGTGCGGGTTGATGCGGGGCGTCCGAACCCGGTGATCGGCATTGCGGCAGGCCCGTCAAAGGTGGCATCGATCCGGGCAGCGCTGAAATCGCAGATTCTCAACGGGCTGGTGACAGATGAGTCCAGTGCGCGGGCAATTCTTGCAGGCATGTGACTGTGCTTCGGGTCAGAGTTGCAACGCAACCCCAGAAGAGTGTTGACAGATCGGCCCGCATCATGGGGAATTGCCCATAAGGCGATGAAATGCTCAATCGCCGACAAGGGAGGAAAATGATGACACTGACGCTTCGCGCCCTTCTGGGCGCGTCTGTTGCGGCTGGCCTGTCTACGGCGGCGCTTGCCGAAACCATCACCATCGCAACGGTGAACAACGGCGACATGATCCGGATGCAGGGTCTGACGTCCGAGTTCACGGCGGCGAACCCCGACATCACTGTTGAATGGGTCACGCTGGAAGAAAACGTTCTTCGCCAGAAGGTCACGACGGACATCGCCACCAAGGGCGGCCAGTTCGACATCATGACCATCGGCACCTACGAGGTTCCGATCTGGGGCAAGCAGGGCTGGCTGGTCAGCCTGAACGATCTGCCCGCCGAATTCGACATCGACGATCTGCTGCCGGCCATCCGGGGCGGCCTGACCGTGGACGGCAACCTTTATGCGGCCCCGTTCTATGGCGAAAGCTCGATGGTCATGTACCGCACGGACCTGATGGAAAAGGCCGGGCTGACGATGCCCGAAGCCCCCACCTGGGCCGATATCAAGGCCGCCGCCGCCGCGATGACCGACAAGGAGAACGAGGTTTACGGCATCTGCCTGCGCGGCAAGGCGGGCTGGGGCGAAAACATGGCCTTCCTGACCGCCATGTCGAACAGCTATGGGGCCAGATGGTTCGACATGGACTGGAAGCCCCAGTTCGATGGTGCCGCCTGGAAGGCGACGCTGACCGATTACCTGGAGATGATGAACAACTTCGGGCCTCCGGGTGCGTCGAACAACGGTTTCAACGAAAACCTGGCCCTGTTCCAGCAGGGCAAGTGCGGCATGTGGATCGACGCGACCGTCGCCGCATCCTTTGTGACCGGTGCCGACAGCACCGTGGCCGACAAGGTTGGCTTTGCCCTGGCCCCGGACAACGGCCTTGGCAGGCGCAGCAACTGGCTGTGGGCATGGTCGCTGGCCATCCCGGCCGGAACGCAAAAGGAAGCCTCGGCGAAGAAATTCGTCGAATGGGCCACCTCCAAGGCCTATCTGGAACTTGTCGCGTCGAAAGAAGGCTGGGCCAATGTTCCGCCCGGCACGCGCACCTCGCTGTATGAGAACCCGGAATATGCGAAAATTCCGTTCGCCAAGATGACGCTGGACAGCATCAACTCGGCCGATCCGACCAACCCGACCGTCGATCCGGTGCCTTACGTCGGCGTGCAGTTTGTCGCGATCCCGGAATTCCAGGGTCTTGCCACGGCGGTGGGCCAGCAATTCTCGGCAGCCCTTGCCGGGACGACCACTCTGGACGACGCGCTGAAGAACTCGCAGGACCTTGCTGTGCGGGAAATGACAAAGGCCGGGTACATCAAGTAACCCTTCCGTCCCGGCGGGGGTCGGCCTTGGTCCGGCCCCCGCCGCCTTTTGCCCCCCGTCTTCCCAGAGGTGTCCGACATGGCGACGCAGCATTCGCGCACCGTTGCGCGGCTGATGATCTCTCCGGCCGTGATCCTGCTGCTGCTCTGGATGATCGTGCCGCTGGCGATGACGCTGTACTTTTCTTTTCTGCGCTACAACCTGCTGATGCCCGGCATGGAAGAATGGGCGGGCTTTTCGAACTACCGGTATTTCCTGACGGATCCCGCCTTCTTCACCGCGCTGCGCAACACGCTGGTGCTGGTTGCGGGTGTGCTGCTGATCACCGTCATCGGGGGTATCCTGCTGGCCCTGCTGCTGGACCAGCCGATGTGGGGGCAGGGGATTGTGCGCATTCTGGTGATCGCACCCTTCTTCGTGATGCCCACGGTTTCGGCGCTGGTATGGACGAACATGTTCATGAATCCGGTGAACGGCCTTTTTGCCCATGCCGCCAAGGCGTTGGGGCTGCAACCTTATGATTTTCTGGCGCAATCCCCGCTGCTTTCCATCACCCTCATCGTGGCCTGGCAATGGCTGCCCTTCGCCACGCTGATCCTGCTGACGGCGCTGCAATCGCTGGACAGCGAACAGATGGAAGCGGCCGCGATGGATGGCGCCGGTCCGCTGTCGCGCTTTATCTACGTCACCATGCCGCACCTGACCCGGTCGGTCACTGTCGTGATCCTGATCCAGACCATCTTTCTGCTGTCGGTTTTTGCCGAAATCCTGGTGACCACAAACGGCGGTCCCGGCACGGCCTCGACCACGCTGACCTATCTGGTCTATGTGCAGTCGATGCTGCAGTTCGACGTGGGCGGCGGGGCGGCGGGCGGGATTGTCGCGGTCATCCTGGCCAATATCGTTGCGATCTTCCTGATGCGGATGATCGGCAAGAACCTGCAGGCCTGACATGGCCCGCAAGACCACAACCGCGCGCAAGGCCACGGTCACGATGCTGGCCTGGACCATCGGTTTCATCATCTTCTTTCCGGTCCTGTGGACGATCCTGACCAGCTTCAAGACCGAAGGCGAGGCCATTGCAGCCCCCCCGTCCTTCCTGTTCTTCGACTGGACGATGGAGAATTACCTGACCGTCAACGAACGGTCGGACTATCCGCGCCATTTCTGGAATTCCGTGGTGATCTCGGTCGGCTCGACCCTGCTGGGCGTGCTGATCGCCATTCCGGCGGCCTGGTCCCTGGCCTTTGTTCCCGGCAGGCGCACCAAGGACGTGCTGATGTGGATGCTGTCCACCAAGATGATGCCGGCGGTGGGCGTGCTGGTGCCGATGTACCTGATCTTTCGTGACGCCGGGCTTCTGGATACGAAAACGGGCCTTGTGGGGGTGCTGACGCTGATCAACCTGCCGATCATCGTCTGGATGCTGTACACCTATTTCAAGGAGATTCCCGCCGAGATCCTTGAGGCGGCGCGGATGGACGGGGCCAGCCTGCGGTCCGAGATCCTCTATGTGCTGACACCGATGGCGCTGCCAGGCATTGCCAGCACGCTGCTGCTCAACATCATCCTGGCCTGGAATGAGGCGTTCTGGACGCTGAACCTGGCGGCGGCCAAGGCGGCCCCGCTGACGGCCTTCATCGCCAGCTATTCCAGCCCCGAGGGCCTGTTCTATGCCAAGCTGAGCGCTGCCAGCACCATGGCCATCGCGCCGATTCTGATCCTTGGCTGGTTCAGCCAGAAGCAACTCGTGCGCGGTCTGACATTCGGCGCAGTGAAATGAGGGGTGCCTGAAGATGGGCAGGATCACGCTGCGCAATGTGGCCAAACGCTTTGGCGACGTTGCGGTCATCCCTTCGATCAATCTGGAGGTCGAGGACGGGGAATTCGTGGTCTTCGTCGGGCCGTCGGGCTGCGGCAAATCCACGCTGCTGCGCCTGATCGCCGGGCTAGAAGATGTGTCGGGCGGGGTGATCGAGATTGACGGCGTGAACGCCACGGAACTTCCCCCCGCCAGGCGCGGCCTGGCGATGGTGTTCCAAAGCTATGCGCTGTACCCGCACATGAGTGTGCGCAAGAATATCGCCTTCCCGCTCAAAATGGCGGGGATGGAGCCGGCCGAGATTGCCCGCAAGGTTGAAGCGGCGGCGGCAGTGCTGAACCTGACCGGCTATCTGGACCGCCGCCCCGGCCAGTTGTCCGGCGGTCAGCGCCAGCGGGTGGCCATCGGGCGGGCCATCGTGCGCGAGCCTGCGGCCTTTCTGTTCGACGAACCGCTGTCCAATCTGGACGCGGCCCTGCGGGTCAACATGCGGCTGGAGATCAGCGAACTGCACCAGACCCTGAAGACGACCATGATCTATGTGACCCATGATCAGGTCGAAGCCATGACCATGGCCGACAAGATCGTGGTTTTGAACCTGGGCAGAATCGAACAGGTGGGCAGCCCGCTGGACTTGTACCGGGCCCCTGCGAACCTGTTCGTCGCAGGCTTCATCGGCAGCCCGAAGATGAACCTGATCGACGGGCCAGAGGCCGCAAGACAGGGCGCGGCCACCATTGGCCTGCGGCCCGAACATATCGACCTGTCCGGGTCGGCCGGTATCTGGCGGGGCACGGTCGGCATCGCAGAGCATCTGGGGTCCGACACCTTCCTGCGCGTGCAGGTCGAAGGCATCGGGATGATCACGGTGCGGGCCGGCGGCGATACGGACCTGCGCCATGGCGACGCGGTCTGGCTGACCCCGCAGCCCGGCAGGATGCACCGCTTTGACGCGGACGGAAAGGCAATGGCATGAAACTTGACGGCAAATGCGCCCTGATCACCGGGGCGGCACGCGGCATCGGGCTGGAATTCGCGCGGGCTTACCTGCGCGAAGGTGCCAGGGTGGCAATCGCCGATATCAACATGCCCGCCGCCGAAGCTGCTGCGGCGCGGCTGGGCACGGGCGCGTTTGCGATCCGGCTGGATGTCACCGATCAGGCCAGCATCGACGCCGCCGTGGCCGAAGCCGTGCGGCACATGGGGCGGATCGACATTCTGATCAACAATGCCGCCATGTTCGACATGGCACCGGTCACGGACATCACCCGGGCCAGCTATGACCGGCTGTTCGCGGTCAATGTCGCGGGGCCGCTGTTCATGCTGCAGGCGGTGGCGCGGCACATGATCGCGCGCGGTGGCGGCGGCAAGATCATCAACATGGCCAGCCAGGCCGGGCGGCGGGGCGAGGCGCTGGTCGCCGTTTACTGCGCCACCAAGGCCGCAGTCATCAGCCTGACCCAATCGGCGGGCCTGAACCTGATTGCCCATGGCATCAACGTGAACGCCATAGCGCCGGGTGTCGTGGATGGCGAGCACTGGGATGGCGTGGATGCGCTGTTCGCGAAATACGAAGGGCTGCCGCCGGGCGAGAAAAAGCGGCAGGTCGGCCTTGCCGTGCCCTTCGGGCGGATGGGAACGGCGGCGGACCTGACCGGGATGGCGGTGTTTCTGGCGTCGTCCGATGCCGATTACGTGGTGGCCCAGACGTATAACGTCGATGGCGGAAACTGGATGAGCTGACATGGACCTTCAGATGCCTGCCTATGACCGCAACCGCCTGTCGCCCGGTATCGTCCATATCGGGCTGGGCAATTTTCACCGGGCCCATCAGGCGGTCTATCTGGATGATCTGTTCGCAAGGGGACTGGGGCTGGACTGGGCCATTCTCGGTGCCGGTGTGCGCCAGGCCGACGCCCGAATGCGCGAGGCGCTGCTGGCGCAGGACTGTCTGTCCACCGTGATCGAACTGGACCCCGCCGGGCACCGTGCGCGGCGCACAGGCTCGATGGTGGGCTTTGTCGAGGTGCAGCCGGACAATGCCGCGCTGATCGCCGCGATGTCCGATCCGGCAATCCGGATCGTGTCGCTGACCGTGACGGAAGGCGGCTATTTCGTGGACCCCGCCACTGGACAGTTCGATCCGGCGTCCGCCGAGATCGTGGCAGATGCCGCGCGCCCCGACCGTCCCGCCACGGCCTTCGGGGCCATCCTTGCCGCGCTGAAGGCGCGGCGGGCGGCAGGCATTGTACCCTTCACGGTCATGTCCTGCGACAACCTGCCCGGCAATGGCCATGTCACCCGCGATGCCGTTGTGGGCCTTGCCCGGCTGTCGGACCCGGACCTGGCCGATTGGATTGCGGCAGGGGTGGCCTTTCCCAATGCCATGGTAGACCGCATCACCCCCGCGACCGGTCCGCGCGAACGCGCGCTGGCCGCCCGCTTTGGTCTGGACGATCCGGTGCCCGTCACCTGCGAACCCTTTCGCCAGTGGGTGCTGGAAGACCGTTTCCCGGCGGGCCGCCCACCGCTGGAAGCAGTCGGCGTGACCTTCACCGACCATGTCCATGCCTATGAGGCGATGAAGATCCGCATCCTGAACGGGGGCCATGCCATCATCGCTTATCCGGGCGGACTTCTGGGCATCGACCTGGTGCATGAGGCGATGGCCCATCCGCTGATCGCGGGCTTTCTGGCCAAGGTGGAACGCGACGAGATCATCCCCTTCGTGGCCCCGGTGCCGGACACCAATCTTGAGGACTATCTTGCGCTTGTGCAGGGTCGCTTCGTCAACCCCGAAATCGCCGATACGGTGCGGCGGCTGTGCCTGGATGGATCAAACCGCCAGCCCAAGTTCATCCTGCCCTCGCTGCGTGACAATCTTGCCGCCGGGCGCGTGCCGCAGGGTCTGATCCTTGAGTCTGCCCTGTGGTGCCGCTACTGCGCCGGTGTGACCGACAGCGGCGCGGCCATTGCACCCAACGATCCGAACTGGGACCGGCTGACCACCGTGGCGCAGGCAGCACGGCAGGACCCGTCGCGCTGGCTGGCGATGGAAGACATCTATGGTGCCACCGGGCGGGACCCTGCGGTTGTCGGTGCTTTCGATGTGGCGCTGCGCGATCTGTGGGCGCGCGGCACCGCAGCCGTGCTGGCCGATTTCATCGCTGCCTGACCTTCCGGGACGGGCACCATCAGTGCTGCCGCCGCAAGGGGCAGCGCCTGTGCCTGCCCGGTCCTGACCCCGCAGAAATGACGTCTGCGCAGCGGCGGCCGATTGCAACCGGGCAGGTCCGCTGCATATCCGGGCAAGAATAGTCGCCGCCACGACGCGCTTGAACCGTTCCGGCCCCGGCAACATGCGGACCAGGCATTTTTCGACGGCATGGCGCAGGGGTCCGGGGCGGTCATGCCGCAGCTGCAAAGGATTGCCTGCCGGTCCGATTCGTCGCGCCGGCATGAGCCGTGGTAACACCGGCGCGAGGTTTTCTTGCATTGCATGGCAGCCATGACGAGATCGCAGGTCGGCGGCGCTGGAACCCGTATCAGGGAAATGTCACATACGCCCTTAAATGCACTGAAAACAAAAGAGATCATGCAGAATTCTTCCCCCTGTGCCGATCATCTGACCCGCCGGGGCATCCTTTGCGCCGTCCCGCTTTCGGCGATCCTTCTGACCACAACCGCACTGCCCCGCGCGGTCCGGGCCCAGACATCTGCGCCCGCCGCAGCGCAGCAATTCAGCTTTGATATCCTCAGCGCCGAAATGCAGGCTTTGGCGGCCAATCCCTTTCAGGCCCCGGTCCGCGTACCCGGCTTTCTGGATGACTTGACCTATGATGATTACCGCCTGATCCGATTCCGCCCCGACCGGGCGCGCTGGCAGCACGAAGACAGTTTTTTCCGTCTGCACGCCTTCCCGATGGGCTGGCTGTTCAAGGACCCGGTTCTGCTGTTCGAAGTCGCGGGGGATCAGGCCGTGCCGATGCCGGTCACGACCGATGATTTCGAATTTCTCAACGACCTGTCCGCCCGCATTCCCGAACATGCACAGATGTCAGGTGTCGCCGGCTTCCGCCTGCACCATCCGCTGAACCGCCCCGATGTCTGGGACGAGCTGGTGGCGTTTCTGGGGGCCAGCTATTTCCGGGCGCTGGGGCGGGGCAATGCCTATGGCTTGTCCGCGCGCGGTCTGGCGATCAACTCCGGCCTGTCCACGGCCGAGGAATTTCCCCGCTTCACGCGCTTTTACATCGAACGCCCCGGCGGCCTTTCCGGGACGATCACGGTTTACGCGGCCCTGGAAAGCGAAAGCGTGACCGGTGCCTTTCGCCTCGTCATCACGCCGGGCGCGCAGACGGTGATGGACGTGACGGCACGCCTGTTTTTCCGCGCCGATGTCGAACAGCTTGGCGTCGCGCCGCTGACCTCGATGTTCCTGTTTTCGGAAAAGAACCGGTCGGATTTCGATGATTTCCGGCCCAACGTGCATGACAGTGACGGATTGCGCATCGTGCGCCGCGATGGCGATGTCATCTGGCGCCCGCTTAACAATCCGCCGCGTCTGGCAGGCAGCTATTTTGCCGAAGACGGCATCCGCAGCTTCGGTCTGCACCAGCGCGACCGCGATTTCGACAGCTATCAGGATGCCAGCGCGCATTACGAACGCCGCCCGTCTCTGGATGTGGAACCGCTGGGCGATTGGGGCAAGGGCGTGGTGCGTCTGGTCGAAATCCCCACCGACCTGGAAGTGAACGACAATATTGTCGCCTTCTGGGTGCCGGACGGACAGGTTCGCGCCGGTGAGGCGCGGGAATACGCCTATCGGCTGCGCTGGGGCGCGCTGGACCCTGCCCCGACGGATGCCCTTGCCTTTGTCCATGAGACGCGGGCAGGGTCCGGTGGCGTGTCCGGCGTCCTGAATACCGATGGCACGCGCAAGTTCGTTGTTGATTTCAAGGGCGGTCTGCTGGGCACCCTTCCCGAAGACGGCAAGGTTGAGGCCGTTGTCACCGTGTCGCAAGGCAAGATCGTGACGCAGACACTGTCCCGGATCGGAGGAACGGATGTATGGCGTCTGGTTCTGGATGTGGCCGCCGCCGACGGGGCCACGGTAGAGCTTTTGGCCCATATCGCGGGCTACGGGCGCAAACTGACAGAGCTGTGGCTCTATCAATGGGTGGTGGCGTGATGTCTGACCCTGACTCCTCTGCGGGCGACATCGAAGCAGTGGTGCGGCGTGTGGGGTGCCTGCCTGAAGCCCCTTTGGTCATGCCAAAGCAGCGGCTTGAACGGCCCACCTCACCGGGTCTGCTCGCCCGGCTGTTCCCCCTGCCGCCCGTCACCGGCGGCGCGCGGACCAGCGGGGGCTAAGCGATGCCCGACAGCGCCCCTGCCGCGCCCGATCGCAGGTCGGTGCGCAGGGCCAGGGCCGCGACCTTTGCCGTCAGCATCGGCTCTGCGGTCGGCGCGTTTCTGCTGTTCCTGCAGGTCGGGCTGGCGGACGGGCTGGACATGTTCGATGTGTTGCGCAGCCTGTTGATCCTGATGTCGACCTTCTGGCTGGCCTGGGGGGCCGCCCAGGGCCTGCTGGGTCTGACCACGCGCCCCGTCCTGCGGCCCGACACCCGCGCACCGATCCGGGGACGCACCGTGGTTCTGGTGCCGGTCTACAACGAGGATCCTGTCACCACCTTTGCCCGCATTGCGGCGATGGATGCCTCGATCCGGGGCGAAGACACCGGGGCGGTGTTCGATTTTGCGATCCTTTCCGATACGACGAGCGATGTGATCGCGGCGCGCGAACGTCTGTGGTTCCTGCGGCTGCTGGCACAAAGCGGGGGCGAAGGCCGCATGTTCTATCGCAGGCGTGACAGCAACAGCGGGCGCAAGGCCGGCAATATCGAGAATTTCATCCAGACCTCGGGCGGGTCTTACGACTATGCGCTGATCCTTGATGCCGACAGTCTGATGGAAGGTGCGACCATTGCCGCGATGGTCCGCCGGATGGAAGCGGACCCATCCCTGGGCCTTCTGCAAAGCCTGCCGCGCGTTGTCGGTGCCCGGTCGCGCTTTGGCCGGATCATGCAGTTTTCCGCCAGCTTCTATTCCCCGGTCTTTGCCCGTGGCCTGGCGATGATGCAGGGGCGGACCGGGCCCTTCTGGGGGCACAATGCCCTTGTGCGGGTCCGTGCCTTTGCGGCAAGCTGCGGCCTGCCGGAGCTTTCCGGCCCGCCGCCCTTCGGCGGGCATATCCTGAGCCACGACTATGTCGAGGCAGCCCTGCTGGCCCGTGCGGGCTGGACCGTGCGGTTGGACGACGATCTGCAGGGATCGTTTGAAGAAGGGCCGGAAAACATCGTCGAATACGCCCGCCGCGACCGGCGCTGGTGCCAGGGCAACCTGCAGCACGCCCGCCTTGTCGGCGCGCCCGGTCTGACCGGCTGGAGCCGCTGGGTGTTCGTGCAGGGCATTCTTGCCTACATCGCGCCGCTGTTCTGGCTGGCCTTCATCCTTGCCAGCATCGCGGCCCAGGTTTTCGTTGCGCCGCCCGATTACTTCCCCTTGGCAAACCGGCCGTTCCCGGTTCTTCCCGCCGATGAGACGGCCAAGGCCATCGGCCTTGCCGTGGGCATCTTCGGCCTGCTTGTGCTGCCCAAACTGCTGATTGCCGTTGATGCCGCCGCCAGCGGCCGGGCGCGCGGCTTTGGCGGCGGGGTCCGGGCAATGGCCTCGACACTGCTGGAACTGCTCTTGTCCTCTGTCATGGCCCCCATCTTCCTGATGTATCAGACCCGTTCGGTGGTTCAGGTGCTGACCGGGCGCGACGGCGGCTGGCCGGCCAGCAACCGGGGCGACGGCAGAATGACGCTGGCCGCGGCCTGGGCCGCCAGCCGCTGGATCACGGTGACGGGCCTGATCGGGCTGACGGCCATCTCTGTGTTGGCCCCCGGTCTGGTGCCGTGGCTGCTGCCGGTGTCCCTGCCGATGATCCTTGCACCATTGCTGATTTCATGGTTTTCGCAGGACAGCCGCAGCGGCCTGATGGCTGTTCCGTCCGAATTGAACCCTGCGCCGGTCCTCCGGCACCATGAAAACATCCTGCGCGCCTGGTTGGGCGAGGGGGCCACCCCGCCCGTTCCGCCCGGTGCCGCCTGTGCCGGAGCCGTGCGTTCCTAGATGTCAGAGAGTGCGGCGGATCGGGCGGCAAGGGCGCAGCGCGACTTGCGGCTTGACGTGTTTCGTGGCCTGGCCCTGGTGATGATCTTCATCAACCATGTGCCCGGCACGGTGTATGAAAACGTCACCAGCCGGAACTTTGGGCTTTCCGACGCCGCCGAGGGCTTTGTCCTGATGTCGGGCGTGGCGGCAGGGCTGGCCTACAGCCCGCTGTTCCGCGCACCGCCGTGGTGGCCCGGCATCAGGCGGGTCTGGTCGCGTGTCTGGACGCTGTATCTTGTGCATCTTTTCATGACGGCCTGGGCACTGGCCATCGCGGCTGGCGCGGCGCTGTGGCTGGGCACATCGCACGGGCTTCGGGTGAACGAGGTGCAGGTCCTTCTGCGCGAACCGCTGGGCTTTCTGGTGGGCGTGCCGCTGCTGACGCATCAACTGGGATATGTCAATATCCTGCCGATGTATGCGGTGATGCTGTTCGCGGCACCCGCCATGCTGTGGCTGGCGCTGCGCCGGCCCTGGCTTCTTGCGGGCCTGTCGGCGGCGCTTTGGTTTCTGACCGGGTTGTTCGCATGGAACATGCCAGCCTTTCCAAATCCCGGCGGCTGGTTCTTCAATCCGCTGGCCTGGCAGGTGATCTTCGTCACCGGCCTGCTGACCGGGGTGGCCATGCGCCAGGGACGCCGCCTTGTCCCGGTGCGCGGCTGGGCGCAGTGGCTGGCCGGGGCCGTTCTGTTGGTGGCGCTGCTGTGGGTCCGGGTGCCGCCCGTGGGCGACACAGTGAACCATCTGATGTGGCTGGCCAATCAGAACGGCGTCAACCGGTTTTTCACCATCACCGACAAGACTTTTGTCACCTGGCCGCGCCTGATCCACATTCTGGCCCTGGCCTATCTGCTGTCGTCCTGGGGCTGGGTGCGCCGGGCCTGCGGCTCTGCCGCTGCCGCGCCGCTGGCCCTTCTCGGGCGCAACGCCCTGCCCGTTTTCGCGGCGGGCAGCCTGCTGGCCCTGAGCTGTCAGGCGATCAGGCAGGCGGTCCCGCCCGGATTTGCGCTTGATACCGCGCTGATCCTTGGCGGGCTGTCGCTGCTGCTTCTGCTGGCCTTCGTACGCGACAGGCTGGCCCTCAAGGCGGGGTGATGGCCCCGCCGCAGACGCGGCCCGGTCCGTCTGCTTTGCGTTGGTTTCTGCCCGGATGCGGTGCCTTGGCGATGTCCGGCACACCGGCCCGAAGCCGGCAGGCAGACCTGCGGGCGGCTGGTTCGGTCTGATTGCGTCAGGGCATCCAGCGCAGGAAGTTCCCGATCAGCCGCAGCCCTGTAGCCTGACTTTTCTCGGGGTGGAACTGCGTTCCCACCACGGTGCCGGTCCCGACAACCGCAGTGATCGGCCCGCCGTAGCCGACATGGGCCAGCAGATGCGCAGGGTCCGTGACATGAAACTGGAAAGAATGCACGAAATAGGCGTGCTCCCCCGTCTTGATCCCCTCCAGCACCGGATGCGGACGGTCGATCACCAACTCGTTCCAGCCCATGTGCGGCACCTTCAGCGCCGGGTCAGACGGCGCAATCCGCGCCACCTCGCCGCCGATCCAGCCAAAGCCATCCGTCACGCCGAATTCCAGCCCGCGCGTTGCCAGCATCTGCATGCCGACGCAGATGCCAAGAAACGGTCGGCCCCGCACCTGTACCGCCTCTTCCATCGCCTCGAACAGGCCGCTGAAGCGGCCCAGGGCCCGGCGGCAGGCGGGGAAAGACCCGTCGCCCGGCAGCACGATCCGGTCGGCACGGGCCACATCCCCGGGGTGACTGCTGACCAGAACGTCGCCCCCGCCCACCTCCTGCGCCATGCGCTGAAACGCCTTTTCGGCGGAATGCAGGTTGCCGCTGTCGTAATCGACCAGAACGGTCAGCATGACCTAGAGCGTCCCCTTGGTCGAGGGGATGCTGCCGGCCGCGCGCGGATCAGCCTCGACCGCCTGGCGCAGGCTGCGGGCCACGGCCTTGAAGGCGGCTTCCGCAATATGGTGGCTGTTCAGCCCATGGATCAGGTCGAGATGCAGGGTGATGCCGCCATGGGTTGCCAGCGCCTGAAAGAATTCGCGCACCAGTTCCGTATCAAAACTGCCGATTTTCGGTGTTGGGAAGGGCACATTCCAAAGCAGATAGGGCCGCCCCGACAGATCAAGGGCGCAGCGCAGCTGCGCATCATCCATGGGCAGGCTGCATTCACCATAGCGGCGGATGCCGCGCTTGTCGCCCAGCGCCCGGGCCAGGGCCTGGCCCAGCGCGATGCCGCAGTCTTCCACCGTGTGGTGATCGTCGATGTGCAGATCACCCTTCGCGGTCAGCGCAATGTCGATCAGCGCGTGGCGGGACAGCTGGTCCAGCATATGGTCGAAAAACCCGATCCCGGTCGCCATCCGGTGCTGTCCCGTGCCGTCCAGCGTCACGGACACCGAAACTTCGGTCTCATGGGTCGTGCGGGTGATCTCTGCCTTGCGCATCCGGGCCTCATGGTGATGGTGGGCACCTTATAGGCAGGCACCCTGCGTATGAAAAGGCCCGGTCACCGCCCGGAGCCGACACAGGGAAGCAGGCCGACCATCCGCTGTTGGCCAGGGGCCGCAAGCCTTCAGGCTGCGCGACACGGGCGTCATCGGGGCCATGAACTTCGGCTTTACGGCCCGGGGCGGTCGCCAACCCCGTCATGCCCGGAAAAACCGACCCCGGGAAGGAATGCGCAGGGGGCCTGTGCGGCGGTGCGGCGCCCCTGGCCGCGACGCCGCCTGCGGCGCGGCCCTGCCGCTTGTGACGGCGGGGTCTACCGCCGCCGGTCGCGTCTTGCGCTCATCGGCTGGAACGCGACGCCGACATGGGCATCGCAATAGGGTTTGCCGGCCTGGGTCGGCAGGCCGCAGAACCAGAAATCATCCGTCGCCGGATCGCCGATCGGCCATTTGCAGGTGCGTTCGGTCAGTTCCATCAGGCTGAGCCGGCGCGCGCGCTTTTCCACTTCGCGCACCGAGGCCAGCGCCTCGGGGCTGATCTCGTTTGCCGATGGCTGCGGCGGCAGGGGCTGCCCCGCAGGGATGATCGCCTTGCGTGTTGGCAGCGGCGTGATTGTGGCCCCCCCCGCAGGCGGGGCCGGGCGGTCGGGGGCGGCCCGCAACTCTGCACCGCGCTCGGCAGCGGGCGGGGCCGGGGGATCGGCCCACAGCGGGGCATCGGTGGCCAGGACCGGATCATCTTCTTCCTCCTCGGCCTTGCCTGCGCCGACGCGGTTCGACAGGCCCAGGCGGTGGACCTTGCCGATCACGGCATTGCGCGTCACACCGCCCAGTTCCTTGGCGATCTGGCTGGCGCTCTGGCCTTCGGCCCACATTTTCTTCAGCGTCTCGACGCGCTCATCCGTCCAGGACATGCGTGATCTCCGGTCTGGGGCCGGATCCTGCCCGCGGGTGCGCCACAGGATCCGCTTTCGCCCGGTATTCTAGCCGGGAAGGTGCCAGATACAAGCACTGGCGGCCTGGCGCAAGAAAGACCGGGCCGTGCGGGCACCACCGGTGCCGACGCGCCGGTGGCGGCGGCATGGGCCTGTCCCAAGGGCGGCACCGCGATGGCCCTGCGGCCCAACCCCGACCTGCATCTCGGGGCCTGCAACGCCGGTGGCGATATGTCGCCCTGCTGCCCGCCGATCATCGCGCTGCTGACAGAGGCCGCGACCGCGGCGTGACTGTTTACAGACGCGGCCATTTGCGCTACCGCAGCACCATGAACACAAGGGTCGCATCTTTCCTGCCCCGACGCCGACGCGCCCGCGCGTAAGCGACCTGTGCCGCGCGTCCGCCGCGCATCCCCCCCTTTCGCCGAACTTTCGTTGACTTGCGCGCTGCCCTTTGGCACCCCTGTGGCGCGCCGTGTAAGGAACCCCGTCGATGATCCCTGCCGTCCTGCCCACCTACACCCGCGCGCCCCTGTCCTTTGTCCGGGGCGAAGGCTCCTGGCTGGTGGCCGGGGATGGCAGCCGATACCTTGATCTGGGCGCGGGCATCGCGGTGAATGCGCTGGGCCATGCCCATCCCGCGCTGGTGGCGGCGCTGGGCGCGCAGGCGGCGCAGCTGTGGCATGTGTCCAACCTCTACAGCATCCCCCAGCAGGAAAAGCTGGCGGCGCTGCTGGTGGAGCACAGCTTTGCCGATACGGTGTTCTTCACCAATTCCGGCACCGAGGCTGCGGAACTGGCGATCAAGATGGCACGCAAATCCTGGTACGATCAGGGCCAGCCCGAGCGGACCGAGATCGTGACCTTTGAAGGCGCCTTCCACGGCCGCTCCACCGGGGCGATTGCCGCCGCCGGATCGGAAAAGATGACCAAGGGCTTCGGCCCGCTGATGCCCGGCTTTCACGTGCTGCCCTTTGGCGATCACGATGCGCTGCGCGCCGCCGTCACCGACCGCACGGCGGCAGTGATGCTGGAGCCGATCCAGGGCGAAGGCGGCATCCGCGTGCTGCCCGATGCCTGCCTCAAGGGACTGCGCGACCTTTGCGATGCCACCGGCGCACTGATGATCCTGGACGAGGTGCAATGCGGCATGGGCCGCACCGGCAAGCTCTTTGCCCATGAATGGGCCGGGATCACGCCTGACATCATGATGGTTGCCAAGGGCATCGGCGGCGGCTTTCCGCTGGGGGCGGTGCTGGCGACGGAACGGGCGGCATCGGGCATGGTGGCCGGCACGCATGGCTCGACCTATGGCGGCAACCCGCTGGGCTGTGCCGTTGGGGCGGCTGTGGTGGGGATCATTGCCGACCCGGCCTTTCTGGCCGAAGTAACCCGCAAGGGTGCGCTGTTCCGCCAAAAGCTGGAAGGGCTGGTGGCGGCGCATCCGACCGTATTCGAGGGCGTGCGCGGCCAGGGCCTGATGCTGGGCCTGAAATGCCGCGCAGCACCTGCCGAAGTGGTCAAGGCGGGATACGCGCAGCATTTGCTGACCGTGCCTGCCGCAGACAACGTGCTGCGCCTGCTGCCTGCGCTGAACATCCCCGACGCCGACCTGGCCGAGGCGGTGGTGCGGCTCGACCGCGCCGCAACCCTGCTGGAAAAGGCTGCCGTCGCCTGATCATTTTCTGTTCACAGATATCCCCGGGGGCCGACGATGTTTCGCCATCGGTTCAGGAAACAACCGGCGGCGGGGCAGACCGCGCCCCTGCGCCCACACCAGAAAAGCACCGGACATGACCCATTTCCTTGATATCGACAAAACCGATGCCGCCGCCCTGCGCGGCATGATCGACAGCGCCCGTGCGATGAAGACGGCGCGGGGCGGGCGGCCCAAGGGCACGCGCGATGACGCGCAGCCCCTGGCGGGCCGCATGGTGGCGCTGATCTTCGAAAAACCCTCCACCCGCACCCGCGTGTCCTTTGATGTGGGCGTGCGCCAGATGGGCGGCGAGACGATGGTGCTGTCGGGCAAGGAAATGCAGCTGGGCCATGGCGAGACCATCGCCGACACCGCCCGCGTGCTCAGCCGCTATGTCGATCTGATCATGATCCGCACCTTCGAGGAGGCGACCCTGCTGGAAATGGCAGAGCATGCCACGGTGCCGGTGATCAACGGGCTGACCAACCGCACCCACCCCTGCCAGATCATGGCCGATGTGATGACCTATGAGGAACATCGCGGACCCATCGCGGGCAAGAAGGTGGTCTGGGCGGGGGATGGCAACAATGTCTGCGCCTCCTGGCTGCACGGGGCCGGGCAGTTCGGTTTCGACTTTACCTTTACCGGTCCGCCGACGCTGGACCCGGAGCCGGAGTTCATCCGCTATGCCCGCGACAAGGGCCGCCGGGTGACGGTAGAGCGCGATCCGGTGCTGGCCGTGCAGGGGGCCGATCTGGTGGTCACCGACACCTGGGTGTCGATGCATGATCCCGAATCTGCCCGCGAACGCCGCCACAACCAGCTGCGCCCCTATCAGGTGACCGAGGCGCTAATGGCGCAGACCAAACCCGATGCGCTGTTCATGCATTGCCTGCCCGCCCACCGCAATGACGAGGTGACGAGCGCGGTGATGGACGGCCCGCATTCGGTGGTCTTCGACGAGGCCGAGAATCGCCTGCACGCGCAAAAGGCCGTGATGCGCTGGTGCCTGGGGCTGTGACAGCAGGCCGGGCAACGGCAAGGGTGCCTGCCGTCATCGGCATGCAGATGCAGATGCAGATGCAGAAAAGCCATCGCACCAAAGCGCGGCGCAACGGGGCGACCTGCGGGCCCTATTTCTTGCCCGCAGCCTGCCGGTGATCAGGGCCACCATCCGGAACCCGAGATGCCGGTTGCGCCGGACGCCGGGCGGCAGGCCCATGGACTCGCCGCGCGGCTTTGTGGCATGACAGCGGGGGGTCGTGTTTCGCAGCGTTCTGCCGCGACCTTTCAGGCCAAGGAGTTTTCACATGTATGCCGCCACGATACCGCCCCTGACCCGCAGCCTGACCGCGATGGCCTCGATCCTTGCCAAGGCGGACGCGCATTGTGCCACGCACAAGATCGACCCTGCCGCGCTGACAACCTTTCGCCTCTACCCCGACATGCTGCCCTTCACCAGGCAAGTGCAGCTGACCTGTGATTTCGCCTGTCGCACCCCCGCCCGCCTGACCGGGGCCGAGGTGCCCAGCCACCCCGATTCCGAGACGACGCTGGAAGAGCTGAAGCTGCGCGTCGCAACCGCGCTGGCCTATGTCGGCACCTTCACCGAAGCCGCCTTCGCCGGGGCCGAAAGCCGCCAGATCACCCTGAAGATGCGCCATGGCGAGTTGCAGTTCAGCGGCCAGGTCTTCCTGTCGGAATTCGCGCTGCCGAATTTCTACTTCCACGCCACCACTGCCTATATCATCCTGCGCCATAATGGCGTGGTGCTGGGCAAGGCCGATTTCATGGGGGCCTGACCCGGCTCAGGCGGTGGCGGGGACTTCGCCGATATGGTCCGCCGCCGCCACCCGCCCGGCCAGTGCTGCCACGACCAGAAGCAGCAGCGCCAGCACGAAATAGGTGGTGCGGTAGCCGATATGTTCGGCGGCAAAGCCGATGCCCGAGGGGGCGATCAGAATGCCCGAGTAGCCCAGCATCGTCACCGTGGCAATGCCGGACCCGGCGCTGGCCCCGGGATGGTTGCCTGCCGCTGACAGCACGATCGGCACCATGTTGGCAACGCCCAGCCCGGACAGCCCGAAGCAGGCAATGACAAGCGCCGGGTTCGGCGCAAGGCTTGCCCCCACCATGCCTGCGGCGGCAATCAGCCCCGAGACGCGCAGCGTCGCAACAGCGCCAAAGCGGTTGCGCACGGCATCCCCCATGAACCGGATCACGGCCATGGTGCCGGCAAAGACCGAAAAGGCCAGCGAGGCCGTCTGCAGGTTTGCCCCGAATTCCCGCGTCAGGTACAGCGCCGCCCAGTCCAGCACCCCGCCTTCGGGCACCATGCAGAACAGCGCCATCATCCCCAGGATGTAGATCGGCCAGCCGCGCGGCCAGGAACCGGCGCGGCGTTCGCCTTTTGCCGGGGCGGGCCTGCGCGGCTCGCTGATCAGAAAGGGCATGGCCGCCAGCATCACGGCAAGGGTGGCGAGTGTTGCCAGCAGCGCATGGGTTTCGGCCCCCAGCCGCGCAATTGCAAGGCCCCCCAGCCCGCCGCCGATGAAGCCGCCCAGGCTCCAGAAGCCATGGGATGATGACATGATCGCGCGTCCAAGCCGCTTTTCCGCCTCGACCGCATTTGCATTCATCGCCACATCCATGCAGCCCAGAAAGGCCCCCATCACCGCCATGGCCAGGGCCAGAAGCACAAGGTTGGGGGACAGCACCACCAGCAGCAAGGTGCCGACAGCCAGAAGCGCGAACAGCCGCAGCGCCCGGCGCGACCCGGTGCGCGCGATCACCGCACCCGAAAAGGACATGGCAACGACAGCCCCGACACCCAGGCCGAAGATCAGCAGGCCCAGCGTGACTTCGGTGATGTCATGGCGCGGCAGCAGCAGCGGAATCTGCGGTGCCCAGGACCCGAACAGAAAGCCGTTGGCCAAGAACATGGCCGCAACGGCCCAGCGGCCGCGCACGGCGGCCTGGTGATCTGATATCATGGAAATCCATCTCCTGCCCCGATGTCCCTTACTGAAAAACACCGGGGCTGGAAAGGGTTCAGGTGCCGCGCGGTTTCGCGCGCAGCGTCGGTTCCGCCCGCGTCGGGTCCTCGGGCCAGGGGTGGCGCGGATAGCGCCCCCGCATGTCGCTGCGCACAGCGCCGTAGCTGTTGGTCCAGAACCCCGGCAGGTCCGACGTCACCTGAACCGGCTTGCCGCCCGGCGACAGCAGCGTGATCCGCAGCGGGGTCTGCGCCTGCCCGACCGCGGGATGGCGCGTGACCCCGAACATCTCCTGCAGGCGGACCTCGATCGCCGGTGCCTCGCCGTCATAGTCGATGGGCACGCGCCGCCCCAGCGGCGTCTCGTACTGCGCGGGGCACAGCCGGTCGATCAGCTGCCGCTGGTCCCAGGTCAGCGACTGGCGCAGCGGTTCGGTCAGATCGAGCCTGCGCAGGTCGGCCTCTGTCCGCCTGTCGGCAACAAAGGGCAGAAGCCACCCCTCGGCCCGCGCCAGCAGCGCGGCATCGGAACAGTCTGGCAGATCGGCACCGCCGCCGCGCGCCAGTTCGATCCGGGCGCGCAGCCTGCGGGCGGGGTCGGTCCAGAACAGGCCAAGGTCGCGCAGACCGGCAAGGGCGGCCTGCGCAACGGCCTCGGGCGGGGCATCGGGCCAGGGTTGATCTGACAGCACAAGGGCACCGAACAGCTCTTGCCGCCGGGCCGTCACCCGGCCCTCGCGCCGGGACCATGCGCATATCGCGCGCCGCTCGATACGGTCGGCGAACAGGGCGCGCAGGTCGGCCTCGTCGATCTGGATTGCCTGGCGCACCCGCGCCTCGCGCAGATCGCCGTCAAGATCGGTCGCCACGATCAGCCGCGCCCCCGACAGCGGCAGTCCGGGGTCCATCATCGCGCCCTTGCCCCCTGACAGCACCCAGCGCGGGGCATCGCCCCTGCGGCGCAGGCCGATGTGGTCCGGATAGGCAAGGGCGGCCATCTCTGCGGCGGACAGGGGCGGGCCAGCGCCCTGCGGGACGGCGCGCGCCAGACGGCGTGCCTCTTCACCAATCCGCTCCACCGTGGGGCGGTGCAGAATGCCCGGTTGATCGCGCGCGAACCGCGCCGGGTCCCGCAGCGCCGTCAATCGCTGCACAAGGTCGGGCGGCGCGCCGGGCAGCGGATCGCGCCCGGCCAGCAGGGCGGCCAGGGTCGCACCCTTGGGCCCCGCGTGCAGCAGCATGTGGCCCAGGCGCGGATGCAGCGGCAGGGCGGCCAGCGCGCGCCCATGGTCGGTGATGCGCCCCCCGGCCTGCAGCGCCCCCAGGGCGGCCAGCAGCGCGCGCGCCTCGGCCAGCATGCCGGGATTGGGGGGTGTCAGAAAGGCAAGGCCCGCCGCGCTGCCCCAAAGCGCCAGTTCCAGCGCAAGGCCCGCCAGATCGGCCGCCTCGATCTCGGCGGGCGGAAAGGGGGCAAGGCCGCCCTCTTCCGCGCGCGACCACAGCCGGTAGCACAGCCCTTCGG
The DNA here is from genome assembly GCA_020250175.1 of Rhodobacter sp. GTDB lineage: Bacteria > Pseudomonadota > Alphaproteobacteria > Rhodobacterales > Rhodobacteraceae > Aliitabrizicola. The sequence continues at coordinate 153,333 of JADCEN010000003.1, forward strand.
CCAGGCGTCCGGCCCGGCCGCGCCGCTGGTCTGCCTCGGCCCTCGTCACCCGTTCGGTCACCAGTCGCGACATGCCGCTGGCAGGGTCAAACCGCGCGCGCCGCGACCGGCCACCATCAACCACCACCCGGATGTCGGGCAGCGTCAGCGAGGTTTCGGCAATGGCCGTGGCCAGAACGATGCGCCGCCCCGCGCTGACCGGGGCGGTCGCGGCGCGCTGGGCGTCGAAATCCATCGCCCCGAACAACGGGCGCATGAAGCAACCGGCGGGCAGGCGGCCCTTCAGAAGCGCCTCGACCGTTCTGATCTCGCCCTCGCCCGGCAGAAAGGCCAGCACACCGCCCTGGTCCGTCCCGGCAACGGCCTGCAGGATCAGATCGGCCATGGCCGCTTCAAAGCGCATCGGTCCCGGCGGTTTGGGCAACCAGCGCGTCTCGACAGCAAAGGCCCGCCCCGCCGAGGTGATCACCGGGGCGCCCCCCATCAGCGCGGCAACCGGAGCCGCATCCAGCGTGGCGGACATCACGATCAGCACAAGGTCCTCGCGCAGGGCCGCGCGCACCTCAAGCGCCAGAGCCAGCCCAAGGTCGGCATTCAGCGACCTTTCGTGGAACTCGTCAAAGATCAGCGCCCCGATTCCGTCCAGCGACGGGTCGGACTGGATCATCCGGGTCAGGATGCCTTCGGTCACTACCTCGATCCGGGTGGCGCGGCTGACTTTCGCCTCGCCGCGCATCCGGTAGCCGACCGTCGCCCCCACCGCCTCGCCCAGCGTTTCGGCCATTCGCTCTGCAGCGGCACGGGCGGCAAGGCGGCGCGGCTCCAGCAGGATGATGCGGCCCTGCACCAGACCGGCACGCAGCAGGGCCAGCGGCACGCGCGTGGTCTTGCCCGCACCGGGCGGGGCTTGCAGCACGGCTTGGCGGGCCGCGCCAAGGGCGGCGACCAGCGCAGGCAGCGCCTCGTCTATGGGCAGGGTATCGGTCACGGATGCCTTATCGGCGTTTCAGCCGCGCATTTCCATAAATGCTTTCCATCGTCACGTCTTTCACCTGCATCAGCCCCGATTCCGCAAGACCAAGCCGCAGGGTAAAGGGGAACCGCGCCTTTTCGGCCATGTCCCTGGCCGAAAAGCCGGCCAGCCGCCGATACTCGCCGGGGCAGGCGACGCCGCCCTCGACCGCAGAAGGGGCCCCAAGCACCAGCTGGCTGCGCCGCTTGCCGTCGAACATTGTCAGCGTCTGGTTGCATTCCCCGCCCGGGGGGACATCGCGCAGCGTGGCGAACAGGGCGGTCAGCGGATCGACCGTGCCGCCCTGTGTCGCCGGATCAATCCCGTCCGACTGAAGGTCACGGGGCGGGTTATAGACCTTGACCTGCGGGATTCCGCGCCGGTATTCCATCACCGATTGCGATTGCCGCCGCCCCGTGTCGGCCTGTTCGCGGTAGCGTGCGGGCGTGAAGCGGCCCTGCCGCAGGCTGCCTTCCGCCTGCCCGTCATAGCGGATCTGCCGGACCAGCCCCACCAGACCCGCACTTTCCAGCCGCCCCGATACGGCATAGCGCCCCTCTTTCGCCTCGCCGGTAAAGCTGAGCGTGCCCGCCCAGATGCCACGGATCGACAGGTCGAAGACCACCGGGTCTTCGGCGCGGCAGGATGGTGCGGCAAGGACTGCCGCAAGAACTGCAAGTGCCAATCTGCGCCGCATGCCGGGCCTTTTGTCGGGCGGGGGTTCGGGGGCCGCCGGGGCAACAGTTTAGCAGTCCGCTGCAACAGGGCGTTGACATTTGCGTGCGCCCGCGTGCCGATGCGCGGACCCTTGCCGGAGCCATGGATGATGACGGACGCAGCCGTACTGGCCCCCCGCGTGATCTCGGGCGACCGCCGTGCCCTGGCACGGGCGATCACGCTGGTGGAAAGCGCGCGCGCCGATCACCGGGCGCAGGCGCAGGCGCTGATGTTGGCGCTGCGGGCCACCGGGCGGCAGGCGCTGCGCATCGGGCTGTCGGGAACGCCGGGCGTGGGCAAGTCGACCTTCATCGAAAGCTTTGGCCTGATGCTGACCGGGCAGGGCCTGCGGGTGGCGGTGCTGGCGGTGGACCCGTCTTCTGCAAGGTCCGGGGGCAGCATTCTGGGGGACAAGACCCGGATGGACCTGCTGTCGCGCGATCCGCGTGCCTTCATCCGCCCGTCCCCGTCACAGACCCAGCTTGGCGGTGTGGCGCGCCGCACGCGCGAGGCTGTGGCGCTGTGCGAGGCTGCGGGATTTGACGTTGTGCTGATCGAAACGGTGGGTGTGGGGCAATCCGAAACCATGGTCGATGATCTGTGCGACCTGTTCATTCTGCTGCTGGCCCCGGCGGGCGGCGACGGGCTACAGGGGGTCAAGCGCGGCATCATGGAGATGGCCGACCTGATCCTGGTGAACAAGGCCGATGGCGATCTGCGCCCGGCGGCGCTGCGGACCCGCGCCGATTATGCCGACGCGCTGCGCCTGCTGCGCCGGCGCCCGCAGGACCCCGAAGGTTTTCCCAAGGCGATGGCCGTCTCGGCCACCGAACGCGCCGGTCTGACCGAGGCCTGGGCCGAAATGCAGGCGCTGGCAGCCTGGCGCAGGGATGGTGGCCACTGGCAGGCCCGCCGCGCCGCCCAGGCACGCCATGCCTTCGAGGACGAGGTGCGTCACGGCCTGCTGGCCGCGCTGGCCAACAAGGCCGCGCAGGCCGAGATGGCGCGGCTGGGCCAGGCGGTGGAAGCCGGACAGACGACACCAGAGGCGGCCGCCGCCAGCCTTCTGCGGCTGCTGGACCGGGCCGGGGACCCGCCTTCGGAAATCTGATCTCGCGGCGGATTTGGATTGGCGTTGAGGGCTGACTCCCTGAAGGGAAGACGCGATGATGCCGGTTCTGTCGCTTCTGCGGGATGTTCCGGCCCGCCCGCACCGGGAACGCGGCGCATCATGACCTTCCGGCAAAGTGCTGAAAAAGTGCCCGCCGCATGGACCGCTGGCCAGAGAGCAGGAAACTGTTCCCCAGGCCCCCTGCGGTCTGGCCGGGGCCATCACCCCCGGCCGGGCGGGCAAACGCGCTGCATTTCGGGGTCCGCCCGGAATGGCACCCCCTTTTCCCCGGATTGGGAAGTTTTCCCGCCCGGCAGGCGGCGGGGATGCTTGTTCAGCACCTTTCGGAAGGCGCTGGAGATTGCTGTTTGTGCCTTTGGCTGTCGGCGATGCCGCTTCGCTTTGCCGCGAACCTGTCTGTCGCCGGACTTGGTTCCACAGGCTTCGCTCTGGCGTGTCTTGCGGGCTGTTTCGCTGTCTGCGCCCTGGCCGCAGGGGGTGTCCTGGCGCGCAGCGCCATCCTGGGGATTGCGGCGGTCGTGGCGCGGGGCACGCTGATCGGCAAGTCCTGCTTTCGGGGTGCCCCGGTTCCGGTGGCCCTGCCGGGGCCGCAGGCGGCAGGGCCGGTGCCGGTGGTGCCGGCGCACGACCTGACGGTGTCTTGCCGGGTTTTCACGCGGGTCATGACCGGGATGCGCAAGGGGCAGATGCCACATCGCATCCTTCGCAGGCCGGAACCGGGTGTGCCGGGTGCCGCGATGATCTTATCTGCGGCCCCCGGTCTGTTCCACCACGGGTCTTGCCGTTCCGGCGGTGGCGAATGATTTCCCGCCATGTCCCGGGGGCCGCCGCCACGCCCCGCACGCTGTGTGCCGCCGGTGCTTGGCTGGCCACGCGGGCGGCAAGGCGTTGCATCCCGGCTTTGCTTCTGCAGGCGGGTCATGCATGGCCGTTGCCGCCCCTGGCCGGTTCTGCAGGCCAGGCCGCAGGCGGCAGGCGTAAGGATTGCCGCCGTTGCACTGGCCTGCCGCAGGCGGCATCTGTATCCCGGCCCGGCAATACGGTATTGCACCGCAGGGCGTTTGCACGTCGGACCTGATCGTCGCGGCCGTCAGCATCCTGACCGTCACCCTGGTGATCGCCTGGATGCCGGACTGCGGTGCCGGGCGTTGAAAAGGAAGAATGATGAAGACATTGTCGGAAAACCGGGCCTTCGGCGGCATGCAGGGCGTTTACAGCCACGTGTCTTCCGCTTGCCGGTGCAACATGACCTTTGGCCTGTTCCTGCCTGCCGAGGCCGAGCGCGCGCCGGTGCCGGTGCTGTGGTACCTGTCGGGCCTGACCTGCACCCATGAGAATGCCATGATCAAGGCCGGGGCGCAGAAATGGGCGGCAGAGGCGGGCGTGGCGCTGGTTTTCCCGGATACCTCGCCGCGTGGCGAAGGTGTTGCGGATGATCCGGCGTATGATCTGGGGCAGGGGGCGGGGTTTTACGTCAATGCCACCGAAGCCCCCTGGGCACCCCATTTCCGCATGTGGGATTACGTGACAGACGAGTTGCCGCGCGTCCTGTTCAACGCCTTTCCCGTGGCTGAAGACCGCCAGAGCATCACCGGGCATTCGATGGGCGGGCACGGGGCCCTGACCGTGGCGATGAGCTTTCCGGGGCGGTTCCGGTCGGCGTCCGCCTTTGCGCCCATTGCCCATCCCACCGCATCGGACTGGGGCCGCAAGCAGTTCGCGGCCTATCTTGGGCCGGATGAGGCGAAATGGGCTGCGCATGATGCCACCCTGCTGATGCGCAGGCGCGGGTTTGACGGGCCGACCCTGATCGATCAGGGTACGCAGGATGCCAACCTGGACCTGCTGAAACCCGAAGCGCTGGCCGAAGCGATGGTGGCCCGGCGGCAGAACGGCGCGTTTCGCATGCAGAAGGGCTATGACCACAGCTATTTCTTCGTCGCCAGCTTCATGGAGGAGCATATGGGGTTCCACGCACAGGCGCTGTATGACTGAGACGCGCCTCTTCATCGATGCCGATGCCTGCCCGGTAAGGCCCGAAGCGGAACGTGTGGTCACCCGGCTTGGCGTGCGGATGCTGGTGGTTTCAAACGGGGGCATCCGGCCTTCGGCCAACCCGCTGGTGGACAGCGTCTTTGTGGCCGACGGCCCGGACGCGGCCGACAGGTGGATCGCCGAACGCGCCGGGCCGCGCGATGTGGTCGTGACCGGCGACATTCCCCTGGCGGCGAAATGCCTGGCCGCCGGGGCGCGCGTGATCCGGCACAATGGCGAGGTGCTGAATGCGGCGAACATCGGCATGATCCTGGCCGCGCGCGATCTGGCCGCCGACCTGCGGGCCGCGGATCCGTTCCGGCAGGCAGGCGGCAGGATGTTTTCCAGGGCCGACCGGTCCCGCTTTCTGGATGTGCTGGACCGGATGCTGCGCGCGGCGCAGGCGGACCGGCCGCTGTCGCAGGCGGAACAGACACGAGGCCGGCCAGCCGGTTTGATCGGGGGGTGACCGCCCAGCTTTCCCAGCCCCGCCGCCTTGCCCTGATCGGCATCTTTTCGGCCATCGGCGGATCGCTGGTGTTTTCGGTCAATGATGTGGCGATCAAGTTCCTGAGCGGGGACTACGCCCTGCACGAGGTTGTGCTGATCCGGTCCCTCATCGGCCTTGCGATGGTGGTTTGCCTGATGCTGCCGTTCCAGGGCGGGTTTGCGGCGCTGCGCACCTCGCGTCCGGGCACGCATCTGCTGCGGGGGCTGTGCGTGGTCGCATCGAACCTGTTCTACTTTCTGGGCCTGGCCGCCATGCCGCTGGCCGATGCCGTGGCGGTGTTTTTCGTGGCCCCGCTGATGATCACTGCCCTGTCCGTGCACTTGCTGGGTGAAAGGGTCGGCCCGCACCGCTGGTTTGCGGTCGGCCTTGGTCTGGCCGGCGTCATCGTGATGCTGCGCCCCGGCCCCACGACGTTTCATGCCGCCGCCCTTCTGCCGCTGGCCTCTGCCTTCTGCTATGCGCTGATGCACATGCTGACGCGCCGGATGGGCATGGCGGAACGCGCCGTGACCATGGCCTTCTATGTGCAGGTGTCGTTCATCGTCGTCTGCCTGGCCATGGGGGCGGTCGTGGGCGACGGCCATCTTGCGCAGCAGAGCGATCCGTCGCTGGCCTTCCTGTTTCGGGGATGGACCTGGCCGGACCCGGCGGACTGGCCCATATTCCTGGCGTCGGGCAGCGCAAGCGCCCTGGGGGGATTGCTGATTGCCCAGGCCTACCGGCTGTGCGAGGCGGGGCTGGTCGCCCCGCTGGAATATGTCTCGATGCCGATGGCGATCCTCTGGGGGGTGGCGGTCTTTGGCACCTGGCCGGACAGAACCGCCTGGACGGGTATTGCGTTGATCTGTGGCGGCGGGCTTTACATGCTGTGGCGCGAGGCCAGGCACAGGGGAAAGACGGGATGACGCGACCGCAGGCGGTGATCTTTGACATCGGCAATGTGCTGATCGAATGGAACCCGGAACGCTATTACGACAGCCAGCTTGGCGAGGCGAAGCGCCAACGGCTGTTTGCCGAGGTTGATCTGTACGGCATGAACGACCGGATCGATGCGGGCGAGCCGTTTCGCGAGACGGTGCATGATCTGGCAGACCGCACCCCCGCCTGGGCCGAGCAGATCCGCTGGTGGCATGACCGCTGGATTCACCTTGCCTCGCCCCGGATCGACAGGTCGGTGGCGCTGCTGCGGGCCCTGCGCCACAGCGGCGTGCCGGTGTTTGCGCTGTCGAACTTCGGCATCCAGAGCTTTGCCTATGCCGAAACCCGATATGAGTTCCTGGGCGAGTTAGACCGGCATTACATCTCGGGTCACATGGGGGTGACCAAGCCGAACCCCGAGATCTACCGAAAGGTCGAGGACGATTGCGGCCTGCCGCCCGGGGCCCTGCTGTTCACCGATGACCGCGCCGAAAACATTGCCGCTGCGCAGGCGCGCGGCTGGCAGGTGCATCTTTTCGACGGACCGGCAGGCTTTGCGCAGCGGCTGGTCGCGGCAGGTCTTCTTTCAGCAGCAGAGGCGGGGGCATGAGGATGGACGTCATCGGGCCAGAGGCCGAGGCCTGCCTGTCATGGGACGGGCTGGTGCAGGCCCTGATCGCCGGGCACGGTCTGCCCCGCGCTGCGATTGCCGATACCTTTCTGTATCGGGGCAAGGATACGCAGCTGAACCGCGCCGCCTGGATCGACGGGCTGGGGCAGCTGGTGAAGACCGCCACGATCTTTCCCGGCAATCCGGCGCAAGGAAAGCCCACGGTCAACGGCGGCGTCTGCCTGTATGGCGATGCGACGGGAGAGCTGGAGGCAGTGATCGACTTTCACCTTGTCACCAAATGGAAAACCGCCGGCGACAGCCTGTTGTCGGCGCGCCAGCTTGCCCGGCCCGACAGCCGCAATATTCTGATCCTGGGGGCGGGCACTGTGGCCCGGTCGATGGTGGAGGCCTATCGCAGCGCCTTTCCGCAGGCGCAGTTCACCTTCTGGAACCGCAGCCCGGCGGGGGCAACGGCGCTGGCGGCAGCCACCGGCGGCACTGCCACGGCCGATCTGGAACAGGCGGTGCGCCAGGCCGACATCATCGCCACCGCCACGATGAGCCATGATCCGCTGGTGCTGGGCGACTGGCTGCAACCCGGCACCCACCTGGATCTGATCGGTGCCTACCGCCCCGACATGCGCGAGGTGGATGATACCGCCCTGACCCGCGCCCGCATCTTCGTGGATGCCCGCGCCACGACGGTTGACCATATCGGAGAGCTGAAAGACCCCATCGCGCGCGGGGTCATTTCCGAAAGCGATGTGGTGGCGGATTTCTACGACCTGGCGAAAGGCACCTATGACCGGCGCGGGCCGGAGGAGATCACCCTCGCCAAAAACGGCGGCGGCGCACATCTGGACCTGATGACGGCGGGGTATATTCTGGGGGCGTGGCGGGGGCGGTAACGGCCTTCGGACAGTCTCAAGTTCAAGTGATAGCTATCGGCAGACCTCACCCCATTGAGCGAAATGTGATTCCAACATCTCAAAAACGCGTGCGGTCGTGCAGCCACTCCGTCATCTTCGTCCTTGCCAGTCGGCACGGGCGAGCTTCAATTAATGTCACAAAACGAAATCATAACTGCCACGACAATGTACATTTGAGGCACTTGGAGGGGTTAATGCAATTCGAGTACACGGAGCCACAAACTGAATTCGAAATCCTGGTTGGCGGCCATCGAAGCATAAACATGTTTGGCCGGATAGACCCCGGCGATGACCGGAAATTTGACGATTTCTTGAATAGGGTCACGCCGCCACCCAGGACAGAAGTATACATAAACTCACCTGGTGGCGACGTGGAGGCGGCCATTGCAATCGGACGGATGATAAGAGACGCTTGGTATAGCACCTCCATTGGCCAGATAGTGTTGAGGCCAAATCCTCTTGAACCTTGGCGGGTACCCCGGGAGTATCTTCCGGGGCAGTGCATAAGTGCGGCAACTTTGGCCTACTTGGGCGGACGCCTTAGGCATATTCGGGATGGTTCAAAGTTTGGCGTCCACCAGTTTTCTTACCGCGACCCCACGCCGGAGCACATCGGACACTCGCAAATTCTCTCAACCAAGATCGCAAAATTCTTGATGGACATGGGGATAAAGCCTGAGTTCATGGAGGTCTCGTCGGCGGTACCTGGGAACGACCTTAAGCTACTGGGCGATGAAGAGCTTGCAGCTCTGGGAGTTGTGACCGGCGGGCAAACAGGTGTGGTTTGGTCGGTCGAGTCGCGCAATAGCATGATGTACGTAAAGGGCGAGCGCGACTCGATCTATGGCCATCACAAGGTCATGCTCTGCTTCTCAAAACATACTGGCTTCATGTTCTGGGCAGTCGTGGAAGCGCAGGGCCGGCACGAAGAACTGTGCAGCTTTGCGCTTGTTGAGATCGTGCTAGACGGAGAGCAAACGCGGATCGACATTTCGCAAAGATGCGACCGTCAATTGGTCGGCATCTACGTCAACGTTCTCGCTAAGATAACGGAAGCTGAAGCGGAAAAGATAAGCAAATCCAATAGTTTCGGCATTCAAATCAGGTTTGGCAGCGAAGCGCCCGTTTTTTTTGGTGTCAGCGCGATTTCAACAGAGGGTGGGAAAGACATGCTAGACACCTTTTACCAGACGCTTTGCAAGGAATAGCTTGGGCTTCAGATACTCATGATACCCTATTAGAGACTTCGACTCCCTTCCGTTCCATCTCTCTCCACTTGGCGGTTTGTCTGTGGATTCGCATTGTCGTTGATCTTCCGGGATAAATCTGGTCGGAGCGAGAGGATTCGAACCTCCGACCCCCTGCTCCCGAAGCAGGTGCGCTACCAGGCTGCGCTACGCTCCGACCTTGGCGGTGGGGTAAACCGAACGCCGGGGCAATGCAAGGGGGCGCGGGCGGCTATTCAGGGCTATCGCATTCGCCCGAGGATGGTTCTTGCGACGTCGCCGGACCATCCTGCGTCTTTGCGTCTGGCGGGAGACGGGGAGTTTGGGGCGGGCTTTTCGCAGGAGGTTGAGGGTAAGCTTTCGCAGAAGGCTGCGGTTTTCCGCCCCGTTTTCCTTTGCGGTTGCGGGCGCGGTCCTCGTCGAAAGCCACATCCAGCACCCGGTAGGGGCTGTTCCCGATCAATCAACGGGTGCCTGCGGCTTTCGCGACGGCTTCGGATGTCAGCCGGGCCGGGGAGACATGGAAGCGTGTGGCCGTGGCCGTGCTCTCGCCGATCTGGCGACCGGACGGGACGCAGGCGATCACGGACAGGCCGGGCAGGCCCGGCCTGTCCGTGCAGCGGCGGCCCGTCACCACATGCAGGGGCGCGCGTCCCGCCGCGCGGTCGAACGACCGGCGCAGCGTCTTGCCACTGGTCGCCAGCACCCCCGGCCCATCGGCACCGGACCGTCCAGAAAGGTATCAAACACCCGCGCGAATGCCTGCGCCTCCCGCAGCCGGACCAGCCGGCTGAACGTGTCATGGCTCGGCAACCCATTCTCAAGGCCAGAAATTCCTGCAGCAGACGCACCCGACCCTCGGCGAACCGGGCAAAACCCACACAACTCTCCGCCCCGCAGACCAAGGCCGCCTGTGCGGTCACCAGCATGTCCAAATGGGAATGGCGTTGCGCATTCTCTGTACCGGGATCAGGCACTTGACGAGAAAGCGTGATCAGTGACGGCATCGGCCCCACCTTCAGGAACCGCAACCGGACTCCAATTCAGCCCAAAGCGCCACCTTCACATCTGAAATGCGATTCCCCTCCCGTTGCGCTGTGGCAAAGGCGATGGCCTTTGCCATGGCAGCGGGGTCCGACCTTTCGCCCCCGTCTCCGGGCGGGACCCGGCCGGGGCTTTGGCCCCCCGGCGGGCGTGCCGCACGCACCGCGCGGGTGGAAAGGTTTCCGGCTTTCCGTATCCGGCGGCCCTTGCGGCCGGTACTTCGCGCTACCCTTCCAGGCGGGGAAACGGATGGCCTCGGTCTGTGCCTGTGACGCCGAAGCGCTGGACGCCGGGGGTGTGACCCGGTTCGACCATGCCGGGTGCCGCTTTGCCCCATGCCCGAAGGGCGGGCGCGAGGTGTTCTGCACCCGGGGGCAGGGCCCGCAGGACGGCGCGCATCTGGCCCGTGGCCCGGTGCAGGGCAGTCTGATCGAATGCCCGCACGAGGGATGTGTTTACGACCTGCGCGACGGACGACCACGGGGCGGGCCTGCACGGGTGCCGCTGGCCGTCCGTCCGGCGCGGATCATTGGCGGGCGGGCGCAGGTCGATCTTACGGGGGAATGCGGGTCACTTTGGCTTGACGATCCCGGAAAAGCCTGCGACCGCCAGCAGGCTTAATGCCCATCCGGCAAGGGTCTGGAAGTAAAGAAACGATTTGCCCGCGCGCCCCAGCGGTGTGCGCGTATCAGGCGACCAGAAATCGCGCTGGCCGGTTTCCATAACCGGAATCAGCGTGTCCACCGACAGCATCAGCGCGTTGTGTTTCGGATAGGCGGCTGCTTCCGGCTGATCGTAGAAACAGCGCAATTGGGTCTGGCCCGGCTTTGCCAGGCCGCTGCGGACGGTTCCCAGCGAAACCATGAACAGCTCTTCACCTTCGGGAATCCCGCAAAGCACCCATTCGGGCGACCGCAGGATGACCGTTACGTTGGGCCTGATCGCGCTTTCGCGTTCCAGCATGACATAGACCGCCCAGCCCATCAGGCCCAACACCAGCAGCCAGATCAACGCGCGCAGCGGGCGGCGGCCATAGCCGATGGTCATCCCCAGGATGGCATCGCGCAGCGTCATCGCCACGCGCAAGGCCATGGACGGGGCACGCTGCCGCGCGGCCCGCCGCCAAAGACGGTCTTTTTCCAGCAGCACCACCATGGCATCGTCATCATGGCCCATTTCGGCCAGAACGCGGGCCAGATGTTCGTAGGGCTGTGGCCAGAAATCTTCACCCCATCGCGACGGGTCCTGGCGCGACAGCCAGTCCAGCCGTCCTGCCGCGCCAACGGGTGCGCCAAGGAACGCCTTGTAAAGGCAGCGGTTCAGCAGCAGGTCCCCCGGTTTCGGCCAGGATGCGGATTCATCGGTGATGGCCCCCAACTGCGCCCCGTTCAGGCTGAGCGCGCCGTCAATCAACGCGCCGTCGCGCAGGAACAGCGCCCCATCCACCACCGTACGGTTCAGCCGCACCGCCACATCGCCCGGGTTTACCGCATGGGTGCCTGTCAGGTCCACATCGCCGCCGATATGCGCGGTGACAAGGCTGACCATGCCCTTGATCCGGGCCTGACGGAAGGCGGCATCGCCGGTGATGTCCGCCGAATCCGCCTCGAGCGCCGGGGCACCGGGCCGTTCGATGCTGCTGCCGACCAGATCAAGATCACCGCCGATCCGCGCCCCCAACAGCGCAATTCCGCCGCGCACCGTGGCCCCGCGCATCAGGGCGCTGCCCCGGATGAAGATACGCTCGGCGCTGAGCGCGCGGTCGCCCTCATGGCTCAGGGTCATCCCGTCCATCACCAGATCGCTGCCGATCCGCGCCCCGCGCAGGCTGATCGGGCCGGTCACGGTGGCAGACCGCAGCAGGATATCGCCGCGCGCCTCCAGCCGGTCGGCAGGCAGGCCGGGCAGATGCGAGCCGTCAAAGGACATCGTGTCGATCACGGCAGACCGCAGCACAGGCGCGCATTCGAACCGGCAATCCTGCAACCCGATGTCAAGCGGCACCCGGCAGCCTTCCAGATCAAGCGGGCCGGTGATCCAGGCCCCGCTCAGACGCAGCCCCTTTTCATGCATCGCAGGCACGTCCGGCCCGCCCAGCAGAAGGGCACGGATCAGCGCGGCGCGCACGCGGCGGTCTTCATCCCCCTCTTCCGGCAGTCCGCCCGATCCGACCCGGTCGGACATGCCGCTGCCGATCCCTTCGACCATCGTCACCTCGGCCCGGCTCAGCGGGCCGAAGCTGACAAGAAACGGGGCAGGCATGGGGGTCAGAGCGCGGCCAGAACCCGCGCCCAGGACCGGATTCCTTTGTGAAAGCTGGTCAGGCTGTATTTCTCGTTCGGGCTGTGGATGCGGTCATCAGACAGGCCGAAGCCCGCCATGACCACGTCCATTCCCAGCTTTTCCTTGATCATCGTGGTCACGGGGATAGAGCCGCCGCCACCGACAAAGGCCGCCTCGACGCCCCATTCGTCGCTGAGCGCGCCTTGCGTCTTCTGGAAGACGGGTGAAGTCACTTCGAAGGCCACCGCGCGGCCCGAGCCGAATTCAGTGAACTCCACCCGGCAGTCGGCGGGCACGCGCGCCTTGACAAAGTCGCGGAAGGCGGCGCGGATCTTGTGCGGGTCCTGATCAAAGACAAGGCGGAAGCTGATCTTGGCCGAAGCGACGGCAGGGATCACGGTCTTGAAACCGTCGCCGGTGTAGCCGCCGGTCATGCCGTTGACCTCGCAGGTCGGGCGCGACCAGGTCTGTTCCAGCACCGACCGGCCCTTCTCGCCGGCAGGTACCGACAGGCCCACCTCGCCCAGGAAGGCGCTTTCGGAAAAGCCCAGCTTTGACCAGCCGTCCAGCAGCGCGGCCGAGGGTTCGGGCACGCCGTCATAGAAACCGGGGATGGTGATGCGCCCATCGGCATCGCGCAGATCGGCGATAATGCGGGCCAGGATGTGGTTCGGGTTCGCGGCGGCAGATCCGTAGAAGCCCGAATGCAGATCACGGTCGGCGGCATGGATGAAGATTTCCTCGGCGCAAAGGCCGCGCAGGCTGGTGGTGATGGCGGGGGTGGTCTTGTCCCACATATTGGTGTCGCAGATCATGGCGACATCGGCGGCCAGTTCATCCTTTGCCGCGTCCAGAAAGCCGGGCAGGTTGGCCCCACCCGATTCCTCTTCGCCTTCCAGCAGGATGGTGATCGGGATCGGCAGCTTGCCGGTGACGGCCTTCCAGGCGCGGCAGGCCTCGACAAAGGTCATGAGTTGCCCCTTGTCATCCGATGCGCCCCGCCCGCGGATTTCCTTGCTGCCATCGGGCAAGGTCACGATCACGGGGGTAAAGGGTTCGTCCGTCCACAACTCCAGCGGGTCAGCGGGCTGCACATCGTAATGGCCATAGAACAGCACCTTGGTTCCTTCGGCGCTGTGATCCTTGGCCAGCACGATGGGGTGGCCGGGGGTGTCGCGCAGGCCGGACTCAAAGCCGATGCCGGCAAGGTCGGCCGAATGCCATTCGGCACAGGCGCGGGTTTCGCCCGCATAGGCGGGATCGGTCGAGATCGACTTCAGCCGGACAGTCTGAAACAGCCGGTCGATGGAATTGTCAAAATCGGCGTCGATATGTGCCAGGACTTTATCAAGATCGGACATTGCAGAAACCTCCCTCGGGGATTGGACAGCAGGGCGCGCAGGTGTGCGGGCAGGGGTCAGACAGCGGCAGGCGCGAAGGGCCAGATCATGGGCACGACGAAGACGGCGATGATGAAGAACCAGATCAGCATCGGCAGGCCCAGCTTCCAGTAATCGGTGAACTTGTAGGCCCCCGGTTCCATCACCATCAGATTCGTCGGCGTGGCGACCGGGGTCAGGAAGGCACCGGCACAGGCAATTCCGACGCACATCAGAACAGGCTGGATCGAGATGCCCATCTGGCTTGCGGCAACGACGGCAATGGGAATGACGATCAACGATGTTGCCGTATTGGAGATGACCTGCCCCATGATGGCCGACAGCACAAAAAGACCGGCCAGCAAGGCATAGGGCCCGGCATCCCCCACCATATCCACCAGGCGGTCGGCAAGCATCGAGGCTGCGCCTGTCACCTGCATGGCGGTTGACAGCGGGGTAAGTGCGGCCACCAGGATCACGGTCGTCCACCCGATGGAGCGGTAGACCTGTTCTGTCGAAAGAACACCCGACAGCAGGATGATGCCCGCCGCAATCAGCCCGGCCACAGCCGGTGGTACGGCCCCGGTTGCCAGCAGAACCACCATCAGTGCCAGGGCAATCAGAACCGTCCTGGCCCCCGGCCCCATCGGCACGGCCTGACGGCGCACCAGATCGGGCGAATTGACGACCAGCACCTCGGCCTGATCAAGCCGCTTGTCCAGCGCGCTCCAGGTGCCCTGCAACAGCATGGTGTCGCCTGCGGCCAGCGGCTGCCCCGGCTCCAGGTCGCTGCCCGCGCGCTGCAGCGCCAGCACGATCAGATCACCGCTTTCGGTGACCATGCCGGGGAAAAAGCGCTGGCCGATCAGCGGCGACCGCGGCGGGATCAGCACTTCGGCAAGGCCGGAATCACGGTTGAACAGCTGATCGGCAATCGGTCCTTCCGGCAGATCGTCGCGGAAGGACAGGCCAAGTTCGCCTGCCAGATCGGCCGCTTTTTCGGCAGACCCCTTGAAAATCAAGATATCGCCATCCGAAACCGTTTCCGCACGGATCGGCCGCCCCTGCGCATCTTTCCGGGGGGAAAAGCTTAATCCCGCCGTGCCAAGCGCCGCAATGTCGGCGCTGCTCTTGCCGATCAGCGGCGATCCGGCGCGCACGCGCAACTGATGCACATCGCTGGACAGGCGGAACTGCTCGACCAGAGTGGTGGCATGCTGGCTGAGGTCCGGCGGCAGGGTTTTGCTGGTGCGGCTGGGCAACAGCCGTTCCCCGAACAGCACGACAATGGCGATGCAGCCCAGCACGATCGGGATGCCGACAAGGGCAAACTCGAAATAGCCAAACCCTGGCCCGCCGGCATTTTCAGAAGCCTCGACCACCAGCACGTTGACCGGGCTTCCCGTCAGCAGCAGCTGCGATCCGGCATGGGCACCGAAGACAAGCGGCATCAGCATCTGGGACGGCGCGCGGCCCAGCCGGATGGACATGACAACCACCACCGGAATCAGGGCGGCCACGGCGCCGTTCACGCTGATCATCGCGGCCAGGACACCCACGAAGGCCATCATCAGCACGATCAGCCGGGTGCGGCTTTCGCCGGCCTGCCGGATCAGAAGCTGGCCCGCCCAGGCCGTGACACCGGCAACCTCCAGCCCGGCCGAGACGACGAACAGCGACGCAATGAAGATGACGGCCGGATCACCAAAGCCCGCAAGCGATTGCTGCAGCGTCAGAATTCCCGTAGCCCAAAGGGCAAGTGCCGCACCGATGCACACGGCGATGACCGGAAGCCGGTCCCAGGCGAAAAGCACCACGATGGCAAGGATTATGGCGAAAACGATCCAGATATCGGTCACGGCGGGCCCTTCCGGCATTGTTCGCGCGCAGACTGCCGAAATCTCCAGAACCGCACAAGGCAATTCTTCACCAGTACAGCAGAGCGGCGGCAAACCGCACTCCGACCGATGAAACGGTGAAGAAATCATGACATAGGAATGGTTTGACAGCTTTGGTGCCGACACATTAAATGCCACATGGGCCAGTGCCGTCTTTCGGCCTTTCGCGTCGAAAAACCGGCAGCACGGGCGGGCACAGCGCAAGATTGCAGTGACTGCGCGGGGTGCGGGACTTTCGGCAAACGGCCCGAAAGCGGTGTTTCGGCATCGGGCGCAACGCGTGGGGCAAGCGAGAGGGCAGCATGGCAGGACAACCGAAAAAAAAGGAACTGATCGCAGAAAAGGAAGCGCCATCGGGCTTTCTTGCGACGGTCGAGCGTGTCGGCAACATGGTGCCGCATCCGGCGATCATCTTCTTCATCCTGATCGGCATCGTGATCGTTCTGTCGGTGATCTTCGGGCTGCTGGGCACGACCGTCACCTATGAGGGCTACGATTCTGCGACGAGCGAAATTGTCGAGCAGACCGCGACCGTACAGAACCTGCTGTCGCCCGATGGCATCCGCTTCATGCTGACCTCACCGGTGACGAATTTCCTTGGCTTCACCGGGGTTGGCGTGATCCTTGTCGCGATGATCGGGGTGGGGATAGCCGAAGAGTCCGGCCTGATCGCCACGCTGGTGCGCAAGATGGTGGCGGCGGCGCCCCGGTCGATCTTCACCTTTATGATCGTGATGGTCGGCGTGCTTTCTTCGATCGCGGCGGATGCGGGGTATCTGGTTCTGGTGCCGCTTGCGGCGGCAGCCTTTCACAGCATGGGCCGCCATCCGCTGGCAGGCCTCGCGGCGGGCTTTTCCGGCGTGGCGGCGGTGTTCCTGGTGAACGTGTTCATCACGCCCACCGATGCGCTGCTGGTCGAGGTCACCAATGATGCGATCCGCGCGGTGAACCCGGCGGAAGTGATCAGCCCTGTTGGCAACCTGTTCTTCATGATCGTCTCGTCGATCCTGATGGGCATCATCTGCACGGTGCTGACCGAGCGTTTCGTCGAACCGCGGCTTGGCCCCTACACAGGCGGAGTGCCGGTTGAGGCGGCAACGGGGCTGTCGGGCAGCGAACAGCTTGGCCTGAAATACGCCGGGCGCGCCCTGCTGGGCTTTGTCATTGTCATCGGCCTGCTGACCGCGCCGCCGCTGCCCTGGGGCATCCTGCGCAATCAGGAAACCGGCGGGATCATGGCCGGTTCACCGTTCATGAGCGGCCTCATCATCCTGATCAGCCTGCTGTTTCTGGTCGTGGGCTATGCCTATGGCAGGGGTGCGGGCACCATCGCCAATGTCACCGCCGCCATTGGCCTGGTCGTCAAGACATGGAGCAATCTGGCCGGAATGATCTTCCTGTTGTTTGTGATTGCCAACTTCATCGCCTTCTTCAACTACACCAACCTTGCCACCGTGCTGGCGGTGAATCTGGCGGAATTCCTGCAAACCGTGCCGATCGGCATGGCGGGGTATATCGTGATCTTCGTGATCGTCGTGGCGGTGATCGACATCATCCTGGCCGGGGCGCTGGCGAAGTGGGCGATCCTTGCACCCGTGTTCGTGCCCCTGTTCATGCAGCTTGGCGGCGACCCGAACATGGTCATGGCCGCGTACCGGGTTGGCGACAGTCCGATGAACGTCATCACGCCGCTGAACGTCTATCTGGCGGTGATGGTCGGCTTTGCGCAGAAGTATCAGAAGGATACCGGCATTGGCACCATCGTGGCGCTGATGCTGCCCTACACGGTGGTCCTGCTGGTCCTGTGGACGCTGTTGCTGGTGGTCTGGTATTCGCTTGGCCTGCCGCTTGGCCCCTCGGCCTGACTTGATCGTGGCGCAGGGCGTGGGGCCGCTTGGCCCTGCGCCCTGGCCCTGCCGCCCCTGCCCCCGAGACACAAGCGGGGCCTGCCGCCCCATCGCCACTGAATCGCCACTGACCGGAGACGCCCGATGCCACAGACGCCCATACTGCGCGCAACCCTTGCCCTCGGCCTTGTCGCGCTGCTGGCCGCTTGCGAGCAGGAGGCCCCGGCCGAGGGTGTCGAGGCACGTCCCGTCCGCACGATCACGGTCGCAGAACAATTGACGGGCGAAAGGGTGACCGTCGCGGGCACGGTTGAAAGCCAGGTCCAGGCTGATCTTGGGTTCCGGATCGGCGGGCGTCTGGCCGGGCGTCTGGTGAATGTGGGTGATG
This sequence comes from Rhodobacter sp., assembly GCA_020250175.1. Lineage (GTDB taxonomy): Bacteria > Pseudomonadota > Alphaproteobacteria > Rhodobacterales > Rhodobacteraceae > Aliitabrizicola. The sequence goes on from JADCEN010000003.1 coordinate 171,264, forward strand.
TGGTGACCGCCGGGCAGGAACTGGCGCGGCTTGATCCTGCCGACGAAGAGAACGGCCTGCGGGCCGCCGAGGCCAATCTGGCCGCCGCCGAGGCGCAGCTTGTCGAGGCCGAATCGAACTACGTCCGCCAGCGCCAGCTTTATGATCGCGGGTTTCTGGCCCGCGCGGGCCTGGAACGCGCCGAAGCGGCGCGCAACACCGCACTGTCGGCAACGGATGCGGCGCGCGCGCAATATGGCATTGCCAAGCGGCGGTTGAACGATACGGTTCTGCTGGCCGATGCACCGGGTACGGTCGTGGACATCGGTGCCGAACCGGGCGAGGTGGTGAACCCCGGCCGCATGGTGGTGCAGATCGCCCGTGACGAAGGTCTGGATGCCGTGATCGACGTGCCGGCGGGCATCATCGGTGAACAGCCCGATCTGTCTGCCGAAATAACGGTCGCCCTGTCACAGAACCCCGCCGTTACGGCCCGTGGCCGCATCCGCGAGGTTGCGCCCCGCGCTGATGCCGTCACCGGCACCTTCCGGGTGCGGATCGGCCTGATCGACCCGCCGGCCGAACTGCGGCTGGGCTCGGCCGTGACAGCCACGACCACGCTTGATCCCGTGGGCAGCATCGAGGTTCCGGCTTCGGCCCTGACCTCGCTGGACGGGCAGGCGGCGGTCTGGGTGGTGGACAGCGCCAGCATGTCGGTCGCCTTGCGGCCGGTCACGGTGGACCGCTTCACGCCGGCCGCCGTGGTCGTGCTGGACGGGCTGGCACCGGGGGATGTGGTGGTCACGGCGGGGGTGCAGGCGCTGCGCCCCGGCCAGACCGTGCGCCTGGCCGGAGCTGCATCGTGATCGGACCGAACCTTTCCGAATGGGCGCTGCGCACGCGCCAGCTGACAGTCTATATGATGATCGTCGGCGTCATCGCCGGGGCCTTCGCCTTCGTCAACCTCGGCCGTGACGAGGACCCGAGCTTTACCATCAAGACCATGCTTGTTACCGCCGTCTGGCCGGGCGCGACCATGGAGGAAACGCAGTCACAGCTGACCGACCGGCTGGAGCGGCGGCTGGAAGAAACCACCGGTCTTGACGCGCTGCGCTCGATCACCCGGCCCGGAATCGTGACGATCTATGTCGATCTGGACGGCGCCTTTCCGCCGGAACGGGTGCCCGATGTCTGGCAGGAGGTGCGCAACAGCGTCGGCGACATCCGCCACACCCTGCCGCAAGGCGTGCTGGGGCCGTTCTTCACGGACGATTTCGGCGATGTCTTCGGCATCATCTATGCCTTCACCGCCGACGGTTTCAGCGACCGCGAGTTGCGCGACGGCGTTGACGTGGTGCGGTCCGACCTGCTGCGGCAGGTTGATGGCATCAACAAGATCGAATGGATCGGGGTACAGGAAGAACAGGTCCTGATCGAATTCCAGCCCGACCGCGTGGCAGCCATGGGCCTGGATTACGGCCAGATTTTCAACGCGATAGCGGCGCAGAACGTGGTGCGCCCATCGGGTGTCATCAACTCGGGCACCGAAAACCTGGCGCTTCGTGTGTCGGGGGCCTTCACCTCCGAGGCGGACGTGCTGGAGGTGTCGCTGGTCGCGAATGGCCGTACGATCCGCCTTGGCGATATTGCCACCGTGCGCCGCGCCCTGGTGGACCCGCCGCAGCCGCTGTTGCGGGTGAACGGCAAGCGCGCCATCGCCCTGGCAATCTCCATGGCCGAGGGTGGCGATATCCTGCAACTGGGCGAGGATGTGACCCGCGCCATGGCGCGGTCCACCGCGAACCTGCCCGTCGGAATCGAGCCGATCCTGATTTCCGATCAGCCGTCTGTGGTCGATCTGTCCATCGGCGACTTCACCGCCAACCTGTGGCAGGCGGTGGGCATCATCCTTGTCGTCAGCTTCCTGATGCTGGGGGTGCGGCCGGGGGCGGTGGTGGCCATTGCGATTCCCATCACAATGGCCATCGTGTTCCTGATCATGCAGACCATGCAGATCGACCTGCAGCGGGTGTCGCTTGGGGCGCTCATCATTGCGCTGGCTCTGATGGTGGACGACGCGATGACGACCGTGGACGCCATGCTGCGCCGCCTTGCAGCCGGCGACAAGATCGAGAAGGCGGCGAGTTTCGCCTACCGGACGCTGGCGGCACCTATGTTGATCGGCACGCTTATCACCATTGCGGGCTTCGTGCCCATCGGCTTTGCGGAAAGTCAGGGGGGCGAGTACACCATTTCCCTGTTCCAGGTGGTGGCCATTGCGCTGATCACCTCGTGGTTCGTGGCGGTGCTGTTCGCGCCGATCCTGGGGGCGGTGCTGCTGAAGCCGCCTGCGGCGGGCGCGGCCGAGCCGCCGCCGGGCCGGTTCCTGCGCGCCTATCAGGGCCTGCTGCGGCTTTCGATCCGCTTCCGTTTTGTCACTTTCGCAATCACGGCCGCGCTGGTTGCGCTTGCTTATGTGGGATTTGGCCAGATCGACCGGCAGTTCTTTCCGGCATCAGACCGCAATGAGTTGATCGTCGATTTCCAGCTGTCGCGGCCCAGTTCGATCTTTGCCTCGGAAGACGCGGTGAAGCGGATCGAGGAATTCATCGCGGCCAGCGGCGACGCGCAGTTCTACACCTCTTATGTCGGTCGCAATGTGATCCGGTTCTACCTGCCGCTGGCGATCCTGCCGCCAAGCGACCATCATTCGCAGATCGTGGTCATGGCGCGCGACTTCGAGGCGCGGCTTCGCCTGCAGGACGGGCTGACGACGTTCCTGATCGAGGAATTCCCCGAGGCGGTCAGCCGCGTCAGCCCGCTGGAACTGGGCCCGCCGATCGGCTGGCCCCTGCAGTACCGCCTGACCGGCCCCGACCCCGAGGTGCTGCGTGCGCGCGCGCTGGACCTTGCCAATGTCATCGCCAGCTATCCGAACGCACGCCAGGTTCATTTCGACTGGATCGAACCGGCGCGCCAGTTGCGGATCGAGGTCGATCAGGCCCAGGCGCGCCGTCTGGGGTTGACCTCGGCGCAACTGGCGTCGGTGCTGCAGACCGCCGTGTCGGGCGCGCCGGTGACGCAGTTGCGCGACGACATCTATCTGGTGAACGTGGTGGCACGGGCCGCCGACGGCAGCCGCGTGTCGCTCGATAGCCTTGCCACGCTGCAGGTGCCGGTGCCCGGCGGGCGCACGGTGGCGCTGAGCCAGTTCGCCAATTTCAGCTTCGATCAGGAACAGCCCTTCCTGTGGCGGCGCGACCGGCTGCCCACCCTTACCGTGCTTGCCGATGTGGTGAACGGTGATACGCCCGAGGCGGCGGTGGCGGCGCTGGAGCCGCAGATCACGGCCATGGCGGCGACCCTGCCCGTGGGATATGAAATTCAGGTGGGCGGCACGGTCGAAACCAGCGCCGAAAGCAGCGCCTCGGTTTTTGCCGTGGTGCCGCTGATGGTGTTCCTGATGATCACACTGCTGATGGTGCAGCTCAAGAACTTCAAGGACATGGGCATGGTCTTGGTTCTGCTGCCGCTTGGGCTGATCGGGGTGGTGGCCGCGCTGCTGGCCTTCGGGCGTCCGCTTGGCTTTGTTGCGATCCTGGGGATCCTGGCGCTGATCGGGATGATTGCAAAAAACGCCGTGATCCTGATTACCCAGATCACCGATGACCGCGCGTCCGGCAAATCCGTGGAAGAGGCGGCCGTTACCGCGGCGACCAACCGTATGCGCCCGCTTCTGCTGACGGCGCTGTCAACCGTTCTGGGTATGCTGCCCATCGCGCCCACCCTGTTCTGGGGGCCGATGGCCTTTGCGATCATGGGGGGCCTGCTGGTGGCCACCCTGCTGACACTGATCTTGCTGCCGACGCTTTATGTAGCGGTGCATGGGGGGCGCGGGGCAAAGGCTGCACCGGCAGATGTCTGACGCAGCGCCGCTGGCCTGGTCAGGCAAAAGTGACAAGGTCAGCTACTACAGGCTGTTTGCGGGCTATGTCATTGCGCTGTTCGGCACCGGCATCGCCACGGTCGCGCTGGCGATGTTCGCCTTTGACCTGGCGGGAGAGGAATCGGGGGCCATCATCGGCACTGCCCTGTCGTTGAAGATGTTTGCCTATGTGCTGGCGGCCCCGGTGCTGACAGTGCTGACAGAGAGGATTCCGCGCAAGCACCTGCTGATCGGGCTGGACCTTGTGCGCGCGGGCAGCCTGCTGCTGTTGCCGCTGGTCACTCAGGTCTGGCAGATCTACGCGCTGGTCTTTGTCTTTGCGGTGGCCTCGGCGACCTTCGGCTTTGTCTATCTGGCGATCGTGCCCTATCTGCTGGGCAGCGCCGAGGATTACACCCGCTCGCTCGCCCGGTCGCGGATTGCCACGGAACTGGAAGGGCCCGTAAGCCCGCTCATGGCCGCCGGTCTGCTGATGGTGCTGGCAACGGCGGGTATCTTCGTGCTGGCGGCGGGGGCCTTTGTGCTGTCGGCGTTTCTGGTGAAGGCCGCGCAGATGCCCCGGCACCTGACCGCCCGCAGCGACGGGGTGCTGGCAAAGCTGACCCGGGGGCCGCGCCTGTTCATTTCTGTCCCGGTGTTCCGGGCGGTGATCGCGCTGGATGTCGCGGTGGCGCTGGCTTCGGCCATGGTTCTGGTCAATACGGTTGTGATCGTGCAGGGCTTTTTGCACCTTGACCGCGATGCGCTGGCGCTGGCCTTTTTTGCCTTTGGCATGGGGTCGATCATCGGGGCTGTGCTGATGCCGCAGCTGCTGGGGCGGATACCGGAACGGCGGCTGGTTCTGATCGGCACTGTCCTTTTGACGGCGGGGCTTGGCCTGGGCGTGGTGCAGACCACGCCGGTCGGCTTGCTGGTGCTGTGGGCGGTGCTGGGGCTGGGCGTGGCCTGGGTGCTGACCCCGGTCACCTACATGATCCGGCGTCTGGCCGCCCCCGCCGATCTGCAGACGCTGTTCGCCGCGCAGATGTCGATCTCAAACGCCTGCCTGCTGGTGGCTTATCCTCTGGCAGGCTGGCTGGGGGCCAGCCTTGGCATCCCGATGACCTTTCTTGTCCTGGCAGTACTGGCGGGCCTGGCCGCAGTCGTCGCCTTCCGGCTTTGGCCCGCCGCCGAGGGCAGTTAGGGATCGCCGAAGGGTGCCAGCACGACCGAAGCGGTGCTTTGCACCACGTTGACGCCGGCCCCAAGCAGGCCGGGCTGGCGGGTTTCATCCGACAGGATTTCCGTCCCCAGGGCGCTCATCCCGTTCAGGACCGAGATCATGACCGGCGAGGTGGCCACTTTGAAATGGTTCAGCGAATCGCCCGTCCCGGTCACTTCCGTCAGATCAATGACCGTCACCGGCAGATCGGCAATCCGGGCGGTATCTGACAGCGCCCCCAGCCGGACGCCCGGGCCGCGCAGCAGCGCCGAAAACCGCAGCGCCCGGTCGCGCGCCGAGGTAAAGATGTAGATCGACACATCCTTTTCGGCCAGGGCGCGGGCCTGCCGGCGGAAGACCTCCACGTCAATGTCGGGGGCCATCAGCACCACGGTCCTGATCTTGTCGAAGGCCCCCGGCCGGTTGCGGATGGCCTTCTGCCGCAGGGCTTCCATCACCAGGAAGGCCCCCATGGAATGCCCGGCCACCACAATCCGGGTGGCATTGGTCTGATCCAGCAGGCTGAGCAGGTCTTCCAGATCGTCGCGGGCCTGCAGCGTGGCTTCGCGGTCGGTGGCATAGGCCGCAACATTTGCCGCCGAAGGCCAGGCATAGTTGACCGAAATGCCCGGAGCGCCGAAGTCATGCCGCATCTGCGCCTGCCGGTACAGGCCTTCGGCGAAATTGGTATTGAACCCATGCACGAAAACAAAGACCTCGCGCTGGTTCTTGGGCCGGGTCGCGACGGCGGCGTTGACCGCGCGGATGAAGCCGGCACTATCCGCGATGACCTGGCTGTCCACGATCAGGAAATCGCGGCGCGGGTCAGGCGTGGTGTTGGCCGGGAAGGTGACCGTGCCGGGCGCGCGGTCCGGCGGAACAGAAACGGTGAACTGCGAAAAGCCAAGGCCCGGTGCCGGAGCACGCCCAAACCCGGGACCGTCCGGATCGCGCTGCCGGCTGGAGGCGACAAGAACGGGTTCCAGGTATCCAACCGCTGTCGGGTCTGGGGCAAGCACCAGCGTCCCGCGCTCTGCACAGGAGGCGACAAGCCCGATGACGAGCAGCGCCGGGACAAGCCGCAGTCGGGTCATTGCGCCTATTCCGCCGCATCTGCCGCAGACATGGCAGGTGTTGGCAGATGTGCCGCACCCGCCAGCGCATCAAGGTCCAGGGTGGAACGTACCCCGATACTGTCAAAGTTCTGATCCAGCCAGCCCTCGGCCCAGCCCCTGCCCAGATCGAACAGCATCCGAAGGTAAGCCCATTCGGCGTTCAGCTTGCTGGAGGCGACAAGGTCCTTCACCTCAAGATCGGTATGGATCAGGTGCAGGTAGGTATGGGTATAGACGCCCAGATCAATCCCCTTCGCCTCGGCCACGCGCTGCATCAGGCCGATGGCGCGCAATTCCTTGAGAAGGCTGGAGTTGAAGCTGATTTCATTGACGCGGTTCATGATATCCCGCGCGGTTCGGGGCAGGGCGGCGCGCAGGATCGGGTTGATCTGCACCACAAGGATATCGGGCGACCCGACGCTTGCCAGCAGCGGGTAAAGGGCGGGATTGCCGCTGAAGCCACCGTCCCAATAGGCCTCGCCGTCGATCTCGACCGCCGGGAACATCTGCGGCAGACAGGCCGAGGCCAGCACGGCATCGGTGCTGAGGTCCCCCGGTCCGAACACGCGCGGATGCCCGGTGCGGACATTGGTGGCCGTGACATGGACCGACAGGTCCGTCAGGCGGTTGACCGCATCGAAATCGACCAGACCGTCAAGCAGGCCGCGCAGCGGATTGATGCCCAGGGGGTTCAGCTCATAGGGGGAAAACATCCGGCTCATGCTTTCCAGAAAAAGATAGCCGGGCGACTGATCCAGGCTGTAATTGCCCGTCAGCCTGTCAAGCGGGCTGCGCTGCACCGGCGAAAAGCGCGCCGATTCGCTGACCGCCCGCCACAGGGCGTGCAGGCTTGCGCGGGCACCGTCGCGGCCCCCCCGTGCCATGCCATCGGCCAGGGCGACGGCGTTCATGGCACCTGCGCTGGTGCCGCTGATGGCGCGGATCGCCAGGCGGTCATCCTCCAGCAGGCGGTCCAGAACGCCCCAGGTCAGCGCCCCGTGCGAGCCGCCGCCCTGCAGGGCAAGGTTGAGGGGTTTCGTGCGGAGCTGCTGTGATCGTGGCATGGTCACTCTCTCTGGCATGGCGCGGGGCGGTGCAGGACTGCACGGCGCAACGCTACCCCGGCGGGGCGCTGCGGGCAACCAACCGATGCGAAGGCGCGGGGTCGTGTTCACCACATCGGGAACAGGCCTGGCTAGACCTGCGTTCCGTCACGCCCCTCTCCGGCAAAGCGGACAAGAGCAGACCCCGATGACCCGGTGTCTTGCCAAGACCACCTCTGCGCTGCCCATTGCGCTGCTTCCGGCGCAGGGCATGATTACCCCGTCCTGGGCAAAGCTGGCCGCACCGCCGGGGCCGGACGGGCCGCTGCAGGTTCAGCAGACCTGCGCCGGGGACCCGACGCTGCCGGACCGTGTCGCGGTTCCGCCGCCCGCCATCTGCCGTCCCGACTCCGGCCCGAGGGGGGTCAGCGGCAGAACCGGATCGCGCCCAGGGAAATGTCGGCCTGAAACGCCCGTCCGATAGCGATCAGGCCGATGCGGCGCAGTTGGGCCGGGTCCAGCGGGACGTCGATGCGGTGCGGCACGAAACCGGTAAAGGGCAGCCGCAGGCGCTGCCACTCTGCCGGCGCGGTAAAGCCGTGCCGCCAGGATTGCCACGGCCGTGTCGCGGCGGTGGTGCGCAGGTGCAGCGCATAGGGTTCCGCGTTGCCGAACACCTCCAGCTCGATCCCCGTCCAGCCCGAGGCGTCGACAGGCCCGCCGCCGGGGGCCAGATCAAGCGCCATCTGCACGAAGCCGCCGTTGTTTTCCATTCGGACCTGGCCCTGCAGGCGCAGGGCGGCGCGGCCCTGCACGGTTTCCCGGCTCAGCCTTCCGGTGGATACCCCGCCCATCACCCCGTCCAGGATCACCTCCCAGGCGGTTCCGGTGGCGGCACGCCCATCGTCGCGCGACAGATCATCGATCAGCGCTGTGGCGCGGGGGGCGGTCATGGCCGCGCGGCAGCGACCTTTGCCTTCAGCGCCGCCATCCCTTCCGGCGTCCACCCCGGCGCATCCGTCAGCGACAGCCAGGAATCGGCATAATCCGTAAAGGCATAGGTGTGGCCGTATCCCAGCGGCGGTGTCGTGGCCAGCATGATGTCGATGCCCAGCTGCAGAAAGGTGACAACCGGAATCCAGACGAAATCGGGGCTGACATCGGGGCCGACCGGTTTGGTCAGCCAGTCCGGTTTGCGCCACAGCGCATTCGGGTCGAAAAAGGTCACCGCATCGCTGGCATATTGCAGGTAGATGATCCGGTACGGCCCCCAGGGGGCTGGCGCGTTGTCCAGCCTGTTGTCCTGCGAGGTAAAGCGGATCACCGATCCGTCGCGGAATTCCGGCAGCCAGGCCGGGGTTCCGGGGTTGCGCGCCGCTGTGACATTGGTCCAGGTCCGGCTGGGAAAGGGCGGTCCGGCCCAGAGCGCGCCCTGATAGGGATCGCCGATGACCTGATGCAGATCATGGCTGAGGTCCGAGTTGAACGACCCGAGGCTAAGCCCGTGCAGATACAGCCGGGGCCGGGCCTCCTTGGGCATCTTGTGCCAGTGCCCGTAGACGGCGGCAAACACCGCCCGCGCCGTTTCCACGCCATAGCCGGGGTCCACCAGCAGCGCCAACCAGCTGGCAAGATAAGAATACTGCACCGAAACACTGGCGACATCGCCGCGCAGCACATATTCCAGCGCCGTCTGGCTTTCAGGGTCGACCCAGCCGGTACCGGTGGGGGTGACGATCACAAGGTTCGTCCGCTCGAAGGCGCCGATGCGGATCAACTCATCCAGCGCAAGCTGCGCGCGTTCCTGCACCGTCCGGGCAGAGTTCAGCCCGACATAGACCCGCAGCGGTTCCAGGGCCGGTGCCCCGGTCATCGCTTCGATCTGCGCCCTGTCGGGACCGGCGGCGATTGCTGCACGCCCCTCGCGCCCAAGCCCGTCCCAGGACAGCAGCGATCCCGGCCCGCCGGTTTTCATCGGATCGGCGGGCTGCGGGCTGCCGTCTTCGATCAGGGCATCGAGCCGCGCGTAAGCGGTATCAAAGGCTTTCAGGGCCTGCCGCACGATCACCCCGTTGCCGATCATCCAGAACAGCAAGGCCGTCAGGACAAGGCCGGTGATTGCCGCGACCGGACCGGGCACCAGACGCCCCAGACGCGCGGTCAGCAGGCGTACGCTGAGCCCAAAGAGCCGCCCGATGACCAGCAGCACCACAAAGACCACCAGCGTCAGGCTGGCCAGAAGCAGGACCCGCGCGCCATCCACGCGCGGCATGTCCATCAGCGCGCGCAGGGTGTTCTGCCATTCCGACGCCTGCCACAGGGCCAGCGCGGCCAGACCGGCACAGAGGAGGATCGCCAGGATCTGTCCGGCGCGCCGGGTCCTGTCCGCCGGGACAGGCAGTTGCAGCGCCAGCCACAGCGCCCGCAAGGCAACGCCAAGCCCGTATCCGGCGGCAAGGCAAAACCCGCTGAGCACGCCCTGCACCGCCGGGTGGCGCGGCACCAGGCTGGGCGTCAGCGAGGCTGCGAAAAACAGCGTGCCCAGGATCAGGCCAAACGCCGTGAAAGACCGCAGGAGATATAGAAGAGAGCTGAGCATCGGCACCGACCCGCAACAGGATGCGCAACCCTAGGCGCAGCGCGCCGGACTGTCTACAGAAGGCCGCCACATGGCAGCAGGATGGCCCGGCAGCTGATTGGGCGGTCCGTGCCCTGCGGCGGCGGTGCACACAAGACCGCCCGGCGGGCGTCACCGCCCCGCCAGCCGGTTGCCCAGCGCCGCCAGCCGCGAAGGCGGCCCGCCGAGGCGCGCCTCGCGCCGGTCGGCGGCGTTCAGCAGCGCGTACATCCCCGTGACGCCCAGCCAGCGGGCCGGCTCGGGTTCCCATCGGCGCACCCGGCGGCCCACCCAGGGCAGGGTGACAAGCGCGCTGTCGCGGCCCGTGACCAGATCGGCCAGCGTCCGTCCCGCCAGGTTCGAGGTGGACACGCCCACACCGACATATCCCCCCGCCCAGCCGATGCCGGTCGCGCGGTCAAAGCCCACGGTCGCGCACCAGTCGCGCGGCACGCCCAGCACGCCGCACCAGGCGTGATCGATGCGCAGCCCCTTGGTATCGGGAAAGTGGCGGTGCAGAATAGCCGTCAGCCTGCGGATGGTTTCGGCATCGGGTTCCCCATTGGTGTCGGTGGCTGACCCCATCCGGTAAGGCACGCCGCGCGCCCCCACCGTGATGCGCCCTTCGCGGGTGCGCTGGCAATAACAATAGGCATTGGCGAAATCGCCCAGAATCTCGTGCCCCTGCCAGCCGATCCTGTCCCACAGCGCGGCGGGAAGCGGTTCGGTCACGATCTGGGCGGAATTCAGCGGCAGCCAGTCGCGTTTCAGCCCCGGCAGGGTGGCGGTAAAGCCTTCGGTCGCCCGCAGGATCACCGGGGCGGTGATGGTGCCCCGGTTGGTGGTGACGCGGCCCGGTGCGATGCCGGTCACCGCCGTGCCTTCGGCAATCGTGACACCGCGCCGCTCGACAGCGGCGGCCAGCCCGCGCACCAGCTTGGCCGGCTGGATCCGCGCAACACCGGTCACCACCATGCCGCCCAGAAGACCGGGGATACTCACCCGCGCCCGCGCCGCTTCGGCCCCGATGGCAAAGACGCGGTCCGTACCTTCGCCCCAGTGCCGGCGATGCGCAACCTCTGCCGTTACCCGGGCCATCTGCGCCGGGGTCACCGCCACCATCAGCTCGTCCGTGCGGCGGATATCGGCATCGATGCCTTCCCGACCGGCAACCCGGATGACTTCGTCCACCGTGCCATTCATCGCCTGCACCATGGCGCGCACCCCCTGTGGCGTGCCGGTGGACAGGTATTTCTCATGGCTCCAGGCGAAGCCCCCGGTCAGCCAGCCACCGTTGCGCCCCGAGGCGCCGAAGCCTGCGAATTCCTTTTCCACGATCAGGATGCGCAGTGTCGGGTCCGCCTGCCTCAGATACCAGGCCGACCACAGCCCGGTGTACCCTGCCCCGATGATGCAGACGTCGACTGTGGTGTCGCCGTCCAGCGGCGGGCGTTGGTGCGGCAGGCCGCCCAGATCGGCATACCAGAACGACACGTCACCAATCCGGGCAGGCTGCATCTGCTGTGGTCCAGGGTTCAGGGGGCGGGCGCGGGATATGCGCCGCCCGGCTTCTCAATGCCGCAGGGGCCGGACATTGGCAACCACGCCGCGCACCAGAACAGGGCTTGCATCCGGGTGCCGGCCGCCTAGCTTCGCGTCAGGCCGGATAGAGCGGGAGCAGACGTGCAACAGGCAGAAGCAAGGGGGACCCGACCGCTGGGCGTGATCGTGGCGCATGGCCAGCCCTCTGACCCGGGTCCGGCCGAGGCCGAGGTTGCAGCCCTGGCCGCACGGGTTGCCGCAGAACTGCCGGGCTGGTCGGTGCGGTCTGCCACGCTGGCGCAAGAGGATGCCCTGGCACAGGCGCTGGACGGGGCAGGGCATGCCTTTGTCTATCCGCTGTTCATGGCGGATGGATGGTTCACCCAGACCCACCTTCCCGCCCGCCTTGCGGCCGCGTCCGGGGCGCGGATCACCCGGCTGGTGCCCTTCGGTCTGGACCCTGCCGTTCAGGCGCTGACCGTTACCCTGGCGGTCGAGGCGGCTGCGGCAGCCGGGCGCGCGCCGCAGGAGACGGACATCCTTCTGGCCGCGCACGGGTCGTTCCGCAGCCCCGCACCTGCTGCGGTAGCGCGAGCCATGGCGCTGCTTCTGGCGGACCGGGGCGGGTTCCGCCGGGTGGAGACGGCGTTCATCGATCAGGACCCGCAGATCGCCACCGTTGCACGAACCTTCGGTGCCGGGGCGCTGTGCCTGCCGTTCTTTGCGGCGCGGGGCGGCCATGTGATTGATGACCTGCCAGGGGCGCTTGCGCAAGCCGGGTTTTCCGGCCGGCTGCTGGACCCTGTGGGGCTGGACAGCCGGGTGCCGGGCCTGATCGCGGCGGCACTGCGCCGGGGGGCCTGACCGGCGCGAAACGGGTGCGGGCGGAACGGGCCGGCCGGGGGGAAGCGCGGTGCGTATCCGGGGCCCGCCCGGAAGCGGGGCGAAAGGTCTTGCAGCGCTTCGCCATCCCCTGCTGCCATGGCAAAGGCCATCGCCTTTGCCGCTGAGATACGCTGTCACCAAGCCCGCCGGGGGCCAAAGCCCCCGGCCAGCGTCCGAACCGCCCCCGGCAGGCGCTGGCCTTTCGTGGTGGGGGGGGGCCGGTGTGGGCGTTCCATGGGGTGGGGAAACGCGCTGAGTTTCCTTCTCTGCCCGGAACGGCAACTCCTTTCCCCGGATCGGATAGATTTTCCCGCCCGGCAGGCGGTCGGAATGCTGTTTCAGAACCCTGACAGGCACTTGCAAGGGCGCGCCTGCGGCCTGGGTGGTCTGCAAGTTCCCACCCTATACCCGATCAAACCGCCACTGCGTCACCTGCCGGTATGTCTCACCCGGATCAAATTTGACCGGCGGAAACCCCGGATGGTTCGGGGCATCGGGCCAGCGCTGGGCTTCCAGGGCCAGCCCGGCGAAGGGGCCGTAAGGGTGGCCGGAATGGCCGGGGAAGGCCCCGGTATCCAGCGCGCGCCCGTCATACACCTGCACTCCGGGTTCGGTGGTGGCAAGCGTCAGGCGCACCTGCCCGCCTGTCAGGCTTGCCACGTCAGTCAGGGCGCGGGGGGCGGGGTACAGGCAGAAGTTGTGATCCCAACCTTCCGTCCCGTTGATCAGGCGGCCCTTGCGCAGATCGAAGGCCCCGGCAACGGCGCGCTGCTCACCGGTGGGAATACCGTCCGCAGTGGTGGGCAGCCATGTTTCTGCCGCCACGGTCAGGATGTGCCCGGCGGTTGTCGGCGTGCCGTTCAGGTTCCAGTAGCTGTGATTGGCAAGGTTCATCAGCGTAGGCGCATCGGTACTGGCCGAAAGCGTCAGCGTCAGCGTGGCATCCATGACCGCAAACTCTGCAATTATCTGCCGCCGCCCCGGAAAGCCGCCCTGCCCATCGGGCAGGGTCAGGGACAGCCGGGCGCTTGTTGCCGTGGCATCGTCCAGCCCCCAGACGCGGGTCTGTGTGCCGCTGGCCCCGCCGTGCAGCAGCGTGGTGCCTTCGTTCGGCGGAAAGTGATAGCCGCGCCCCGCGATGGTGGCGCGCGCCCCGGCGATGCGGTTCGCCACAGGGCCGACAACGGTGCCGAAATAGCGCATCGGCCCAAGGTAGGCGGCCATATCGGGGCCGCCCAGGGTCAGGGACCGGGCCACACCGCGCAGGCGCACATCCTGCACTGCAGCACCAAAGGTCAGCAGCGTGACCGTCAGATCAGCCGTGCCGATCATGATGGCCTGCACCGTCTGGCCGTCTGCGGTCTGGCCGAAGGGTCTTGTGTTGGCGGTCATGACGCTGTTGTCCACATTGCCAAAGGTTGCGCCGGACCGGCGGTGCCGGTCAAGGTGCCGGTTGGTCCAGACAGGCGATCAGCGTGTCGGCCAGCCCGGTCAGGACTGCCGCATAAAGCTGTGGCCCCGGCTCCATGCCTGCGCCTTCCGGGTCAAGCAGGCCACCGATACGCAGGCCGGTATCGGCGGCAATGGTTTCCACCATCTTCGGGTCGTGCTGGGTTTCGGGAAAGATGCACAGCGCCTGTTCAAGGCTTGCCTGCAATCCGGCCAGATGCGCCGCCCCCGGCGGGGCGGCATCGCCGGGCGCAACCGCGCCTGCGATGGTCAGGCCGTAATGGTCTGCAAAATAGCCATAGGCATCATGAAAGACGGCAAAGGGTTTGTCCCGGACCGGTGCCAGCGCGGCATCAAGCCTGGCATCAAGGGCGGCAATCTCTGCATCGGCCCGCGCGGCATTGGCCTGATAGGTTGCGGCATTCGCGGGGTCCAGCCGCGCCAGTTCGGCCGCAATCACGCTCAGCCAGACCCTTGCATTGCCGGGGTCGAGCCAGGCATGGGGATCAACGCCCTCATGGGCATGGGCATGGTCGTGCCCATGCCCATGTCCGTGGTCATCCTCTGCGGCGGAGTCGGCGGCGTGATCGTGGCCTGCCCCGTCGGCGTGATCGTGGCCTGCCCTGTCAGCGTGATCGTCAGGCCCGGCTTTGGCGCCATCCCCGTAGGACCGCAGATAGATGCCTTCGGCCTCCAGCAGCCGCAGCTGGGCTAGGTCGGCGGCAAGACCATCAACCGCGCGGTCAAGCCAGGGCGTCATCTCAGGCCCGATCCAGACCACCAGATCCGCCTCTGCCACGGTTGCGGCCTGACTGGGGCGCAACTGAAAGCTGTGCGCATCCGCGCCCCTGTCCAGCAGCAGGACGGGCTGGCCCAGATCGCCCATCGCCTGAGCCACCAGCGCCTGCACCGGGGGGATATCGGTGACGACCTGCGGCACCTCGGCCGCCGCCGGGATCACAAGGCCAGCTACCGCGCTGGCAGCCATGAACGATATGGTATAACGCATTGAGAACCCCTTCCAGTGCCGTGATGCCGCTGCTAATGTATGTTACAGTATAACATGTCAAGAGGCCCAGAGATGCAGGATGCCCCCGACAGCCGTGCCTTTGCCCTGCATGACCACGCCCATTGCGCCGGTGACATGATGGCGCGGGCCGAAGCGCTGGCCCGGGACAAGGGCCTGCGCCTGACCCCGGTGCGCCGCCGCACGCTGGAGATTCTGCTGGAAGCGCATCGGGCGCTGGGGGCCTATGACGTGCTCAACCGGCTGTCGGCAGAAGGCTATGGCAACCAGCCCCCTGTGGCTTACCGCGCGCTGGAGTTTCTGGTGGAGCAGGGGTTGGCCCACCGCATCCGCCGTCTGAACGCCTTTACCGCCTGCATGCATCCTGGCGAGGTTCATGCCCCGGCCTTTCTGATCTGCCGCCTGTGCGATGCCGTGGCCGAAGCGCCCGCTGCCCCGGTGCGCGCCGCATTGGACAGCGCCGCCGCCGACCTGGGCTTTGTGATCGAGCGCAGCAACTTCGAGGCGCTGGGCCTGTGTCCCGCCTGCCAGACCGGGGCTGCGGCATGAGCCTGATCGCGGCCGACCATGCCTGTGTGCGCTTCGCCGGTACCGAGGTGCTGCACGACATCTCGCTGCGGGTGGAACCGGCAGAGATCGTGACCATCGTCGGCCCGAACGGGTCGGGAAAATCCACGCTGCTGCGCGCCCTTCTGGGGATCACGCCGCTGGCGGCAGGCCGGGTCAGCCGCCGCGCCGGGCTGCGCATCGGCTATGTGCCGCAGCGCCTGCAGATCGACCGCACCCTGCCGATGACCGCGCGCCGCTTTCTGTCGCTGCCGCGCCGCCATGCGCCGGCCGCCACGGCTGCGGCCCTGGCGCGGGTGGGTGTGCCCGAGGTGGCGGACCGGCAGATGGCCGACCTGTCGGGCGGGCAGTTCCAGCGGGTGCTGCTGGCACGCGCCCTGCTGACCGAGCCGGACCTGCTGATCCTGGATGAGCCGACGCAGGGGCTGGACCAGCCGGGCGAGGCGGCGTTCTACCGCCTGATCGACGCGCTGCGGCGCGATACCGGCTGCGCCGTGCTGATGGTCAGCCATGACCTGCATGTGGTGATGGCGGCCTCTGACAGGGTGATCTGCCTGAACGGGCATATCTGCTGCGAAGGCACGCCGCGTGTGGTGTCGAACGCGCCGGAGTACCGGGCCCTGTTCGGGCTGGGCACGCAGGGTGCGCTGGCGCTGTACCGGCATGAGCATGACCATGACCACATGCATGACCACAGCCATGACCACGGCCATGATCACGGGCATGGCTCTGCCCGCCCAAGGGTCGGCGACCCTCATGGGCACGGCCATGCTTGACGATTTCCTTGTTCGCGCCGGGCTGGCCGGTATCGGCCTGTCGCTTGCGGCCGGGCCTTTGGGGGCCTTTGTGGTCTGGCGGCGCATGGCCTATTTCGGCGATGCCACGGCGCACGCAGCCATTCTGGGCGTGGCGCTGGCGCTGGCGACTGACCTGCCCGTGGGGCTTGGCACGCTGACGGTGGCATTGCTGATGGCGGTCACCGTGGCAACGCTGGCGGCACGCGGCTGGGCGATGGATACAACGCTGGGCGTGCTGGCGCATTCGGCGCTGGCCTTTGGCCTCGTCGCGATCAGCTTCGTCCACGGGGTGCGCACCGATCTGTCGGCCTGGCTGTTCGGCGACATCCTGGCGGTGACGCGGGGCGACCTGGCCCAGATCTGGGGCGGGGCCGGTCTGGTGGCGCTGCTGCTGATCTGGCGCTGGTCGGCACTGCTCACCGCGACCCTGAACGAGGATCTCGCGCATGCGTCCGGGCTTAACCCGGGGCGCGAACGTCTGGTGCTGGTGCTGGCGCTGGCGGTTGTCGTCGCCGTGGCCATCAAGGTTGTGGGGGCGCTGCTGATCGCCGCCATGCTGATCATCCCCGCCGCCGCTGCGCGCGGCCTGACGCGCAGCCCGGAAAGCATGGCGGCAGTTGCGGTGCTGATCGGGGCCACGGCCAGCATCGGCGGGCTGGGGCTGTCGATGTGGCAGGACACGCCTGCGGGGCCGTCCATCGTCGCCTGCGCGGCGGTGGTCTTTGCCCTGTCAGCGGTTCTGGGGCCGCTGCGCTGGCGCTGAGGCGGGCGGGGCAGGCATGGCATCGGCCTGCCGTCGCCCCGCGCCCGCCATGTCGTTTTCGTCTGGCAAAGGTCGGGCGGCCTTGCCCGTTCCGCAGCGCTTGGGGCATGACTGTGCAAAATCCGAAACCACGGAGTCGGTGCGATGAAGACACATGTCAAAGCCCTGGTCGTCGGCGGCGGCGCGGTTGGAACGGGGATCGCCTATCATCTGGCGAAGGCCGGGTGGGACACGCTGCTGGTGGAACGCGACGCGCTGACGGCAGGTTCCACCTGGCACGCCGCAGGTCTTTTGCCGCTGTTCAACATGAGCTTTGCCACCACCCATATCCACAAGTACAGCGTGGATTTCTACAAGGGGCTGGAGGCCGAGACAGGCCTGAACCCCGGCTTCTATGTGGTCGGCAACCTGCGCATGGCCCAGACCGATGCCCGGATGGACGAATACATGCTGTATTCCACGGTGGCGGAAACGGCGGGCGTCCATCACGAGTTCCTGACCCCGAAAGAAATCCGCGACCGCTGGCCGCTGGTGCGCACCGACGATCTGAAGGGGGCGCTGTTTCACCCGCAGGACGGCTACATCAATCCCGCCGACGTGACGCAGGCCATGGCCAGGGGCGCGCGGCAGTTCGGCGCGCAGTTCGAGCAGCGCGTGCAGGTGGACGGGTATTTCTGGACCGGCGACGAATGGATCGTCACCTGCCGCCGCATGGTGGAACAGGGCGGCAATCTGGTGCCGTCGGAGGACAGTTTCACCCTCCATGCCGAGCATGTGGTGACCGCAACCGGGAACCACGCCCAGCGCACGGCGCGGCTGCTGGGCATAAAGATTCCGGCCATTCCGGTGGAACACCAGTATATCGTGACCGAGCCGGACCCGACACTGGTAGAGTGGCGCAAGACCAACCCCCAGCACCCGGTGCTGCGCGATGCCGACGCCAAATGGTATGTGCGCGAGGAACGCGGCGGCTGGATTCTGGGCCCATATGAGCGCAACGCCCCGGCGCGGTTCCTGTATGACGTGCCGCAGTCCTTCCGTGCCGATCTGTTTCCGCTGGACCTGGAGCGGATCGAGACCGAATACCTGAGCATGATCCACCGCCTGCCCTCTGCGGAAACCGTGGGTCTGAAGGATGATTTCAACGGCCCGATCTGCTACACCCCCGATGGCAACCCGCTGGTCGGCCCGGCTCCGGGCCTGCGCAACATGTGGCTTGCCGAAGGCTTCAGCTTTGGCATCACCGCCGCCGGGGGCACGGGCCATTACCTTGCGCAGATGATGGTGCAGGGCGAAGCCGAGATTGACATGGCCAGTCTGGATCCGCGCCGCTACGGCGGCTGGATGACGACCGAATACGCGGCGCGCAAGAACGAGGAATGCTACGCGCATGTCTTCATCCTGCACCACCCCGACGAGGAACGCGAAGCCTGCCGCCCGCTGCGCACCGCCCCGGTCTATGACCGGCAAAAGGCGCTGGGCGCGCAGTTCGGTCAGGTAAACGGCTGGGAACGCCCCAATTACTACGGGCCAAAGGACGCGCCCGAAGGCTTTGACCATGACGGGCGCAGCTTCCGTCGCGGGTCCTGGTGGCCCCATGCCGTGGCCGAGGCGACGGCGATCCGCGAAACGGCAGGGCTGATCGACGCCACCGCTTTCACCAAGCACCGCATCAGCGGCCCCGGAGCCACCGCCTTCCTTGACTGGTTCACCACCAACAGGCTGCCCGCGGTGGGCCGCATCAACCTGACCTACGCCCTGACCCCGACTGGCACCACGCGCACCGAATACACCATCATCCGGCTTGCCGAGGATGACTATTACCTCGTCTCGGCCGGGGCGTGGCATGCCTATGACGAGGATTATCTCTACAAGGCAATCATGGAGGAAGAAGACCGCTTCGGCCGGATCAACGAAGAGGATGTGACGACGAAATACGGCGTGTTTGCCCTTGCCGGTCCCGCAAGCCGCGCCATCCTGACAGAAATCGTCAAGGACGCCGATCCGGACACGGTCCTGTCGAACCGGCGCTTCCCCTGGCTTTCGTCGCGGCGGATCGAACTGGGCATGTGCCCTGTCAACGCCATCCGCGTGGCCTATACCGGGGAACTGGGCTGGGAACTGCACCACCCGATCGAAATGCAGCGCTATCTGTGGGACCTGCTGCTGGCGGCAGGCGAAAAGCACGGGATGAAGCTGGTCGGCGCGCGGGCGCAGAACTGGCTGCGGCAGGAGAAAAGCTATCGCGCCTTCGGCACCGAACTGGGCCGCGATGCAACCCCGCTGGAGGCGGGGCTGGACCGGTTTGTCGATCTGTCGAAGGACTTTCTTGGGAAAGAGGCGATGCTGGCCACCGGCATCCGCAGCAAATGCGTGACCCTGCTGATCGACGGGCCGGACGATACCGACCCCTGGGGGAAAGAGGCGCTGCTGCTGAACGGCGAGAAAATCGGGCGGCTGACATCCGGCGGCTGGTCGGTGGCTTTTGGCAAACAGATCGGCATGGGCTATGTCCGCCCCGATCTGGCTGCGGTGGGCACCCGGCTGCAGGTGCGGATGCTGCGGCAGGCCTGGGATGCGGTGGTGGTGGAAGACAGCCCCTATGACCCGGTAAACGCACGCATCCGGGTGGATGGCTGAGCCAGCCTACCAGGCGCGCACGCGGCTCTCCGGCGAAAGCCACATCGGATCGCCTTCCGCAATGCCGAACGCCTCGTAAAAGGCATCAAGGTTCTGCGGGGCGGCCACGGCGCGGTAGGGGCCGGGCGGATGCGCATCATTGGCGATAATCAGGCGCAGGAACTCGTCCGAGGTTTTGGCGGTCCACATCTGCGCCCATGACAGAAAGCAGCGCTGTTCGGGCGTAAGCCCGTCAATCTTTACGTTCTGATCCGGGTTGGCGACCAGGTGCTGGCGCAAAACCTCCATCGCCAGCGTCAGACCCCCCACATCGGCCATGTTTTCACCAACCGCGATTTCGCCGTTGGCCATCAGGCCGGGCAGCACCTCATACGCATTCGCCTGATCGATCAGCTTTTGCGCCTGCTTGGTGAAGGCTGCGGCATCTGCCGGGGTCCACCAGTCGCGGATATCGCCCCCGGCATCGAACTGTCGGCCCATGGTGTCAAAGCCGTGCGTCAGCTCGTGCCCGATCACCGCGCCGATGCGGCAGACGTTCACCGCGAAATCCATCCCCGGATCATACATCGGCGGTTGCAGGATCGCCGCCGGAATCTCAAATCCGTTCAACTGCGGGTCGTAGGCCGCGTTCTGGACGAAGGCGTAAGTTGCCTCAGAAGCGAATTCGTCCTGCACCACGGGCTGGCCGAACCGCGCCACGTCGCGGCGGTGCTGAAAGGCGGCAGTGGCGTTGACATTCGCCACCAGGTCGGGGCCGATTTCGACACCCGAAAAGTCGATCCAGGTATCGGGGTAGCCAACGCGGACAGTCAGGGCATCGACCTTGGCCAGCGCCTCGGTACGGGTCGCTTCGGTCAGCCAGTCGCGTGAGGGGATGCGGGCCCGGAAGACACCGACAATCTGGCTGATCATCTGTTCCGCCCCGGCCTTTGTTTCATCGCTGAAGAAGCTGTCGACATAAATGCGGCTCAGGGGATGGCCCAATGCCCCCTGGATCAGCGCCAAGGCGCGTTCCTCGGTCGGGGGCAATACCGGCACGCCGGTCAGAAGGGCGGACCAGGCGCGTGTCGGTTCATCGAAGCCGCTGGACAGGAGGCTGGAGTAACCGGTGATGGTCAGGACAGTCAGGTAATCCTTGATGTCCTGCAGGCTGTGGTCGCGCAGCACCTGTGAAAGAACCGGGAAATAGCGCGGCTCGGACAGGTTCATCTCGCCCGGTTCGGGAATGCCGATGGCATCAAGGTACAGCTGAAGGTTCAACTCGGGGATCAATGCCTGCATCGCCGCAAGGCTGATCGGATTGTTGATCATGGCCGGGTCGTTGGCCTCGACCGGGGTCAGCTTGCCTTTCTGCAGCGCGGCTTCGATCGTGGTGGCAAGTGCGGCCAGTCGCGCGGCCTCTGGCGGCGCATATCCGGCCACCTGCATCACATGGGTCAGATAGGTCCTGTAGCCTGCGTGACGCGGCGCTTCGGGCGGCTCTGCCAGAATGTCGTCGAAAGGCACGCCGAATGTGCCTGCATATACGGTGACCAACCAGCGGGAACTGTCGTTAAGGCCGACTTCCGGCGTCAGTTCCAGCAGCCCCCGCGGTGCAGATGTGGTTGCCATGGCCGTGCCAAGATAGCGCGCCAGATCCTCCATGGATCGGATCGCCGCAATGGCATCAAGCTGGGGCTGCAACGGTGTCATTCCGGCGGCGTCACGGGCGGAAGTATCCATGTAGGCGTTGTAAAGCGTGCCGACCTGCTGTTCAGGGCTGCCCTTGGGCGCGGTGGCGGCCTGTGCGCCGATCTGCGCCAGAACGACCTTCATCAATGCCTTCTGACGCTCGCCCATGATGTCGAAGATGCTGTACATCGCCAGCCGCTCGGGGCGTTCCACCCGGTCCTGCCAGGCACCCGAGGCATAGCGATAGAAATCGGTCTGGGGGCTGGCCGATGGGTCCATGTTCTGAACGGAAAAGGCAAGCTCGTCCGGTGTAGGCGGTGTGACTGCGGGCATGTCCTGCGCGCCCGCCGCGGCGGCCAAAAGCATCAGCATCGGAAAGGCAAAGACGGGGGCAGTCAGGGCAGCATGTCGGGTCATCGGGCTAACTCCTGAAGGTACACAACGGGTTATTTCAAACAGGCCGCACCAGATAACCCTATGCCGGACAGTGCCTGTTGTCATCTGAATTGTCCGGCCGCGATGGCAGCGCCCGCCTGTGTCACCGGGCGTGCCGCAGGGGCCCGCACTGACATTCCGCTGCGCTGCCCCGGAGGGCGTCAATATCGTCCCTGCCGTCACCGCCCCGGCACAAGGCAGGTCCCTGAATACTGCCCGAAGGTCCTGTGGCGGCCGTCGCGGTTGCTGGACGGATGTGTTGCGACCGGGCGCAGCGGCAAGTCACATCCCTTCGGTCGCAACATCTGATTGCCGTCCCGGAAACAGACCGCCGTGCGGTTGACCGGGCACCGGCCGCAACGGCGCGTCAGGGCCAACGGAAAGACCGCAGCTTACCGGCGCATGGTTTCGGGCGGCGGGCGCAGGCGGCGGTTGGGCGATGTGCCGCCCCTTTCCCTGTCCGGCACGGGGGGCGGCAAGGCCCCGCTTCGACCGGGGTATGCTGATGGTTCACGCGGCCTGATCCGGCCCGCCGCCCGGCCCCTGCATCAGCCGAACCGCGCCGGATCAAGGGCGGCCACCGTCGGCGCGTCCAGCGCCGGGGGGCGTCCCGCCACCAGATCGGCCACCAGCGCCGATGCGGCGGGCGCGGTCTGAAAGCCATATCCCCCCTGTCCTGCCACCCAGAAAAACGCCGGATCGCGCATATCCCGTCCGATGGCCAGAACCCGGTCCGGGGCAAAGGTGCGCAGCCCCGCCCAGGACGCGATCAGCCGGGTGACCGGTTCAGTCACCATCGCCTCATACCGCGCCAGCCCTTCGGCCAGCACCATGTCATCGGCCCAGGCATCATGCGGGTCCATGGCGTGCTCTTCTGCGGGCGACACCAGCAGTGCCCCGGCATCGGGCTTGGCATACCAGGTTTCCCCCGCCCCGAAGATCATCGGCCAGGCCCGCAGGTCATGGCCGCCGGGGGCCGGGATGCGGGCCATCGACCGGCGCAAAGGCGTCAGGCCAAGGGGCCGGACGCCCGCCATGGCAGCGACCTGATCCGCCCAGGCCCCTGCGGCATTCACCAGCAGGGCACCCTCGACCTGTCCGCCGCGGGTTGTGGCGCGCCATCCGCCCGGCGTGCGGGCAAGTGCCGTGACGCGCGCCTGGGTGACGATCTGCGCCCCATTTTCCCGCGCCTCGCGCAGGAAGCCCTGCAACAGCAGGTCGGTATCGATATCCCAGGCATGATCGGCCAGGGCGGCATGGGCGATGCTGCGGCGGTTCAGGACCGGCACGCGCGCCACGGCCTCGTCGACCGGGACGGGCACAAGCGCCATGTCGGCGATGTCCGCTTCGAAGCGGGCCCGCTCTTCGCTGCGGGCGACGATCATCAGCCCGCGCGGCGACAGCACTTTCGGCGCGGCGCGAAGGTAATCGCCCCCCGCCATGCTCAGCGAGACGACGGGCGGCAGGCCATACCGCGGCTCGTAAAGCGCGGCAGAGCGGCCCGAGGCATGGTGGGCCAGCGCCTCTTCCGCCTCCAGCAGGGTGACGCTGCCCAGATGCGAAAGGCGCGCCGCCGCCGAGATGCCGGCAATGCCGCCACCGATGATCAGGAAATCCGCATTCATGCCGGACACGCTGCCCTGCGGCGCAGAAAATGGCAAGGCGCGGTGCCAAGGTTTGCAGCCTCCGCGCGCGCCCCGGCAAGGATCGCTGCGCCAGGAAAAAAGGCCCGGATCGACCCGGGCCTTTCTGACCTATTCCGGGCGCTGTGGCTTACTTCGGAATATCGCCCACAATGCCTTCGACGTAGAAGCTCATGCCCAGCAGGTCGCCGTCGCTGGCGGTCTCGCCTTCGGCAAGCCAGGGCGTTCCGTCCTGCTTGTTCAGCGGGCCGGTGAAGGGGTGGTAGGTTCCGGCGGCAATCGCATCACGCATCGCTTCGGCTTCGGCCTTCACCCCGGCCGGGACGGCCTCGGTGATTTCGCCGATTTCTACTTCGCCGCTGGCAATCCCTTCCCATGAATCCGTCTGTTCCCAGGTGCCGTCGATCACCGCGCCGACGCGCTTGATATAGTAGGGTGCCCAGTTGTCGATGATCGAAGAGACGCGCGGGCTTGGCTTGTAGGCTGCCATGTCCGAGGCCTGACCAAAGCCGATGGTGCCCGGCGTTTTCGCCAGTTCGGCCAGCGGTGCGGTGGAATCGGTGTGCGACAGGATCACGTCCACGCCCTGTTCGATCAGCGCCTTGGCGGCGTCCGCCTCTTTCGCCGGATCAAACCATGTATAGGCCCAGACCACCGAGATGGTGACATCCGGGTTCACCTTCCTGGCATGGATGAAGCTGGAGTTGATGCCTTGGATCACTTCCGGAATCGGGAAAGAGCCGATGTAGCCGATCTTGTTCGACTTGGTCATGTGCCCGGCGATGGTGCCCATCACCGCGCGGCCTTCATAGAAGCGCGCGTTGTAGGTGGCGACGTTCGGATGGTCGCGCCTGTAGCCGGTGGCATGTTCGAACTTCACATCGGGGAACTTGGCAGCCACCGCATTGGTCGCATCCATGTAGCCGAAGGACGTGGTAAAGATGATGTCGCAGCCCGACAGCGCCATCTGGGTCAGAACACGCTCGGCATCGGCCCCTTCGGGCACGTTTTCCTGATAGGCGGTTTCCACCTTGTCGCCGAATGCCTCCTGCACGGCCAGCAGGCCCTGATGATGCTGATAAGTCCAGCCACCGTCGCCGATGGGGCCGACATAGACAAAACAGGCCTTGGTCTTGTCCTGCGCCATGGCCGTGCCGGAAAGCGTCAGACCAAGGCCCAGGGCGGCACCGGCAAAAAGGATTCTGCGTTTCATTCGTTCACTCCCAGTTGTGCCGGTAACCCCGGCTTTGAATTCATGCTTCAGCGCGAAGCATGGAAATTTCTTCCAAGCGCCGCAGGCGCGTTCAGCGCGGCGCGGCCCCGGTCGGCAGACATGATAACCAGCACAAGGATGGTTATCAGATAGGGCGACATCGACAAGTACTCGACCGGAATGCGCGCTCCGGCCGCTTGCAGATTCAGCTGAAGCACAGTGATCCCGCCGAAAAGATAGGCACCAAGCAGGATGCGCCAGGGCTTCCAGCTGGCAAAGACCACGATGGCCAGGGCGATCCAGCCTGCGCCCGCCGTGATCCCGTCGGTCCATTGCGGCACCCGCACCAGACTGATGTAGGCCCCGCCCAACCCGGCCATCGCCCCGCCGAACAGGATCGCAGCCAGACGGATGCGCTGCACCTTGTAGCCAAGCGCATGGGCCGCATCGTGATTTTCACCCACCGCCCGCAGGATCAGCCCGGCGCGGGTGAACTTCAGCAGCGCCCAGACGGCGGCGATGATCAGGACCGACAGGTACACCACGGGATCATGGCGGAACAGGATGGTGCCCAGCACGGGAATGTCGGTCAGCGGACCGAAGTCCAGTCGCGGGGTTGGCGGCGGCTTGATGCCGACATAGCCCTGCCCGATCAGCGATGACAGGCCCAGACCGAACAGGGTCAGCGCAAGCCCCGTTGCCACCTGATTGGCCAGCAGCACCTGGGTCAGAAAGGCAAAGATCAGCGACAGTGCCGCCCCGCCCGCCGCCGCGGCAAGAAAGCCCACGGCCGGGCTTTCGGCTTCCACTGCAATCGCAAGGCCGCAGACCGCGCCCATGATCATCATGCCTTCGACACCCAGGTTCAGCACCCCGGCCTTTTCCACCACAAGTTCGCCCGTCGCCGCCAGCATGATCGGCACCGCCGCCACCATCAGCGAGGCAATCAGGACCGCCGGGTTGATCGCACTCAGGTCCATCAGGCGGCCCTCCCGAAGCCAAGGCGGATGCGGTAGTTGCCAAGCATGTCCACCGCCAGCAGGAAAAACAGCAGCATCCCCTGAAACGCCTGGATCGCCGCTGAAGGCAGGCCCAGCATGAACTGCGCCAGTTCCCCCCCGATATAGGTCAGCGCCATCAAGAGCCCCGCCAGCAGGATGCCGATGGGGTTCAGCCGCCCGAGGAAGGCCACGATGATGGCGGTGAACCCGTAGCCCGAGTTGAAGTCGATGCTGATCTGGCCAGCCGGACCCGTCACCTCGAACAGCCCCGCCAGCCCTGCCAGCGCGCCCGAAATGCCCATGCACAGCACCACCAGCCGGTTCGGATTGACGCCCGCAAAGCGCGCCGCGCGCGGAGCCTCGCCGGCAAGGCGGATATGAAAGCCAAGGATGTGGCGCTGCAGCAGGATGTAGCTGGCGATCACCGCGATGAAGGCAGCGACGACACCCCAGTGCATGCCCGTGCCCGCAATCAGTTCCGGGTTGGCCGAAGCGGGCCATTGCGACAGGTTGCGTGAACCCGGAAACCCGCCGCCTTCGGGGCTGCGCAGCGCCCCCAGCGCCATCGAGGCCAGCAGCGATTGCGCGACATAGACCAGCAGCAGCGACACCAGAATTTCATTGGTGCGGAAGCGCGTGCGCAGGATCGCCGGGATCATCGCCCAGACCCAGCCGCCAAAGGCCCCCGCCACCACCATCAGCGGAAAGATCAGCCGGTTTTCGGACGGGTAAAAGGCAAGGCCCGCCGCCGCGCCAAAGATCGCCCCCATGATATACTGGCCTTCGGCACCGATATTCCATATCCCGGCGCGAAAACCCAGGGACAGACCGATGGCAATCAGGATCAGCGGCCCGGCCTTGACCAGCAGCTGCGGGCGGGAATAGCTGGCGAACTGCGGATCGAACAGCGGGTCCCAGAAGATCGTGCGGATCGCCTCAACCGGGTCCTTGCCCAGAATGGCGAACATCAGCCCGCCCGCGATCATCGTCAGGATCACCGCCAGAACCGGCGTTGCCGCCGTCCAGAACCGTGACGGGGTGGGACGCTTTTCAAGGATGAACATGATGGGCCACCTCCATGCCATGCGCGCCGCCCATCATCAGGCCGATCTCGTCCACCGTCAGGCCCTGTGTCGGCCTGGGTTCGGTCAGCCGCCCGCCGTTCAGCGCCGCAAAGCGGTCGGCGATTTCCAGCAATTCGTCCAGGTCCTGGCTGATCACCACCACCGCCGCGCCCTCTGCCGCCCGGTCGATCAGCGCCTGCCGGATCGCGGCCGCCGCCGATGCATCCACCCCCCAGGTCGGCTGGTTCACCACGACGATTGCCGGGGCCTGGCTTAGCTCGCGCCCCACCACGAATTTCTGCAGGTTGCCGCCGGACAGGGCGCGTGCGGCCACCCAGATGCCCGGTGTGCGCACGTCAAAGCGGTCCACGATCTGCCCGGCAAAGGCGCGGGTTGCGGCCCAGTCGATCAACCCGCGCGACACCAGGCCCTTGCGCGAAGCGCCCGACAGCAGGGCGTTTTCGGTCAGGCTCATGTCCGGGGCGGCTGCATGACCCAGCCGTTCCTCGGGGGCTGCCACCAGTCCGGCCCGGCGGCGTTCGTTCGGGCCTGCATCGCCACAGCCCGCGTCATTGATCCGGATTGTGTCCCGCGCCGTGCGCAGTTCGCCCGACAGCGCCAGCAGCAATTCGTCCTGCCCGTTGCCCGCCACCCCGGCAATGCCCAGAATCTCGCCCTTCCGCACGGAAAAGCTGACATTTTTCAGTGCCGTGCCGAAGGGGTTGGGCGAACGCACCGACAAGCCCGATACCTCCAGCGCCACAGCCCCCTTGGCCTTGGCGCTGCGGGCGGGCGGGGTCAGCGTTTCGCCCACCATCATCTCGGCCAGGTCGCGCGCCGATTTCTCGCGCGGGGTGCAGGTGGCCACCACTTTGCCGCGCCGCAGGATCGTCGCGGTATCGCACAGCGCGCGGATTTCCTCCAGCTTGTGCGAGATATACAGGATCGCCGTGCCTTCCGCCGACAGCTGCCGCAGCGTCTGAAACAGGATGTCCACTTCCTGCGGGGTCAGCACAGAGGTCGGCTCATCCATGATCAACAGCTTCGGGTCCTGCAACAGGCAGCGGATGATCTCGACCCGCTGGCGCTCGCCTGCGCTGAGGTCCCCCACCAGACGGTCGGGGTCCAGCGGCAGCCCGTAATCCTGCGATACCTGGCGGATGCGCGACGCCAGCGCGCGCATCCGTGGCGGATGCTGCATGCCAAGGGCAACGTTCTCGGCCACGTTCAGCGCCTCGAACAGGCTGAAATGCTGGAACACCA
The DNA here is from genome assembly GCA_020250175.1 of Rhodobacter sp. Classification (GTDB taxonomy): domain Bacteria; phylum Pseudomonadota; class Alphaproteobacteria; order Rhodobacterales; family Rhodobacteraceae; genus Aliitabrizicola. Next base: position 199,125 of record JADCEN010000003.1, read on the forward strand.
TGGCCACGCCCTGCTGGCGGGCGCTGCCGGGTTTGGCCGGGGCATAGGCCGCGCCGCGCAGGGTCATGGTGCCGCTGTCGGGCTTGACCAGCCCATAGATCATCTTGACCAGCGTGGATTTTCCCGCGCCGTTCTCGCCCAGCAGGGCATGCACCTCGCCCGGGGCCACGGCAAAGGACACATCGCTGTTGGCCACCACGCCGGGATAGGCCTTGGTCAGCCCCTCGACCCGCAGCAGCACCTCTCCCGTCCCGGTCATCCCGCAGTCTCCTGTCGCGACGCCTGTGTCACCTGCCGGTGCAGTATGTCCTGCGCCACGCCGATGGCAATCGCCTGCGGGTGCTTGCCCAGGGCAGGATCGCCGATGGGGCAGCGGATGCGCGCGATCTGCGGCTCGCTGTGGCCAAGCGCGCGCAGCCGGCTGCGAAACCGCGCCCGTTTGGTCTGCGACCCGATCAGGCCAAGGCTGGCGAAACCATGGGTCAGCAGGCGGTGGCACAGTTCCAGATCAAGGGCATGCGACCGGGTCAGCACCAGATGCGCGGCCCCGGCGGGGCAATGCGGCACCAGCCGGGCAGGATCGGCCGCAGGCAGGAGCGTGACATCCGGCGGAGTGATTTCCGGAAAGCGGTCCTGCGCCACGTCAACCCAGGTGATCGCCAGCCCGGGCAGCGGGGCCAGCACCGCCACCAGCGCCCGGCCGACATGGCCCGCCCCCCAGACCCACAGCGCCTGACGGTGCGACATCACCGGTTCCACCATCCAGCCCTGCACAAGGGCCGCGCCGGGCATATGCCCTTCGCCCCGCGCCCGCGCCAGCAGACGCTTCACAGCCAGCGGCATTGGGCCGCCGCCGACGGTGCGGGCAAACACACCGGCCTCCGGGCGCGGCAGGGTTGCGGCCCCGAAGACTTCGGTCAGCAGCGTCACCGCGCCACCGCAGCATTGACCCAAGGCAGGGCCCAGGGGCACGCGGTCCACGGCGGGCGCGGCCCCGGACAAAAGCAGGCCGCGCGCCCGTTCCATCGCCGTCCATTCCAGCGCGCCGCCGCCGATGGTGCCCGCGCTGCCATCCCGCCAGACCAGCATCGCCGCCCCCGCCTCGCGCGGGGCCGATCCTTCCACGGCGGCAACCACAATCCGGGCGACCCCGCCATGGGCTGCGACCGCGCCGGACAGGGCGGCCAGGTCAATCACCGCGCTGCCTCTGCACGGCCATGAGCACGCGCTCTGCCGTCGCGGGCGCGTCCAGCGCCGGATAGACCGACCCGTCCCCACAGGCTGCCACCGCATCCGACAGGGCCATCAGCGCCGATATCCCCAGCATCAAGGGCGGCTCGCCCACCGCCTTGGACCGGCCCACGCTGTCTTCCCGGTTGGCCTGGCCCCAAAGGGCCACGTTGAACACCGGCGGCCGGTCGGAACAGGCCGGAATCTTGTAGGTGCTGGGCGCATGGGTGCGCAAACGGCCCCGGTCATCCCAGACCAGCTCTTCCGTGGTCAGCCAGCCCGCCCCCTGCACATAGCCGCCCTCGATCTGACCGATGTCCAGCGCCGGGTTCAGGCTGGCCCCGGTGTCATGCAGGATGTCGGCGCGCAGGATGCGGTTTTCGCCCGTCAGCGTATCGATCACAACCTCGGTCACCGCCGCGCCATAGGCGAAATAAAAGAACGGCCGGCCCCTGCCCCTGACCCGGTCCCAGACGATTTTCGGTGTGCGGTAATAGCCGGTCGAAGACAGCGACAGGCGCGCCTGATAGGCCATCGCCGCCACTTCGGCAAAGCCGTAGTCGGCCCCCGCCACCTGCACCCGGCCCCCCTGGAAGACCACTTCGGCGGGCTGCGCCTGATGCCGCCCCGCCAGATGCGCGGCCATGCGGCCCCGGATCGTCTCGCAGGCCGCGCGCACCGCCATGCCGTTCAGGTCAGACCCCGAAGAGGCCGCCGTGGCCGAGGTATTGGGCACCTTCGAGGTATCGGTTGCGGTGATCTTGATCGCCCCCGTCTCCAGCCCGAACACCCCTGCGGCAACCTGCGCCACCTTCTGGAACAGGCCCTGCCCCATCTCGGTGCCGCCATGGTTCAGATGGACCGACCCGTCCTGATAGACATGCACCAGCGCCCCCGCCTGGTTGAGCCAGGTCAGCGTGAACGAGATGCCGAATTTCACCGGGGTCAGCGCGATGCCGCGCTTCAACACGGGGCTGGCGGCGTTCCAGGCCGCAATCCCGGCGCGCCGCGCCTGATAGGCCGCGCTTTCCTCCAGCGCGGCCACCAGATCCTGACCGATGAAATCCTCGACCGGCATATGGTAGGGCGTTGTCTGCGCACCCGACGGATTGGGCGGCATCCCCTCCACCCCGTCCGGCCCTGGCTTCTTTTCGGCGGAAATACCCTGGGGGTCCGGGGGCAAAGCCCCCGGCCTGGCGGCCATCGCACGGTAGAAATTCGCCCGCCGCACCGCCAGCGGATCGCGCTTCAGCGCATGCGCGATGTGGTCGATCACCCGTTCGATCCCGACCATGCCCTGCGGCCCGCCGAAGCCGCGAAAGGCGGTGGCGGATTGGGTGTGGGTGCGCAACCTGTGGCTTTCGATCCGCACGGCGGGCAGGAAATAGGCGTTGTCGGCATGCAGCATGGCACGGTCGGCCACCGGCAGCGACAAATCCTGGCTCCAGCCGCAGCGCAGCAGATGCGTGAATTCCACCCCCGCCAGCCGGCCGTCCCCATCGAAGCCGGCCCGGTAGAGGATGCGCAGGTCATGACGCTTGCCGGTGATGATCATGTCATCGTCGCGGTCATAGCGCATCTTGCAGGGCCGGCCCGTGGACCGCGCCGAAACGGCGCAGGCCACGGCCAGCGCATTGCCCTGGCTTTCCTTGCCGCCAAAGCCGCCGCCCATGCGGCGCACCTCGACGCGCACCGCGCTCATCGGCAGGTGCAGGGCATCGGCGACCTTGTGCTGCACTTCGGTCGGATGCTGGGTCGAGGAATGGACGACCATATCGCCCCCCTCTTGCGGCAGGGCCAGGGCCACCTGGCCTTCCAGATAGAAATGCTCCTGTCCGCCGACCTCGATCTGCCCCTCGACGCGGTGCGGGGCGGCGGCGATGGCGGCGGCGGCATCCCCCCTGGCCCAGATCACCGGACCGGCCTCGAACCGGCTGTTGGCGGCCAGCGCCTGATCCACCGTCAGCAAGGCCGGGCGTTCGGTGCAGCGGATCACCCCCAGCCGCGCCGCACGGCGTGCGGCCAGGTGGCTTTCGGCGATCACCAGAAAGACCGGCTGGCCTTGGTAATGCACGGTGTCGGTGGCCAGCAGCGGCTCGTCATGGGCAGAAGGTGAACAATCGGGCATGTCCGGCAGCTCGGCCGCGGACAGCACGGCCACAACCCCGGGGGCCGCCCGCACCGCAGACAGGTCCATGCCGATGATGGTGCCATGCGCGATGGCGGACAGACCAAAGGCCAGATGCAGCGTGCCCGCAGGCGTCGGGATGTCGTCGGTGTAGCGGGCCTGCCCGGTGACATGCAGGGCTGCGGCATCATGGGGAAGCGACAGACCGGCACTCATGCCCGCACCTTCAGCACATGCGCCGGCTGGCCCGCCAGGTCGGCGGCATAGCGCACCAGCATGTTCGCCGCCACCTCCAGCCGGTAGGCGGCCGAGGCGCGCATGTCGCTCAGCGGGGTGAAATCCCGCGCGAACAGCGGCTTCAGCGCATGGGCCGTTTCCGGGCTCAGGGGCTTGCCGATCAGCGCGGCCTCGACCGCCGCCGCGCGTTTGGGAATGCCCGCCATGCCGCCAAAGGCGATGCGGGCCGCAGTGACGATACCATCCGAGAGGGTGACATTGAAACAGCCGCAGACCGCCGAAATGTCCTGATCAAAGCGTTTGGACAGCTTGTAGCACCGCAGGGCAGGGGCCTGTGCCGGTATGGTCACGGCCTCGACCAGCTCACCCGGCCTGCGGTCCTGCTTGCGGTAGTCCAGAAAGAACTCCTCAATCGCAATCTCGCGCCGCGCGGTGCCGTGCCGCAACTGCAGCGTGGCGCCCAGGGCGATCAGCGCGGGCGGCCCGTCGCCGATGGGCGAGCCGTTGGCGATGTTGCCGCCGATTGTGGCGGCATTGCGCACCTGCACGGACCCATACCGGCGCAGCAATTCGGCGAAATCGGGGTAAAGCGGGGCCAGCGCTGCCATCAGGTCGGTGATGGTTACCCCCGCACCGATCCGCAGATGGTCGCCCTGCCGGTCGATCCGCTGCATCTCCCCGATGCCGGACAGAAAGGCGACAGGCCCAAGGTCGCGCAACTCCTTGGTCACCCAAAGACCAACATCGGTCGCCCCTGCGATCAGCGTGGCCCCGGGATGGGCGGCGTACCAGCGCGCCAGTTCGTCGGTGGTCTGCGGCAGGAAGGGCGCGGGGGGGCTGTCTGCCCCCCCGTCCTGCGGACTCCCCCCCGAGGATATTTCGGCGAACGATAGTCCGGGGGCGGTTTCGGGCATCCAGTCGGGCATCGGGGCGGCAGCGGCGGCTTCGGCGGCGCGGATGATCGGGGCATAGCCGGTGCAGCGGCACAGGTTGCCCGCCAGCACATCGTCATGGTCGCGCCTGCCCTGCAGATGCGCCACTGCCATCGACACGACAAAGCCCGGCGTGCAAAAGCCGCATTGCGATCCGTGGTGGTCGATCATCGCCTGCTGGACGGGATGCAGACGGCCATCGGGGGCAGCGATGCCTTCCACCGTGCGCACGGCCTTGCCGTGAAGCTGTGGCAGGAACAGGATGCAGGAATTCAGCGCCCGTGACCCTGCCGCATCCGTCACCATGACGGTGCAGGCCCCGCAGTCGCCTTCGTTGCAGCCTTCCTTGGTGCCGGTCAGGTGCCGCGTGTCGCGCAGCCAGTCCAGCAGGCTGCGCGTCGCCGGTTCCCCCGCCACGCGCACGGGCGTTCCGTTCAGCAGAAACGCAATCTCGGACATCTGACACCCTGCCGTCTTGCCGCCATCTTGCCGTCTTTGGCTGATGCGGGCCACCCGATGCGGCGTAAAGCGGGCCCGCGCCCCTGTATCGCGATGTCATCAAGCCCCGCCCCCCCGCACAAGGCAAGCGGAACCTTTCCAGCTTACCTGATAGCAGTTTCGCCTTTCGCCGAAAAGCCGGGTGCCCTTTCGCCCCGGCAGTGCTGTTGCTAGGCTGGCCGCATGTCGAACGTCCCCCGATTCATTCACCTGCGCGTTCACAGCGAGTATTCGCTGCTGGAAGGGGCGGTTCCGGTCAGGAAGCTGGTCGGGCTGTGCCTGGCGCAGAACATGCCGGCCGTGGCGATCACCGACACCAACAACATGTTCGCGGCGCTGGAGTTTTCGGTGACCGCACAGGCGGCGGGCGTGCAGCCCATCCTTGGCTGCCAGATCTCGCTGGCGCATGATCCGGCCGGCGTCGGCGAAAGGGCGCGGCCCCTGGCCCCTCTTGTCCTGCTGGCGCAGGACGAAGCGGGCTACAGGAATCTGATGAAACTCAACTCGTGCCTCTACATCGACAAGGGCGGGCAGATGCCGCAGGTGACGATGGACGATCTTGCGCGGCATTGCGAAGGGCTGATCTGCCTGACGGGCGGGCCGGACGGGCCGGTGGGGCGGTTTCTTCAGGCCGGGCAGGCGCCCAAGGCGCGGGCGGTGCTGGTGCGTCTGGCGCAGATCTATCCGCAGCGGCTTTACGTTGAATTGCAGCGCCACCCCGGCGAAGGTGGCCAGATACCCCCTGCGGAACGCCTGACCGAGCAGGGTTTCGTCGAGTTGGCCTATGACCTGGACCTGCCGCTGGTGGCCACCAACGATGTGTATTTCCCTGACCCCGGCATGTATGAGGCGCATGATGCGCTGATCTGCATTGCCGAAGGGGCTTATGTCGATCAGCAGGCCCCGCGCCGCCGCCTGACGCCGCAGCATTGCTTCAAGACCGAAGCGGAAATGTGTGCCCTGTTCGCCGACCTGCCCGAGGCACGGGAAAACACGGTGGAAATTGCCCGGCGCTGCGCGTTTGCCGCGCAAAAGCACAAGCCGATCCTGCCGAAATTTGCCGATGACGAAGTTGCGGAACTGCGCCGCCAGGCGCGCGAAGGGCTGCGCGCCCGGCTTGCGGTCATTGCGCATGCCGCCAGCGTGGAAGACTACGAAACGCGCCTTGAGTTCGAGCTGGGCGTCATCGAGCAGATGGGATTTCCCGGCTATTTCCTGATTGTGGCCGATTTCATCAAATGGGCGAAGGCACAGCGGATTCCCGTGGGGCCGGGGCGCGGTTCAGGTGCGGGCAGCCTTGTGGCCTATGCGCTGACGATCACCGATCTGGATCCGTTGCGCTACAAGCTGCTGTTCGAGCGGTTCCTGAACCCCGAGCGGGTATCGATGCCCGACTTTGACATCGACTTCTGCATGGACCGCCGGGAAGAGGTGATCACCTATGTCCAGAACCGCTACGGGCGCGACAGGGTGGGCCAGATCATCACCTTCGGCGCGCTTTTGTCCAAGGCGGCGGTGCGCGATGTGGGCCGGGTCCTGCAGATGCCCTACGGGCAGGTCGACCGGCTGTCAAAGCTGATCCCGCTGGAAGGGGTGAAACCCGTCAGCATCGAAAAGGCCCTTGCCGACGAGCCGCGCCTGCGCGAGGCCGCGAAGGCCGAAGAGGTGGTGGCGCGGCTCCTGGACTATGGCAAGCAGATCGAAGGCCTCTTGCGAAACGCCTCGACCCATGCCGCGGGCGTGGTGATCGGCGACCGCCCGCTGGACGAGCTGGTGCCGCTGTACCAGGACCCCCGGTCGGACATGCCTGCCACCCAGTTCAACATGAAATGGGTCGAAGCCGCCGGTCTGGTGAAGTTCGACTTCCTGGGGCTCAAGACCCTGACAGTGATCCAGAACGCGCTGGATCTGCTGGCGCGGCGCGGCACGGTCATCGACATCAGCCTGATCCCGCTGGACGATGCCAAATCCTACGAACTTTACGCGGCCGCCCGGACAGTGGCGGTGTTCCAGGTGGAAAGCAGCGGCATGATGGATGCGCTGCGGCGCATGAAGCCCAACTGCATCGAGGATATCGTGGCGCTGGTGGCGCTGTACCGCCCCGGCCCGATGGAAAACATCCCCGCCTATTGCGAGGTGAAGAACGGCCTGCGCGAGCGGGGGTCGATCCACCCCACCATCGACCATATCCTGCAGGAAACCCAAGGCATCATCGTCTATCAGGAACAGGTGATGGAAATCGCCCAGGTGATGGCCGGCTACAGCCTTGGGGGGGCCGACCTGCTGCGGCGGGCCATGGGAAAGAAGATTGCCGAAGAAATGGCGAAAGAGCGCCCGAAATTCATCGAGGGCGCGGCCAAGACCCACGGCGTTTCAGCGGCGAAGGCGGGCGAGGTCTTTGACCTGCTGGAGAAATTCGCGAATTACGGTTTCAACAAATCCCACGCCGCCGCCTATGCCGTAGTCAGCTATCAGACCGCCTGGCTGAAGGCGAACCACCCGGTGGAATTCATGGCGGCCGTGATGAACTGCGACATGCATCTGACCGACAAGCTGGCGTCCTATGCCGAAGAGGTGCGCCGGGGCCTGGGCATCGGGATCATCGCCCCTTGCGTCAATACCTCGCTTGCAACCTTTGGCGTGCGCGACGGGCAGATCATCTACGCGCTGGGCGCGCTGAAGAATGTCGGGATCGAGGCGATGAAGCTGATCGTCGAGGCGCGCGGGTCGCAGCCCTTCGTCAGCCTGTTCGATTTCGCCCGGCGGGTCGACATGAAGCGCATCGGCAAGCGCCCGCTGGAGATGCTGGCCCGCGCCGGGGCCTTTGATGTGCTGGACCGCAACCGCGCCAGGGTCTTTGAGGCACTGGATCCGCTGGTTGCCTGGTCTGCGGCGCTGCACGAGGCGCGCGCCTCGGCCCAGGTTTCGCTTTTTGGCGAGGCGGGGGCGGATTTGCCGGAACCGCGCCTGCCCGACCGGGACGACTGGCTGTTGGCCGAACGTCTGGCGCAGGAACATCAGGCCATCGGCTTTTACCTTTCGGGCCATCCGCTGGATGATTACATGGCGGCGCTGCGGCGGCAGAAGGTGATGACGCTGGCCGAACTGGCGGCGGCGGCAGAAGGCGGGCCGGTGGCGGCCAAGCTTGCAGGGGCGGTCGCCGCGCGGCAAGATCGCAAATCGGCGCGGGGCAACCGCTTTGCCTTCGTGCAGATGTCCGATCCGACCGGGCTTTACGAGGTGACCGTCTTTTCGGATGTGCTCGAGGCGGCACGCGACCTGCTGGATGCCGGATCGAACGTGGTTGTATCGGTCGAGGCGACGCTGGAGGGCGAGGCGCTGAAACTGCTGGCGCGGGCGGTGCAGCCGGTTGATGCCGTGGCCGCCGAAGCCGGCGGCGGGGCGCTGCGCATTCATCTTGACCGCGCAGAGGCAGCGGCATCGGTCGCTTCCCTGCTGGCGCGGGTCGCCGCCGATGGCGGCCGCGCCCGGGGCAGCATCACCATCTGCGTGCCGGACAGGGAGACAGGCCGCGAGATCGACGTCCTGCTTCCCCGCGTCTGGCCCGTGACACCCCAGGTCAAGGGTGCCCTGCGCACCATGGCGGGGGTGGTTCTGGTGGAAGAGCTGTAGCGCTTTTCTGCTGTTATTCCGCGGCTATGATCATCTCCTGCTGCGCAAAGACATTCGTGTGCCCTGCGACCGACAGACGCCCCCCGGCTGGCATTCCGGCACGGGCGAAGCGGGCCAAGCAGCGGCGGGGCGTGACCGGGACACCGGACATCGCCCCGTCCATCCACAGGCAGAGGGGGGCGGCCGCAACGCCGCCCCGTTCGGGTCACTTCAGGTGATGCACCTTTCCCCTGCCATAGACCGGCGTGGGAATACCGGCCTGGCGGGCCTTCAGCTGCAGCGCCAGGAACTGCGAGTAATGGCGCGACTGATGCAGGTTGCCGCCGTGGAACCAAAGCCCTTCCTGCGCAGTCGGCTTCCACATGTTGCGCTGCTCCCCTTCCCATGGGCCGGGGTCCTTGGTGGTGTCTGACCCCAGGCCCCAGCATTTGCCCACCTTGTCGGCAACCTCCTGGCTGATCAGGTCTGCCGCCCAGCCGTTCATGGAACCATAGCCGGTGGCATAAACCACCAGATCGGCGGGCAGTTCCGTGCCATCCTTCAGCACGACAGAGGTTTCGGTCAGATGATCCACGTCCGACCCTGCCTTCAGCTTGATCTTGCCGTCGATGATCAGCTGGCTTGCGCCCACATCGATGTAATAGCCCGAGCCGCGGCGCAGGTATTTCATGAACAAGCCGGTGTCGTCATCGCCCCAGTCCAGCATGAATCCGGCCTTGGCCAGCGCTGCATAGAAATCAGCGTCTTCGGCCTTTATCGTGTCATAGATCGGCTTCTGGAACGCGGGCAGCAGGCGATAGGGGATCGAGGCAAAGATCAGGTCAGCCTTGTCGGTGGTCACACCCGCCGCAACCGCCTCTTCCGAATAGAGCGAGCCCAGCCCGTGCTTCATCAGCGGTTCCGACCGCACGATATGGGTGGAAGACCGCTGCACCATGGTCACATCCGCACCCGCCTCCCACAGCGCCGCGCAGATGTCATGCGCGGAGTTGTTCGATCCGATGACGACCACCTTCTTGCCCTTGTAGGCATCGGGGCCGGGATGGGTGCTGGAATGCTGCTGTTCGCCCCTGAAAATGTCCTGACCGGGAAATTTCGGCCAGTTCGCCTTTGCCGACATACCGGTGGCCAGCACCAGCTGTTTGGGGCGCAGGACCACATCCTTGCCGTCGCGGGTGACGTGGACCTCCCATTCCTTCTTGACCTCGTCATACCTGGCCGAGGTGGCGATGGTGGAGGACCAGTAGTTCAGCTCCATCACCCGCGTATACATCTCCAGCCAGTCGCCGATCTTGTCCTTGGGCGCAAAGACCGGCCAGTTGGCGGGAAAGGGGATGTAGGGCAGGTGATCGTACCAGACCGGATCATGCAGACACAGCGACTTGTAGCGATTGCGCCAGCTGTCGCCAGGGCGTTCGTTCTTTTCCACAATGATGGTCGGCACGCCCAGCTGGCGCAGCCGCGCGCCAAGGGCGATGCCGCCCTGACCGCCGCCGATGATCAGCACCTCGGGCTGCACGTCATAGCCCAGATGCGCCGTTTCTTCGGCCCGCGTCTCGGCCCAGGTCTTGCGCCCCCGTTCCACGCCATGCACCACCCCGGCGGGGCGGGAGGTGCCCTTGTGTTCCTCATGCCCTTTCAGCTCTTTCAGCGTGGTCAGCAGCGTCCAGATCTTGCCGTCGCGGATGCGGATATGGCCGTGGCCCCGGCCGGTTTCGGTTTCGAAATCGATCCAGGCCTGCTGGAAGCCGCCGGTGTCTTCGGCCAGTTCACCGGGCGTGATCGTGAAGGCGCGCGGGTGCATCTGCGCCAGCTGCGCGGCCAGCATGGCGGCAATCTCGGCCTGCCCTTCCATCGTCTTGATGTTCCAGGTCAGGCTTGCCAGGTCACGCCAGTAGCCGTCCGGCTCGAACAGGGCCGCCGCCGCCGCCGGGTCGGCTTTAGACAGGGCTGCGTTCAGGTCGGCCAGGACCTGCGTCACCGCCGCGCCGGGTGTCGTATCGAGCATCGTTTCCTCCCTTGCTGTGCATCCGTGCAGAGCGGTCTGTGCCGCTTCGGTTCACATAGGACGCTTCCCGAATGCGCATGTCCACAGGACTTTGGTCGGTCTTCGGGCTGGACATGGCGGGGGCGGCAGGGCCAAATGCAATGTTGCGGGGCTGTGGAGGGCCGGGCTGCATCACCGAGGGGCGCGCAGGGCAGGACCCATCGCGGCAGCCTCGCGGGCAGCGGCAGGTGGAAGGGGCCCGACGGTTCCGCCAGAAGGGAAGACGCCATGACATTTCTTGCCGACATTGCCGCCTTCAGCCTGCTGGCCTTTGCCGCGCTGTTACTTGGAGCCCAGATCCTGGCGCGCGAGTTCGGGGACCTGCTGGGCCGGCGGCGCGCCGCCCGGAAAGAAACGGCGGACGACGGCATCGGGGTGCTGACCGGCAGTATCCTGGGCCTTCTGGCCTTCGTGCTGGCCTTCAACCTGTCCATCGCCACCGCACGGCACAGCGAACGTCGCCTTGCCTCGCTGGAAGAGGCCAATGCCATCGGCACCTCATGGCTGCAGGCCAGGGCCATCGACAGCCCGCAGGCCGCCGCCATCGCCCGAATTCTGGAAAAATACGCCGCCGAGCGCATCGTCTTTGTCCAGGCCGACCGGCATTCGCCCGTGATCGCCGAAAGCCTGGCGCGAACCGCCGCGATGCAGACGCAAATCTGGGGACATGTCACGGTGCTGGTGCGCGATATGCCCGGCCCGGTCGCTTCATCGCTGATGAACGCGGTCAACCACACCTTCGACATGACGACCGCCATGCAGTTTGCCATGGCCTATGCGATGCCGCCGCAGCTTGTCTTGCTGCTGCTGGGGCTCAGCAGCATCGGCATGGGTGTGCTGGGCTATCAGTTCGGCCTGACGGGCCGGCATCACCGGGTGCTGTGCCTTCTGGCCAGCGCGCTGTGGACGGCGGTGGTGGTCGAGATTTTCGATATCGGCTCGCCCCGGCTGGGATCGTTCCGCACCGATACCCATGCCTATGAATGGACCATCGCCGGGTTTGGCGACATCCCGCTGCCGGGGGCAGACTAATATCCCGTCATCTCCAGATAGCCCCGTCCCTCGTGGCTGCCCGTGATCAGGATCGGCCCCTCCCAATAGGGCACCAGCGTGCCCATCCAGGCACCGGGGTTGACAGCCGTGACGGTAACGTCCACGCCCTGTTCCGGCAGTTCCAGCCGCCATTCCACAGGCACGGACCGGTCTGCCACATCCGCCCTGCGCAGTGGCGTCACGCGCAGCGCGCCGGGCGGCATCGGGGTTGGCCTGCCATCCGGCGCAATCCAGGTGGCCGAGGTGAACCCGTCGCCCGCGTCGCGCAGGCGAAAGCCCATCAGCCGCGATCCATCATCGAACATCAGCGAAAACCAGTCCCAGCCGGTCTGATCCGGTGCCAGCGGCTGCGACGACCATTCCCGGTCAAGCCAGGCCTGCCCGGTGACGGGAATGTCCTGCCCCTCGATGGTGATGGTGCCGGTCACCCCGTAGAACGGCTGCGAGTAATAGCGGCTGGCCTGTCCGGCGGCAGATTTCACTGAATAGCCGCCCTCGCCTTGCGCCACAATCGGGCCGGTCGCGTCCAGCGACAGCGCATAGGAAAAGGCCTCGCCCGTGGCCGTCAGGTCCAGGGCGGACAGCGCATCGGCCCCGGGCGCTGCCCGCCCCGTCATCTGCCATTCGTCAATCCAGGCGCTGAACGGATCGGCGGTCGCGCCCGCTTGCCCGATCCCGCCGCGCGCCAGCCGTTCGGCATAAAGGTGCCGGTCCGGCGTGGTCACGGCGGCATGGCCCATCCAAAGCTGCGGGCTGGACCAGCCTTCACCCCCGCCGGGGGCCAGCGCAGTGCGAAACAATGTCCATTGTACGCCGTAAGGGGTGCCGTCCGGGCCGGTCAGGCTGGCCGTCAGATACCACCATTCGATGCGGAAATCGGGATGCGCGGCGTGATCCGCCGGAAAGGTGAAGGCACCGCGCCGGGGCAGGGCAAAGCCATCGGCGGCGCGGCCCATGTCGGCAAAGCCCTGCGGCAGGGCCGGCAGGGCGGTGATTGCCAGCAGAAAGCCCAAGATCAACGCCCTAACGTTCATTGGCAAACACCCGCAGCAAAGCGGCAGGCGCGATGCGCGCCAGCCGCAGGACCGGGATCAGGCTGGCCACCCCGGCGGCCAAAAGGGCAATGCCGCCAAGCCGCGCCAGGTCGCCCGGAAAGACCTGCATCGGCAGACGCCAGCCAAAGGCCGCCACGTTGACCACCGCCAGCAGCACCCAGGCCAGCGCCAGCCCCAGCGGCAGGGCCGCCAGCAGCGTCAGGGCCGCCAGCAGCAGCGTGCGGGCAAAGTCCAGCAGGGCCAGCCGCGGCCGGGTCAGGCCCATCGCCCAGACCGGGGCGACCTGCGGCAGGCGCAGCCCCGAAAGGGTCAGAAGGCTGGCGAACATCGCCAGGGCGGCAATACCCAGCGTCAGCACGTTCAGCGCGGCGGTTACCGCGAAGGTCCGCTCGAACACCTGCAGCGACAGCGCCTTGAGGCTGGCCTGATCCACCACCGCCTGTTCCGGCAGGCCGAAATCCGCAACCAGCGCGGTGGCCAGCGCCTCTGCCCGGTCAGGGTCCACGCGCAGGCCAAAGCGCAGGCGCGGCGTGGCGGGAAAGCGCGCCATCAGAACATCGGGCGCAACCAGCACCTGTGGCCTGGGGTTGCCATAGTCGGAATAGACCCCGACGACCGGCAGCGGCCCGCCGGGCAGGTCAACCGCATCGCCCAGCGCCAGCGCCTCGGCGCGGTACAGCTGTTCGTTCACCATCAGGCCCTGTCCGGCGGCAATCCGGTTCCAGACATCCGGCACGGCGGTCAGCAGCGGCCAGTTGTCGCGATAGGTCGGATGATCTGTAATCCCATAGACCTCGCCGGGGCGACCGAAGAGATCCACCCCGGCATTCATGATCGGCAGAACCGCCCTGGTGCGCGGGGCCAGCCAGGCCTCCAGCCTTTGGGCTTCGGCGGCAGAGCGGGCGGTGACATAAAGCTCTGACGCCAGCCGCTGGTCCAGCCAGCCCACGAAGGTCTGCCGAAAGCTGGACACCATCGTGCCGACCCCGATATTCGCCGCCAGCGCCAGCAGCAGCGCCATCAGCGCCAGCGACAGGCCCGGCACCTGCTGGCGGGTATCGGCCCAGAACCACTGCACCAGCACCCCGCGCGCCACCCGGCTGCCAAGACCTGTCATCAGGATCAGCCCCACCGGCAGGCACAGCGCGGCCCCGATCAGCAGGGCTGCAAGCCCGGCGAACCCGGCGGGCAGGCCTGTGCCGAAAGCCAGCAGGCCGCCCGACAGGCCCAGCAGCGCGGCCCCCGCCGCCCCCTGCCGCCACAGGCTGCGGGCCGAGGCGCGGGCCCAGGCACGCGGCTGCGCCGGGGCCAGCAGCGGCAGGTGCCACAGCCGCCACAGGCTTTGCCCTGCGGCCAGCAGCGTGCCCGCCACTGCCATGCCCAGCCCCGCCAGCCACCAGCCGGGGCGCAGCGACAGCGTGCCCGTAACCTCGGCCCCGTAGAGCCCGCGCAGGGTGGCCGCCACATCGGGCAACAGCGCCGCCGCCACCAGATAGCCCAAGCCAGTGCCGATTGCGCCTGCGGCCAGCGCCAGCACCAGCAGTTCCAGCAGGACAAGTCCCATAAGGTCCCGCGCCGAAAGGCCCAGCGCGCGCAGCGTGCGCAGCATGGCCCGGCGCTGCTCGAACGCGAGGCCAATGGCGGAATTCACGATGAAAAGCCCCACCGCAAAGGACAGGAACCCGAAGGCGGTCAGGTTCAGATGAAAGCTGTCCGTCAACCGTGCAATATCGGCCCCGTCATCGGGGGCCAGGCGCACCAGCCCCTGCGGCAGGGGGCCGTCCGGCTGTGCCCCCGGATCAAGCAGCAGATGCGACAGCTGCCCTTCCATCCCCAGCAGGCGCTGCGCCACCCCGACATCGGTCAGGCCCGTACCGGGCGGCAGGCCCGGGTCTGTCCGCAGCGGGGGCAGGCCGTCGGGGCGCAGCCCTGCCGCCGTTTCGGGGTTCAGATAAAGCTGCCCGCCCCCCGACAGGAAGTCTGCAAGATCGGCCCCGGTGCTGACGGGCACAGACGCGGCACCGGCGGGAAGTGTCAGCGGATCGATGCCCAGCAGGCGCAGGTCCGCGGCCGGCAGACGCCCCTCGACGACCGGTGACACCTTCCACCCGTCGCGCCGCAGCGCCACATAAAGGCCCTGCGCAATCGGCCCGCCATCCTGTGTCACGATCCGCTCCAGCCGGTTCTGGCCCAGCACTGCGGCGGCGCGGTCATAGCTGGCGCGGGCTTCGGCATTGATCGCCTGCACCCCCGACCAGAGCGCGGTCGCCAGCGCCAGCCCCAGCATCAGCATCGCCAGCTGCACCGGATGCCGCAGCCAGTGCGACAGCAGCGCCGTCAACCCCGCCCTCATGCGATCCGCCCGGCGGAAAGGGTGACACACCGGTCCAGCCGCCTGGCCAGGCGCGGCGAATGCGTGACCATCAGCAGCGCCGCCCCGGTATCGGCCACCAGCCGCAGCATCAGGTCCAGCACCGCGTCGCCCGTCGCCTGATCCAGATTGCCGGTCGGCTCGTCAGCCAGTACCAGCTGCGGGCGCGCGGCCAGGGTGCGCCCGATGGCCACCCGCTGCTGCTGGCCACCAGACAGCTGTTCGGGATAACGGCCCAGCAGGGCGGAAAGCCCCAGAACCTGCGCCAGCTGCGCCGTCCAGGCGGCGTCATGACGGCCCGCCAGCCGTGCCTGAAACGCCAGGTTGGCCGCCACATCCAGCGACGGGATCAGGTTGAACTGCTGGAACACCAGCCCCACCGTGCCCCGGCGCAGCCCGGCGCGAAGGGAATCGCTTGCGGCCGTCAGATTTACCCCGGCCAGATCGACCCGGCCCGCATCGGCCAGGTCCAATCCGGCGGCAAGATGCAGCAGCGTGCTTTTGCCGCTGCCCGATTCCCCGGTCAGCGCCAGGCTGGTCCCGGCCTCCAGCGCAAGGTCGATCCCGTCCAGCACCGTCAGGGGGCCTTCGCCCGTGGCATAGGTTTTCGTCACACCGGTCAGGGTCAGCAGCATGCGGCCTCCGTCATCGGGGAGAGATGTAGCACGCTGGCCGGGTAAGAACACCTGGACCGGGCCGGATGCAGGCGGTTCGGTGCCCTCGGTGCCGTCATGCGCCCGGTTGCGGCCGCGTGACCGGACCAGCCGAAGGATGGCTCCGCTTGCCCGTAGACCACCCGAAGGCACCGGTCGCGATGCAGCAGTCCGGCCCGACCCGGCAGATTGACGGACGCTGGTTGAAGCCGGGCAGGATCGGGTTGCGGATCATGGCTGACCCAGCCCGATGTGGGCGATTTTTCTGCGAAAAATCGTCGCCACCTTTATGCCAGCAGGGCCTGCGCCTTGACCGGGTCGAGGGGCGCCGGGCGGGTGCAGGTGGTTTGCAGCGTCACGAACTGCCCCGTCGCGCCGGATTGCAGCACGGCTGTCATCACCTCGACCCCGTGCAGGGTGCGGTCCAGCGAACAGCGCTGATCGCGGCCCCCGATCAGGGCCGCCGCCATGTCGGCCAGCCCGGCGGTGCGGTAATTGGCCAGCGGGCCGTGGTTCGGATGGTCCTGATTGGCCCGGCCGAACGGATGATCCCAGGGCGCAACCGCCGCGATCCTGCCATCGCGCCCCGTCCATTCCAGCGTGCCGCCGAAGAAGTTCGGGTCGGGCACGAACAGGCTGCCTTCGGTGCCGTAAAGCTCCATATGCGCCCGCTTGTGCGACCAGACATCCCAGCTGGTGGACAGGGTGACTGTGGCACCATTGGCGAAGTCCAGCAGCGCATGGATGTTGGTGGGCGTCTTCACCGGAATGCTCTGGCCGCGGCGCGGTTCCGATGTGATCATGCGCGTCGCGCTGGCAGACGAGGTCAGCGCCCCCACCCGGCGGACCGGCCCGATCAGATTGATCAGATTTGCGATGTAATAGGGCCCAAGGTCCAGCATCGGCCCGCCGCCCGGCAGAAAGAAGAAATCCGGGTTCGGGTGCCAGCCTTCCATGCCGTGGTTCATCACGGCAGAGCTTCCGGCCGTGATCGTGCCGATCCGCCCCTCATCAATCAGGGCGCGCGCCTGCTGGTGGGCACCGCCCAGAAAGGTATCGGGCGCGCAGCCGACGCGCAGCCCGCGTGCCGCCGCCAGATCGCGCAGCGCCAGCCCGTCTGCCAGGCTCAGGGTCAGCGGCTTTTCCGAATAGACATGTTTGCCCGCCTGCAGGATCGCCTGCGAGACGGCGAAATGCGCGTCCGGAACGGTCAGGTTGATCACCACATCCAGCGCCGGATTGGCCAGCAGATCCTCGACCGATTGCGCCTGCACGCCGTATTCGGCGGCGCGTTCCCGCGCCGCCGCCATGTTCAGGTCGGCCACCGCCCGCACCTGCAGCCCGCGAAACAGCGGGGCCAGCCTGAGATAGGTGGTCGAGATATTGCCGCATCCGATGATGCCGATGCCGAGTCTGTCCATTGTCAGAACCCCTTGGCCGCCTGCAGGGACCGGCGGGCAAAGCGCGCATGATCCGACGGGTTGTCATGTTCCACGATGAAGACATCGCAGGGCGTGTGCCGCAGACCGGCCATAAGCGCCTTCCACGGCACCGTGCCCGCGCCCAGATCCGCCCAGCCATCTTCACCGGCGTTCTGGCCGGCGGGAGCAATGTCTTTCAGATGCGCCGCCGTGATACGGGGGGCATATCTGCCAATCCAGGCAGCCGGGTCGGCCCCGCCGCGCACCACCCAGGCCACATCGATTTCCCATTCCAGGTCCGGCCCGCCTGCAAAGATCAGGTCCTGCGGAATGCTGCCGTCAGGCAGGGGGCGCAGTTCGAAATCGTGATTGTGCCAGCCAAAGCCAAGACCTGCGTCGCGGATGGGCCGGCCCGCCGCTTGCAGGCGCGCGCCGAAGGCCCGCCAGCCTGCGGCATCGGCCGGGCGGTCTTGCGGCATCAGATAGGGGCAATAGATGCGCGTGATGCCCAGCGCGCACGCAATGGCCAGGACCTTGTCCGGCTCTGTTTCCAGCTGGGCCAGTCCGAAATGGCCCGTGGGCATGGCAAGGCCGCTGTTGCCAAGGGCGGCGGTCAGGGCGGCCACCTGCGCGTCATCGGCATAAAGCGCGCCGTAGCCTTCGACAGCGTCATAGCCAAGGTCGGCCAGCATCGCCAGCGTCTCGCCAAGCGGCGGGAAATTGCGCGACGAGTAAAGCTGATAAGACAGCATTCAAAGCTCCTGCGGTTGGGGCGCGCCAGGGGTCGCGGAATGAAGATGACGGAGAGTGAAGCACGGGGCGGCACCCGGTGCTTCGGGGATGAAGGTGATGCGGGCATCCTGACCGGGCAGCAGCGCAAAGGCGTTGTGCGAACAGCGTCCGGGCCGATCCGAATAGGCCGCCACGAAGAACGCAAGGTGGCCTGTTGCCAGCCCAGCCGCCCGGCAATCCGCCCGCGCAAAGGGCATGCTGTGCCTGCCGCAGTCGTTCGCAAGCGTCCAAAGGCCGGAAGGATCGGTCATCGCGATATCCGCTGTTCGGTTCCGGCATCAAAGAACGATTCCTTGGATATGTCGACATGCACATGACCCGGCATGCCAGGTTTCAGCCGCCTTTCCACCGGCCTGCGGAGCGACATGTGCCCCCGCCACGGCCCCGGACGCGCGCAAGACCGCAACCGCAGGGCAAGGCCGGACTTTTCTGGCCCGTGCCGGGTGGTACGCCTCCGGGATGACGCTGCGGCAGGCAGGGCGCGGTGCGGTGCTGGCCCTTGCCACGCGCGGGCGCAGGTGCCTTGCGCGGCTCGCCCCGCCCCCCGTCCGGGCCGGTGCCGCCCCCCTGATCGCCGGGTTTCCGGCCCGGGCGCAGCGCCTTCGCCTGACGGCATGGGTCCTTTCCGGCATGACCGGCGATTCGCCCGCTGCGCAGATCGGGTGGTCTGGTGCAACCAGCCCCGGCGGCGCGGGGTGCCCCCACAGGCCTGTCGCGGGCTCTTTCACGGCAATGATGGTTTTGCTTGCGGGGGCCAAAGGCTGCGGGACGCAGATCGGCAGGAAGCATGACCTGGTCGCCAGGGCTGCGAGCCGCTTTCTCAATCCGCTCCGCCGTGACATGATCGTGCCGGACAAGGTCGCAAGCCACGCCCACATCTTTCCGGCGCGGGCGGTCATCTGCGCGACCAGGGGCAAAATGCCGGATGCGCCGGTGCTGCATCCGGACGAACCCGACGACACAGGCCGGATGCCCCGGCCTGACCGAGACACAAGGAAGGATGACGCCTATGGATATGCCGCTGTCCCACCCCGTCACCTATCCCGCGCCGGATCTGGCGCGGATCGACCGGCTGATGGACGCGGCGGGGCTGGAGGCGCTGGTCGTCACCTCAAGGCATAATGTGCAGTACGTGATGGGCGGATACCGGTTCATCTTCTTCAGCGCGATGGATGCCATCGGGCACAGCCGCTATCTGCCGGTCGTGGTGTACCGGCGCGGCGGGGCCGATACGGCCGCCTATATCGGCAACAGGATGGAGGGGGGCGAACATGCCAACCATCCGTTCTGGACGCCCACCGTCCTGCCGGTTTGCTGGGGAAGCGTCGACGCGGCCGAGGCGGCGGCGGCGCATCTGAAAAAGATCGGCGCGGCGCGGGGGCGGATCGGGATCGAGCCGGCCTTCCTGCCGGTCGATGCCTGGCAGGTGCTGGCGGGGTCGCTGGGGGCGGACCGGCTGGCGGATGCGACGGGCATGCTGGAACAGATGCGGGCGATCAAGACCCCGGCAGAGCTGGACCTGCTGCGGCAGGCGTCCGAGCGGATCACCGACGCGATGGGGGCCACCATGGCGGCAGCGACCGAAGGCTGGACCAAACACCGGATCATCGAGGAATTGCGCCACCAGGAAACGCAGCGGGGCCTGCATTTCGACTATTGCCTGCTGACGCTGGGGGCCAGCCACAACCGGGCGGGGTCGATGCAGGCCTGGCAGCCGGGCGAGGTGATGTCGATGGATTCGGGCGGCAATTATCGCGGCTATATCGGCGATCTGTGCCGCATGGCCGCGCTGGGCGAGCCGGATTCGGAACTGGTCGATCTTCTGGCCGAAATCGAGACGGTGCAGCAGGCGGCCTTTGCCAGGGTCGCGCCGGGCGTGTTGGGCGGCGATCTGATTGCGGCGGGCGAGGCGGCGCTGAGGGCACAGCCTTCGGCGGGTTTCACCGATTTCTTTGCCCATGGCATGGGCCTGATCAGCCATGAGGTGCCGTTCCTGATGACGAACCATCCCGTCGCCTATGAGGGGGTCGATGCGGCCCGCAAGCTGGAAGAGGGCATGGTCCTGTCGGTCGAAACGACGATGCTGCACCCCACCCGGGGGTTCCTCAAGCTGGAAGACACGCTGGCCGTCACCGCGACGGGATATGAGATGTTCGGCGACCGGGGCCGGGGATGGACCCGGGGCGGGCAGTGACCTGCCCGCCACAAGCCACTGCTGCGGGTCCGGCAAGACTGAACAGGGTGGTGATGAGGTGCCGGTCGCAAGGGCACCGTCCCGCGCGGGCGGGGAAACGCGGTGCGTTTCCTGATCCCGCCCGGAGGGGAGGCGGAACTGCGTCGCCGCCATGGCAGGGGCCATTGCCCCTGCCACAGCGCCACGTTGACCCTTGCCAGCCGGGGGCCAAAGCCCCCGGCCAGTATCCGTGTTCGTCAAGCGGTTTGTACGGGTCTTGTTTCGTGCCATTCCCTGTTTTCGCGCAGGAGTGTGTTGGCGAGGATGAGGAGTTTGCGCATCGCGGCGACGAGGGCGAGTTTGGCGGGTTTTCCGGCGGCGCG
>JADCEN010000030.1 GCA_020250175.1 Rhodobacter sp.
AACCGCGATCCCTGCCATGGCAACCTCCCTATGCCGAGGTTCCAGTGAGTCAGACTTCAAGAGCAAAGGGAATCCAATAACACAAACGCGCCAGGGCCACCGGCATACGAGTCAGGCGAGGGGGCCGTTGGTATAACAACGCGCCAAACCGTCGAGTCCAAAAGCCGGGCCGCAAACCGCGCAGATCACGCCTTCTCAAACCGCGTGACAACCGAAAAACCACCGATCAGTGAATATGGCGGGATCAGACGGCGTTAACTCATGCAGGCGCGGTCAGGACCCGGAACTGGCCGTCATCCTTCAGCGTCAGGACGGCAGGGGCCTTGTCCGGCAGCAGGCGCAGCGCGCTGAGTCTGCCCGTGGCATAGGCCCCGGTGTCGATACCAATGCTGCGCGCGCGCGCTTCGGGGCGTGAGGTCACGTAATGGCCATGCACCAGGGTCAGCCCCGCGGGGGCGGCCAGCCCCGCCTCGCCCCACAGCAGCGCCCGCAGGGGCTGCGCGGCCAGCGGAGCTGCGGCATCGGCCCCGGCATGGGCCAGCAGATAGGAGCCCACCTGCAGCCCCGGCAGCAGGCGGCGCAAGAACCTGACGTGTTGCTCGGGCAGATGGGCCGCCAGAACCTGCGTCAGCTTGCGTTCGCCCATCCGTTCCAGCGTGTCGATCCCCGCGTCCAGCCCGTAGGACAGCAGCGTCTCGTGGCCGCCCAGATGCAGCCAGCCCGCATGGGTGCCTGGGGCCGCCAGATAGCTGAGCATCATCGCCTCGTGATTGCCCATAAGGCACAGGAGGCGCGCGCCCCCGGGCGGCGGGGCCAGCAGGTGGTCGATTATGTCCGCGCTCTGCGGGCCGCGGTCGATGATGTCACCCAGAAGCACGATCGTCACCGGCCCGGCAAAGGCTGCGGCATCCTCCAGGATGCGGGCCTCGATCTCGCGGTAGAGGGCCAGGCAGCCATGCACGTCGCCCACCGCATAGACCGGCCCGTCAAAAGGGTCGAGCACCAAGATCTCGGCGGTCTCGCCCCTGGCCTGCTGCCCCCCACCCACGGCGGCCACGACCTTTTGCACGAACCGGCGCAGCAGGTTCATGCGGTGCCCCGGGCGGCGGCGGGCGTGTCGTCCGGGGCGGGGGCTGCGTCCTCAGAGGCCACTGGCAGGCGGGGCCGGGCGATCGCGAGGCCAACGATCAGCAAGAAGCAGTAGACATTGGCCGGAATCTCCAGGCTGAAATCGGCCAGCGAATGCAGGCCACCCAGCGTGATCGCCCCAAGCGCGGCCGCGTTCACCGCCATGTCGCCCTCGTCCCGGCGCAGGCGCTGCACGATCATCAACCCTGCCCAACCGGTCAGCAATATGGGAATGCTGCCCACGACCAGGCCCTGTTCGGCCCAGAGCGCCAGATAGGTGTTGTGCGCCATGTCGACGAAACGCTCGGAAACGAGGGGTTCGTCGCGGTACATCTCATAGGCCGTGGCAAAGGCGTCATGGCCAAATCCGATCAGCGGGCGCTCTTGGATCATGCCCCAGGTCTGGACATAGATGCTGACGCGGTCGGTGCTTTCGACCAGGGTGAACAGCGCGCGTTCGACCAGCCCCTCTCCGACCGCAGGGATCAGGAAGGCCACCAGCACCACAAGGCCCGCCACAGCCTCCAGCGCGATGCGCCCAGGGCGCTGGCGGAAGGCAAGGCGCAGCGTGATGAAGGTGACAAGGGTCCCGGCCGCCGTGGCGGCGGTGGCCATGCGCGACTGCGTCAGCAGGATGGCCAGCCCCAGCAGCGCCGCCGCCAGCCATAGCCCGATGACTTCCAGCCGCTGCGGTGTCAGCAGCGCCGCAAGGCCGCGGTCGGGGGCCAGCAGCGAGGCCCGATGCGCCCGCACCATGGCAAAGGCCACCGCCAGCACGACGCCGAAGCCCAGGAAAGTGGCCACCGAATTGCGGTTTACGAAGGTGCCCGTCAGCACCCCGCGATAGACCTCCTTGTCCCCCCAGATCGCGAAATCGTCCAGCAGCCGCAGTGCCACAAGGCCGAACATCCCGTGCAGCACGATGCCGCCCAGCAGCATCAGGCCCAAGGCATGCGTCCGCTCGGCCTCGGTGCCGATCTCGATCACGAGGATCAGGAACACCACAAAGCCCACCGCCCGTATGGCCCCCAAGAACGAGGCACCCGGCATCACCGACAGGCTCTCGGGGCGCAGCATGTCGGGCAGGCGGGGAGGCAGAGTCTGCAGCGCCAGCGGCAGATGGGTGGCCAGCGGCAACGACTGGAGGACCGCATAGGCGGGCACCAGCAGCGCCAGCGCCAAGAACAGCCGGAACCGGGTGATCTGCAGCCGCCGCCCCCTTGCCAGCCAATGCGTGCGCAGCATGTACGCCATGCCGCCCAGCCCCAGAAGCAGGGTCCAGACCAGCCACCAGGCCGGGCGGTTCGAGGCCACCGGAACGGCAGACATGATCACCATCAGAACCAGCAGACGGCCCGTCAGCGTGTTCAGCCGACCATAGCGCCGGCTACCCTGCGTCGCCCTGCGCACGGGCCGGGGCGTGGATGTGTCGGGGCGAATCACCGGCGCATCCTGCAGCGCCGGGTCGACGCTAAATCTGACCAAGGCGCTCGACCTCCCGCAGAAATGCCGCCTTCTGGCTGTCGGGCCGACTGTCTACGACGCCCGCGATCACGGGCCGTGATGCGTTGTCCTGCCAATAGAGGCCCGCCAGCCAGGCCCGCCCCCCCGCCGACTGCACCAGGAAGGAGATATCCGATTCCAGCGCGCGGTCAACCGCCGCTTCGCCCGTGCCGTAAAAGGCCAGACCCTTCCGCAGGCGCAGCTTGGCGTGCCATGATTCGCGCGGTGCCGTCATCTGCGACAGGACCAGCGCCCGCGTGATGTCGGCGGGTTCCGACGAGGCGAACATGATGATAGCATGGGCCGAGGAGAGGGTTGGATTGCGCTCCAGCGCCTGGCGGGCCATGGCAATGCAGGCGGAATCAACGGCCTCGCGGGTCTTGGAGGGCTGTAGCGCATAGGTCAGCCCCTGCAGCACCGCCCCGCAGGTGGTGAACAACTCGCGCATGCCGCGGTTGCTCAGAGGCGTGCCGGGCAGGTCGGTGCCCTGAGCCAGGATGTCGAACACTGTCAGTTCGGGGCTGCGCACCAGATAGGCCACGTCAAATTCCCGGCCGAATGTTATGGCGGCACCAAGGCTGGCCAGCAACGACAGGGCGAAGGCAAACAGCTTCATCTCAGCCTCATCTCATCCAATTCCGCGCCTTTTCGGGGTGCTTGGGAAGCGAGCAGAACGTCCAGCCAAGGAGCATCTGCACCGTCCCCGGTGTGAAACGCCGACAGCCCGAGGACTTCCATCATTTTGCTCTTTTACCCAACACTCCGTTCCTGTATAGATGTTACTGGAAAAACGTGAGGGATGTCATGTACGTCAGAAAAATACTTGCCAGCGTTATCTTGTCGGGGTGCATGGCTGTTGGCACACCCGTTTCGGCGCAGACGGCAGTAGTCGACATGGCTTCAATCTCTGCAAGTTGTTCCGTGTCTGCGGAGGCTTGCATGGTCACGGTGCGCGCGGCCATCAGCGCCTTGACCGCACTCGGTCTTACGCCGACCGAGATCAACACGCAGCTTGGCCTCATCGCCAGTGCCGTCGCCAGCGGGGGCGCATCGTTCGCCAGCGGGGGCGCATCGTTGCCGGCATCGCTGCGCGCTGGGATGGCCGCCGTGATGGAAGAGATCGCCTCGGCCTCAACCGATCCCGCGCAGCGCGAGAGCTTGGCGCTGTTGGCTTCTTCTCTTCAGGGCGGCTCTCCGGTTGATCTGATCGCGGTTGCCTCCGCGCTTAGCCCGAACTGACATCGCGCCCCCGGCTTGCCAGAGGCGGTCGTAAATCATTGGGTATGTTGTTTCGCTTTCCTCTTGTAGGGATATAAATTCGATGCTTGCAGCGGGCCTGAAGCCGCTAGTCGGCATCGTTGCTCGCTCGCGGCTGTCGGTTCTCCGCCGGTAAACCGGAGCTTGCGTGGCGGCTTGACCCTATCTGTGCATCAGACGCCCAGCAGGGCACGGGTCGGTGGCGGAGCCCGACGAGAGAGCGCATGTTGCAGGCCAAGTTCTTCATCCCGATCCTAGCTTAGGCCCGCTTTGTGCCGATTGTTTGCACTAGGGTCCTGATCTTGAGGTACCTACGATTGTCGCACTGATTTGGGAGCGGATCATGGGTCGTGCAGCGCCTGGAATTGTTTTGAGTGAGGCTGAGCGTGCTGAATTGGAGTCCCTGGCGCGTGCGCTGAAGACGGGTCAGGCCATGGCGCGGCGGGCGCGGATCGTGCTCGCGGCGGCAGCGGGGCTTGAGAACAAGGCGATCTGTGTCGATGTCGGCGCGCAGGGCAATACGGTTGGAAAATGGCGTCGCCGCTTTGCTGAGCACCGGATGGACGGGTTTTACGACGAACCGCGGCCCGGCACGCCGCGCAAGATCGGGGATGAGGCAATAGCCGATACCGTCCGCCGCACCCTGGAGACTTTGCCGGACGGCGCGACGCATTGGTCGTTACGCTCTATGGCCAAGGCCGTCGGATACGCGCCCTCGACGATCCATCGGATATGGCGGGCCTTTGGCCTTCAGCCGCATCGCAGTGAGACGTTCAAGCTGTCCAAGGACCCGCTTCTTGTGGAAAAGCTGCGTGACATCGTCGGTCTCTATCTGTCACCCCCGGTGCACGCCATGGTTCTGTGCGTCGACGAAAAGTCGCAAATTCAGGCACTTGATCGCACCCAACCCCTATTGCCAATGCGCCCCGGTCAGGCCGAGCGCCGCACCCATGACTACACCCGCCATGGCACTACATCGCTGTTTGCTGCCCTCGACATCGCCACGGGCAGCGTCATCGGTCACTGTTACCCAAAGCACCGGTCCGCTGAGTTTCGCAAGTTCCCCGACCGGATCGAAGCCAATGTGCCTGCCGACCTTGAGGTTCACCCCGTCATGGACAATTACGCCACCCACAAGACCAAGCTCATCCGCGATTGGTTGGCAAAGCGCCCGAGATGGCACGTCCACTTCACGCCAACCGGGGCATCGTGGATCAATCAGGTCGAGCGGTTCTTTGCCCTGATCACCGACAAACAGATACGGCGCGGGGTCCACACGTCCGTCCAGAAGCTGGAAGACGACATCCGCACCTTCATCCAAACCCACAACGCCGAC
Source organism: Rhodobacter sp. (assembly GCA_020250175.1). Taxonomy (GTDB): domain Bacteria; phylum Pseudomonadota; class Alphaproteobacteria; order Rhodobacterales; family Rhodobacteraceae; genus Aliitabrizicola. Next base: position 5,225 of record JADCEN010000030.1, read on the forward strand.
CCAAAACCATTCCGATGGACAAAGTCCGCCGAAGACATCCTCGCGTCAATCGAGCGGTTTTGCCTCAGAAACACCAAAACCGCTGAAACTTCGGAATCAGGACACTAAGCATGTTCGCGCGGGCTGTCCAACGTATTGCGGCTGTGATTCAGTTTTGTCGTGGTTTGGCGGAGGCACGACATGGCTGGAATATCCCCTGTAACGGCGACGCAAGAGCAGACGACGGCGTTGAAGGTTCTGGCGCG
>JADCEN010000031.1 GCA_020250175.1 Rhodobacter sp.
CCAATTGCCAAAGATCGCCGAGCGTCGTCCTCCGGCCTGCATCCGTTCACTCACATGTCCCAGCAACGAAAGACCGGCGTCCCCCCCAGAGGCAGCGCCCCACAAGATGTAGCAACCCCGGCATCAACGGGATAAGCCTTCCCACGGCATATACAGGCTAACGAGAGTTACAAAAAACCAATCTAAATTGATTTCTCGTCCACCTCAATGCGCCACTCGACCAAGTTATTGGAAACATTCCCCGCCCCAAACACCGCATCCAGCAAAATCTTCAGATAATGGCTCGCCGTCGGGTCACAGTGCAGATAGAGGCTCCCCGTCGGTTTCAGCACCCGGTGCAGTTCCAGCAGCCGCACGGCCATCATCGCCAGATAGGCCATCATGTCATTGTCGCCCAGAAAGCTGCGCATGGCGCGCAGCATCGTCGCCGCCGCCGCATTGCCGGATCGCACAACCTCGCCGAACGCCTCTTCGGCGCTGTCGTTCCAATGCCAGGTGTCGTCGAATGCCTCGATCTGCGCGGCAGACCCGCTGCCGGACGGCCCCTTGAACAGCACATTGTAGCTGGCGTTGGAATTGAACGGCGGGTCCAGATAGATCAGGTCAACGCTTTCGTCCCTGATCTGATCGCGCAGCACGATCAGGTTGTCGCCGTAGAACAGATGGTATGCCATGCCCGACCGCACTCACCCGTGAAGACCCGCCCGACCGTGCCCGGGGTGTGATCAACAAAAGGTTAACCACCCCGCATCTTTGGCACAAGCCCGCACAAGCCCGCAGGACATCGGCCTGCCCGCCGCGCAGCGCTTGGTGTCAGGTCACACGGACCTCGATCAGGTTCGGGCCGGGCGGGCGGGCGGCAAGTGCCTGTCGCAGGGCGTCCGGGTCCGCCGGGACCTGGGCGAAGGGCAGATCGCAGGCTTGGGCAAAGGGCCGCAGGTTCAGCGGTGACGGGGTGCAGCCGATCACTTCCGTTCCGGCATCGGCCATGGCATCGGCAATCTCCTGAAAGCCTGCGTTGTTCCAGATAACAAAGGTCACCGGCAGCCGTTCGTCCAGGGCTGTGCGCAACTCGCCTGGGCTGAACTGCAACCCGCCGTCGCCGGTCAGGCAGATCACCGGCGTGCCGGGCGCGGCCAGCGCCGCCCCCACGGCGGCACCGGGGGCAAAGCCAAGCGCGCCATAGCCGGTGGCGGCATTGAACCAGCCGCCCGCACGGTCGTGATCGTAGCAGAGATTGCCCGCATAGACCGGCTGCGTGCTGTCGCCCACGATGATTGCGCCGGGGACGGCCGCGCGCATCGCCTCCAGCATCGCCACCTGACCGACCATCGCGGGTGAAAGTTCGGCCCGTGCTGCGGCGCGGGCGGCGGCGGCGCGGGCGGCCCCTTGCGCCGATTTTGCGCCCAGGCGCGGCAGCAGGGCCGACATCACCTCGCCCGCATCGGCCTGCAGCGTCAGGGCGGCGCGGTGGCGGGCCAGCTGGGCTGCGCAGAGATCGATCCGGATCATGCCCGACAGGTCCGGCAGGCCGCCCCGCACGTACATGTCATAGTCGGTGGGGCCGAATTCGGTGCCCAGGGCCAGCAGCTGATCCGACCCGGCGATCAGCGCGCGGACCGCGTTCAGGCTGGGCGAGGCCGGCACGGTCAGGGGATGGCCATGCATCAGCCCGCGCGCGTTCACCGTCTGCACAACGGGCGCATCCAGCCGCTCGGCCAGCGCGCGCAGCGCCGCTTCTGCCCGGCGCACCCCCCCGCCCGCCAGGATGACCGGCCGCTGCGCCTGCGCCAGCCGCTGCACCGCCGCCGACAGGTCCGGCAGGGTGCGCTGTTCCGCCGGCGCAGGCGCTTTGGGCGGCGGGCAGGGCAGGGGCATCACATCGGTGGGAATTTCGATATGCACCGGGCCGGGCCGCCCGGTCGTCAGCGCCGCAAAGGCCCGGGTCAGGACGCTGTCCAGCTTTTCGGGGTGGTCCACCTGAAAGCTGGGGCACAGCGCGCGCACCAGCGCCGCCTGATCCGGCACCTCGTGCAGCAGGCCAAGGCTCTTGCCCAGGCTGTCGCGGCGGTTGACGCCGGAAATGACCAGGATCGGCACCGAATCGGCCCGCGCCTGCGCCATGGCGGTCAGCGCATTGGTCAGGCCCGGCCCGGTGATGACAAAGGCAACGCCGGGCTTGCCCGACACGCGGGCATAGCCATCGGCCATAAAGGCCGCACCCTGTTCGTGGCGCGGCGTGACATGGCGGATGCCGCCCCCCGACAGCCCGCGATAAAGCTGGATCGTATGCACGCCGGGGATGCCGAAGACCACCTCGACCCCGCGCGCGCGCAGCCCCGCGACCAGCGCCTGCCCGACGGTCGTCATGCCTGCACCCCGTTCAGCGCAGCGGCATGGGCCGCAATCCGCGTGCAGGCAGCCTCGATCAACGCATCGGGCCGGGTCAGGGCAACGCGCACCCAGCCGCCCAGCGCCGTGCCAAAGCTTTCGCCCGGCATCACGGCAACCAGGGTGCGCTCCAGCAGATCCAGCGCAAACGCCTGCCCCGACAGACCGGTTTCGCGCACATCGATCAGCGCGAACATGCCCGCCTCGGGCCTGTGGACGCGCAGCCCCGCCACATCCTGCAGGCGGGCGTGGATCAGACCGGCGCGGCGTTCAAAGCGTTCGACCATGCCGGCAGCGACGGGCGACGGTGCGCCGACGGCGGCTGCGGTCATGTCTGCGATGAAGGGCTGGTTGCCGAACAGCATGGTTTCCGACAATGGCAGCAGGCGGGCACAGAATTCCGCCGGGCCTACGCACCAGCCGGACCGGAAGCCGGGCGCGGCATGGGATTTCGAGATCGAGGAAGCAACGATGACCCGGTCGGCCAGCGCCGGATCGGACAGGGGCGAGACGAAGGCGGTTCCGGCAAAGATCAGATCCTCATAAACCTCATCACACAGCAGCCAAAGGTCGTGCCGGATCGCAAGTTCGCCCAGCGCGCGGATGTCGGCGGGGCGCAGGACCGCGCCCGTGGGGTTGTGCGGCGAATTCAGGAACAAAACGCGGGTTTGCGGCGTGATGCGGGCGGCCACATCTTCGGCCTGCAACCGGAAGCCGTGTTCGGGCCGCAGCGGAACGGGAACCAGCCTGGCCCCCGTTGCGGCGACAAGACCCTCGTAGGTGGCATAGAGCGGATCGCCCACGATCACCTCGTCACCCGCCTGCACCAGCCCGTGCAGCACGGCATAAAGCGTGGTCTGGGTGCCGGGAAAGCACATGATCTGATCGGTTCCGATAGGGCGCCTGCGCCGCGCCGTATAGCGGTCGGCCAGCACGCGCACCAGGCCGGGTTCGCCGCGCCCGTTGGAATAGCCGGTGCGGCCCTGCTGCATGGACCCTGCGGCAGCTTCCATCAGCTGTGGCGGGGTGGGCACATCGGGCTCGCCGATGGTCAACTCGATGATGTCCTGCCCTTCGGCCTTCAGCCGCCGGGCGCGGGCATGCACATCCCATTTCGCGCCGCCCAGGCCCGCAAGACGGTCAGTCACGGTTGCATATCTCATCTCAGGGTGCCTTTGGCAGGTGGGACAGAAGATCAAGGTTCAGGATCGCACCGACCGATGTCAGGCCGATTCGGGGAGTTTCACCGTCAGCGCAGGTCTCGGGCAGGGCAGAGCCTTGCGGCGCGTGTCGTCGATGACCGCGTTGCAGGCAATGGCCCGGGCGCGCAGCGTGGCAGCATCGGCCGGGCAGGGCAGGGCGGCCACCGGCCTGTCCATCAGCCTGCCGCAGGCGGCGCGCGTCCGGTCCTGCCCGGACTGAAAGCAACGCCGGATCAGACCGGGTGCCATCCCGGCGCGGTCAGCGATGGCCTGCACGGTCGCAGCCTGGGCACCGCCCTCGGCCATCCCCTGCAGGGCGGCATCCATCGGGGCTTCGCGTCGCGCCGTCCCGCCTTTGCGCCTGAACTTCCGGCGGTTTCCCGTGACGGCCATCGACCGGACCTGCGTTGATTATTCCCTTGCGTCATTGCAGGACGGACGTCTAACTGCAATGGCGAATCTACCGGGGACCGGATGGGACAGGCGGCACCACAGACGTTTCTGGACCTTCCGCCTGCGCGGCCCGAGGCCATAAGGATCGACGGCCTGCGGAAATCCTTCGGGACGATCGAGGTGCTGCGGGGCGTGTCGCTGCGGGCCTGTGAAGGCGATGTGGTGGCCATCATCGGCGGGTCCGGTTCCGGCAAGTCGACGCTGCTGCGCTGCATCAATTTTCTGGAAACCCCGACATCGGGCCGCATCGTGATCGGCGGTGAGGAGATTGTCCTGCGCCCCGATGGCACGCCCGCCAGCCGCCGCCAGATCGAACAGGCGCGGCGCAGGCTGGGCATGGTGTTCCAGCAGTTCAACCTGTGGACCCACAAGACAATCCTGGAAAACCTGACCGAGGTGCCCGTGCATGTGCTGGGCGTGCCGCGCGCCGAAGCGGTGGCGCGCGCGATGGCGCTTCTGGCGCGGGTCGGGCTGGCGGAAAAGGCGGAGGCCTATCCAGCCTTCCTGTCGGGTGGCCAGCAGCAGCGCGCGGCGATTGCCCGCGCGCTGGCCATAGACCCCCGCGCGATGCTGTTTGACGAACCCACCTCGGCGCTGGACCCCGAACTGGTCGGCGAGGTTTTGAACGTCATCCGCGATCTGGCCGCCGAAGGGCGCACGATGATCCTGGTCACGCATGAAATGAAGTTCGCGCGCGAGGTGGCCAGCCACGTGATCTATCTGCACAACGGCCTGATCGAGGAACAGGGGCCGCCTGCGGACCTGTTCGGCGCGCCCCGGTCGGACCGGCTGAAACAGTTTCTCAAATCCGTAAGTTAAGCCTACGTACAACGCAACCAACAGGGGAACACAGATGAAAAGACTCCTTGCACTTGCCGCAGCCGCCACCCTTGCGCTTTCGGGTGCGGCGCTGGCCCAGCAGATCAAGGTGGGCATCGCCGCCGAGCCCTATCCGCCCTTTGCCAGCCCCGATGCCGCAGGCAACTGGACGGGGTGGGAGATTGATTTCATCAACGCCGTCTGCGCCGCCGGTGCGATGGATTGCGTGATCACGCCGGTGGCCTGGGATGGCATCATCCCCTCGCTGACCTCCGGCCAGATCGATGTCATCATGGCATCAATGTCGATCACCGAAGAACGCGCGCAGACGATCGACTTCTCGGACAAGTATTACAAGACGCCCGCGCTGGTCGCTGTGGCCAGGGGATCGGGGATCACGCCGGACGCGGCGGGGCTTTCGGGCAAGATCCTGGGCGTGCAGGCCTCGACCACGCATGCTGACTATGCGCAGAAGCATTTCGCGGGCGCGGCCGCCGAGATCAAGATTTACCAGACGCAGGACGAGGCGTTCCAGGATCTGGTCGCAGGCCGGATCGATGCGACGCAGGCCGACAGCATTGCGGTGGATGCCTTTCTGGCCACCGAGGCCGGGCAGGCCTGCTGCGAAGCGGTGGGGGCCGTGGCGGATGACCCGGAGATTCTGGGCGCGGGCGTCGGGGCCGGGGTGCGCAAGGGCGAAGCCGAGCTTCTGGCCAGGATCAACGCGGCGATTGCCAAGGTGATCGCCGACGGCACCTATGACAGGATTTCGGCCCCCTACTTTGCATCCTCGATCTACGGGGGCTGAGGTTTGGACAGCCTGATCGCAGCGTCGGGCCTTGGCCCGGCGCTGGATCTTCTGGCGCTTTCGCCGCCCGGCTGGGGCGGCAATCTTCTGCGCGGTCTGGTCAATTCGATCCAGATCGCGCTGGGGGCTTTCGGGCTTGGCCTGCTGATCGGGCTGCTTGGCGCCTATGGCAAGCTCTATGGCGGGCCGGTGATCCGCGACCTGCTGGCGGTCTATACCACCATTGTGCGGGCCGTGCCGGAACTGATCCTGATATTGATCCTGTATTACGCCGTCACCGACGCCTTGAACCAGTTTCTGGTCGCGTCGGGCTATGCCCGCATCCAGATTTCCGGTGTCATGGCGGGAATTGCCGTGCTGGGCATCGTTCAGGGGGCCTATGCGACCGAGGTGCTGCGCGGGGCCATTCTGGCGGTGCCCGCAGGCCAGATCGAGGCGGCGCGCGCCTTTGGCATGCCGCCCGTGATGCTGGCGCGGCGCATCACGCTGCCTGCGATGCTGGCCTTCGCGCTGCCGGGCCTGGCGAACCTGTGGCTGATCGCCACCAAGGATACCGCCCTTCTGGCGGTGGTGGGGTTTGCCGAGCTGACGCTGGAAACCCGGCAGGCGGCGGGGGCGACGAAGGCCTATTTCACGTTCTTTCTGGCCGCCGGCCTGTTGTATCTGCTGATCTCGCTGGTCTCGGGGCAGGTGTTCGGGTGGCTGGAACGCCGGGCGCGGCGCGGCGAGCCGGGGGTGGGCGGGGGCGGTCGATGACCGGCTGGCTGCAACCGCACCGGGTGGTGATGATGGCGCTGGCGCTGTCGCTGCTGCTGTGGTCCGCGCTCAGCCTGCGCTGGGACTGGCTGGCGGATTACGCCCCGCTGATGGTCGAGGGCATCTGGAACACGATCTGGATTCTGGTGGTGACCAGCGTGCTGGGCATGGTGCTGGCGATTCCGCTTGGTTTGGCGCAGGCGGCGGGGCCGTGGTATCTGGCGGCACCTGCCCGCGCCTTCTGCACGGTGATCCGGGGCACGCCGCTGCTGCTGCAACTGTGGCTGCTGTATTACGGCCTTGGTTCGCTATTTCCACAGTTTCCCTGGATCAGGCAAAGCGAGCTTTGGCCGATCCTGCGGCAGGCCTGGCCCTATGCCGTGCTGGCGCTGACGCTTTCCTTCGCGGGCTATGAGGGCGAGGTGATGCGCGGCGCCTTCAAGGGCGTGCCGCGCGGCCAGCTGGAGGCGGCGAAGGCCATGGGGATGCCGCGCTTCACCATCCTGCGCCGCATCTGGCTGCCGCAGGCGGTGCAGCGCGCGCTGCCGACACTGGGCGGCGAGACGGTGCTGCAGCTGAAGGCAACGCCGCTGGTGGCAACGATCACGGTATTGGATATCTACGCCGTCTCCAGCCGGGTGCGGCAGGATACCTTCATCGTCTACGAGCCGCTCTTGCTGCTGGCGGTGGTCTATATGTGCATCACCGGGCTGATCGTTCTGGGCTTTCGCCAGCTGGAACGGCGGGTGCCGCAGCGGGTGGCCTGACGGCGGGCGGGCGCGGGGGCAGGTGCGTTTTCCGCCATGAATGCTTCGCAAACCGCACACCACAACAGGGCGGACCCACCTAAGATCGTGCCGGAACGGGGGGAAGGAAACCAGATGCCGCTTGCCATGAACCGCGAGGTCTTCATCACCTGTGCCGTGACCGGATCAGGCGGCACCCAGGACCGCAGCCCGCATGTGCCGCGGTCTCCGGAACAAATCGCCGACAGCGCCATCGCGGCGGCAAAGGCCGGGGCGGCGGTGGTGCATTGCCATGTGCGTGACCCGGAAACGGGAAAGCCGTCGCGCGATCTGGCGATGTACCGCGAAGTGACCGAACGGGTGCGCGACAGCGCCACGGATGTGGTGCTGAACCTGACCGCCGGCATGGGTGGCGACCTTGTGTTCGACGGGACCGAGGCGATGACGCGGATGTCGCCCCGCTCTGACATGGCGGGTGCTGCCGAACGGGTGGCGCATGTGGTGCAGTGCCGCCCCGAAATCTGCACGCTTGACTGCGGCACGATGAACTTCAACGAAGCCGATTACGTCATGGTCAACACCCCCGGCATGCTGCGCGACATGGGCGCGCGGATGCGCGACGCCGGCGTGCGGATCGAGATCGAGGCCTTCGATACGGGTCATCTGTGGTTCGCCAGGGAACTGGTGAAGGAAGGCGTGATCCCGGCCCCGGTTCTGGTGCAGCTGTGCATGGGCGTGCCCTGGGGTGCGCCGGACGATCTGAACACCTTCATGGCAATGGTGAACAACGTGCCCGCCGACTGGCACTGGTCTGCCTTCAGCATCGGGCGCAACCAGATGCCCTATGTTGCCGCCGCTGTTCTGGCGGGCGGCAACGTGCGGGTGGGGCTGGAAGACAACTTGTGGCTCGACAAGGGCGTGCTTGCGACCAATGCTGGGCTGGTGGAACGCGCCGTGACCATCATCGAAAACCTCGGGGCCCGGGTCATCGGGCCCGCCGAGGTCAGGGCGCGGCTGAACCTGACCAAACCGGGAGTGTTGCCGTCATGAAAGCCCTTGCCTTTGCCGCCCTGCTGGCCGTCACGGCCTGCGCCCCCTTCATTCCGTCGTCGCGCTGGCTTGGCGCGCCGATGTTCGTTGTGTCGAACCTTGAGGCAAGCCAGCTTGCGGGACGCTGGTACGAAGTGGCCAGCTTTCCCGCCCGTTTCCAGGCAGGGTGCTATGCCACGGTGGCCGAATATACCCTTCGCCCCGATGGAACGATCGGCGTTCGCAACCAATGCAGGGTGGAAGGGCAACCGGGCGTGATCCGCCAGATCGAAGGTGTTGCGGAAATCGTCGGGCCCGGCCAGTTGCAGGTGCGGCTGCAGGGCGTGCCGTTCCCGGCGAAATACTGGGTGCTGGACATATCGAGCGACGGGCGCACGTTGATCGTCGGCACCCCGACGCGGCAGGGCGGCTGGGTGCTGCGGCGTGATCCCAGCGTGACCCCGGAACAGCTGTTCGCGGCGCGCGAGGTGTTCGCGCGCAACGGATATGACGTCGCTGCCCTGCAGCGCACCAGGCAGAGGTGATCCATGGCGCGCAAGGCGGCAATCATCGGCGGGGGCGTCATCGGCGGCGGCTGGGCCGCGCGCTTTGTGCTGAACGGCTGGGACGCGGCGGTGTTCGACCCCGATCCGCAGGCCGAACGCAGGATCGGCGAGGTCATGGCCAATGCCCGCGCGGCCCTGCCGGCCCTTGCCGACGTGCCCATGCCACCCGAAGGTCGGCTGACCTTCGCCGGCAGCATCACCGAGGCGCTGGACGGTGCCGGATATGTGCAGGAATCGGTCTCTGAAAACCTGGCCCTGAAGCAGCGGATCTTCGCGCAGATCCAGCAGGTGGCCCCGGGTCTGCCGGTCGGCTCGTCCACCTCCGGCTTCAAGCCGTCGGAGCTGCAGCAGGGGGCGGCGAACCCCGCCACCCTCTTTGTCGCCCATCCGTTCAACCCGGTCTACCTGCTGCCGCTGGCCGAAGTCGTGCCCTCGCCCGCCTCTGATCCGGCGGTGATCGAAGCGGCGAAAGAGACGCTGCGCCAGATCGGGATGTATCCGCTGCACATCCGCAAGGAAATCGACGCCCATATCGCCGACCGTTTTCTGGAAGCGGTCTGGCGCGAGGCGCTGTGGCTGGTCAAGGACGGCGTCGCCACCACGGAAGAAATCGACGAAGCGATCCGCATGGGATTTGGCCTGCGCTGGGGGCAGATGGGCCTGTTCGAGACCTACCGGATCGCTGGCGGCGAGCCGGGCATGAAACATTTCATGGCCCAGTTCGGCCCCTATCTGACCGCGCCCTGGACCCGGCTGACCGATGTGCCCGAATTCAACCAGGGGCTGGTCGATCTTATTGCGGGGCAGTCCGACGCGCAATCCGGCCACTACACCATCCGCGAGCTGGAGCGCATCCGCGACAGCAACCTGATCGGCTTCCTGCGCGTGCTGAAAGACCGCAACTGGGGGGCGGGCCGTGTGCTCAAGGAGCATGACAGGCGGCTGGCGCAGGCCCTGCCGGCACCGGCACCCGACACGGCCGCCCCGATGGTGATGGCGCGGCTGCAGGTTCTGCCAGGCTGGATCGACTACAACGGCCATATGACCGAAAGCCGCTATCTGTTCGCAGCCTCTGAAACGGTGGACACCTTCCTTCGGCTGATCGGGGCCGACATGGATTATGTCGCGGGCGGGCACAGCTACTACACCGCCGAGTCGCATATCCTGCACAAGGATGAGGCCAGGCTGGGCGACCGTCTGACCGGATCGGTTCAGGTGCTGCAGGCCGATGAAAAGCGCCTGCGCGTCTTCGTGACCATTGCGCGGGGTGCCGATGTGGTGGCAACGGTGGAACAGATGCTGCTGCATGTGGACATGGCGGCGGGCAAGACCTGTCCTGCATCGCCTGCGGTGCTGGCGCGGCTGATGCCGGTTGCCAGGGCGCACCAGGCCCTGCCAGCCCCGGCGGATGCGGGCCGGTCGATCGGGCGGAAGTCATGACTGCGCAGCGGGTCCTGATCACGGCCGGGGCCTCTGGCATCGGGCTGGAAATGGCGCGCGCCTTTGCTGAGGGCGGCGCGGCGGCCGTCTGGGTCACGGATGTGGATCAGGCGGCGCTGGCTACGCTTCCCGACGGGATAAGGGGCGACCGTGTTGACACCTCGGACGAGGCCGCGATGGACGGGCTGTTCGCGGCTGTAAAGGCGGCTTGGGGTGGGCTGGATGTGCTCTGCGCCAATGCTGGCATCAAGGGGCCGACAGTACCGGTTGCGGACATGCCGATGGCAGACTGGCGCGCGTGCCTGTCGGTCAATCTGGACGGTGCCCTGCTGGCCGCCCGGGGCGCGGCGCGCCTTATGGTGCCGCAGCGGTCCGGGGTGATGCTGTTCACCTCATCGACCTCCGGCCTTTACGGAACGCCGTTCCGCGCGCCCTATTCAGCCGCAAAATGGGCGGTGATCGGGCTGATGAAAACCGTGGCGATGGAGCTTGGGCCGCAAGGCATCCGCGCCAATGCGATCTGCCCCGGATCGGTCAACGGCCCGCGCATCGACCGCGTGATCGAAGCCGAGGCCAAGGCCAAGGGCATGACACCGGAGGCGGTGCGCCGGGGTTATGCCGCAGGCACCGCCCTTGGCCAGTTGTCGGATGCGCGGGATGTGGCGGCAATGGCCGTGTTCCTGGCCTCGCCCGCGGCCCGCATGGTGTCGGGGCAGGCGATTGCCGTCGACGGCTTCACGATCAACCCGGACCCGCAGGTGTGACATGGATTTCGGACTGACCGACGAACAGGCGATGATCGTCAGTGCCACCCGCGCCTTCGTCGAGGCCGAGCTTTTCCCCCATGAGGCCGGGGTCGAACGCAGCGGGCGCCTTGACATGGATCTGGTGCGCGACATCCAGAAGAAAGCCATCGCGGCCGGGCTTTACGCCGCCAACATGCCCGAAGAGGTGGGCGGTGCTGGGCTGGATACGCAAAGCTGGCTGCTTTACGAGAAAGAGCTTGGCAAGGCGAATTACGCGCTGCACTGGACCGCCGTGGCGCGCCCGTCCAACATCCTTCTTGCCGGAACAGCGGAGCAGCGCGAACGCTATCTGATGCCCTGCATCCGGGGCGAGACCTGGGATTGCCTTGCGATGACCGAACCCGGCGCGGGGTCCGACCTGCGGGGCATGAAGGCGACGGCCCGGCAGGAGGGGGGCGACTGGGTGCTGAACGGCACCAAGCATTTCATCAGCCACGCCGATGTTGCCGGTTTCGCCATCGTCTTCATGGCCAGCGGCGAAGAGGAAACACCGCGCGGCAGGAAAAAGCTGATCACGGCCTTCTTCGTCGACAAGGGCACGCCCGGCTTTTCAGTGCGCGACGGCTACCGCAATGTCAGCCACCGGGGCTACAGCAATGCCGTGCTTGATTTCGACAATTGCCGGGTGCCGCAGGATCAGGTTCTGGGCGCGCCGCACAAGGGGTTCGAGGTGGCCAATACCTGGCTGGGCGCGACCCGGCTTCAGGTGGCCGCCACCTGCCTTGGCCGCGCCGAACGGGCACTGGGCCATGCCATGTCCTATGCCGCCGGGCGCCGCCAGTTCGGCCAGCAGATTGGGAAGTTTCAGGGCGTGTCCTTCAAACTGGCCGACATGGCGATGGAACTGAAGGCGGCGGACCTGCTGACGCGGGAGGCGGCGTGGAAGTTTGACAAGGGAACTGTCACCGAAGCCGATATGTCTATGGCCAAGCTGAAGGCGACCGAGGTTCTCGCCTTCATTTCCGACGAGGCGATCCAGATACATGGCGGCATGGGGTTAATGGAGGATCTGCCGCTGGAACGCATCTGGCGTGATGCGCGGGTGGAACGGATATGGGAAGGCACCAGTGAAATCCAGCGCCACATCATCAGCCGGGAACTGCTGCGCCCGCTGGGCGCGTGACTGCTGTCGGACCGGGGGTTTCACACCCCCGGACCCCCGTGGGATATTTGTGAACAGAAGAAGTAACCTTATGTTAACCTTGACCGGGCAGGATCACACTGCGGTACAGGCGGGGACGCCGATGACCGTAACGGGAGAAGGCCCCCTGTCGGCGAAAGCGGAACAGGGGGCTGACCCGGATTTCTTCCGTTCACAAATATCCTCGGGGGGGTCTGGGGGGGCAGACAGCCCCCCCAGCCTCTCAATCCGCGCACGGTTGCGGCCATGACGCGCGATCTGTCCCGCCTGCTGCGCCCGCGTTCGATCGCCGTCCTGGGATCGGGCTGGGCGCAGAATGTGGTCGAGCAATGCGCCAAGATGGGCTTTGCCGGGCCGGTCTGGCCGGTGCATCCGACCCGTGACGCGATTGGCGGCGTGCCTGCGTTCCGCTCGCTGGCCGACCTGCCGGGAGTGCCGGATGCAACCTTCATCGGGGTGAACCGCTATGCGACGCTGGATGTCGTGGCGGAGCTTGCGGCGGCAGGGGCCGGGGGGGCGATCTGTTTCGCTTCGGGCTGGACCGAGGCCGGTGAGGCGGACTTGCAGGCCCGTCTGGTGGCGGCCGCAGGCGAGATGCCGATCCTGGGGCCGAACTGCTACGGGGTCATTAACTACCTCGACGGGGCGCTTCTGTGGCCGGATCAGCACGGCGGGCTGCGGGTGGAGCGGGGCGTGGCGCTGCTGTCGCAATCCTCGAACATCGTGATCAATCTGACAATGCAGCGCCGGGCCTTGCCGGTGGCCTATGTTGCCTGTCTGGGCAATGCGGCGCAGGTCGGTCTTGCGGAACTGGCCGGTGCCCTGCTGGCCGACCAGCGAGTAACGGCGCTGGGGCTATATGTCGAAGGCATTGACGACGCGCCGGCCTTTGCCGCCCTGGCCGAAGCGGCGCGCAGGGCGGGCAAGGGGATTGCCTGTATCAAGTCCGGCAAGACCGAAGCCTCGCGCCAGGCGGCGGCCTCGCATACCGCCGCGCTTGCCGGGGGCGGGGCGGCGTCCAGCGCCTTTCTGCGGCAGGCGGGTGTGGCCGAGGTGGACACCTTGCCGGAACTTCTGGAAGTGCTGAAGATATTCCATGTCCATGGTCCGGGGCTGGGGCCGCGCCTGTGCTCGCTGTCCTGTTCGGGGGGCGAGGCGGGGCTGGTGGCCGATCTGGCCGCACCGTCGGGCCTTGTCTTGCCGCCGCCGGACGAGGCGCAGCGGACGCGGCTGGGCGAGATCCTTGGCCCGATTGTGGCGATTGCCAATCCGCTGGATTATCACACCTTCATCTGGGGCGACGGGCCGCGCACCCGGGATGTCTTTGCCACGATGCTGGGCGGCTATGACGCGGGCATCTTCATCATCGACCCGCCGCGCCCCGACCGCTGCGACGGGGCCTCGTTCGCGCCGGCCATCGAGGCCATCGTTGCCGCCCAGGCGGCGACAGGAAAGCCCGCCTTCCCGGTCTCGTCCATTCCCGAGAATTTCGCGGAAGACCGGGCTGAGGCGATGATGGCCGGGGGCGTGGTTGCCATGATGGGGCTGGAAACCGCCCTTGGGGCGTTGCGTGCGGCCCAGACCCTGCCGGGGCGTCCGGGGTGGCGGCCCCTTGCAGCAACCGCGCCGCAGGGACAGGCGCGGATGCTGGCCGAAGGCGAGGCCAAGGCGATGCTTGCAAGGGCCGGTATCGCCGTGCCGCGCGGGGTGTCGGGGGTGACGCTGCCGGAGGTGCAGGTCAGGGCCCTGGCGCTGGCCGCGCCGCTGGCGCTGAAAGGGCTGGGCTTTGCCCATAAGACCGAAGCGGGGGCGGTGCGGCTTGGCCTTGCCTCGCTGAACGGGCAGGCCGAGATGCCGGGTGCCACGGGATACCTGGTGGAAGAGATGGTGTCGGGCGTTGTGGCCGAGGTGCTGCTGGGGGTGCGGCGTGATCCGGTCTATGGCGTGACGCTGACACTGGGCATGGGCGGGGTTACTGCCGAACTGCTGGCCGATACCGTGACGCTGGTGGCGCCGGTGACGGGCACCGAAATCGCGGCGGCGCTGAAAACGCTGCGCCTCTGGCCGCTGCTGGACGGTTATCGCGGCCGGGCGCGGGCCGATGTCGCCGCCTGTGTCGATGCGGCGCTGGCCCTGCAGGCGCTGATGCAGGCTGCGCCGCAGTTGCAAGAGATCGAGATCAACCCGCTGATGCTGCGAGAAAGCGGCGCGGTTGCGGTGGATGCCGTTATCCGGGAGGACACAGAATGACCGAGTTCCCGACCGAGGGTCCGATCCGCACGCGGCGGGACGGTTCCATCCTGGAGGTAACGCTGGACCGGCCCAAGGCCAATGCCATCGACCTTGCGACCAGCCGGATCATGGGGCAGGTGTTCCGCGCCTTCCGCGATGAGGACACCTTGCGGGTGGCGATCCTGCGGGCAGAGGGCGAGAAGTTCTTCTGCCCCGGCTGGGACCTGAAGGCGGCTGCGGCGGGGGATGCTGTCGACGGGGACTATGGTGTGGGCGGCTTTGGCGGGTTGCAGGAACTGCCGAACCTGAACAAGCCGGTCATCGCTGCGGTCAACGGAATCTGCTGTGGCGGGGGGCTGGAACTGGCGCTGTCCTGCGATCTGATCCTGGCGTCGGACAATGCCACCTTCGCCTTGCCGGAAATCCGGTCGGGCACCGTGGCGGATGCGGCCAGCATCAAGCTGCCCAAGCGCATTCCCTATCATGTGGCGATGGACCTGCTGCTGACGGGGCGGTGGTTCGACGCCGAAGAGGCTTTGCGCTGGGGTCTGCTGAAGGAGATCACCACGCCTGCCGATCTGTTGCCAAAGGCCTGGGACCTGGCGCGGCTGCTGGAAAGCGGGCCGCCGCTGGTCTATGCCGCGATCAAGGAAGTGGTGCGCGAGGCCGAGGCGCTGCGGTTTCAGGACGCGCTGAACCGGGTGACGAAGCGCCAGCTTGCCACGGTGGACCGGCTTTATTCCAGCGAGGATCAACGGGAAGGGGCGCGGGCCTTTGCCGAAAAGCGGGACCCGGTGTGGAAAGGGCGGTGACAGGGGGTGCCACCGTGGCCATCGCGTTTGGGGGGGCGAAAGGTATATGCGGCCCCTATGGCGGATGATCCGGCGTGCGGTACGGTTGATCGGGCCTTGACCTGGGCCCTTGCCCAAGGCGTCATGGGGAAGGTCGGCATGGTCCGGTCTGTTTCGGCCAGGATCCTGATGATCTTCTGACAGTGCTTCGCGTCATCATGGCTCAGGGCGCGCTCCTTGCGGTCTGTCAGGCGCTTCTGCGCGGGCTGGCAGCCGCCGATGAAGAAGGTCGAGGACAGGCCGGGCACATCGGCGAAATGCTGTGTCCGGTTGATCCAGACCCTGCCACCTGCATAACGCGGCACTTTCACTTTTGCGCCGCCCTTGCCCCGGAACGGGTAGGGGGGTGGGCCGATGGTGGCAGGGTCCATCAGAGGCAGCTTGCGCAGGATGGTGCCTTTGGCCGAGACGTCCCGGAATTCTTCCGGGCTGGCGGGCCAGGGACTGCGCGGGAAGTCGATTTTCAGGATTTCGGCATAGGAAGACCGGAATGTTCCGTCGCCCGCTTTGTCTTATGTGCCTTGACGACCCGGCGAAGGAACTCTGCCACCAGAACCATGTCGGACTGCCCCTTGTTTTCTGCGGTTTTCACTTGTGAGGCAGGCAAGCGCATCCGGCAACAATGGCTTGTGTCCGGTGCAGCCGGTTTGATCGCTTATCCGCCGGGCCTGCACCGCTGTCGTGCCTTGCGCTGACCGGCCTTGCCAGATTCGTCACGGTTGCCTGCCTGGCCCCGCCAACCCCTTGATTCCCCTTGGCCCCGCCGCCCCCCCCCCGCTGGGCGGCACCTCGCCCGTTTCCCGTTACCCCGGCGCGACCAGGCTTGCCCATCGCAGCGCGCCTGGCTAGACCGGGGCCATCCGGAACCCAGGGATATCGCCATGGCCGATGCCACCGAATTTCATGACCGCATGTTGTCTTTGGGCCTGGCCCGCGTTTCGGAGGCGGCGGCGCTGGCCTCGGCCGGCTGGATCGGGCGGGGGGATGAAAAGGCCGCCGACCAGGCCGCCGTCAACGCCATGCGCGACCAGTTGAACCTGCTTGACATCGCCGGCGTCGTCGTGATCGGCGAGGGCGAGCGCGACGAGGCCCCGATGCTTTATATCGGCGAAGAGGTGGGCAGCGGCCAAGGCCCCGCCGTGGACATCGCCCTTGATCCGCTGGAAGGCACCACGCTGACCGCCAAGGACATGCCCAACGCCCTGACCGTGATCGCCATGGCCCCGCGCGGCACCCTGCTGCACGCGCCCGACGTCTATATGGAAAAGCTGGCCATCGGCCCGGGCTACCCGGTTGACACTGTGACCCTGGACATGACCCCGGTCGAGCGGGTGCAGGCCCTGGCCCGCGCCAGGGGCTGCGCCCCCGCCGATATCACCGTCTGCGTGCTGGAACGCCCCCGGCACGAGGACATGATCCGCGATGTCCGCTCCACCGGGGCCGCGATACGGCTGATCACCGATGGTGACGTGGCCGGGGTGATCCACTGCGCCGAGGCGGAAAAGACCGGCATCGACATGTATATGGGGACGGGCGGCGCACCCGAAGGCGTGCTGGCGGCTGCCGCGCTGAAATGCATGGGCGGGCAGATCTATGGCAGGCTGCTGTTTCGCAACGACGATGAACGGGGGCGCGCGGCCAGGGCGGGTGTTGCCGATCTGAACCGGGTCTATACCCTGCACGAGCTGGTGACCGCCGATGTGATCTTCGCCGCCACCGGCGTGACCCAGGGGTCGATCCTGAACGGCATCCGCCGCGAACCGGGCTGGGTCACGATGGAGACGATCCTGATGCGGTCGAAGACCGGCTCGGTCCGCCGGATCGAATACCGCAGCCCGGTGAAATGACCGGGGCCGGGCCGGAGCGTGCCTTTCTGGGGGTCGAAGCCTCGCTGACCGGGCGGCGCTGGATCGGACCCACCGGCGCGGAAGACCGGCTGTCCGAAGCCATGGCGCAGATCACGCGCCTGCCCCTGCCGCTGTGCCGCACCCTGGTGCGGCGCGGCGTGGCCCCGGACGGTGCCGGGCGCTTCCTGGCACCGCAGCTGCGCGATCTGTTGCCCGACCCGATGGGGCTGCGCGACATGGGGGTGGCGGCAGACCGGCTGCTGCAGGCTGTGCGCGCGCGCCAGCGGATCGCCATTCTTGGTGACTATGATGTGGATGGCGGGGCCTCTTCGGCGCTCATCATCATCTGGCTGCGCGCACTCGGGCTGCAGGCGACGCTGTATATCCCGGATCGCATCGACGAAGGCTACGGCCCCAACGTGCCCGCAATGGCCGCCCTGGCCCGCGAACATGACCTGATCCTGTGCGTTGACTGCGGCACGCTGAGCCATGAGCCGATTGCAGCGGCCAGGGGCGCGGATGTGGTGGTGCTGGATCACCATCTGGGCGCCGAAACCCTGCCCCCCGCCCTGGCGGTGGTCAATCCCAACCGGCAGGACGAGGAAGGGACGCTGGGGCACCTGTGCGCCGCCTCGGTCGTGTTCCTGCTGCTGGTCGAGGCGAACCGCCGCCTGCGCGCCGGGGGCGTGCAGGGGCCGGACCTGATGGGGATGCTGGATCTGGTTGCCCTGGCCACGGTGGCCGATGTGGCCCCGCTGATCGGGGTCAACCGGGCGCTGGTGCGTCAGGGGCTGACGGTGATGGCGCGGCGCGTGCGCCCGGGCCTTGTGGCGCTGGCCGATGTGGCGCGGATGGACCGCGCCCCAAACTGCCATGCGCTTGGCTTCCTGCTGGGGCCGCGGGTGAATGCGGGCGGGCGCATCGGGCGGGCCGACCTGGGGGCGCGCCTCTTGGCCACCGACGACCCGGCCGAAGCCGTTTCGATCGCGGCACGGCTGGACGAGCTGAACAGCGAGCGGCGCGACATCGAACTGCGGGTGCGCGAGGCGGCCCTGGCCCAGGCCGGGGCGCGCGGGCTGGATGGGCCGCTGGTCTGGGCGGCGGGGGAAGGCTGGCATCCCGGCGTGGTCGGCATTGTCGCTGCCCGCCTGAAAGAGGCGACAAACCGCCCCGCCGTGGTGATCGGGCTGGAGGGTGGGATCGGCAAGGGGTCGGGCCGCTCGGTCTCTGGCGTGGACCTTGGTGCGGCGGTGCAGCGCCTGGCAGCGGAAGGGCTGCTGACGCGGGGTGGCGGGCACCGGATGGCCGCCGGGCTGACGGTGGCGGAAGACCGGATCGAAGCGGCCATGGCCCGGCTGGGCGAGTTGCTGGCGCGGCAGGGTGCCGGGCGCGGCGGCGCGGCGGATTTGCGGCTGGACGGGCTGCTGATGACCGGGGCCGCCACGGCGCAGCTCGTCGAACATCTGGAGGCGGCCGGCCCCTTTGGCGCATCGGCCCCCGCCCCGCGCTTTGCCTTTGCCGATCAGGCAGTTACCGCCCGCCGTGTCGGCGAAACCCATCTGCGGCTGACCCTGACCGACGGCATGGGACCGCCGCTCGAGGCGATTGCCTTTGGCGCTTTCGACAGCGCGCTGGGGCCGGTGCTGGCCCAGCCCGGCGCGCAGCGGTTTCACCTGGCCGGTCGGCTGGAGATCAGCCACTGGAACGGCCGCAGCAAGGTGCAACTGCGGCTGGAAGACGCCGCAAGGGCGTGACGCGCAGCGCCCCGCAACAGGCGGCAAGAATCGTCTTGCGCTTGTTCCGCACCTCGCCTAAACACCGCGCCAGA
This sequence comes from Rhodobacter sp., assembly GCA_020250175.1. GTDB lineage: Bacteria > Pseudomonadota > Alphaproteobacteria > Rhodobacterales > Rhodobacteraceae > Aliitabrizicola. Next base: position 18,916 of record JADCEN010000031.1, read on the forward strand.
CAGAGCATGGCCCGTTCGTCTATCGGTTAGGACACCAGGTTTTCAACCTGGGAAGAGGGGTTCGACTCCCCTACGGGCTGCCAAAAGATCTACGTAAGCAATTGATTTAGTTTAGTAATTCGCAAGGTCAAAAATCTCTACCCGCAATCTACCTATGACATAATGACCCCTGAAAGCGGTCTTTTGGGCTCTGCGACAGGTTGGAAACGATCACGCATTCGTGATCCGGTGGCTTGCGGTGCGCTTCAGCATGACAACGAACTTCGGTGGTTAACCACTAGCGCGACTTCGATGCTTCGCGTATCTTGCACTAAATACAGTTACTTTATGCGAGGTTAACACCACTCATGGCAGCGAAGTTCAAGCCCGGCGACATTGTTCAACTGAAATCTGGCGGTCCCGCGATGACCATTTCTAGCAGCGGTTCGGGCGACAGCTACTGGTGCGAATGGTTCAAGGGCGCGTCAAAAGAGCGTGCGCCTTTCAACGAAGAAACTTTGCAGCCTTATGTTGCGCCGAAGAAAACATGACGGAAGACGAAGCCGCCCGTTGGATGCTTGCAGAGTATGAACGGGACGGTTTTCTGTATCAGGAAGCCGCCGCAAGTCACCTGTTCCAACTTCAAGATGAGACCTTGGCGTATTTCGATAAGTCTTCGAACCTATGCGTCGGCAAAGGTGTGTTGAAGATTTTCAACGACTTGACACCGGAAGCGGTTTACGAACGCGCGGGCAAGTTCTGGCGCATTCGGCTTGAAACCGACCAGCCGGGGCGACAACAGTAACGAAGGTCTTTCATGGACAACGTGACTTCGGACATATTGAGCGGCTTGGGTTTGGCGATAACCTTGGTCGGGGCTTGGATCACCGCCCGCGCAGTCATTTTGAAGCAAGCTGCCGCAATTCATGTCGGGGTTCCGCGTTGGGCGGGCGCGACCGACGAAGAAAACCTGAAAATGCCTATGGTGCAGAACTTGCTTGCGTCTTCGCGCGGGGCGCGGCGCGGCTTGCTGTTCATCGCAAGCGGAACCGCGCTGCAAATCGTGCCCATTGCCGTTCGGCTAGTTTCGCTGGCATTCGCGTAGAAAAGACCCCCGAAACCTTGCGGCAACGGGGGTCAGGTAGCTTCCTCAGTGGCCCTGCGGAAGAAGTTAGAAAGCGACTGCGCGTATCCCCGCAACAGCGCTGTCGGGGTCGATACCCGCAGCGACGCAGGCTTGACGAACGGTGGCCCCTGTGGCGACCGTAACACGGCGACGGGCCGGGGAAGTCTGGCCATCCCGCCTCTGCGCGGCGGGGATTGCCCCTAACAAAGGGCCGCACGGTGGGCGCATTCGACGCAGCCCTGCGCCGGTGCCTGCTGCAGGGCGATCCGGTGCGCTTGCCGGGCATCGTCTGCAAGGCGCGGCGGGCCAAGGTCCGGGCGCTGTCCGTCAATGACGCGCCCGCAGTTACCGCCGGCTGGCCCTCGCCAGAGGTAAATGCCGCCCATGGCCAGCCAGACCACGCGTGAAAGGCTTTCCTGTTTTCCGGTCAGCGATCCCTTCGGTCAGGGCTTCCTGATCGGCCGGTTAGAACGCCCTTTCGCCGCCCGGTCGCCCCGCAAGGCCGATGTCGGCCCAGGTCAGTTGCGTGTTCCGGGTGACGGCCCGCGTCAGGGTGCGGCCCACGACCAGATCGAAATCATAGCCCGCAATCTGCCCCGATCCGGGGCGGCGGGCCCAGATGTCGGCCTCGGCAATCACATGGCCGGCCGGCAGGTCGCGGTCGGCCACCACGCTGGCGCGGGCAAAGCGGTAAACCGGTTCTTCCGCCGCCGTGCGCCGCTTGGGGTTGTGCAGGGCCGTGTGAATCTCGCGGCTGCGGTCGATCAGAAAGCGCAGCTCGGCGGGGTCCATCGAGTTGATGATGTCCGGGCCGATCCGATACCGCGTATCGGTATAGTGCCGCTCCAGAATGCAGGCCCCCAGCGCGACCGAGGCCAGCGCCATTTCCGGCCCGATGGAATGGTCGGAAAACCCGACGACCGCCCGCGGAAAGGCGCGCCGCAGGTCCGTGACCCCCTGAAGGCTGACGATTTCGGGCGGCGAGGGGTACAGGTTGGTGCATTCCAGCAGCGCATAATCAACGCCGGCAGCATCCAGGATGGCGACACTTTCGCGAAGCGTCTCAATCGTCTGCATCCCGGTTGACAGGATCACCGGCTTGCCAAAGCGCGCGATATGGCGGATCAGCGGCAGGTTGTCCGCCTCGCCCGAGCCGATCTTGAAGGCAGGCACGCCGATCTCCGCCAGAAAATCCGCCGCCTTGCGGCTGAACGGGGTGGAGATATAGATCATCCCCAGGCTTTCGGTGTAATCGCGCAGCACCACCTCGTCCTGTGCGGACAGGGCACAGCGGGCCATCACTTCCCAGATCGAGACATCGGCATTGGGCGGGAAGATCTGCCTGGCCTCATCCGTCATTTCATCGTCAAGGAAATGCGTCTGATGCTTGATGCATTCGCAGCCCGACAGATGCGCAAGGCGGACCATTTCCTTTGCAACGTCAAGACTGCCGCCATGGTTGATGCCGATTTCGGCAATCACAAGCGGCGGATGGGCGGGGCCGATCTGGCGGTTGGCAATCTGCATGGGGTCCCCCGGGTCAGGGCCGCAGTCTTGCGCCAACGAAAAGGCAGACGCAACCCGACACATGCGCCCGTTGCCGCAGCAAGGGCGCTGTCATGGCGGGCCCGTGCCCGAGGTAAAGCGCATGACGCGCGGTTGCGGCAGCCCGCCGGGCGGACTGCCGCAAGGCTTCAGAACCGTATCGTAGCCACAAGACCGAACAGACTTGCGTCGTCATAGGTTTGCGTCGACAACTCCTTGCCGCTGGCGTCGTACAGCGTGAACTCGCCGCCCGTGGCAACACCGGCGAAGCCCATGACCTCGATCATTTCGGTCGGCCGCCAGGACGCTGTCGCGACGATAGGCGTGTAGGCTTCCTCGGCAACGCCGCCTGAGGCGGCCCCATGGTTGTTGTCCAGACGGAACTGGACATCTTCGAAACGCCCCTGGATGCCGAAGCTCCACGCATCGTTCGCCTGCCAGCTCAGCGTTAGGCCCGGCCCGCGCGAGGCTGCAAGCCCGCGCGCCGTTGACAGGCTTACGCTGTCGCTGATCTGCCAATCGACCAGCAGAATGGGAATGACGTCATCATCCCCTACCAGAGACTCGAACAAGCCGACGCCGGGACCGATGATAAGCCTTGGATTGAACTGCCAGGTGAAACCAGCGAGCAGTTCCGATGTTGTCCCGTCACCGCTGTCTGCCCCGGACTCGCCGTTAAGGGACAGGCCGGGTTCCAGGAAGAACTCAAGCCGGTCTGACGCGCTGTAGCTGAACCTCAGACTGATCTCGTTTTGCTGCACCCAGCCCAACTCGTTTGCAAGCGGAAATCCGGAGACACCCGAGAAGTCATAGTCGGTTCCGCCGAAGCCAGCCTCAAACTCGATCGATGCCCGCTCGCCAAGCGGCAATTCTGCGCCGATCGAGGCAAAAGAGCGGTTTGCCGAAAACGTGCCGGAGCGTTCGAGATTCGCATCCCCCTGAAAGACAAACAGGGCGTCAGCCTCAAATGACAGGCCCTCCCCTTCGTCACGGTCCTGTGCGACGGCAAGGGCGGGGGCACCTGCTGCCAGCACTGAAGCAAGCAGACCACCCATAAAACGATGGAACATCCAATATACCTCCTCGATTTTATTGTCCCGCTTCGCACTATATCAGGGATGACCGCCGTCCGCCACCCCTCATTTCCGGCGGCGCTGTGGCAAGGGGTCGAAGGGCCGACCTTGCCTGAACCGGGATGCGCCGCCCGATGATGATGCCAAGGCTGCCACGCCTCTGGCACCCGTGAAGCCCCCTGCAACCCGTTCGGGACATCTGAAACGTCACCTGGCCCCGGCCCAAACGGTGGCCTGCGCGAAGATGACAAAGGCCCCTCACAACCGGGGCCTTGCGTGTCCGGGTCTGACTGACGGCACGGAAGGGGCTGTTTCATCCGCTGTGGGTCGCCACCGGAGTCCACCGGCAAGCGCCCCGGCCTGCGGCATGGTCTGCCCCCGGCCCGGCAGGCGAAAACGGCGACTCAGGGCAGGGCGGCATCCTGACGCGCCGCGCGGTGCGTCACGCCCTGCCGCCGCGCCAACCGGATTTGGGGCGGCTGCACCGGGCGCAGCCTTGACAGGCAAACTGATGAAAACTGCCGCAAATCTTTGCCGCCCCTGCGGGACATTTTCATTCCTGACCCGGATCAGTCAATAGATTTACAGAAAAAACTATATTTTAAAAAGGGATAGCAAAAAATTGACCAATGGGTTATCATCGTCCCGTCAAGGCCGCGATGCGGCTTGTCAGGCAGGCTGCGGCCGGGTGCCGCAAGGGGGGGTAGCAATGCAGGACCAGTCACATTCGGCCGGAGTCTATCCGGCGTCGCCCGAGTTCGTGGCGCGGGCCCATGTCGATGGGGCGAAGTACGACGCGATGTATGCCGCATCGGTTACCGACCCCGATGCCTTCTGGGCACATGAGGCGGAACGTATCGACTGGATCAACACTCCGGCCAGGATCAAGAACTGCGACTTCACCTATGGCCGGGTTTCGATCAAGTGGTTCGAGGATGGCACGCTGAACGTCGCGGCCAACTGCGTTGACCGCCATGTCGCGCGGCGGGGCAGCCAGACTGCGATCATCTGGGAACCGGATGATCCCGCAACCCCGGCCCGGCACATCAGCTATGTCGAACTGCTGGAAAACGTCTGCCGCATGGCGAACGTGCTGAAGGCCCATGGCGTGCGCAGGGGCGACCGTGTTGTGCTCTATCTTCCGATGATCCCCGAGGCCGCCTATGCGATGCTGGCCTGTGCGCGAATCGGGGCGGTCCATTCCGTTGTCTTTGCAGGGTTTTCGCCCGATGCCCTGGCGAACCGGATCAATGACTGCGAAGCCCGGATCGTGATCACCGCAGACTTTGCGCCGCGCGGCGGCAAGAAGACCGCGCTGAAATCAAATGCCGACGCGGCCCTGCTGCATTGCGACGACCATGTGAAATGCCTCGTGGTCAGGCACACCGGCGACCAGACCAGCTGGACCCAGGGCCGCGACTTTGATGTGAAGGCGGAAATGGCGGCCGCCGCCCCCTATTGCGCCTATGCCGAGATCGGGGCGGAAGACCCGCTTTTCATTCTTTACACCTCGGGGTCCACCGGAAAGCCGAAAGGGGTGGTGCATACCTCTGGCGGCTATCTGGTTTATGCCGCGATGACGCATCAGCTGACCTTTGATTACCGCGATGGCGATATTTTCTGGTGCACCGCCGATGTGGGCTGGGTCACGGGCCACAGCTATATCCTTTATGGCCCGCTTGCGAACGGCGCGACAACGGTGATGTTCGAAGGCGTGCCAACTTTCCCGGATGCGGGACGGTTCTGGCAGGTTTGCGCAAAGCATAAGGTGTCGCAGTTCTACACGGCCCCGACGGCGATCCGCTCGCTTATGGGGCTTGGCCCGCAATGGGTTGAAAAGCATGATCTTTCATCGCTCCGCCTGTTGGGGTCGGTGGGCGAGCCGATCAACCCCGAAGCCTGGAACTGGTACAACATCCATGTCGGCAAAGGCCGCTGCCCGATCGTCGATACCTTCTGGCAGACCGAGACCGGCGGGCACATGATTACCCCGCTGCCGGGTGCCATTCCGCAAAAGCCCGGATCAGCGACGAAGCCCTTCTTCGGCGTGAAGCCGGTGATCCTGGATCCGGCCACCGCCAAAGTGCAGGAGGCAACCGAAACCGACGGTGTGCTGTGCATTGCTGACAGCTGGCCCGGCCAGATGCGCACCCTGTGGGGCGACCATCAGCGCTTCGAAGACGCCTATTTCGCGCAATACCGCGGCTACTACTTTACCGGCGACGGCTGCCGGCGCGATGCCGATGGCTATTACTGGATCACCGGGCGGGTCGACGACGTGATCAACGTCTCGGGTCACCGGATGGGCACCGCCGAAGTTGAATCGGCGCTTGTCGCGCATCCGAAGGTCGCTGAAAGCGCCGTCGTGGGCTATCCCCATGACATCAAGGGGCAAGGCATCTACGCCTATGTCACGCTGATGAACGGGGTGGAACCGACCGACGCCCTGAAGAAAGAGCTGGAAGCCTGGGTGCGGACCGAAATCGGACCCATCGCCAAGCCCGATCTGATCCAGTGGGCACCCGGCCTGCCGAAAACCCGGTCGGGCAAGATCATGCGACGCATCCTGCGCAAGATCGCCGAAAACGATTACGCCGCACTGGGCGACACCTCGACGCTGGCCGACCCGACGGTGGTGCAGGACCTGATCGAAAACCGGATGAACCGGGCCTGAGATGGATGGCAGCCCCCTTGCCCCGCCCGCCGTTGTGACCCTGCCGGGGCCTGCGGGTGCCGGAAAGGGACCGCAGGCGCGCATGCCGGAACCGGATTTCGGCCCGATCCAGCTTTCGGCGACCGATCAACTGCGTGGCACCGTGCGGGCAGGCAGCCTGGTGTCGGATGACAGCGTGCTGACCATCCTGCAGGACCGGGTCGATGCGATGGCACCCATCGCGGACATCCGCAAGACGCTGGCGGCCATCGTGGCGCGGGTGGCGCAGTAAAGGCAAGGCCTGTGTCCGGGGCGGTTCCGGTCGCAGACATCAAGAACGGCAGGCGGATCGCGCAAGCGGGACGCCGGATTGCCCCTGGCACCGGAAGTACCTTTTGCGGGCAACCGCCGGGGGGAAAGCCGGGGCAGGGGGCCGCACCAGGGACAAGGGCCTGGTCCAAGGGACCATACAAGAAGGAGGACGCCTGATGGCGACGACTGACATGAACGTGAGGGATCGCTCACGTCCGATGACCGCAGAAGAGAAGAAGGTCATTCTTGCCTCTTCTGCGGGCACGATCTTCGAATGGTACGATTTTTACCTTTATGGCTCGCTGGCCGCGATCATCGGGGCGCAGTTCTTTACGCCGTTCCCCGAGGCGACGCGCAACGTCTTTGCGCTGCTGGCCTTTGCCGCAGGCTTCATCGTGCGTCCCTTCGGCGCGCTGGTCTTCGGGTCGCTGGGTGACCTGGTCGGCCGGAAATACACCTTCCTGATGACCATCGTGATCATGGGTGTATCGACCTTCCTTGTCGGTCTTCTGCCCAACTACTACAGTTGGGGTGTCGCGGCACCAATCATCCTGATTGCGCTGCGGATGCTTCAGGGCCTGGCCCTGGGCGGTGAATACGGCGGCGCGGCGGTTTACGTGGCAGAACATGCCCCGGCCAACCAGCGCGGCTACTTCACCGCCTTCATCCAGACCACGGCAACGCTGGGCCTGCTGCTGTCGCTGATCGTCATTCTTTCGGTGCAGGGCTATGTCAACGGCGCATTCCCCGATCAGCCGATCCTGGATGCGGCGGGCGTGGCGACGATGAACGCCGACGGGACCCCCGCCATGATGAAGGCGTTCAACGCCTGGGGCTGGCGCATTCCGTTCCTTGGCTCGATCTTCCTGCTGCTGATCTCGCTCTACATCCGTCTGCAGATGAACGAGAGTCCGGCCTTCAGGAAGATGAAGGAAGAAGGATCGGCCTCCAAGGCACCGCTGCGCGAGGCGTTCGGCCCGGGGCGCAATGCCATGGTTCTGCTGATTGCACCGGTCCTGATGCTTGTGCTTGCATTCTCCGGCGCACTGACCGGGTCGCTTGCCATGTACATCGGCATCGCCTTTGTGGTGATTGCGGTGATCTGGGGCTGGCTGAACGCCAGGATTGCGCTGATAGCACTTCTGGGTCTGGTCGCGGGGCAGGCGGTTGTGTGGTACACGGGCCAGTTCTATGCGCTGTTCTTCCTGCAGAACGTCATCAAGGTTGATGCTTTCTCGGCCAACGTCTTTGTGGCCTGGTCGCTGATCATCGGCACGGGGGGCTTTCTGTTCTTCGGGGCGCTTTCAGACCGGATCGGGCGCAAACCGATCATCCTTGCGGGCTGTCTGATCGCCGCCCTGTCCTATCAGTTCGTGTTCCCGCTGCTGACCCAGACCGCCAACCCGATGCTGCACAGAGCACATCAGGTGCCGGTCGTGGTAACGGCGGACCCGGCCGACTGTTCGTTCCAGTTCAACCCGGTCGGCACGGCCAAGTTCACCAACTCCTGCGATATCACCAAGGCCCTTCTGTCGAAGTCGTCGGTTAACTACTCGACCGTCGCAGCTCCGGCAGGCAGCATCGCAACGGTAAAGATCGGCGAAACGGAAATTCCGTCCTTCTCCGGCTCTGCCAATGCCGCTGCGGTCAAGGAACTGACCGCTGCGCTTGAAACCGCAAAGGCGGGCACCGACACGGCAGTGATCGATGCAGCGCAAGCCGCCCTTGACGCCGAAAAGGGCATACCGGCCGCCTTCACCAAGGCTGTGAACGCAGCGATTGCGGCGGCAGGTTACCCGCTGGTCGCGAAAGACAACACCACGGTCGCCAAGGCCGTGAACTTTGTCGATATCTTCACCGCGCAGAAACTGACGATCATTGCCATCCTGACCTACCTCATCATTCTGGTGACGATGGTCTACGGCCCGATCGCCGCCATGCTGGTGGAACTGTTCCCGACCCGGATCCGCTATTCCGGCCTGTCGCTGCCCTATCACATCGGCAACGGCTGGTTCGGCGGCCTGATGCCCGCAACCGCCTTTGCAATCTCGGCGCAAACCGGATCGGTCTATGGCGGGTTGTGGTACCCCATCGTCATCGCCCTGATGACCGTTGTGATCGGGGCCCTGCTGGTGCCCGGCGGGACCCACAAGAAGAACATCTTCGGGGATGACACAGCGAGGTAGCGGTTTTCCCGGGCCGGGAGTGATCCCGGCCCGGGAACTTTCAGCTTATGGCTCACGCCGGGAACGGCAGGCATCACTCCCGCCAAGGGCACCCTGACAGTGCTTTTTGCGGGCAGGATGGCAAAGGGGGATGACAGATGGCCGAGCGTCCGCCACGTCGCTGCGTCCTGATCGTCGAAGACGATGACAACATCGCCACCGCACTTGAGTACGTCATTTCCCGCGAAGGACTGGATCAGGACCGCGTGGGCAACGGCGCAGACGCCGTGCGGCGCATCCGCGATCTTCGGCCTGACCTGGTTTTGCTGGATGTCATGCTGCCGGAAGTTTCGGGATATGAAATCTGCCGCACCGTGCGGCAGGACAAATCCCTGGGCAATGTGAAGATTCTGATGATGACCGCACGCGGGTCAACAACCGAACGGCGCAAGGGGCTGGCGCTTGGGGCGGATGGCTTCATCTCGAAACCCTTCGAACTTAACGAATTGCGCAGCGAGGTGCGCCGTCTGCTTGGTGCCGGGGCACCGACCGGCCCGTGACCCGCGGCGGGCTTTCGCGTGATGCGGGATGTCTTGCCGATTGTCATCGCGTTCAAGGGATCATGGGCTGTGGACTGGCCGGGACAGCGCAGGAAGACGCGGGCATTGCCAACGGCCCGCCTGACCAGGGGTTGAACCGCCACACCCCACCCCGGTGTCCGGCAGACAGCGGCCAGAACGGGGGGCGGTGCCCGTGCGGACACTGCAGCACCCCCCGCGCCGCAAGCGGTTCCTCAGCCCGATCCGCCGATGTCGCTTTGGGCCACGGCAACCGACTTGATCACGGCGAACACCGCTTTGCCCGCCGCAAGACCCATCGCCTCGGCCGAGCGGCGCGTGACGCGCGCCAGCAAAAGGTCTGCTCCGGCGCGCAGCTGCACCACGGCCCCCGGCCCCTCGCCCAGCCGCAGCGCCGTGACGGTGGCGGGCAGGATGTTCAGGGCAGAGATGCCTTCGGGCCGGGTCAGGGCCAGCATCACGTCCTGCGCGGCAATCCGGACCCGCAGCATCGCCCCCGGATCGGCGGCGACACGGGGCAGCCACAGCGGACCGGCCGAGGTTTCCAGCCGCGAAAGCCCGTCCGCCTCGTGCCGCGCAAGCCGGGCGGCCAGCACTGAACCGGCCTCGCGGATGCCCAGCGCCGGAACCGCCGCCGGGTCTGACAGGATGTCCTGCGCCGGGCCCGCGCGCAGCACGCGCCCGCCCTCCAGCACCACCAGCGTTGTCGCCAGCCGGGCCACTTCGGCAAGCGCATGGCTGACAAACAGGACCGGCACCTGCGTTTCATCGCGCAGCCGTTCCAGATAGGGCAGGATCTCGGCCTTGCGCGCATCGTCGAGCGCCGCCATCGGCTCGTCCATCAGCAGCATCGCGGGGTTGGACAGCAGCGCGCGGCCAATGGCGACGCGGCTGCGCTCTCCGCCCGAAAGGGCACCGGGGCGGCGCGCCAGAAGCGGCTCGATCCCCAGAAGGTCCAGCACACGCGCCAGCGTCTCGCCCGGCCCGCGCGGCGCAAACCACCGCCCGTACAGCAGGTTCTGGCGCACCGTCAGATGCGGGAACAGGCGCGCATCCTGAAACACATAGCCCAGACGGCGGCGATGCACCGCCACATCAATCCCGCCCGCGCTGTCAAACAGCACACGCCCGTCACGGGCGATACGCCCCGCGTCCGGGCGCAGCAGGCCCGCCACGGCATTGATCACGGTGGTCTTGCCCGACCCAGACCGCCCGAACAGCGCCGTAACCCCGGCCGGAGCCGTAAAGGCCACGTCCAGCGTGAAGCCCGCAAAAGCATGGCGCAGGCGCACGTCCAGCGTCATGCCCCGGCAATCCGACGCGCCACAGACCGGCCGACCCATTCCGACAGCAGCAGCGCCAGCATCGCGATAGCGATGGCCACCAGCACCAGCCGGAACGCCGCCGCATCCCCGCCGGGAACCTGCAGATAGGCATAAATCGCCGATGGCAGCGTCTGGGTCTGGCCGGGGATATTGGCAACGAAGGTGATCGTCGCGCCGAATTCGCCCATTGCCTTGGCAAAGGCCAGGATCGCCCCCGCAACGATTCCGGGCAGGATCAGCGGCAGCGTGACCGTGACGAACACCCAAGGACGAGAGGCCCCAAGCGTGCCCGCCGCCTCCTCCAGCCGGGGATCGACCGCCTCGATCGCCATGCGGATGGCCCGCACCATCAGCGGAAAGGCCATGACCGCCGCCGCAAGCGCGGCCCCGGTCCAGCGAAAGGCAAAGACCAGCCCGAAGGTTTCATCCAGAAATGCCCCCACCGCGCCCTTGCGCCCGAAGGTCAGCAGCAAAAGATACCCCGTCACCACCGGCGGCAGGATCAGCGGCAGATGCACCAGCCCATTCAGCAGCTGATGCCCCCAAAAGCGGTACCGCGCCAGCACATAGGCCACCGCGATGCCCAGGGGCAGGCTGATCAGGGTTGCCCAGAAGGACACGCGCAGCGACAGGGCAACGGCGCGCCATTCATCGGGGGTCAACCAGTCTGTCATCCGTCTCCGGCCCGGGCGCCTGTGCCCGTGTGCGCGCAGCCTAACAGGCTGCGAAGAAAGTGCCAGCCGCATGGGCTGCCGGAACGGAAGGCGGGAAACCTGGCCCCTGCGCGCCCCGCCCGATCTGGCCGGGGCCATCATCCCGTCCCCGCGTCGCGCGTGCCGCAGGCCCGCCGGGGGCCACCGCCCCCGGCGGGCGCTGGCCTGCGTTGCGCGTGCAGGAACCGTCACTATGCAGCCTTGGGGTGCAACCGGGCGGGGAAACGCCGTCGCGCAGCCGGGGTGCAATCAGACCTTCCTGGGCGGGGAGCTGCGATGCACCTTCGCTTGCGCCGGTGGCCGACACCCGAACGTGCCCTTTGGCCTTGCAATGCCCGTGCCGATGTCGACAGAGGTGATAACCGGGCTGCGAATGTTCCAAGAAGTTCAACAGGATGCGGCTTTCCCGGCCCGACCCCCAATATCTGGCAGGATCACGGAGTCACAAAATCCTGCCCTTGAGAATCCTGCCTCAGAAGTGGTGCCCCAGGCCCGGCATCAGGGAATGCAGGACCGCGCCGGTGTTTCCCCTTGGGTCTTGATCCAAACGGCCCCGGGGAACGAAGGTCCGCATGTCGGTGTTGACAGCCAGAGGTCGCCGCGACGGGAACCAGCGCAAAGGCGTACGGTGCTTAACCGTGGTTCATCTGTCTGGCTGGTGCAGGCCGCATATCCCGCCAAAGCGCAATCCCTGCGGCCAGCACAATGGCGAGTTCCAGCAGGAAGGTCCAGTGCAGGATGAAATTCCACACCCACCAGCCGTAGCGGGCAGGCACCTCGACCAGGTTCACCTCGTAACTGGCAAAAGGCTTCAGCCAAAGGATTTCCGCCGCAATGCTGTCCAGCACCATATGCAGCAGCAGGCAGGCCAGGGCGACCCGGATGAAAGGGTAAAGACGGGTCCAGTGCAGGATGCGCGCCACGGCCCAGGCGCAGGCGGCACAGGCCACCCAGAACAGGGGCCAGTGAAAGACGTAAGCGTGGTGGACCGTCTGCCGGTTATCGACAAGGTAGAACCAGAGCAGATCGGTATCGGGCAGAACCGAGGCGACGATGCCGGTCAGGATCAGCGCCTTGCGGTCTGGGTGACCCCTGCTCAGGTACCGCGACAGCAGATACCCGGCGGGAATATGGGCCACAAACATGGGGTGTCCGGCGGTGGGTTGGTTTCTGACGGCGGTCAGACTGGCGGAATGGTGTAATCTGCGCAAGGTGAATACAGGAGTGAATCAGGGTGGAGCGTTGTTTGTGGGCGTGGCGGGCAACCCTGCCGGAGCGCTAGGCGGCGCGGCGGGGCGGTTCGGCTTCAGGAGGCGCGAGGCCGGGTGATCAGGTGGCAGGAGGCTGCGGGGGACCGGGTGTATTCTGGCGGGGATCGGATGGAAGCGGCGCGGGTCTTTGCCGAGAATCGAGAAGGGTAGGACAGGGCGGTGATGCCACTGTCCAAATGAGAGCGGTGTAGGGAATCCTTTAGAATCATATGGGTATGGCAGGTGGACTCAAGGTCTGCAAAGGATTAAGGAGAGGGTGCGTCTGTGTTATGGTTACGTAGTCACTCCGAGGGGCGGGCAGACCCGACATCGCGTTGAGGAAACTTCTCCTGAAAGACAAGTCGTAAGCCATGATAGAGTTCTCACTTCTGTCAAGAAGAGATCAACACAGAGCGAGATAGGCTTGGACACTCGCGTAACTTTAGGGCTAAGATGATCACAGCGGAAGCCTGCCGAGATATTCATGCCAATTCCTGAATTTACGGCGCATGGCGCGTTGCCACCTTTCATTTCAGGACGTGCTACCGATGAGAGCGCACGTTCTCCTTATCAAGCCACAATGTTCGATGTGGTTAATCGTTTTTGCAACTCTCCGACACGTGCGAAACTTCTCAAAGGTCTCAACGCTTACCGCAAACATCTTCATGCGGGAGGATTCCTTACGGGAACCCAATGGATAGATGGAAGTTTTGTTGAGAATGTTGAGGTATCACGAAAACGACCACCGAAAGATATTGATGTCGTTACTCTGTTCAATCGGCCACTAAAGTATCAGTTCGATGCTGGTGCTTGGATGAATGACTTCAACAGCTATGTATTCCAGACCTATTTCGACACCAAACTCATGAAGCCCAGATTCATGTGCGATACCTACCCGATAGACCTTGATGCAGGGGCGCGCGCGCTGGTCAGGAACACAACATATTGGCATGGGCTATTCAGCGACATGCGCGATACAAATGCAAAGAAAGGAATAGTGGAAATTCCTCTCGCTGTCGACGTCATGGAATTTTCAGCCATCGAGCAATTGATTGGGGACAAGTTCAATGTCTGACCTCCAAAGAATCGCTGATCTTGAACTCCAACGGCGTGAACTAAAGACACTCATAGATGAATCGCGAAGTGATGGAGACATTGTTGGTCAACGGAGTTTTTCGGCACGCCTAGAAGCTGTCGAAGAGGAGATATCTGCATTGACCGCAAGTGATGCAATGATCGCGGAGATAGCGCTCTTGTTTGACGGCGCTCCAGTTGATGGAGGACGATCTATAGACGCGACTTTTGCAACGAAAGCCCTCCACCACTTTCAATCTATCGTCACTCGCCTTTTTTCTGCAAACCTTCGCGGCGAACTAGCGGCGCGTGGAAAGATAAGAGGTGCAGACCTCGCCGCATTGAACATTCGCGGCATCGCGACGGGGTCTTTTGGGTTCATCCTCGAAGAAAAAGATGCACTGCAGTCCAGCGTCGTAAAGACACCTTTGAGGGAAGTTTTAGAGGAAGCCGCATCGCTCTTTGACGAGTTTACGCAGGAAAGTGATGATGAATTCTTGATCAATGTTGATGACATCAATCCGAGAGTATTTAAGGCATTGGCTCAGTTTTTTGGGCACCTAGAAAGGAACGATGCTTCACTTAAGGCCAACCTTCCCGACCGTCAACTTTTGTTTGATCGCACAGGAATATCGAGGGCGTATAAGAGAATATCAGACACAAGCGTAAAAATTGATCCAGTCACTTGGGCTGGTACGCTAGTGGGGCTTTCGCCAATTAGACGAACCTTTGACTTTAAGAAAGATGGCACCCAACAAATAATCTCCGGAAAATTCAGCTATCAAGTAAGCCAAGACTACCTTGAGCGCATCGAGAGTGACGAAGGTATCACCCTCGGAGATAGATTTACTGCAAGAATCGAAATCGGCACGATTAAGAAGCCGGACGGATCCACGAGCGTAAGCTATACTGTCACCGACTTAGTTCAGATCGAAAGGAAGTGAAATTGACGGATTTTTTTGAACTGGAAAAGCTTCTCAACATCACCACATTTCTAAGCCGGTGCCAATCGCTTCCAACGCCCTAACTTCATCTTGCCACTACGCCACCGCCCCCAACGTCGGCACCCCCGACACATCCACCTCCCGCTCCGCGTGCCAGGCATCATAGGCCCCCTGCATCCTGATCCAGACCAGAGGTTCATTTCCGAACAGCTTGGCCAACCGCACGGCGACCTCTGCGCTGACCGGCTTTCGGGTGGCCAGGATGTCGTGCAGGTGCTGGCGCGAGATGCCGAGCATGCGGGCGATTTCGGCCTTGGGCTTGCCGGTGGCTGGGATCACATCCTCGCGCAGCATTTCGCCCGGATGGGTCGGGCAGCGGTCGGGGTTGCGGGTCATCCTTTGCTCCTAATGATATTGCTCGAAATCCAGCACATGGGCGTCGCCGTTGCTGAATTCGAAGGTGATGCACCACGGGCCGTTGACATGGACCGTGTAGCGGGTGGGGCTGTGGCCCCGCAGCGCGTGAAAGTCGAAGCCGGGCAGGTTCATATCCTCTGGCACGGTCGCAGCATCCAGCACATCCAGCCGCCGCAGGATGCGCGGGTGCATCCGGGCGTCAATCCGGGACGTACCGGTTTCCCAGAGGGCTTTGAGGTGCTTGCTGGCGAAGCTTTTTATCATGGTGATATGTAGCCTGTCAGCTTACATATGTCAACGAATGGCTTACAGCCGGAGTTGAGTGCGGCAAATTCGGTCGTTTTTGGCCGTGCGCTTGCCCCGCGCGCCGCTAATGTCGCCCGAAAAACGGGGGCAGCATGGACAATCCGGATTTCATCATCGTCGGCGCGGGGTCTGCCGGGTCCGTCCTTGCCGAGCGGCTGACGGCGGACGGGCGGTTCCGCGTGCTGGTGATCGAGGCAGGCGGCACGGACCGGCGGTTTTATGTGCAGATGCCGCTGGGTTATGGCAAGCTGTTCTATGACCCGGCGGTCAACTGGATGTACCGGACCGAGCCTGATCCGGGGCTGGCGGGGCAGCGGGATTACTGGCCGCGCGGGCGGCTGCTGGGCGGATCCTCTTCGATCAATGCGATGGTCTATATCCGGGGGCATCGCAGCGATTACGACGACTGGAAGGCGGCGGGCAACCCCGGCTGGGGCTGGGACGAGGTGCTGGCCGCCTATCGCGCGATGGAAGACAATGAGGCAGGCGGTGATGAGTGGCGCGGCACCGGCGGGCCGCTGTTCATCTCGGCCAATCTGCGCGACCAGCATCCGCTGATTGAAAGCTGCATCGCGGCGGGCAAGATGGCCGGTTTGCCGCATGTGGCCGATTTCAACGGGCCGGAGCAGGAAGGGGTCGGCACCTATCAGCTGACGGTCAAGAACGGGCGGCGCAATTCGGCGGCGCGCGCCTTTCTGCGACCGGCCATGAAGCGGCGCAATCTGGCGGTGCTGACCCATGCGCAGGCAACGCGCGTGGTGATCGAGGCTGGCCGCGCGGTGGGGGTGGAGGTGATGCATCGCGGGGCGCTGCGCATCTTCCGGGCGCGGGCTGAGGTGATCCTTGCCGGGGGCGCGATCAACTCGCCGCAGCTGCTGCAGCTGTCGGGCATCGGGCCGGGGGCGCTGCTGGCCGGTCTTGGCCTGCCGGTGCTGCGCGACAATCCGAATGTGGGCGACCATCTGAACGACCATCAGGGGCTGAATTACACCTGGCGGGTGAATGTGCGGACGTTGAACGAGGTGCTGCGGCCCTGGTGGGGCAAGCTGGCGGTGGGCGCGCGCTATCTGCTGACCAGGCGCGGGCCGCTGAGCCTGTCGATCAACCAGGGGGGCGGGTTCTTCCGCACCCGGCCTGACCTGGAGCGGCCCAATATGCAGCTGTACATGCAGGCGTTTTCCACGCTGATCCCGCGCGAGGGGGAACGGCCGCTGCTGTCGCCGGACCCGTTTCCGGGCATGTCGCTGGGCCTTTCCAACTGCCGTCCGACCAGCCGGGGCCATATCCGGCTGGCCAGCCCCGATCCGCTGGCGCATCCGAAGATCGTCGCGAATGCGTTTTCGACCGATCAGGATGTCGAAGAAATGCTGGCCGCGGTGAAGTTCCTGCGCAAGATTGCCGCGCAGCCACCCCTGGCGCGGCTGATTGCGGAAGAATTGCGTCCGGGGCCGGATTGCCGTAGCGATGATGACATGATCGCCGACTTCAAGGCGCGCGGCGGCACGGTCTATCACCCGTCCTGCACCTGCCGGATGGGTCCCGACCCCGCCACTTGCGTCGTGGACCCCCGCCTTCGCGTCCATGGTGTGGCAGGATTGCGGGTCTGCGATGCCTCGGTGTTTCCGACGCTGATCGCCGGAAACACCAATGCGCCGTCGATGATGGTCGGCTGGAAGGGCGCCGAGATCATCCTGGCGGATCAGAGGTAGGTTGACCCTGCGCACGGCTGAAAACCGGGCCGCGGGCCCGCCCTTGCCGCGTCTGCCCTGCCCGAAGATCAGGCGAGCGAAAGGTTGGTGGCCGATTCGCGGCCATCGCGGCCCGCTTCGATGTCGAAGGTCACGGCCTGACCGTCCTTCAGCGAGCGAAGTCCGGCCCGCTCCAGCGCGGTGATGTGAACGAACACGTCCTTGCGGCCGCCCTCGGGGGCGATAAAGCCGTAGCCTTTGGTTTCATTGAACCATTTCACGGTGCCCTTGGCCATCGTGATGTCTCCTCTTACATGCCGCCCGCGGATATGCGGCGGCCCGGCTCAGTCAACGCAAGATCGAGGGACTGTGCCTTTTGGAGCAGACAGTGGTCGATAGGATAACGTCGCCGGGTAAAATTGAAAGAAACGGAACGAAAAATCAAGAGGGAAGGTTGCAATCGCGTGTTGCGGACATCTTTCCTGCCGCAGGTCACACCGGAGAAAGGATATCATCCTCCAGAAACCAGCGTACCGAGTCTTCAAAGGAGGCATCCGTCACAAAGCCCAGACGTTGCGCTTTTTCCGGCCGGACGCGGGCGCGCCAGCCGCGCACGATGCGCTCGATGACGGGGTCGGATTGCCAGGTGATCCGCGCCTCGGCCGCCGGTCCGGCAACGCGGGTCATCGCGGCGATCATGTCGCCGATTGTATCCGTCCGGCCGGTCAGGTTCAGGCAGCGGTTGAAGCCGAAGGCGGCGCCGTCAAGCGTGGCCGCGTGGATCAGATTGGCAACCACGGTCCGGGGGGCGGTGTGCCAGACCTCAAAGTCACGCGGAACAGGGCAATTGGCCGTCTGCCCCTGCAGCGTCTCGCGGAAGATCGAGGACATGAAGCTGGACGCAGCCGCGTTGGGTTTGCCGGGGCGGATCGAGACGGTGGGCAGGCGCAGACCGCGCCCGTCAAGGAATCCGCGCCGCGACATATCGGACAACAGCAATTCGCCCATGGCCTTTTGCGTGCCGTAAGAGGTTTGCGGGTTCAACTCTACCCCGTCGGTGATCTCATCAGGCTCCTCTCCGCCGTGTACCGCGGCCGAGGAGGCATAGACCAGCACCGGCGCATTGCCTGCCGCCCGTGCCGCCTCATAAAGGTTGAGCGTTCCGAACAGGTTGACCCGCAGCCCAAGGTCGAAATCCGCCTCGGCCGCGCCCGAAACGACTGCGGCAAGGTGGAAGATCACGTCAAAGGGGCGGGCCATGATCGCGCCAAGGGCCGTCCTGTCAGAGATATCGCAGGCCAGACAGCTGACAGGAAGAGGTGCCGGGACGGGGGCCGGCACGGCAAGGTCAACCAGGGTGACCGAGGCAATGGGCCTGCCCCGCAGTACCCCGTCCCCGACCAGACGCTGTGCCAGCTTGCGGCCAATGAAACCGCCGCCGCCCGTAATGAGAATATGCATGCCTTTCCCCCCGTAGTCCAAATGCAAGGCTAGAGCATGTCGCCCTCAATTCAAACCATAGCCTGCGGCGATGAAGTAGTTTCGGCATTCCTGTGGCTGGAACAGGTCGCAGACTGCGCCGACCTGTCTCCAGAGTGCCTCGTATGTTCTTGCAGCGGCTTTCCGCATCA
>JADCEN010000032.1 GCA_020250175.1 Rhodobacter sp.
CGCCAGTTCCCGGCAGATCGTACTGGCAGGCCGGTCAAGAATGGCCCCGATCACCCGCTGGCTGCTGCCTCGACTGTGTTCGGCGAAAATCACGCCACGTTCCTCGCCGCTGAGGTGCTTGCTTCGTCTGTCCATCGCAACGTCCTATGCCCTGCGGGCCGGGGGTGTTGCACTTGATGCTTGAGCCTAAGCAGCGCATCACTTCGATCCGGTTCTGGATCAGGACCGCCGTTGCGCTGTCTTCGAACAGGATGTTGTCCTGCGGATAGCCTTTGCGCAGCTTCCTTTCGATCTCGCGGTCCAGATCGTCGGCGGTATCCTTTGCCTCCCAGTATCCCAGCGGCACGCGAAGTTCGTGCAGCACCGCCCCGTCCAGCTTGACGGTGTTCTTCTGCGGCCCCTGCATACTGTACTCGGCCTGCAGAAACAGGTTGCGGTCGCGCGATACGTCGCGCAGCAGGCTTTTGAACGCTTCGCGGATCACTTCTTCGGTCTGCGACCCCGAGAAGCGTCTGGTCCGGTCAATCTCCGAAAGATACCTGTTGATCAGAATCCGGCTCATGCAACAATCATGCAACAAGGCCCGCACCGCTGCAATGCTTTGCAACTGATCGCAAAAAGGGGCGTCGGTGTTCCCTTGGACAGATGCCGAAACAGCATCCCCGCCGCCTGCCGCGCGGACGCGTCTTTCCGGTCCGGGCAAAAGGGCCTGCCATGCCGGGCGGACCCCGATGCGCACCGCGTTTTCCCGCCCGGTGAAAGACCAAGGTCCCGTAACGACCCGTCATGCAAGCGCACCGAAAAGCCGGCACCCGCAGCGCGGGACCGGGGCGATGGCCCGGGCCGGACGGCACGGGGCGCGCGTGGAAGAGAAACGTGGTTTCCAGCCGTCGGTCCATGCGACTGGCACTTCGCAGCACCCATTTAAAGCGGGCCAGCGGCGTTGAGCTTTGCCGTCTGCAATGATACGCTGGATGCAGCCCGGTGCCGGGGCCAGGCGGCGCGTTACTCCGGAGGACGATGTCCTGTCTCATTCTGATCCCGCGACCGGCCTTCCGGTCGGGACCCGGGCGGCGGGCGTGACCGCCCAAGCTGCTGCTGAACCCGACGCGCTTTCCAGCGACGCGCTTCTTGCCGTGATCCTTGCCTCGCTTGACGATGACAAAGCCGAAGATGTGGTGACCATCGATCTGCGCGGCAGGTCGGATATGGCGGATTACATGGTGATCTGCTCGGGCCGGTCCTCGCGGCAGGTCACGGCCCTTTCGGAAAAGCTTGTGGACCGTTTGAAGCAGGGCCACCGCCGCGCCTGCAGGATGGAAGGCCGTGAAACCGGCGACTGGGTGCTGATCGACACGGGCGATGTGATCGTCCATGTCTTCCGCCCCGAAGTCCGCGAATTCTATCAGCTGGAAAAGATGTGGATGCCCGCTGGCTTCCGGGTAGCTGCGGATCGCTGATGCGGCTTTGCATCTGTGCCGTGGGCCGGTTACGTGCCGGACCGGAGCGCGTGCTGGTCGACGGCTATCTTCAGCGGTTCAACCGCATCGCGCGCCCGCTGGGCCTTGGCCCGCTGACCGGGCACGAGGTCGAAGACCGCAAGGGCGGCGGCATGGCCGCCGAAGCCGACCTGCTGGCGCGGGCGGTTCCGGCGGGGGCGGCGGTGGCGGTGCTGGATGAACGCGGCCAGATGCTGTCGTCGCCCGAACTGGCGCAGCAGATCGCCCGCTGGCGCGATGCCGGGCGGCAGGACCTGGCCTTTGTCATCGGCGGGGCGGACGGGATTGCGCCCGCACTGCGCGACAGGGCCGATCTTGCGTTGTCCTTCGGGCGGCAGGTCTGGCCGCATATGCTGGTGCGGGTGATGCTGGCCGAACAGATCTACCGCAGCGCCACCATTCTGTCCGGCAGCCCCTATCACCGGGTCTGACGGGCGGCGAACGCATGGTTGCCCCCCCGGAGCCACCGGCGTAAAACAGTGCAGCGCAGCGAAAGGCCCCCTGATGAGCGTCCCGAAACCCGTCGTGCTTTGCATTCTGGATGGCTGGGGGCTGCGCGAAGACCGGACGGCGAATGCCCCGGCGCTGGCGCATGTGCCGAACTTCAACCGCATCTGGGCCGATTGCCCGCATCAGACGCTGATCACCCATGGCCCCGATGTCGGTCTGCCGACCGGACAGATGGGAAACTCCGAAGTCGGGCATACGAACATCGGTGCAGGCCGCGTGGTTGCCATGGACCTGGGGGCAATCGATCTTGCCATCGAAACCGGCACCTTCTTTTCCAATCCCGCCCTCATGGACTTCATCAGAAGGGTAGAGGATTCGGGCGGCACCGCGCATCTGCTGGGCGTCGTTTCGGACGGGGGTGTTCATGGCCATATCCTGCATCTTCTGGCCGCCGTGCGGGCGCTGACGGGGGCCGGTCTGCCGGTTGTGATCCACGCGATCACGGACGGTCGCGATGTGCCCCCCACCTCTGCCGCCGGTTTTCTGGACCGGTTGCTGGCGGGCCTGCCGCAGGGCGCGCGGATCGGCACCGTTTCTGGCCGGTACTTTGCGATGGACCGCGACAACCGCTGGGACCGGGTGGCGCGCGCCTGCGCCGCCATTGTCGGCGGCAGCGGGGAAACCGCGGCCAGCGCGCCCGAGGCGGTGCAGGCCGCCTATGCCCGCGGGGAAACCGATGAATTCATCCTGCCGACCGTGATTGCCGGATACAGCGGCGCGCGCGACGGGGATGGGCTTTTCTGCCTCAATTTCCGGTCGGACCGGGCGCGGGAGATTTTGTCCGCCATCGGCGCGCCGGGCTTTGACGGCTTTGCTACCGGACCGCGCCCGCAATGGGCCGCGATGCTGGGAATGGTCGATTATTCCACCGCGCACAGCGCCTTCATGACCACGGCTTACCCGAAGCAGGATATCCGCAACACGCTGGGCGAATGGGTGGCGGCCCATGGCAAGACCCAGCTGCGCCTGGCCGAGACCGAGAAGTATCCACATGTCACCTTCTTTCTTAACGGCGGGCGCGAGGCGCTTTGCCCGGGCGAAGAGCGTTATATGGCCGCCTCTCCCAAGGTGGCGACCTATGACCTGCAACCTGAAATGTCCGCGCCCGAGGTGGCCGACCATCTGGTGGCCGGCATCCGCGCCGGTTACGACCTGATCGTGGTCAATTTCGCCAACCCCGACATGGTCGGCCATACCGGCGATCTTGCCGCCGCCATCGCCGCCTGCGAGGCTGTTGACAAGGCGCTGGGGCGCGCCCTGGCCGCGCTGGAGGCTGCGGGCGGGGCGATGATCGTGACTGCGGATCACGGAAACTGCGAAACCATGGTCGATCCCGTCACGGGTGCGCCGCACACAGCCCATACGACCAACCCTGTTCCGGTCATCCTTGTCGGTGGCCCCGCCGGGGCAAGGCTGCGGCCGGGCGGGCGCCTGGCCGATCTTGCCCCGACGCTGCTGGAATTGATGGGATTGCCGCAGCCGCCCGAAATGACCGGGCGCAGCCTGATCGACCGATGACTCCGCGTCTGGCTCTTGGTCTGGCCCTTTGTCTTGGCCTGCTGGCTTCCGCTGTCGGCAGTGCGCAGGACAGGCCGTCGGATGTGGCCTCCATCGCCGCTGCGGCGGCTGCCGACCTGCAGACAGCCATCGGCGCGATGCAGGCGGCCACCGGCGCGCGCGACCGTGTTGCCGCCCTGACCCAAACGATCCGCGCCTATGAACAGGGGCTGGACGCGGTGCGGGAGGGCCTGCGTCAGGTCACGGTCCGGGAAACTGCGCTGACGTTGCGGTTCGAGGCCCAGCGTGATCAGCTTTCCCGGCTGGTCGGCGTGCTGGAAAGCCTGCCCGCCGATCCCGGACCCCTGCTGCTTTTGCATCCCGCCGGGCCGCTGGGCACGGCCCGGTCGGGCATGTTGCTGGCCGATGTGACGCCTGCCCTGCAGGCACGGGCGGATCGGCTGCGCAGCGACTTGACCGAAGTGCGCGATCTGCGCGCGGTGCAGGAAGCGGCGTCGGCAACACTGGCCGAGGGGCTTGGCGCGGCGCAAAAGGCGCGTTCGGCGTTAAGCCAGGCCATTTCAGACCGGACTGACCTGCCGGTCCGGTTCATTGACGATCCGGCAGCCCTGAAGATCCTTCGTGACAGCGCAGACACGCTGGATGCCTTTGCGGCAGGTCTGGGATCGGACACGGCGGCCGAAGACCTTTCGGCGGACATCACTGCGGCGAAGGGCACCTTGCCCATGCCGGTCCTGGGAACCATCCTGCGCCGCCCGGACGAGGCGGATGCCGCCGGCGTGCGCCGACCCGGACTTCTGGTTGCCACGCGGGCGCGCGCCCTTGTCACCGCGCCCTGGCCCGCGACGATCCGCTATCGCGGCCCGTTGCTGGACTACGGAAATGTGATGATCCTTGAACTCGGACGCGGCTATCTGCTGATACTAGCGGGACTCGATACGGTTTATGGAGAGGTCGGAGAAGTCGTTCCCTCCGGTGCCGCGCTTGGGCTGATGGGCGGACCGGAAGCAATGGCGACAGAGTTTCTGATATCGGCACAAGACGGCGGTGGTGCGGGTGGCTCTGAAACGATGTATATGGAACTGAGGCAAGGCGCAGATCCGGTCGATCCGACCGAATGGTTTGCCGGGACAATGGAACAGGACGTTCGATGAGGAAATACGTGATAGCCGCCCTTGGCGGCACAGTCGCCGGCGCAATCCTGGCAACGCAGCTTGCCGGACCCCTGATTGCCCAGGAAACCGGGAAGACCGGCTCGGTCTATGAGCAACTGGACCTGTTCGGCGATATCTTCGAGCGCATCCGCGGCCAGTATGTCGAAGAGGTCGAGCCGAAGGACCTGATCGAGGCGGCCATCAACGGCATGCTGACATCGCTTGATCCGCATTCCAGCTATCTGCCGCCGGATGATTTCGACGACATGCAGGTGCAGACGCGCGGCGAATTCGGCGGTCTGGGCATCGAGGTGACGCAGGAAGACGGCTTTGTCAAAGTCGTCTCGCCCATGGATGACACGCCCGCCGCCGCCGCCGGAATTCAGTCGGGCGATTTCATCACCCAGGTGAATGGCGAAAGCCTGATGGGCCTGCTGCTGGACGAGGCTGTGGAAAAGATGCGCGGGCCGGTCGGCTCTGAAATCGTGCTGACAATCGTGCGCGAAGGCGTGGCCGATCCGTTCGAAGTGTCGATCATCCGCGACACGATCAAGCTGACCGCCGTGCGCAGCCGCGTGGTGGGCGATGCCATCGTCCTGCGGGTGACGACCTTCAACGACCAGACCTATCCGAACCTGGAAGAGGGCCTGAACAAATCGATCGAGGAGCTGGGCGGCATCGACAATGTCAGCGGCATCGTGCTGGACCTGCGCAACAACCCGGGCGGCCTGCTGAACCAGGCGATCAAGGTGTCGGACGCCTTCCTTGAAAAAGGCGAGATCGTCTCGACCCGCGGGCGCAATCCGCAGGATGGTGAGCGGTTCAACGCCACGGGTGGCGATCTGGCACAGGGCAAGCCCATGGTGGTGCTGATCAACGGCGGCTCGGCTTCCGCTTCGGAAATCGTGGCGGGGGCGCTGCAGGATCATCGCCGGGCCGTGGTCGTGGGCACCAAGAGCTTTGGCAAGGGATCGGTCCAGACCCTGGTGCCGCTGCGTGGCGAGGGGGCGATGCGGCTGACAACGGCGCGTTACTACACCCCGTCAGGCCGGTCGATCCAGGCCTTGGGTGTGTCGCCCGATATCGTCGTCAGGCAGCCGGTGAAGCCGGAACTGGCCGAAGGCGAAACAGCGCCGGACACGGCGGAAGACGCACCGGTACGGTCAGAGGCAGATCTGCGCGGCATCATCTCGAACGATTCGATGACCGAAGACGAAAAGAAGGTGTACGAGGAAGAGCAGAAGCAGGCCGAAGACGCGGCCAAGCTGCGCGACGAGGATTATCAGCTGGCCTATGCGGTGGATATCCTCAAGGGCCTGTTCACCCTTGCCCCCGAACCCCGGGAATAAGGGACCGGGGGCCGGTCGGCCGGCCCCCCCCGCATCAAGATGGCAAAGCCTGAAGCCCTTCCCTACCGCCCCTGCGTCGGCATCGTGCTGGTCAATGCCGAAGGCCTGGTCTTTGTCGGCCAGCGCCGGGACAACTTTCAGGAGGCATGGCAAATGCCTCAGGGTGGCATTGACGACGGCGAAACACCCCGAACCGCCGCATTGCGTGAATTGCGGGAAGAAACGGGGATCACCCCCGACCTGTTGCAGCCGGTCGCCAAGACCCATCACTGGATCACCTATGATCTGCCGCCGGAACTGATCGGAAAGGTCTGGGGCGGCAAATACCGCGGCCAGCGCCAGAAATGGTTCCTCTACCGATTTACCGGGACGGATGATCAAATCCGGATCGACACCCCCCATCCCGAATTCTCGGCCTGGAAGTGGATCGATGTCGATGCGCTGGTCGCGGGGATCGTGCCGTTCAAGCGGGCGGTCTATGATCAGGTGGTGGCATCCTTCCGCGCCTATCTTGCCTGACAGCGGAACCGAAGACGGCCCCTGCCCGCGGCAGGTGCCATCTGCACCACCTCACCTGTCCCGGCATCGCGGCAGCCAGGGGGCAGATTTCAGGGCTGTTCAAAGCTCTCAACAGCCCGCTCTGTGATAAGCCTACGACGGGTCTCCGACTACAGCCGACAAAGCTTCCTCGTAGTCCCCGCCGAAGGCGACCCTTGTGATGCTCGACGTCGGGTATCGCTTGAACTCGGCTTCCCATTTTGCGGCAGGCGTGACCAATCGCATTACGAGTTCGCCACCGAGGACCTCATTTACGCGGCCAACATAGCAGACCTCAGGGTCTACAACCTCGCAGTGGATAGTGATTAGGGGAAAGGCGCGTCCAGCCGTTTCCAACAAATCTTCGATGCTTTCAAGCGAGACTGGCGGTGCGTCAGGGATGATTTCGCCGCGTAGCGTCAGAGCCTTCTCATGAAACTCGGTGTACGGATGGTTCTCAGCCGCGATGATGTCGTTCCGACGAAGACATTCGAAACCGTCGAGCCAGACCCTGTCATTCACGACCACGATCATTACGAAACCGGGACCTAAGCCGACGACATAGCCGCATATGCCCCAGTCGTCGTATCGGGTCGTCAGCCGCACGAACCGACGCTCATCCTTGGCAGAGGTCAGGGCTTTTGCGATCTCGGTTGATTTCAAGCTGGCCATCACACTTGCATTTAGATTTTTGAGCGGTCATTCAAGGGCGCATATCAGGCGGGCAGGTCGCCACGGAAACTGATCGTTTCCAAAGCAGCGGTCCGTGCACCTTGCGGTTGCGCTGGGGGGGGGACCACTTGGGTCGGCATGAATTTCAGGCTGCCACGACGCTTGATTTGGCCTCTGCCTGCGGTAATGTCGGCGGATGACGGTTCAGTCGCCGACCCCCTTTCCCCTGTCTGCCCGAATGTCCGGGGACATTTGCTTTGACAGGCGCGAGCTTGGCCTGATCTTGGGTCTGTACGGCAGGATGGTCGCCGCCGGGGAATGGCGGGACTATGGTATTTCTACCCAGCGCGACGTTGCCGTCTTTTCGGTCTTCCGCCGGACGGCGGAACATCCGCTGTACCGGATCGAAAAGCGGCCCAAGTTGCGCACGAAACAGGGCCTCTATGCCGTCATTGCAATGGACGGGCAGGTTATTCGGCGCGGCCATGATCTTGGCCTGGTTCTGAAGGTTCTGGAACGAAAGCTGATCCGCACGGTCGATTAAGGTGCATGGCCCCCACCGCTGCCCGGAAGACGGCGGCCGGGTGGCGATCCTGTCTTGCCCGGACTGGGGCAAGACCCCGGCCAGGCCACCGGGCGGCGCAGGCAAGTCCGGCATCGCCGGCAGCCTGCCGCAGCACCAGAAGTCCGGGTGGCACCGCCCGTCGGGGCGGCACAGCCGGGTCCGGGAAAGGGCCGGGGACCACCCGCTTGCCGGCGTCGGATGCCGCCCGCGCCACCCCCGGGCAGCACCCGCGCGCCGATGGCGAAGCCACCCATTCGGTGCGGGTCGGCCATCCGCCCCGCGCAACCCGGTCTGTCAGGCAGCACCCCGTCACCGGACGCCGAAGACGCGGCGCTGACCGGTTCAGGCCGCCAGCGCGCGCGCGGGGGCCATGACCTCAAGCCCAAGGGCGGCACCGACGGCACTATAGGTCAGGTGACCGGCATGCACATTGAGGCCCGCCAGAAGATGCGCGTCATCGGCGCAGGCCTGTCTCCACCCCTTATCCGCCAGCGCCAGCAGGAAGGGCAGCGTCGCATTGCCCAGGGCCAGCGTCGAGGTGCGGGCGACCGCGCCCGGCATGTTGGCCACGCAGTAATGCATGATCCCGTCCACCTGATAGATCGGGTCCTGATGCGTCGTGGCGCGCGAGGTTTCAAAGCAGCCGCCCTGATCAATGGCGACATCCACCAGAACCGCACCCGGCTTCATCGTGGCCAGCTGCGCCCGGCTGATCAGTTTCGGGGCCGCTGCCCCGGGGATCAGCACCGCGCCGATCACCATGTCGGCGTCCCGGATCAGCTCTGCGGTGTTGCCCGCATCCGAATAGAGTGCCTTGAAGTCGCACCCGAACACATCGTCAAGATAGCGCAGACGCGGCAGCGACCGGTCCAGCACGGTCACATCCGCGCCCATGCCCGCCGCAACCCTGGCCGCATGGGTGCCAACAACGCCGCCACCCAGCACCACTACCTTGCCCGGTGCCACCCCCGGCACCCCGCCCAGCAGCACACCCCGCCCGCCATTGGCCTTCTGCAAGGTCCATGCGCCAACCTGCGGGGCCAGACGGCCCGCCACTTCGGACATCGGGGCCAGCAAGGGCAGGCCACCCCTGTCGTCGGTGACGGTCTCATAGGCGATGCCGGTGACGCCGCTGGCCAGCAGGTCGCGCGTCTGGTCCGGATCGGGGGCAAGGTGCAGATAGGTGAACAGCACCTGCCCCTCGCGCAGGCGCTTGCGCTCTGCCGCCTGGGGTTCCTTGACCTTCACGATCATGTCCGACGCGGCAAACACCTCTTCCGCCGTGGCGATGATCTTCGCGCCGGCGGCAAGGTAATCGGCATCGGAAAAACCGGCACCGGTGCCGGCATTGGTCTCGATCATCACCACATGGCCGTGGGCCACCGCCTCGCGCGCGGCGTTGGGCGTGATGCCGACGCGGTATTCCTGCGGCTTGACCTCTTTCGGGCAACCGATCTTCATGGGGTTCCTCCTTGGAAACGTGATGGGGGGAGTATGCGCGACCTGTGGCGGGATTGCTTTGAAAACTGGGTGGCGATTGGCTGCCGATATGGTAGAAAATCCCGCAAACACCCATCTTGACCGAAGGATCGTGCGCCATGGCGGAAATTGACGCGACAGATCGCCGGATACTGGCGGCCTTGCAGAAGGATGGCCGCATGACGAACGCTGATCTGTCCGAGGCGTCGCACCTGTCGCCTTCGGCCTGTCACCGGCGGGTGCAGCGACTGGAGCAGGAGGGGATCATCGCGGCCTATGTGGCCCTTCTGGACGCCCGCAAGCTGGGCCGCCCCACGACCGTCTTTGTCGAAATCACCCTGTCCGGTCAGGCCGACGAGGTGCTGGAGGCGTTCGAGCGCGAGGTGAAGCGGGTGCCGGATGTGCTGGAATGCCACCTGATGGCCGGCACGGCGGATTACCTGCTCAAGGTCGTGGCCCAGGATACGGATGATTTTGCGCGCATCCATCGCCAGCATTTGGCCAGGCTGCCGGGGGTGGCGCAGATGCATTCCAGCTTTGCGCTGCGGACAGTGTTCAAGACCACGGCCTTGCCGGTGTGAGGGGGGCCGACCTTCCGCTGTCGGCGCAAAGCCGACCTTCGGGCGACCTCGGGCGACAGGCAGCTTCGAGCCCTTATTTGCCAATTGAGCTAAGTCGCCTAATGTCAAGAAACTTGGAGAATTGGCGGAGCATTAGGGGCACTTGGAACTTCTGGTTTTCTTATTCGCAGTCGGCGTTGCGGCCCTCTACCTTTACCTGCGCTCCCCATCAGTAGTTGGAGCTGCGGGCGAACGGCGGGTTAACGCGACGCTCAGCCGAAACCTTGATGCTCAGGATTACATCCTTCTCGAAGACCTCACCTTGCCTACGACGCAAGGAACGACACAAATCGATCATATCGTCTTATCGCGCTTCGGCATATTCGTCGTTGAAACGAAGAACATGTCGGGTTGGATTTTCGGAGGTGAGAGTCAGGCGCGCTGGACGCAGGTCATGCGAGGCCATAAAGCGCAGTTTCAAAACCCCCTCCACCAGAACTACCTTCACGTAAAGGTCGTCCAGCAGTTACTCGGAGTAAGGTTAGACCAAGTTGAAAATCTGGTCGCGTTTGTGGGCACAGCCGAGCCGAGGACCGAGATGCCCAGCAACGTGTTCTGGAGCAGGAACGATCTATTCAGTCACATTTCTGCGCAGAAAACCGTTCGGTTAACCGACACTGAGGTGCGCGATTTCGCCAACAAACTCCGAAGCAGCGCCTTGGACGCAAGCAAGGATACTCGGCAAGCGCACGTCCAACACGTCCGGGAGAAGGTCAGCCAAAAAGAAACTGAGCCTCTTGGTTGCCCTCGATGCGGAGCCAAGATGGTCGAGAGAGCAAGTCGCAAAACGGGCCAAAGCTTCTTCGGCTGTTCACGATACCCGAAATGCCAAGGCTCACGCCAGATTCGGTGAAGCTCGGATACATAACTGATCATCGTTCCGGCCCAGAAACGGCCGTTCGAGGCCGAGGAGGTTAACGTCCGCTTCGTCCGCAAAGCGGACTTTGGCACGGAACGCAGCGAACGGCTGCTTTCCGCCCAAACCGGACACCACCCCCGCCCCCTACGCCCCCTTATCCGCCCAAATCCCGAACCTCACCGGCACATGCGGCCCGAAGGAATGGATCAGCGGCACATCCGCCACGTCGCGCCCCCAAACCACGTCGTTCCGCCCGATACTGGGGTTTGATGTTCCTCGGGTCGAAGCCTGTGCCAGATGCAGTCGGTGCGACGGTGAAACGGGTGCCGGACGTGCTGGAATGCCACCTTGTGGCCGGAACGGCGGATTACCTGCTGAAGGGCGTAGCACAGACGCATTCCTCTTTCGCGCTGCGAACGGTGTTCAAGACCACGGCCCTGCCGGTGTGACGGCAGCCCATCACAGCGATGTCACGCGACTCGGGTACCTGTCAGAGGCTTTCATGCCGCGACAGGAGCCAGGCCATGACACATCACGATGATACTTCACCCGCGACCCGCAATGGGCAGCCCAGCATCCGCACGGTGATCGCCGAGCGCGTTTCCCGCCGCGGTTTCCTTTTGGGAAGCGGGGCGACCCTTGGCGCGGTTGCGGCGCAGGGCTTTGTCGGCTCGCTCTTCTCGGGGCAGGCCCATGCGCAGGCGGCCCAGTCCACCTTGCAGTTCACCGAGTTGAAGCGGATCTTCGACGAGACGCATCACGTCGCAGACGGCTATCGCGCCGATGTGGTTGTGGGCTGGGGCGATCCGATGCAGGCCGGTCAGGGGGCCATCGACGTTGCCACGATGGATGCCGCCGAGCAGGCGGCCCGCTTTGGCTACAACTGCGACTACATTGCCTATATGCCGCTGCCGCGCGGATCGCAGTCATCGGACCACGGCCTGTTGTGCGTGAACAACGAGTACACCTCGTTCAACGTGATGTTCCCGGATTTCCCCGATGATGAGGGTGCCCCCGCCCGCTTCACCGAAGCACAGGTCAAGATGAGCAACATGGCCATTGGCCATTCCATCGTCGAGATCAAGCGCGAGAGCGGCACCTGGTCGGTCGTGCAGGACAGCCCGCTGAACCGCCGGATCACGCTGGACACGCCGATGACGATTGCCGGTCCTCTGGCAGGTCACGACCTGATGAAAACCTCGTATGATCCCGAGGGCAAGCTGGCCCGCGGCACGAACTATAACTGCGGCGGCGGTGTTACCCCCTGGGGCACAGTGCTGACTTGCGAGGAAGGCGCGTCTGATACCTTCGGCGGCGATGTCACCAAAAATCCGCAGGCCGCCGTGCTGGAGCGCTACGGCTATGACGGGGCGGATTACTATGGCCGCGCCCGTTTCGAGGACCGCTTCAACCTGGACAAGGAGCCGAACGAACCCAACCGTTTCGACTGGGTGGTTGAAATCGACCCCTATGATCCGGCATCGACCCCGGTCAAGCGCACGGCACTGGGACGCATGGCGCATGAGGCGTCCACTGTCGTTGTCAACAAAGACGGCCGTGTCGTGGTCTACATGGGCGATGACGACTACTTTGAATATGTCTACCGCTTCGTTTCCGATGGTGCCTATGATCCGGCCAACCCGTCGGGCGGGAAGGATCTGCTCGATTCCGGAACCCTGTCGGTTGCGGTGTTCAATTCGGATGGCACCCTGAACTGGGTGCCGCTGGTTCAGGGCCAGGGCCCCCTGACCGCTGAGAATGGCTTTGCGACGCAGGCCGATGTCCTTCTCAAGACGCGGCTGGCTGCGGATGCCGTCGGTGCCACGCCGATGGACCGGCCCGAAGACATGGAAACCAACCCTGTAACGGGGCGCGTCTATGCCATCATGACGAAGAACAAGAAGATTTCGGCCGACAAGCTGAACCCGGTGAATACCCGGCCCGAGAACCATTATGGCCACATTGTGGAAATGATCCCTCCGGGTGGTGCCGGGGCCGATGCCGACCACACTGCCGAGAGCTATGGCTGGGATTTGTTCGTCCTGGCGGGAAACCCGAAGGACCCGGCGCATGGCGTCCGGTTCCATCAGGATACGTCGGAAAGCGGATGGTTTGTGAACCCCGACAACCTGACCTTTGATCCGAAGGGACGCATGTTTGTTGCAACCGATGGGGCCAACGACTTTGACATCGCCGATGGCATCTATGCGGTCGACACCGACGGGCCGGCGCGCGGCCTGCCAAAGCTGCTGTTCGCTGCGCCGAAAGGGGCCGAAGCGACCGGCCCGTTCTTTACGCCGGACGGAACCACCCTGTTCGTTTCGGTCCAGCACCCGGCAGAGGATTCAGAAACGACCGCGTCCCTGACCACGCTTTGGCCCGATTTCAGGGAAGGCAGCCTGCCGCGCCCTGCCGTTGTCGCCATTCAGCGGATGGACGGGCTGGAGGTGGCCAGCTGAGGGCTGTGCCGGGTGGCCCCTTCGGGGGCCGCCCGGGTCTTTCTGATTGGGTGGCGGTGGTGTGGCCCGGCTATGGCCCCAAGGGTCAGGGCCGCCCGGATCGTGCCCCACGGCGTGGTGCATCTTTCTGCGCTCACCTTGATCCGGGACTTGTCCGGGCTGGTCATGCGCTGGGGCCGCCGACAGCATGACACCGGGATCATCGCCCCGTGGCAGTGTTGCGTTGGTCAGGGGTGAGGTGTGATTTCCCCTTTCCCCGTTGATGTGATGCGACGCGGAGGACCTCGGCGGTGGCGAGCGCGTTGAAGCGGTTCATGAGGGCGACCCGGATGTGGATTTCGGCGGTCTGGCGGGCGGTGCCTCTGGCGGCGATGCGCTCAGCGAAGGCTTTCAGGCATCGCATCCTGGCCTCTGCCCTGCTTGTGGCATGACAGCCGCTTCGCCGCTTTCATCCTGCGCGGCCGTCTTGGCGAATGTCGCGCAGGATCGTGTTGCGTGCGGCCGCGGCCGGGCAA
>JADCEN010000033.1 GCA_020250175.1 Rhodobacter sp.
CCGCCTCGGCGCGATCCGGACCCCGCGCCAGAACCTTCAACGCCGTCGTCTGCTCTTGCGTCGCCGTTACAGGGGATATTCCAGCCATGTCGTGCCTCCGCCAAACCACGACAAAACTGAATCACAGCCGCAATACGTTGGCCAGCCCGCGCGAACATGCTTAGGCCGATCTTGATCTGGGCCGGGTGACCAATTCGGCCGAAGTCACCGGCAGTTTCACCACGCCCACCGGCGGCACCGATACAGTCACAGACACCTCGGGCACCGCCATCGACAATGACGACCCCACCGTGGTCGATCTGCCGTCGGCTGCGGCCATTGCCGTGGTCAAGACCGCCGACATCAGCCAGATGACCACGCCGACGCAGGTGGGCGACGTCATCATTTACCGCTTTGCCGTGACCAACACCGGCAATGTCACGCTGACCGGCGTGACGCTCAGCGATCCGCTGCCGGGCCTGACCCTGACCGGCGGGCCGATCGCGGCCCTGGCCCCCGGCGTCACCGATACCACCACCTTCACCGGCACCTATGCCGTGACCCAGGCCGATATCGGGGCTGAACAGGTGGTGAACCAGGCCACGGTCAGCGGCAACCCGCCGACCGGCCCGCCGGCGAGCGCGGTGTCAGGCACCAGCCTGACCAACACCAACCCGACAGTGGTGCCGCTGACCTATACCCCGGACGTGTCCGCCACCAAGACCGCCAGCACCGACCGCGTGATCATCGGCGACAGCCTGACCTATACGCTGACCTTCACCTCCAACAGCCTGGGCACATTGCGCAACGTGACCGTCATCGACGTGCTTCCCGTCGGTCTGGTCTACACTCCGGGCACCGCCACCCTGGGCGGTGTGGCGATGGACCCGCAGATCGCCGGGCGGACCCAGCGCTGGACGGGCCAGACCATCGGGCCGAAACAGACCCTGACCGTCAAGCTGGGGGTGCGCGTCACTGGGGCCTCACCCTGGGGCAAGCTGGAGAACCGGACGTGGCTGGAAGGCAGCAGCGGCGCGCGCTTTTCCAACATCGCAACCGCAACCATCGTGCGCGAGCCGGAAGCGGTCTTTGACTGTGCCGACATCATCGGCAAGGTCTTCGATGACCGTAACCGCAACGGCTATCAGGATGCGCCCGATGGAACGGGCGACGGGGCCACAGAACCCGGCCTTCCGGCGGTGCGCGTGGTGACGACGCGCGGCTATGTCATCACCACCGATGACTTCGGACGCTTCCATGTGCCCTGCGCCGAGCTGCCGCGCCAGATGGGGTCGAACTTTACGCTCAAGCTGGACCCAAGGTCCTTGCCGACGGGCTACCGGCTGACCACCGAAAACCCGCGCAAGATCCGCGTCACGCCGGGCAAGATGGCGAAGGTGAATTTCGGCGTCAGCCTGGCGCGTGTGGTGCGGATCGATCTGTCGGCCCCCGCCTTTACCGCCGAAGGCCAGCCGACGGCGGCGCTGCAACAGGGCGTCGCGGGGCTGGTCGCACAGCTTCAGGCAGAGCCTTCGGTGCTGCGGCTGGACTACAGACTGTCCGGGGAAAGCGATGCCGTCGCGCGCAAGCGGCTGGACCGGGTCGAGGCACTGGTGCGCAGCGCCTGGCAGGATCAGGGCACGCGGCTGCGGGTTGAACGCACGCTGCAGCGCGCCGGGGACGCGCCATGACGCGCCGCCCCCTTTCTGCAGGCGGGGCGGCCCGCCTTGCCGCGCTGGCCTGTTCGGCGCTGGCACTGGCCGCAGGCCAGTCTGCCGCACAGGACTGTGTCGCAATGTCGAACTGCGTGCTGTCGGTCGGTGCCGGGGCGAACACCGAAGGCATCACCAGTCTGCCGCCCGATCCGATCGAAGGCCCCGGCTTCTCGATCAGCATCGATGGCGTGCCGGACCAGGATGATGGCGGCTTTGCCGACCGGCAGCGGCAGGCGGACATCGCCCTTGGCGCGGCGGACATTGACCTGCGCTTTGACGGGCTGGGCATCCGGCCGCGTCTGGATGTGCAGACGCTGGGCGAGGGGCCCTTTGCCTCGGCCAGACGGTAACCTTCCGCAGCCGGATGAATTACCCCGCCTTTGTCACCGGGGGCGAGTTGCGCATCCTGGACCTTGATGCGCCGGGCGGGGCCAGAACGCTGGCCGTGCTGCCGCTGGCCCCAAATGCCGAGGTTACGGCGACCCTGCCGCAGGGGCGCACACTGGCCTATGTGTACCGCGTCATGGACCGAAACCGGCGCTTTGATGAAACGCGCCCCGTGCTGCTGGGCACCTCGCAGGACCGGGGGTTGACCGATCTGGCCAGTGAAGAGCAGGGTACGGATGAGGCCGCGATCCGCCGCATCCCGGTGCGGGGCGGCGCGGTGACGGTCTTTGTGCAGAACCTGGCGCCGGGAAGCAGGGTGGAAACGCTGGGCACCGTGGTCACCGCTGATCCGTCCGGCAAGGCCGTGATCCAGCGCGTCCTGCCGCCGGGCGCGCAGGAGATTGACGTGCGCGTGGTGCGCCCCGACGGGTCGGGGCAAACCATCCGCCGCGCCGTGACCATTCCCAAATCCGAATGGTTCTATGTCGGTGTGGCCGACCTGGCCTTTGGGCGCAGCACGAACGGCGGGGAAGACGGCGGGGGCAACAGCTATGCCACCGGGCGACTGTCGGGCTATGCCAAGGGCACGACAGCCGCCGGGGTAACCGTCACGTTGCAGGCCGACAGCGGCGAAGACGATATTGATGATCTGTTCAGCAACATCCTGAACAAGGACCCGGTTTCGATCCTGGACCGGCTGGACCCCGATCTGTCCTTTCCGACCTATGGCGATGATTCGACGCTGGTCATCGATGCGCCGACCTCGGGCGGGTTCTATCTGAAGGTGGAAAAGGACGGCAACTTCGGCCTGTGGGGCGATTTCAAGTCGGTCACGCCGGGCACGGACCTTCTGCGCAACGAACGCACGCTGTACGGGGCGCAGACCGTGCTTCAGACCGCCGGTGTGAACGAAGATGGCGCGCCGCGGCTGCGCTTTGAAGGTTATGCCGCCCAGCCCGACCAGTTGCCGCAGCGCGACGTGCTGCGCGGCACCGGCGGGTCTGTCTATTTCCTGTCGCGGCAGGACATTCTGCTGGGGTCGGAAACCCTGACGGTGGAGTTGCGCGATGCCGACACCCAGCGGGTGATTTCGCGCACAGCACTCGTACAGGGCGAGGATTACGACATCAACTACACGCAAGGTGTCGTCACCCTGTACAGCCCGCTGTCGGGCTATGGCAGCGGCGGGGCGCTGTTGTCGTCCAATCCCAACGGCGACGATACGCTGAACCTGATCGCGCAATATGAATGGCGCCCCGTTCTGGGCGACATCGACGGCTATGCCTATGGCGCGCGGCTGACCTCGGGGATTGCCGACAACCTGCAGATCGGGGCCACCGCGCAGAGTGATGACACCGGCACCTCGGATCAGACAGCTTACGGCGTGGATCTGGCCTGGACGAAAAGCGACCGCACCTTCCTGAAAGCCGAAGTCGCGCGCACCGACGGACCGGGCTTTGGCTATGTCACCTCGGTGAACGGTGGCCTGACCGGCGAGGAAACCGCCCCGCCGGACGGCAGCGGCACGGCCTATTCGGTCAGCGCGCGGGCCGCGCTGGACGAGATCTGGCCCGGGGGCGCCGGGACAGTCGGGGCCTATTTCCAAAGTTACGGGGCGGGGTTCTCCTCGCTCGACCGGCAGGTGACGACGCCGGAAACCCTGTGGGGCTTCAGCGCGGAACTGCCGCTGTCGGCCGCCACCGCCCTGACGCTGATCTACGACCATTACAATCAGGACCCGGACGTGGCGCAGGACCGGGCGCAGATTCTGCTGGAGCATCAGATCACCGATCTTCTGGCGGTCGAACTGGGCTATGGCCATATTGACAGCACTGATCCCGCCAGCACGGACGGCACCGGCACGCGGGATGATCTGGCGGCACGGCTGATCTTGACCCCGTCGGAGATGGTCGAATGGTATGTTTTCGGCCAGGGGTCGCTGAACGTGACCGGTGATGTAGAAAATGCTGACCGCGCCGGGATCGGGGGCGAGGTCCTGCTTGACGGGTCCTGGTCGATCCAGGGCGAAGTGTCGGACGGGGCGACCGGCCCCGGCGGGCGCGTGCTGTTCGGGCAGGACAAGGACGAAGAGTCAAACGTCTATTTCGGCTATACGCTGGACCCTGACCGCACCGTTGATGACGTGGTGCTGACGGGGCGCGACCGGGGCCAGTTCGTGGCGGGCGGGCGGCGGCGCTAAAGTGACAAGGTCACGGCCTATGCCGAGAACACCTATGATCTGTTCGGGCAGCAGCGGTCGCTGACATCGGCCTATGGCATCGAATACGCCCGGTCAGAGCGGATGGTCTACAGCGGGGCCATCGAATCCGGCGTCGTCAGCGGCGATCCGAACGGGGATGTCGAACGCACCGCCCTGTCGCTGGGCCTGCGTTTTGACGATGGCGAGGCGGTGAACACGCGCATGCGGATCGAATTCATCAACGACGATGCCCCCGAGGCAGACGTCAATACCATCCTGATCTCGGGTCTGCTGCGCTATGAATTCAGCGATCAGTCCCGCATCGTTGCCGATCTGGATGCGATGTTCAACACCTCCGCGTCCGAGTCGCTGCCCCAGGGCGATTATACGGATTTCGTCATCGGTTATGCGTTCCGGCCCATATTGGATGACAAGTTCAACCTGCTGGCGCGGTATCAATATCTGGACGACATGTTCGGCCAGAAGCTGGACGGCGACACCGGCGAAGGTCCGCTGCAGCGCAGCCATATCGTCAGCATCGATGGCGAATATGATGCTTCCCCGCGCTGGACGCTGGGGGCAAAGCTGGGGGCGCGGCTGACGGACAGCGCCGCTGATGCCGACAGCCCGCTCCTTGCGAATGACGCCTGGCTGGCCGTTGCCACGGCGCGCTATCACATCGTCAATGAATGGGACATGCTGCTGGAAGCGCGCAATCTGACGACAATTCAGGCAGATACTGCCGATTTCGGGGCTTTGGTCGGGGTCTACAGGCAGGTGGGACCGGCTGTGATGATCGGCGGGTCGTATAACTTCGGCAGCTTCTCGGATGATCTGGCCGATCTTGTTGCCGATGACCGGGGGGCCGAGATCAACCTGATCGCAAGATTCTGATCCCGGCACCGGGCGGCACCGTCCGGGGTCGCGCATCCAGCCATGGTCAGCGGCGCGTCGCCGGAAGATGCGGCATCTTCCCCGGCATCCCTCATCAGGGCTTCCCTGCCAGGCAGGACCGGCACGACTCATGGTGCCACAGGGTGGCCCCGGGTGCCCCTTCTGTCGGGACTGCCCTGTCGTTGATCCAAACCTGCGCCCCCGGCGCGCCGGGCTGTCTTGGCAAAGGTCGCAAAGAAGGTAGGGTGTGCCAACAGGACAGTGCCGCGCCGGACGGGGGATGCCGCCATGGATTCGGGCAACGACGCCTATAGGCCCGCACAGATCGCGGATCTGATTGAAACCGTCGGCGTTGCCAAGGCGGCACTGCCCCTGGGGCAGATGCTGGCGCTGGCGGTTCTGGCCGGGGCCTTCATCGGTTTCGGGGCCGCTGCCTATACCATGGTCATGACCGGGGCGGATCCGGGGTTCGGCCCGGCGCGGCTGTTGGGCGGGGTTGTGTTCTCGCTGGGCCTGATCCTTGTGCTGGTGGGCGGGGCAGAGCTTTTCACCGGCAATGCCCTGATGACGATGGCCTGTGTGGACCGCAAGATCACCCTTGCCGCGCTGTTGCGCAACTGGGCCGTGGTCTATCTGGGCAACCTGATCGGTGCCGTGGCACTGGCGGTGGCCTTTGCCCTGTCCGGCCTGCTTGATGCGCCCTTCGGGGCGACTGCCGTGCGGATAGCCGAGGCCAAGGCCGCCCTGGGGCCGGTCGAGGCTGTGGTCCGCGGGGCGCTGTGCAATGCACTGGTCTGTCTTGCGGTCTGGCTCAGCTTTTCCGCACGGTCCACGACGGACCGGATTCTTGCCCTTCTCTGGCCGATTTCGGCCTTTGTGCTGCTGGGGTTGGAACACAGCGTCGCCAATATGTATCTGCTGCCCGCCGGCATTCTGGCCGGTGCCGACATCGGCGGCGCTGCGGTTGCCCGGAACCTGATCTGGGTCAGCCTTGGCAATATTGTCGGTGGGGCAGGCGGGGTGGCGCTGGCCTATCGATACGCCTTCCTGTTCCGCCGCGCTGCCTGAAGACCCTTCGGGCCGGGGGTGCCATTCTTTCTGCCTGTTGCGGCGCGGCGCGGGGCCGGAAAGCGGGCCGCAGCCCGATGGGTCCCCGGCGGCATCGGGCGTCTCCGCCCGCATGGCATGAACGGTGCGGCCAAGGACGCCCGCGCCGATTGCGGCAGGTTCTTCGACAAGACATGCAACAGGGCGCGGTCCGGCCGCGCCTGCGTCAACGGGCGTCCGGGACCCGCCGCAACAGATAGATGTCCATGATCCAGCCATACCGCGCCCGCGCCGCCGCCCTGTCGCGCAGGATGCGCGGGCCGGTTTGCAGCAGCGGGCCTGCATGCAGGATCTGCTGCGGCATCCCGAGATAGGCCGCCCAGTAGATGGTCACACCCTGCGGGCTGATGGCATCAAAGGCACCGCCGCTGTCCAGCATGACAACGACCGTCTCTGCCCCGGCAGGCCAGCCCTGCTCGCGCAGATTGCGGCCCGTGGTGATCACGACCGGGGCACCCAGACTGTTCAGCGGAATGGCATGAGCAGCCGTCAAGAGCTGCAGGCTGGTCAGGCCGGGGATGACGGTGATGCCAAGGTCGGTGCCGCCGGATTGCACCCGCGCGGCAATGCGCAGGCTGGAATCATACAGCGACGGGTCGCCCCAGACCAGCAGCGCCGCGCGCCCGCCCTGCGGCAGGTGGTGCCGCAACAGGCCGGTCCAAAGCGTGGCAATGGCATCGTGCCAGGCGTTTACGCCGTCCAGATAGGCGGGGGTGGCCGCGTCTCTGACCGGCAGATCAAACGCGACGATCTGCGTTGCGGCACCGGCATGGCGGTTACAGATAAGCTGCCGAAGGTCTGCCAGATCGCTTTTGTCCGCGCCCTTGCGCGGCAGCAGCACAAGGTCGCAGGTCTGCAGCACGCTGACCGCCTGCAGCGTCAGATGGTCGGGATTGCCCGTACCAATCCCGATCAGGGCAAGATCAATCATCGGGGATCAACGCCGCACGTCGGGCAAGCCCGGCAGGGGCACGCCCGACTGCGGGTCCGTCACGGATCAGGCATACAGGCGGCGGCTGGCAAGCAGCGCCGCCCCCGGACGGCCGCGCAAGCCCTTGGCCCCGGCCAAAACGGCCATGTCGACCAGCGGTTCCAGCAGCAGGACCGTCATATAGGCCGCACCGAACACGGCGACCGACTGCACCGTCGCGGCCGACAGGCCCTGGCCGTAGACCGTCCAGAACGCAACCCAGGTCACGATGGACCCCTGAAACACCAGGGACAGCTTGAAGACATGCGCATAGGACAGATCGACATAGGCAAGGTTCGCCGGAACAATGCGCCTGGCCACCGCTTGCATTGCGAACAGCGCGGCCAGCAGCGTGGTCACGTTCATGCCCAGTTGCGGCAGGTCGGACGGCGACAGGAACAGCGACTGGATCAGCAGGCCAGACACCAGACCGATCGCGGTCGGCGCGACCCCGAAGATCAGGAACAACGACGAGCCCAGGATCAGGTGTACTTCTGACACGCCGACGGGCATGTGCGGAAAGACTTCGAAGAAGACAAAGACCAGAACCGTGGCGATGGCGCTGCGCAGGACAAGCGACGGCAGACCTTCGGTGCGGATATGCTGAAAGGCCACCCTGGCCGCAAAGGCAACGCCGGTCGCGGCCGTGGCATAGGACAGAACGATCTTGGTGCTGTCGACCAATCCGGGTTCGATATGCATCTCTGCGTCTCCTTGCACCGCATACACCCCGTGCAGCGGCATGGATGAAAGGTGGGGCGGATGCCCCGGTTGCCGTTCTCGGGCCGGTCTCCGGGCTTGCGAGCGGGATGATCCCGGGCCACCCCGCCTTCCCGCGCAAGATCACGCAGTGGCACGATGGGGGGCCTTCACTCGCCTACCGTTGCGGGGGCAGCGCCGGATTTGGTGCCCCTGGCACCGGACCGGCTTCCCGTTTCATCCCGTGGGATCAGCCACGGGACACCTTTGAACAGGTTCTTGTTAGCACGCTGCCGCAAGGCGTCAATCGCGGTTCACGACATTTCGCCGTCCGCCAGCGGCCCGTAGATGATCAGCGCCGGCGCGGCCGAGGCTTGCCCGGCCAGCAGCGCGGCCAGACCGCCGATGGTATCGCGGCGCAGATGCTGGTCGGGGTGGCTGATGCTTTCCGCCAGCAGACAGGGCGTGTCTGCCGACAGGCCATGCGCAATCAGCGCCGCCACCAGGGCCGGGAAGGTGCGTTTGGGCATGAAGACCACGGTCGTGGCAAAGGGGTCGGCCAGTGCGGGCAGGTTCAGGTCGGCAGGCAGGGCGCCGGTCACGTCGTGGCCGGTGACGAATTGCACCCGGCGGGCGGTCAGACGGCGGGTCAGCGGGATCAGGGCGGCGGCGGCGGCGGCGGTGGCCGAGGTGACGCCGGGGATCACCTCGAACGGAATACCGGCGGCGCGCAGGGCCGTCATCTCTTCCTCCAGCCGCCCGAAAATCGCCGGATCACCGGATTTCAGCCGCACCACCCGCGCCCCCGTCGCGGCGTAGTCCACCAGCAGGCGGCTGACATGATCTTGCCGGGGCGAGGGGCGGCCTGCGCGCTTGCCCACCGCCACCAGATCGGCCCCGGCGCGGGCATGGTCCAGGATCGGGCCGGACGACAGATCGTCATACAATACCGCGTCCGCCGCCTTCAGCCGGTTCACCGCCTTCAGCGTCAAAAGTTCGGGGTCGCCCGGACCCGAGCCGACGAAAGAGACAAAGCCCGTCATGGCGTCTCGGCGATCAGGTGAAAGAAGGTGCCGCTGACCTGGCCGCGATGCGATCCGGTCTCGGCCACCGCAGCGCCGTCGGCATCGGTGACACGGGCAAGCGGGGCATCGGGCTGCTCCAGGATCGTGGAATAGTGGAACTCATGTCCGCGCAGCGCTGTGCCCGCCGCCGCGCCGGGCAGCGCCGACAGCAGTTCGGCGCGCCGGTAGCCCAGATGCATCCGGCGCGTCTGATAACTGGTGACCAGCCCCAGCAGCCCGGCCATGCGGTGCCGCGTGCCGTCCTTGTCGATCAGCGCCTGTCCCAGCGCCATGTAGCCGCCGCATTCGCCATGCACGGGGCGCGTTTGGGCAAAGGCGCGCAGCCCGTCGCGGAAACGGTCGGCAGCGGCCAGGGCACCGGCATGCAGTTCGGGGTACCCGCCCGGCAGCCAGCACAGCTCTGCCGAGGGATCGGGGGCCTCATCGGCCAGGGGCGAGAAGGGCAGAACCTCGGCCCCGCCCGCGCGCCATCCGGCCAGCAGATGCGGATAGGTGAAGGAAAACGCGGCATCCTGCGCCAGCGCGATGCGCTGCGCCGGTGGGCGCGGCAGGGGGCCGGGCCGGATGGCGCGTGTGGCCCCGGCGGCACCGCGCAGCGCCGCCAGATCGACATGCGCGCGCAAAAAGGCGGCATAGGCTGTGATCGCCGTTTCAAGATCGGGGTGTTCGGCGGCCTGCACCAGGCCCAGGTGGCGTTCGGGCAGGGTCAGGTCGCCGCGCCGGGGCAGGGCACCCAGAAGGGTGATTCCCGCCGCCTCCATGCCCAGCCGCGCCAGCCGTTCGTGCCGGGCGCTGGCGACCCGGTTCAGGATTACGCCTGCAAAGGGCAGGTCTGGCTGGTAGCGCGCAAATCCCAGCGCCACGGCGGCGGCGGATTGCGCCTGCCCGCCCGCGTCAATCACCAGCACCACCGGCCAGCCCATCCGTGCCGCCACTTCGGCGCTGGCCCCGGTGCCGCTGGCCCCGCGCAGGGCGACGCCGTCATAGAGGCCCATCGACCCTTCGGCGATGCAGATGTCCGCGCCCGCAGCCCGGGCCGCAATCGCATCCAGCAGGCCGTCACCCATCGCCCAGGTATCAAGATTGAAGCTGGCACGTCCCGCAGCGGCACGGTGAAAGGCGGGGTCGATGTAATCCGGCCCGCTCTTGAACGGCTGTACGGCCAGACCATCCTCGGACAGGGCCCGCAGCAGCCCCAGCATGACCGTGGTCTTGCCGCTGCCCGAGGCCGGGGCCGAGATCATCAGGCCGGGCGGCAGATCAGCCATCGCTGCGTCCGCGCGCGCCATTGGGGCGGAACCGTCGGTCGTAGTCGGCGGAATAGAGGCGGCTTTCGCCGAAGCCTTCGGCGGCAAGGGCAGGGCCGACAAGGATCAATGCGGTGCGTTCCACGCCGTCACCCATCGCGGCCCCGATGGTGGACAGCGTGGCGCGCACGATCTGCTGATCCGGCCAGCTGGCGCGGTAAACCACCGCCACTGGGCAATCCGCGCCATAATCGGGGGTCAGCTCGGCCACCACCTGTGCCAGGTTGTGGATCGACAGATGAATGGCCAGCGTGGCCCCGGTGCGGGCGAAATTGGCCAGCGATTCGCCTGCCGGCATGGCCGAGGCGCGCCCCGGCGTGCGCGTCAGCACCACCGATTGCGCCAGACCCGGCAGGGTCAGTTCGGTCTGCAGGGCGGCAGCCGCGGCGGCAAAGGATGGAACGCCCGGCGTGACGGTATAGGCAATGCCCATTGCCCGCAGGCGGCGCAGCTGTTCGCCCATCGCCGACCAGACCGACAGATCGCCCGAATGCAACCGCGCCACATCCTGCCCCGCCGCGTCGGCGGCCGCGATTTCGGCCATGATCGCATCCAGGTCCATCGGCGCGGTGTTGACGATTCTGGCGCCGGGCGGGCAATGGCCCAGAACCTCTTCCGGCACCAGAGAGCCTGCGTAAAGGCACACGGGGCTTTGCGCGATAAGGTCGCGCCCGCGCAGGGTCAGAAGATCGGGCGCGCCGGGACCGGCGCCGATGAAGTGAACGGTCATGGACGGGTCCTTGTTGCCAGCGCGCAGGTAGCCATACGGTCCGCCGAGACGGCGCGCGGCCCCAGAAGCGACGCGCCCGGTCCGGCGGCGACGAGGGCGGCGGCCTCGGCCAGGCTGCCGCTGCCGCGCAGGGCGCGCACCCTGGCAGACCGGGTGGGGGTTTCGGTCCGCACCAGCGCCTCGGGCGGCACGGCATCGATCGGCAGGCCCAGACGGGCAGCCAGCGCCTGAAAGACAGGTGCCAGGGCCTTGTCTTCGGCGGTGGCAAGACGGGCGGGCGTCTGCGTGCCCCGCGCCTTGCCCAGCGCGTCCAGCAGCGAGTCGAGCGTTGCGGCCTGACGAAAGCCGAAACCGGCGATGATCATCGCAGGACACTCCATTGCACAACCGGGTAGGACGCTTTCCAGCCGCGCCTGCCGCCCAGCGGGGCGGCCTCGGCCAGTTCGATGCGCAGCAGGCTGCCGCCATGGGCCGCCTGCGCCTGTGTCAGCAGGGCCTCGGACTCCAGCGTGACGGCATTGGCGACAAGGCGGCATCCGGGCGGCAAGACCGGCCACAGGGCCGAAAGCAGGGCCGGTGAAAGCCCGCCACCGATAAAGACGGCATCCGGAGCGGGCAACCCTGCCAAAGCTTCGGGCGCGCGGCCACGCACCAGCCCCAGCCGGTCCATGCCCAGCCGGTCGGCATTGGCGCGCAGCCGGTCGGCCCGGCTTGCGTCCGCCTCGATGGCAACGGCCTGACAGGCGGGATGGGCCAGCAGCCATTCGATGGCGATGGAACCGGACCCTGCGCCAATGTCCCACAGCCGATTGCCGGGGCGCGGGGCCAGGGCTGACAGGGTCAGGGCGCGCAGGGGCCGTTTGGTGATCTGCCCGTCATGGTCGAACAGGCTGTCGGGCTGCCCCGAGGCCCGGTGCGGCCCCGTGACATCCCCGACCGGTTCGAGGGCGACCGCCACGGGATGGGCGATGTCCGTCAGGGCAAAGCTGTCTGCCCGCGTCCCCCGGACCCGCTCGCGCGGGCCGCCCAGTGCCTCCATCACCGTCAT
Organism: Rhodobacter sp.; assembly: GCA_020250175.1. Lineage (GTDB taxonomy): Bacteria > Pseudomonadota > Alphaproteobacteria > Rhodobacterales > Rhodobacteraceae > Aliitabrizicola. Next base: position 12,122 of record JADCEN010000033.1, read on the forward strand.
CTGCGTGGCCCCGGCACCCTGCGCAACGAGCCAGACGGCAAGATCAGCCACCGCCGCGCCGTCGCGCAGCAGGACGATCAGGCGCGCGCCGGGGTCAAGATGCGGGCGCAGCCGGGTCAGCAGCGCGGCATGCAGCCCCAGGCAAAGGGTATCCTCCAACGGCCAGCCCAGCCGGGCGGCGGCGCGCGAAAAGCTCGATGGTGCGGGCAGGGCACGCCATTCGCCGGGCGCAAGGTGCCGCGTCACCGATGTGCCCGCGCCAAACCAGAACGGATCGCCAGAGGCCAGCATCACCACCCGCCGCCCGCGCAGCGCCAGCAGCCGGGGGATGCCATCGGCAAAGGGTACGGGCCATTCGATGGTCTCTGCGGCAAGGTCAGGCAGCAGGGCCAGGTGCCGTGCCGCCCCCATCACCACCTCTGCCGCCGCCAGCGCGGCACGGCTTGCGGGCGGCAGGCCTTCCGGTCCATCCTCGCCCAGCCCGAGGATCGTCAGCCAGGGGGGGCCTTCAGACATGCGCAACATCCTGATCCTGGGCGGCACGACCGAGGCCGGTGCCCTTGCGGCCAGGCTGGCCGAACGTGGCGAAACCGCCGTGCTGTCCTATGCCGGACGGGTGGAAGACCCCAAGCCGCAGCCGGTCGCAACCCGCGTCGGCGGCTTTGGCGGCGCGGCAGGGCTGGTGGACTACATCCGCATGAACAACGTCACGCATCTTGTTGATGCCACACATCCTTTTGCCGCGCAGATAAGCGGGAACGCCGTTCTTGCCGCGCAAGATACCGGCACGCCCCTGATCGCACTCAGCCGCGCGCCCTGGCAGGCAATGCCCGGCGACGACTGGCGCTTTGTGCCCGACATTCCAGCGGCGGTCGCTGCGCTGGCGGGCCCCGCCCGGCGCATCTTTCTGGCCCTTGGCCGGATGCACCTGGCGCAGTTCGCCGCCCGGCCGCAGCATCATTACATCCTGCGCCTTGTCGATCATCCGGTGACACCGCCGCCCCTGCCGCACCACACGGTCATCCTTGCGCGCGGCCCTTTCGATCCGGCGGGCGACACGGCGCTGCTGACGGCGCATCACGCCGATCTGGTGGTCGCCAAGAATGCGGGCGGCACCGGCGCATCGGCCAAGCTGGCTGCCGCCCGCAGTCTTGGCCTGCCGGTCCTGATGATCGACCGGCCCCGGCTTCCGCCCCGGCCCGAGGTGCAGACGGTGGCCCAAGTGATCGACTGGCTGGTTCATGGCGGCACCGACCGGGGGGTGTAGACCAAGGGGGTGCCATCGCGGGCGATGACGCGGGTCTGGCTGGACCCCACGATGACCACCGTGCGCATGTCGGCCATCTCTGGCAGGGTATCGGTCAGCGGCACGACGCGGATCGTCTCGTCGGGCAGGGACACATTGCGCGCAAAGATCACCGGCCGGGCGTCGCCGCAGGCGTCCTTCAGCACTGCCAGTGTGCGGGCAAAGCCGTCGGGCCGCGAGGCCGAGCGCGGGTTGTAGAACGCCATGGCGAAATCGGCCTGCACCGCCAGCCGCAGGCGGCGTTCGATCAGACCCCAGGGTTTCAGGTTGTCGCTGAGGTTGATGGCGCAGAAGTCGTGGCCCAGGGGTGCCCCGGCCCGCGCGGCGGCGGCCAGCATGGCGGTGATGCCGGGCAGCACCCGGATCTCCGGGCCGCGCCGGTCTGCGGGTTCGGCCTCCAACACCTCGAACAGGGCAGAGGCCATGGCGAAGACACCGGGATCGCCGGATGACACCACAACCACGCGGCCCCCGGCGCGGGCCAGGTCAAGCGCCTGACGGGCGCGGTCCAGTTCGGCCCGGTTGTCGCTGGGATGCAGCGTCAGCCCGGCGCGCGGGGCAACGCGGGCGACGTAAGGGACGTAGCCGACAACATCGGTTGCCCCCGCCAGGGCCGCCGTCACTTCCGGGGTGATCAGCGCCGCAGACCCCGGCCCAAGCCCGGCCACCGCCACCCAGCCGCCCTGGCTCATGGCCGCCGTCCCTGGCCATGCACCAGCACGATCGAGAAATAGGGCGTCACCCGCCCCTCCACCTCGGCCAGGCGCATCACCTTCTGGCTGGGCATGGTCGCATATTCCACCAGCCAGGCCCGGTCCATCCGCCCTGCGGTTTCCAGCGCGCGGCGGACCTTGTCGATGTTGCGGCCGATCTTCATCACCACAAGTGCGTCGGAGCCTGCCATGTGACGGGCCAGGTCCGCCTCGGGCAGGGTGCCGGTCAGCACGGTCAGCACATCATCGCCCCAGGTGATCGGCAGGCCCGTGGCTGTCCAGGCCCCCGACATGCCGGTGATCGCGGGGACAACCTGCACCGGGTGGGTATCGCGCAGGCGCGCATAAAGATGCATGAACGAGCCGTAGAAGAACGGATCCCCCTCGCACAGCACGACCACGTCGCGGCCCTGGTCCGACAGGTCGCGCAGGTGGCGGGCGCAGTCGGCATAGAACGGGCCAAGCGCGCGGTTATAGGCGGGGTCATCCAGCGGAATTTCGGTGGTGACCGGGTATTCCATGGCAAATTCGACAACACCCTCGGCCAGCATCCCCGCCACGATCTGCCGCGCCTGTCCCGGTTTGCCCGCCTTGCGGAAATAGGCGATGTGCCGGGCGCGCCGCAGCAGGCGGTCGGCGCGCACGCTCATCAGGTCCGGCTCGCCCGGGCCAAGGCCAAGGCCGATGATCGTGCCCTTGGTCATTCCATCCGGCTCGCGACCGCGTTGACGGCGGCGACCGTGATGGCACTGCCGCCCAGCCGCCCGGCCACGATGCAGGCGGGCACGGGCCGGTCTGCCCACAGCGCCTCTTTGGATTCGGCCGCCCCGACGAAGCCCACCGGGCAGCCGATGATCGCGGCGGGGCGCGGGCAGGCCGGGTCTTGCAGCATGTTCAGCAGGTGGAACAGCGCGGTCGGCGCATTGCCGATGGCCACCACCGCACCGGCCAGATGCGGCCGCCACAGCTCCAGCGCCGCCGCTGATCGGGTGTTGCCCATGGCGCGGGCAAGCTCGGGCACCGCCGGGTCGTGCAGCGTGCACAGCACGGCATTGCCCGCAGGCAGGCGGTGCCGGGTGATGCCTTCGCTGACCATGCGCGCATCGCACAGGATCGGCGCGCCCGCCTCCAGCGCCCGGCGGGCGGCAGTGACAAAGCCCGGAGAAAACCGCACATGCGCTTCCAGCCCGACCATGCCGGCGGCATGGATCATGCGCACGGCCACCTGTTCCTCATCCGCGTCAAAGCCGGACAGGTCGGCCTCGGCGCGGATCATGGCGAAGGACTGGCGATAGATCGCGGCACCGTCGGTTTCATACTGATGCATCACGGGGCTCCCAGAACGGCGGGCAGATTGGCGGGCGCAATGCCGGGGATGGTCGCGGCATCCCATGCACCACCGCCGCGTACAAGATCGAATGCGCCATCGCGCCCGGTCAGGGTGATGTCGGCAGCCTGTGCACGGGCGCAGCCTTTGGCACAGCCCGAGACATGAAGGCTGCCCCGGACCAGCGCCGCAAGCCGCCGGGCCAGGGCGCGGGTTTCGACCGTGGCCGAGGGGCAGAACGGCGCACCCGGGCAGGCATCGACGCGCAGCAGCGGGTCATCGGGCTGCGCGATGAAGCCGTGGCCGGAAACGGCCGTGCCCCCTTCCAGCACAAAGCTGCGCGCCGGGGTCACACGCAGCGCCTTCGCGCCGCTGTCGCAGATCAGCCGCGCCAGCGCACCTGCGTCGATCCGCCCGAAGGCCGCGCCAAAGACCGGGCCGGGCCGCGTCTCTCCGGGACGGGGCAGCGCGCCTGGTGCGGCGGGGGCTTCGGCGGGGCGAAAGGCATCCGGCAGGGGGTGGGCGGCCAGATGCCGCGCCATGCGGCCCGATACGGACCCGCCGGTTTCGGCAAACCACCGCGCCAACGTCAGAATTGCCCCGGCGGCGTCCTTTGCCGTCGTGGCGCAGCCCAGCGCCGATCCATCCGCCCGCAGGATCAGGCCGCCCGATACCCCGCGTTCCACCCGGATATCGGCAGGGGCGCGGCCAAGCACCGGTGCCGGTCCGGCATCGATGGCGAAACCAAACTTGGCGGGCAGGGGCGGCAGCCCGGCCAGCCGGGCGACAAGGGCGGTTGCCATGCGCTGCGTCTCGTCGCCGTCCTGCCACAGCGGGGCCACCAGAATACTGCGGCGGCTTTCCAGGGCCGGGTCGGCATCCAGCAGCCCAAGCGCCCAAAGATCATCGATCAGCGCCGGATGCCTGTCCGCCGTCACCCCGCGCAGTTGCAGGTTCGCCCGGCTGGTCAGATCGATCAGGCCCGAGCCATGGGCAAGCGCCGCCGCGCACAGCCCCAGCGCCTGGTCTGCCGTCAGCCGGGCCAGCAGCGGGCGCACCCGCACGATCAGCCCGTCGCCCGATGCCATCGGGCGATAGGCGCCGGGGCACCAGCCCTTGGTGGCGGGGCGCGGCGTCATGCCCGCCGCCCCAGCGTGGCAAGGATGGAATTGCGCCGCGTCCGCCACAGGCCCGCCGCGTTCAGGGCGGCAAAGCGCGCCTCCATCGCCGCCAGTGCGCCCGGATTCTCGCGCGCCAGAAAGGCGCGCACGCTGTCGTCGCCCAAAGTCGCGTCATGATAGAGGTCGAACAAATGCGGCTCCACCACACCGGCCAGATGGGCAAAGGCCGCAAGATGATCCAGCGTCGCTGCCATTTCCGCCCCGCCCCGGAAGCCGTGGCGCATCATACCTGCCAGCCAGCCGGGATTGGCGGCGCGCCCGCGCACCACGCGGGCGACCTCTTCCCGCAAGGCGCGGGCGCGGGGGCGGGCGGGGTCGGTAATGTCAAGGTGATAAAGCGCGGCCTGCCCGCCGGTCATTGCCCGGGCGGCCGCAAATCCCGCCTCATGTGCGGCATAGTCGGCGGCCAGAAGCAGGTCGGTTTCCGGCAGGTCCTGCAGATGCACAAAGCTGTCGGCGGCGACGACGCGGGCCGCGATCCCGGCGCGGTCCTGCACTGGTTCCTGCCCGTCCAGCGCCCAGGCGCTGGCGCTGAGCCAGGCCTCGCCCGCCTTGGCGCGGCCCTCGTCGCTGTAATCTTCCGCCGCAGACGCCATGCCCAGGCCATAGGTGCCCGGTTCCGGGCCATAGACGCGCGCCGCCGCCGCCCGCCCGGCATAGGGGTTCCAGTCGGCGGCCTCATCCCGCGCGGCCAGCGCGCGCACCGCCTGCCCGAACAGGGCGCTGAGGCCGGGGAAGACATCGCGGAACAGGCCCGAGACGCGCAGCGTCACGTCGATGCGCGGGCGCTCAAGCAGGGCCACGGGCAGGATTTCCACGCCCGACACCCGGTCAGACCCCTCATCCCAGACCGGCTTTGCGCCCAGAAGATGCAGGGCCATGGCAAATTCCTCGCCCGCCGTGCGCATCGTGGCCGACCCCCAGAGGTCAACCACCAGCCCGCGCGGCCAGTCGCCCTGATCCTGCAGATGGCGGCGCACCAGCTCTTCGGCCAGCTTCACGCCCTGGGCATGGGCGGCGCGCGACGGCACCGCGCGCGGATCGGTGGAAAAAAGGTTGCGCCCTGTCGGCAGCACATCCGCCCGTCCGCGATAGGGCGACCCCGACGGGCCGGGGGCAATCCGCCGCCCGGCCAGCGCCTCCAGCAAGCTTGCGCGTTCGGCATGGGCGCTGGCCTCGGCCTCGGGCGTGGCGTGAGGTGGCACCCGCCCGAAGATGTGCAGCCCGTCGCCGAACTGGCTTTCCTTCACATCGCAGACAAAGCGGTCGATCCGGGTGATCGCCTCGGCCAGCGACGCGGCCCTGTCCAGCCCCAGATCGGCCTCTACACCCGCCGCCGCCGCCTCGGCGCGGATATCGGCCTGCAGGCGGTCGCGGCGGCGCGGATCAAGGCCGTCGGCGTTGGAAAACTCGTCCAGCAATCCTTCCAGCCGTGCCAGCCGTTCGGGTGTGCCGCCGGGGCGCAAAGCGGGCGGAATATGGCCCAGCGTCAGCGCCCCGATCCGGCGCTTGGCCTGCGCGGCTTCGCCGGGATCGTTGACGATGAAGGGGTAGATCACCGGCAGATCGCCGGTCAGCGCCTCGGGCCAGCAGGCATCCGACAGGGCCACAGCCTTGCCGGGCAGCCATTCCAGCGTGCCATGCGCGCCGATATGCACCAGCGCCTGCGCGCCGAAGGCCTGCCGCAGCCACAGGTAAAAGGCGACATAGCCATGGCGCGGGGTGCGCGACAGGTCGTGATACTCGCCGTCGCGCTCCGCCACCTGCCCGCGTTCCGGTTGCAGCGCCACCAGCACATTGCCGCGCCGCAGGGCGGCAAAGCGGAACCTGCCCCCTGCAACGGCAGGGTCGTCTTCCGGTGCCCCCCAGGCGGACTGCAACGCCTGGCGCAGCGATGCCGGAAGCGTCTGCACTGCGAGGCGGTAATCGCCCAGCGACCAGTCCAGCGTCTCTTGCATCAGCGCCCCGGCCAGCGGCCCGCCCGGCGGGGCGCGATACCCGGCATCCGCCAGATCGGCCAGCATCGCTTCGGCAGAGGCCAGCGCATCCAGCCCAACGGCATGGGCCATCTGATGCGCCTTGCCGGGATAGGTGGACAGCACCAGCGCCACCCGCTTGTCCGCCACCGCCGTTGCCCCCAGCCGGACCCAGCCCGCAACCCGGTCTGCTATGGCACAGACGCGGGCCGCATCGGCCCGGTGGGCGAAGCGCGCGAATTGCAGCGCCGCGTCGGCAGTGCCGGGTTCCTTGAACGAGGCGACACCGGCAAACAGCCGCCCGTCCACCTCGGGCAGGACAACATGCATGGCCAGGTCCGACGGCGACAGGCCGCGCGCCGCCCCGTCCCAGGCCTGCCGCGTGGCGGTGGAGAGCGCCACCTGAAACACCGGAACCCCGGCCCCGTCCAGCGGCGTCTGCCCGTCGTCCCCCCGCGCCGAGAAGGCGGTGGCGTTCACAATGGCCGCCGGGCGCAGCGCCTTGACCCAGCGCGCCATCCAGCGCGCCGCCCCCGGTGCCTTCAGCGACGGCGCGAACAGCCCCAGCACGTCAAATCCCCGGTCCCGCAGCGCCGCGATCAGCGCCTGAACCGGGTCCAGATCATGCGCCGTCAGCCAGGCGCGGTAAAAGACAACCAGCACACGCGGGCGCGTCGCGGTTGCGCCAAAGGCGGCGGGGCAGGTCAGCCCGTCTTGCGGCGTCCAGCCGCCGACCTCGGGCAGGGTCTTGGCACCCGGAACCGGCCCGGCATAAAGCCCCGCCGCCAGCGCCATCTGCGCCAGCGCCGCCTGTGCTGCCACCGCGCCGCCGGTATCGCACAGCTGCGCCAGCCGCTTCAGCGTCGAGGCGGGCAGGGTCGAGACGGCCTCGAGCCGCGCATCCGCCCGCCCGTCTGCCGGCAGGACCGCCAGGGCAATGCCCTTGGCCCGCGCCAGCGCCTCGACCTGCGCCAGACCGTAAGACCAATAGGGCACCCCGCCGATCAGCCGGATCAGGATGCCCTTCGCCCCCGACAGGGTGCGCTCCAGATAGGTATCGACCGAAAGCGGATGCCTCAGCGCCGCAAGATTGGCCAGCCGCAGGCCGGGCAGGCGGCCCTCCGCCCGGTGCCACCCCGCCGCGAAGGCGCCAAGGTCACTGTCCGAAAACGACAGCACCACCAGATCGGCCGGGCTTTGGCCCAGGTCGGTCGGGGTGGCCGTCTCGTCCAGCCCATGGCTTTCGCGGAAGATGACATGCATCCGGGATTATCCGGCAAGCGCCATGCGGATGTGGTCAAGGTCGATGTCGTCATGTTCCGCGATGACAACAAGGCGGCCCTGGCGCGCCTCATCTGCGCGCCAGGGCCGATCGTACTGCACCCGCACCCGTGCGCCCACAGCCTGGACCAGCAGGCGCATCGGCTTTCCGGCTACGGCGGCATAGCCCTTGACGCGCAGAATCTGCCGGTCATGGGCCAGCGCCTCGATCCGGGCGGCCAGCGCCTGCGGGTCGGTCTGTTCGGCAATGTCGATGACGACCGAGCCGAAATCCTCGTGGTCGTGGTCTTCCTCGGCGTCGTGATGCGATGGGCGGGCGGCGATATCGTCTTCCGCCGCCGCCCCGAGGCCCAGGATGACGCGCGGATCAATGACGCCTTCCAGCACCTCGATCACCGGCAGCGGGCGCGGGGATTCTGCCGCAATCACCGCACGGGCTGCCGCGACGCCGTCCGCGCCCGCCAGATCGGATTTGGTCAGCAGCACCAGGTCGGCACAGGCGATCTGATCCTCGAACACCTCGGACAAGGGTGTTTCGTGGTCGATGCTGTCATCGGCCTGTCGCTGGGCCTCCAGCCGTACCGGGTCCGGTGCAAACCGCCCGGCCGCCACCGCTTCGGCATCGGCCACGGCAATGACGCCATCGACAGTGATGCGCGAGCGGACATCGGGCCAGTCGAACGCCTTCAGCAGCGGTTTCGGCAGGGCAAGGCCCGAGGTTTCGATCAGGATATGGTCAGGGCGCGGCACCAGCGCCATCAGCGCCGCGATCGTGGGAATGAAATCATCGGCAACCGTGCAGCAGATGCAGCCATTGGCCAGTTCGATGATGTTTTCCTCGGGGCAGTCGGGCAGGGCGCAGGACCGCAGAATCTCGCCATCCACCCCGACATCGCCGAATTCATTCACGATTACGGCCAGCCGCCTGCCTTGCGGGTTCTGCAACAGGTGGCGCACCAGCGTGGTCTTGCCCGCGCCCAGAAAGCCGGTGATGACGGTGACGGGGACCTTGACAAGTTCAGACATGAGAAGCCTCCAGCGGCGGAATGCGGGCGATGCAGTTCTTGCGGAAATGGTCGGGCCGCTCGCGCCAGGGCACAAGGCCATCGGGCGCGGCGGCAAAGCGGGTGGTTCCGTCGATCAGCGTATCCATGTGCAGGGCGGGGTCCAGATTGCCGTAGACATAGGTCCAGCGGCCGGGGCCGCGCAGGGCAACCGTACAGCCCCGCGTGCAGTTCGACAGACATTCCACCGGCACAAGGCGCACGGTTTGCGGCAGACCGGCCCGACGCAGCAGGTCCAGAAGCCGCGCCCCGGCCCGCGCCGTGTCGTCCGGGGCTGCGGGCTGCGGCAGGGGCGGGGCGCTGCGGCAGGTCGTGCAGACCAAAAGCTCGACCGGGCCGGGGCAGGGGCCGAAACCGTCCATCACCACAGTCTCCGAAAACCGTCACGCTCCACGCGGTGCAGTCCTTTCTCAGGTCAACGGGGATCAGGCGAAGGGGCAATTCTGCCCATCCGTCGCCGGAACACCCCGTCCGGTTCAGTCGTCGTCCTGCTGGCAGGTCTCCCGGCTTGCGGATTTCAGGGCAAGGCCCTGCCGGTTGCCCGCCTTCCCGTGCCCCAGGGGGGCCAGTGGCATCAGGCAACCTTTCCGGTCACGGTCGCGGGGGCGGCTGCGCTTCGGACCCTTGCCCTAGCGCATTCCCTTTTCACCTGTCATAGACAGGAACCAGCCCCGAACCCGTGCGCGAACGCAGGCCCCGAGTCAAGCGGCGCGCAAAGATCACCCGCCCTTCGGGCAAAAGGACCGGCCATGACCGACGAAGAAGACCGCCACCGCGCCCGGATGACCGCCATCAAGGCCGCGCGCGACCGGATGATGGAAGAAAAGACCGGCGAGAAGGGCCTGATCATTGTTCACACCGGCCCCGGCAAGGGCAAATCCTCGTCAGGGTTCGGGATGATCCTGCGCTGCATCGGCCACGGCATGCCCTGCGCGGTCGTGCAGTTCATCAAGGGGGGCTGGTCCACCGGGGAACGCAGGCTGCTGGAAACCCGGTTCAGTGCCGAGTGCCGCCTGATTGTGGCCGGCGAGGGTTTCACCTGGGAAACCCGCGATCTTGCGCGCGACCGCGCGGCGGCGGCAGATGGCTGGGCGCAGGCCAGGGCGCTGATCCGCGATCCGGCGATCCGCTTTGTGCTGCTGGATGAAATCAACATCGCCCTGCGCTATGACTATCTGGACATCGCCGAGGTCGTGGCCTTTCTGCGCGACGAAAAGCCCCCCATGACCCATGTCTGCCTGACCGGGCGCAACGCAAAGCCCGAACTGCTTGAACTGGCCGATCTTGTCACCGAAATGACGGCGGTAAAGCACCCGTTCAAGGCCGGGATCAAGGCCCAGGCGGGCGTGGAATTCTGACCGTGTCCGCCCCGGCTGTACCGGCTTCTCTTCAGCCCATATCCCCCAGTCGGAGGCGGGATTTTTCGCAGAAAAATCGTGTCCCCGCGAAAGGCCAAAGATGCGCGCGGTAATGATCCAGGGGGCGGGGTCCAATGTCGGCAAGTCGCTGCTGGTAGCCGGTCTTTGCCGGGCGCTGGTGCGGCGCGGGCTGGCGGTGCGCCCCTTCAAGCCGCAGAACATGTCCAACAATGCCGCCGTGACCGAAGACGGCGGCGAGATCGGCCGCGCCCAGGCCCTGCAGGCGCTGGCCTGCGGCGTGGCCCCGCAGACCGACATGAACCCTGTGCTGCTGAAGCCCGAATCAGAGACGGGATCGCAGATCATCGTCCAAGGTCGCCGCTGGGGCAGTGCGAAGGCGCGTGATTATGCCGCGATCAAGCCGCAGCTTCTGGCACCGGTGCTGGACAGTTTCCACCGCCTGGCCGCGCGTTGCGACATCGTGCTGGCCGAAGGGGCTGGCAGCCCGGCAGAGGTCAACCTGCGCGCCCATGACATCGCCAACATGGGTTTTGCCCGTGCAGCGGGGGTTCCGGTCGTGCTGGTGGGCGACATCGACCGGGGCGGGGTCATTGCGCAGATCGTGGGGACCCAAGGGGTACTTGACGCCGGGGATGCCGCGATGATCCGGGGCTTTGTGATCAACAAGTTCCGCGGCGATGTCCGCCTGTTCGACGATGGCTATGACCTTATTGCGCGGCGCACGGGCTGGCGCGGGCTGGGCGTGGTGCCGTGGTTCGCGGGCGCGCACCGCCTGCCTGCGGAAGACGCGCTGGACATTGCCGACACGCGGCACCGCGACGGGCAGAAGATTGTCTGCCTGCAATTCCCGCGCATCGCCAACTTCGATGACCTTGATCCCCTGGCGGCCGAGCCGGGCGTTGCCCTGACCATGCTGCGCATGGGCGAGGCGCTGCCGGGGGATGCCGATCTGGTGATCCTGCCCGGGTCAAAGGCGACGCGCGCCGACCTGGCCTTTCTGCGCGCGCAGGGCTGGGACCTCGACCTTTTGGCCCATCACCGGCGCGGCGGGCGCATCCTTGGGCTGTGCGGCGGTTATCAGATGCTGGGCCGCACGATTGCCGACCCGGACGGGCTTGAGGGGCCGCCCGGCACCACGCCCGGTCTTGGCCTGCTGGATATGGACACCACCATGGCCGCCGACAAGCGTCTGACCCGCGTGCAGGGCACCCATGCCGCGACCGGCTGCGCCATCTCGGGCTACGAGATTCATCTGGGCCGCAGCGACGGACCGGCCCGCGCCCGCCCCTTTGCCCGCATCGGGGGCACGCAGGAAGGCGCGGTATCGGACGACGGGCGGGTGATGGGCACCTATCTGCACGGGCTGTTTAGCGAAGACCGCTTTCGGGCCGCCTTTCTTGCGGGGCTGGGCCTTGCCCCGTCCGGGCTGGGCTATGCCGCTTCGGTGGAACGCACGCTGGATGAGCTGGCCGACCACCTGGAACAGCATGTCGATATCGACGCGCTTCTGGCGCTGTCCGCCCGCCCCTGATCCAGCCCGGGCAGGAAAGTCGCATGTGAAGACCGGAATGATGCGACGTTCGGGAACGAAAAGGCGCAAGGATAGGGCGCGCCGGGCAAGGCGTTCGGCAAAGGCTGCGCCGGAAACCGCAGGGCCAATGGCCCGGAAAACCCTGCCCTGCTGCGAAAGCCGGCCCTGAACCGGCCTTGACGTGCCGGACCGATCATTCCGGTCTGCCGAAGAGGCAGCCGCGCGGGATGGTCCGACTTTTCCGCAAGACCCATCCTCGACCGGTTGTGATCATCCCGGCCCGCCTGTGGCTGCCGCTTGCCTTGAGGGCCCGGTCGGCTAAACCGGTGCGGACAGAGCGGAGACGCAGCGATGAGCACAAAGACAGACCGTTGGCCGCTTGACCCCATAAACCGGCAGTCCGAGGTGATGTTCGGCCTGCTGATGACGCTGACTTTCACCGGAACGATAAGCGTGGCGCTGGGGGAAGGTGCCACGGTGCGGGACATTCTGACGGCAGCGCTGGGCTGCAACATCGCCTGGGGCATCGTGGATGCTGCGGTCTACCTGCTGACCACCGCGACCGAACGTGCGCGAAGCCGCGCGCAGGCGCTGGCGATCCGCACCGCCCCGGACCCCGAGGCAAGGGCGCAGCTGCGCGCGCTTTTGCCCGGACAGTCGGGCGCGGTGATGAGCGATGCGCAGGCGGGGACGATTCTGGCCTGGATGCGGGACAACCCGCCCGATCGGGACACGGGGCCGGTGCTGCGGCACGCGGATTTCCGGGCAGCCTTTCAGGTGTTCCTGCTGGTGACATCTGCCACCTTTCCCCCGGTCCTGCCGTTTGTTCTGGTCGAATCGGTTCCTCTGGCGATGCGGCTGTCAAACGCGGTTGCGCTGGGTATGCTGATTGGCATCGGCTGGCGGCTGGATCAGCAGATGCAGGGTGAGCGGCCCTTGATGCGCTGGCTTGTTCCGCTGACGGGGGCAGCGCTGGTGGCCGTGACGGTGGCACTGGGGGGGTAGGGGCCATGGATATTCCGGTCATCGGTGCGGGGTCTGTCGGGCGGCGGCACCACGAAAACCTGTGCAGGCTGGGCGTGCGCAGCGATCTGCTGTCCTGGCGCGGATTTGATGCTGCAGCGTTCCGCGCACGACGGGCCGATGCCGTGGTGATCGCCACCGCCACGCCGATCCGGCTGCAACTGGTGCATCTGTGCCGGGAACTTGGCCTGCCGTTCTACATCGAAAAGCCGCTGGCACCGGATGTTGTCACTGTGGACCGGATTCTCGGGGCGGCCGGCCCTTTGGCACCGCGCTCGATGGTGGGGTTCATGATGCGCTACCATCCGGCCTTTCGCGCGCTGGCGCAGCGCGATCTGTCGTCCGTTTACGACGCCTCTTTCGGCATCGGCCATGATGTGCGGCACTGGCGCAGCAACTGGAGTTTCGCCGCAAGCTACGCCGCGCAGCCGCAGGGCGGCGGCGTGCTTTTGGATCTGTGCCACGAGCTGGACATGGCCTGCACGCTGTTGCCCGGCCTCGGCGTGCAGGAGGTGACCAGTCTGGGTCACGCCGCCTTTCCGGGTGTGGATTTTGCCACCCGCATCGCGCTGGCCGGTCCGGGGCAGCTTGGCGCGGTGGCGATGGATTACCTGTCGCCGGTCAGCTTCCGCCGGATCGTGCTGCGCGGGACGGGACTCGTCGCGGACTTTGATCTGATTGCGGGGCGCTACCTGCTGCAGGACGGGCAGGGGGTGCAGGATTTGTCTTTTCCCTTCGAACGCAACGAGATGTTCCTTGCCGCGATGCGCGATTTTCTGCATCTGGTGGCGGGGCGACCGGTGTCGGATGTCGAGCATCTGCCACGGCTTGACCTTGCGGCGGGCACCTGCCGCACCATCGCCCGCGCCTGGGGCGCGCGGCGGTTCACAGGGCAGATCGAAGGGGATTACAGATGATCATCGGCCATATCGGGGCACGGAAGGGGTCAAGGGGGATTCCCGGCAAGAACCTGCGGCCTGTCTGTGGCAAGCCGCTGATCGACTGGTCGCTGGACCAGTTGTTTGCCAGCCCGATGATCGACGCCGTCGTGGTGTCGACCGATGACGAGGCGCTCTATTCCCGTGCGCTGGCGCGCGGTACGCTGCCCATCGGGCTGCGCCCGGCGCATCTGGCCACCGATACGGCGGGCAAATGGGGGGTCTGGCAACATGCCCTTGCGGCGGCCGAACAGATCACCGGCCCAGCCACGGCCTTTCTGGACCTGGACTGCACATCGCCGCTGCGCCTGCCCGAGGATATCGAGAACGCGCTGATCCTGTTCGCCGAAGCGCGGCCCGACATGGTGATGTCCTGCTGCGAGGCGCGCAAGAACCCCTATTTCAACTTGGTGGAACCCGATGCCACCGGTGCCTTGCATGTGTCCAAGCCGCTGCCGGGCGGCGTCGTGGCCCGCCAGCAGGCCCCGGTGGTCTATGAACATGCGGCCTCGACCTATGTGGTTTCGCCCGACTATCTGCGGCGGTCCGCCGGGCTGTGGGGCGGGCGGGTGATTCCCTATCTGATGCCGCCCGAACGCTGCGTCGACATCGACAGCCCCTTTGATCTTGTCCTGGTTGAATTTCTGCTGCGGCAACGGCTGGAGGAGCAGGCGCATGGCTGACCAGCTGGCGGGACGCACCGTCTTCATCACCGGATCGGGCGGCGTTCTGGGCTCTGCCTATGTGCGGCGCATGCTGGCCGAAGGCGCGCGGGTGATCGCGTCGGACCTGGCCGGGAACCGGGCCGATGCCCTGACCGCCGCACATGGGGCCAACCCGAACTTCCGCTTCTATCCACTTGACGTATCAGAGGAATCGCAGGTCGAGGCCATTTTCGCGCGCATCCTCGGCGATGGCTGGCAGCCCAATGTCGTGCTGAACAATGCCGCCATTACCGGGGAATTGCTGATGGGCGCGGGCAAGCCCTTTCCCGATTTCGCCAACACCACGGTCAGCGACTGGGAGCGGACCTTGCGCACCAACCTGACCGGTGCCTTCATGATCGCCCGCCAGATGGACCGCGACATTGTCGGGCGCTGGCCTGCCACGCTGATCAATGTGGCCTCGATGTATGCGCTGAACGGCCCGCACCATCAGATTTACGAGGGGATGCCGTTCAGATCCTTCTCTGCCTATTCCACCACCAAGGCGGGCATCCACGGGCTGACGCTGTGGCTGGCGGGGTATTGGGCCAGGCGGCAGGCCACCGTGAACACCATCGCGCCGGGGGCGGTGTTCAACGGCCATTCCGACGAATTCCAGCGCCGGGTCGGCGCGCTGATCATGGCCGGCCGGATGGCGCAACCTGATGAGATTGCCGATGCCATGCTGTTCCTGTGTTCCGCGCAAGCCGGATACATGACGGGCCAGTTGATCAACGTCGATGGCGGCTTCAGCGGCTGGTAAGCCGGCGGTCCAGTGCCGCAAGCGTCTTTGTCACTGCACCCGAATGCAGTGCAAAGAAGGTGGCGATCCGGTCGGCTGGCGGGTCTGGCGGGTGATCGGGTGCAAGGGCGGCCCGCAGCGCTTCCGCGTCCTTCAGCAGGGTCAGCACGCCTGCTGCCAGCGCCTCCATCGCAGGATATTCGATGGTGTGGATGTCCGGCCCGGTCATCACCGGCTTGCCCAGGGACAGGGCTTCGGAAATGTTGTGCGATCCCCCCGGGGTAAAGCCGCCGCCCACCACCACCCGGTCGGACATTGCCAGATAGGCGTACATTTCGCCCAGCGAATCGCCCAGCAGCACATCGACCGGTCCGGGCGGCGTTCCGACCGGTGCCAGGCCTGCATCAAAACCGTCTGACCGCCGCAGGGTGGCCAGCCCCGCCTGTGCCAGCAGCCGCGCCACCGCGCCAAAACGCTCCGGCGCGCGCGGGATGTAGATAAAGAGCGGCGGCATCAGGCCCGCCGCCGCATGGGCCGCCCGTGCCGCGCCGATGGCTGTGATGAACAGGGCGTCCTCCCCCTCGACAACGCTGGCCAGCGCCACCACCGGGCGGGTCGCGGCACCCAGCCAGGCCCGCGCGCGCCGGCCCGCCTGAAGCTGGGCGTCGGGGATCGGCTGATCAAAGCGCAGCTCGCCCGTCACTTCGATGTTTTTAACCCCCACCCCGGCAAAGCGCGCCGCCTGCAGATCGGATTTCACGAAGGCCCCGGCAAAGCCCGTCATCAATTCTGCCCGGATGGGTGCGCGCGCGCGGTCCCGCTCCAGGCTTTTCAGCGGATATTGCGCGTTGCACATGAACAGCGGCACGCCCTGCCGGTGCGCCGAGGCGATCATGCGCGGCCAGATCTCGATTTCCATCACCAGCCCGCAGACCGGGCGGAAGGCGCGGAAGAACCGGCGGTAAACCCAGTCATATTCCAGCGGCACCCAGACCGGGCACAGCCGGCCGGCGGCGATGTCGCCTGCGAACACCGCCAGCGCCTCGCGCCGGCCCGCCGGGGTGAAATGCGTGGTGACGACACGGTCGCCCCGGTCCAGCAGTGCCCGGATCAGCGGCACGGCAGAGCGCAGCTCGCCCAAGGACACCGCGTGCACCCAGACGGATCGGGGCAGGGCGCCGGTATAGACCCCGAAGCGTTCACCCAGATGCCGCGCATAAAGCCGGTCGCGCCGCCCCCGCCACCACAGATAGGCCAGCACCAGCGGCAGGGCGACCGCCCAAAGCAGCGCATAGCCAAGCAGGAACAGCCGCACCCGGCGCGCCGGAAAAGGGCGGGGGCCGTTCATGCCCGCAGCAGCGCCAGCAGACGGTCGCGCAGGTCAGAGATGCCCTGGCGCGACCGGGTCTGTACGGTTCGCGCGCGTGCCGCCATGCCCTTCAGCCCGGGTTCTGCCAGCGCGGCACTGAGGGCCCCGGCAGACGAGATGTCGCGTGCCGCATCGGCCAGCGCCAGGGCGGCATAATCATCGCCGAAATTCGCCGTCCTTGGTCCGTGCAGAATGGCCGACCCCAGGCTGGCCGCTTCCCAGGGGTTGTGTCCGCCCGTATCGCCGAATGATCCGCCGATGACCGAGACGGGGCACAGCCGGTACCACAGGCCCATTTCCCCGAAGCTGTCGGCAATCCACACGGCATCCGCCGGGCCGGGCACCGCCCCGTCGGACCGCAGGACGGACCGCAGGCCAAGCCGGGCGCACTGCGCCGAAATCTCATCCCGGCGATCCGGCAGGCGCGGGGCCAGGACAAGCAGCGACGCCGGGTCTTGCGCAAACCGCTGCGCCTGCGCGGCCAGCACCACCGCCTCGTCCGCCGGGTGGGTGGACGCGGCGCACCACAGGCGGCGCCCGGCCAGCGCCACCGCCAGCCGCCTGCGGTCCGGGCTGTCCGCCAGCGGGGCGCAGGCAGCCTTGAGCGACCCCATGACCTCGACCCCGGCATCGGGGGCAAGCCGCCTCAGGTTCCGCGCCGTCGCCGCATCCTGCGCCGCCAGCAGCGCAAAACGCGCATAAAGATCGCCATAGAACCGGCCCGCCCTGCGGCGCGAGGCCAGGGCGCGGTCGTTCATGCGCGCATTGATCATCGCCAGCGGAATGCCCCGTGAATGGCTTGCCACCACGCAGCGCGGCCACAGGTCCTGTTCCGCCCAGACCGACAGGTCGGGTCGCCAATGGTCCAGGAACCGCGCCACAAAGCGGCCCGCATCCAGCGGCAGATACTGATGCACGGTGCGCGGCGGGCGGTTGCGGTCAAACACCTCGCCCGAGGCGCGGGCCGAGGATGTGACCAGAAAGTTCAGATCGGGCCGCGTGGCATGCATTTCTTCGATCAGGCCGCGCAGCGCCAGCACTTCGCCCAGCCCCACGGCATGCATCCACACCAGCGGGCCATCGGGACGGGGACACGAGGCTTCGCCCAGCTTTTCGCGCCAGCGGTCGGGGTGTTCCTTGCCCCGCGCCAGCCGGTTGCGCAGGTGGCGCTCTGCCAGCGGGGCGGACCATGCCGTTGCCGCCAGATAGGCGCAAAGCAGCGCGCCTGTCGGGGCCCGGTCAGCCAAGATCGGAAAACCGCTTTTGCAGGCCGCGCGCCCAGAAGGCCGGGTCGCGCAGCACGGCTACAAACCGGTCCGCTGCACGCCCTTCGCCAAAGGCGGTGTGGCGGCCATGCGCGCGGCCCCACTGGTCGCGCAGAAAGGCGTCAATCGCCGGCCGGTCCCCGGCGGCTGCGGTGAACAGGGACGGGGCCGTGGCGCGGTTTGTCTGCCGCGTGCCGATATCCAGCGACGGCAGGCCCAGGAAGGGGGCCTCGCGCACGCCGGCACTGGAATTGCCCACCATGACGGCGGCGCTCTTCATCAGTTCCGAGAAATGCGAAAAGCGCATCGACGGGATCAGGCGGAAGCGGGTTTGCGGCAGCGCCTCGATGACGCGGAAAATGGCATCGGACCCCGGATCATTGTTCGGTGCAATCACCACGAAGTTGCGCCCCGACGCGGCCAGCGCATCGAACAGCGCCTGTGCCTGAAAGCCCATCGTCCCGGCTTCCGATGTCACCGGATGGAAGATGCAGATGCCGAAATCATCGAACGCAATGCCATAGTGCGCCTTTACCTCGGCAATGTCCACACCCGACGGCAGCGAATGAAAGTCCAGCTCGGGCGATCCGATGACATGGACCGAGTCCTTCGGTTCGCCCAGCGCCATCACACGGTTTGCCGCCCCGGCCGAACTTACGAAGTGATGCGTGGCCAGCTTGGAATTGCAGTGCCGGAACAACTCGTCGATCGTGCCCGAAACCTCGCCGCCCTCGACATGGGCAGAGCGCATGTAATTGGTGGCACAGACCAGCGCGCAGGCCAGCGCCTCGATCCGGTCGCCATGCACCACCGCAAGGTCGGGGCGATGTTCGGTCAGGAAATCGGAAAACCCCATGACGGTCTTGGCCAGGATCATATCCTGCGGGTCGCCCTCGCGCTGGTTCTGGAATTCGAAGATATCCGCGCCGGCGAAGCGGCCCACCTCCAGCTTGGTGCGCCCATAGCGGTCCATCAGGTGCATGCCGGTGACAAAGAAGGACACCGCCATGCCCGCGTCGCGGACGGCGGCCGCAAGCGGTTCCAGCTTGCCGAAATCCGCCCGTGTGCCGGTGACGAAAAGAATGCGTCTGGTCATCTGGCCTGCGTTTCATTTTGCGCAAAGACTAGTCGTTGCCCGTGGCCTGCCGCAAGCGATTGCGCCGGGGGCAGGCCGCCATTCAGGCCGAATTGCGCGCTTCGGCCGCCCCGAACTGCTGATCATAAAGGCTGCGGAACACCCCGCCGCGCGCCAGCAGCGCTGCGGCGCTGCCTTCTTCGACCAGCCGGCCGGCTTCGATCACGCAAATCTTGTCGGCACCCAGCACTGTAGACAGGCGGTGCGCGATGACAACGGTGGTGCGGCCCCTGGTCAGGCGCTGGAGTGCTTCCTGAACCAGGGCTTCTGACCGGCTGTCCAGGGCACTTGTCGCCTCGTCCAGCAGCAGGATCGGGGCATTGCGCAGGATGGCGCGCGCAATCGCCAGCCGTTGCTTCTGCCCGCCCGACAGGAAGGCCCCGTTTTCGCCGACCTGGGTGTGATAGCCTCGGGGCAGATGTTCGATGAACTCATGCGCATTGGCCGCCTTGCAGGCCGCAATCACCTCGTCTTCAGAGGCCGAGGGCGATCCAAGACGGATGTTGTCCGACACGCTTGCGGAAAACAGGAACGTATCCTGTCCGACAAAGGAAATCCTGTCGCGCAGCGTGGCGAAGCTTGCCATGCGGATGTCCTGACCGTCGATCATCACGGTGCCTTCGCTGGGGTCGTAAAGCCGCAGGATCAGGTTCAGGATCGTGGATTTTCCGCCCCCCGACGTGCCGACCAGCGCCGTCGTCTTGCCTGCTTCAAAGACAAGGGACAGGTCCCTGATCACCGGCCTGTCGCTGGCATATCCAAAGCTTGCCCCGTCGAACACAATCCGCCCCGGACCCTTCGGCATCGCGACGGGATCGGGATGCTCGGCCAGCGTCTCGGGCTGGTCCAGCAGCGTGAACATCATCGTGACGCCAACCATGTTGGCTTCAAGGGTAATGCGCATCCGGGACAGGCGCTTTGCCGGCTCATAGGCCATCAGAAGGGCGGTGACAAAGGACATAAGCTGCCCCGGTGTGGTGCCCTGGACCCCGAATATCTGTGCCGCGCTCAGCGCCACGACCGCCGCAATGGCAAAACCTGACAGCGTGTCCATCAGCGGGCTGGTGATCGCCTCCAGCCGCGAGATGGCGTTCGAGCGCTTCTCAACCTCGCGCACGGCCCGTGTCATCCGGCTTGCCATACGCTCTTCCAGGGCAAAGGCCTTGATGATCCGGATTCCGGTCGAGGTTTCCTGGATCACCTTGATGATCTCGGCCAGCGAGGCCATTTCCATTTCCATGATCCTGCGCACCTTGCGCAGCAGCACCCGGATGCCGAAGATCGCCGTCGGCCCGACAAGCAGCGCGACAGCGGACAGGACCGGCTGCTGGTAGAACATCACGAAGATCAACCCGATCAAGGTCAGCAGGTCGCGGACAAAAGAGGTGACAAGCAGGTCGATGATCATGCGCGCGGACTGGGCCGACTGCGTGACCCGCATCAGCAGGTCCGACGATTCCGTCAGGTTGAAGAACGAAACCCCCTGCCGCAGCAACTTGTCGTAAAGCCTGATCTGCTGGGTCGCGACAATCCGGTTTCCGGCACGGGTCAGCGAGACGATCTGCACATAGGTTGCAAGGCCCTTGACGGTGAAGATCCCCGCAACCGCAAGCGCCACCATGAAGACGGTGCCCCGGTTGTCCGGGATGGTCATGGCATCGACGATGTAGCGCATGATCCAGGCGACCGAAGAGGTCATGGCGGCGACGATGACCATCGCAAGGACGGAAATCGTGTAAAGTCTGCGCTGTTCATACAGGTTTGTGCGCATAAGCCGCCACAGCAGCTTGTCCTTCAGGGCGGGGAAGGTGCTTTCAAGTTTCGCTTGGATGAATGACTGCATTCGGGACGGCAAACCTCGGTTCCTGCGCACCGGACAAGGGGCGGCAAAGCCTGGCCCCGCGTCCGCGTCAGCGCCCTACATAGGGGATTGTCGGCAGACAAACCACCCGCATTGCTTTTGCGGCCCCTGTCCGTGCAGGATTGCAACGGACCGCCCCCGGAAAAGTGCAGGTCTTTTCGATGTGCGGCATTGGACATTTGCGGATGGTGCCGCCATCTATGCGCAGGACCGAAAAGGAGAGGGACATGGCAGACAGGCTTGAGACGGCGATTCTGGCGGGCGGCTGTTTTTGGGGCATGCAGGACCTGATCCGGCGGTTGCCGGGCGTGGTGAAGACCCGTGTCGGCTACACCGGCGGCGATGTTGCCAAGGCGACCTACCGCAATCACGGCACACATGCCGAGGGCATCGAGATCATCTTTGTTCCCGCGCGCCTCAGCTACCGCGATCTGCTGGAGTTCTTCTTCCAGATCCACGATCCGACCACCCTCAACAGGCAGGGCAATGACCGTGGCCTGTCCTACCGGTCAGCCATCTATTTTCTGTCGCAGGATCAGAAGGTTGAGGCGGAGCGGACCATTGCCGATGTCAATGCGTCCGGCCGCTGGCCGGGCAGGGTCGTCACCGAAGTTGCCCCGGCCGGCCCCTTTTGGGAGGCGGAGCCGGAACATCAGGATTATCTGGAACGCATCCCCAACGGCTACACCTGCCACTTCCCGCGCCCGGACTGGAAACTGCCCCGGCGGGCGACGGACGCCGCCTGAACCCGTCTGAAAGGGACATCCCATGCCTGACGGGCGATCAGAAACGGGCAGCGGACCGCGATTTGGCTTTGACCACAGCTATGCGCGGGACCTTCCCGGCTTTTCGGTCAGCTGGGCGGCGGCGCAGGTGCCCGCGCCGCGCCTGTTCCGGCTGAACCGCGCGCTGGCCCGGGACCTGGGTCTGGACGCCGACCTGCTGGATGGTGCGCCTGGTGCCCGGATTTTCAGCGGCAACCTTTTGCCGGAGGACGCCCGGCCAGTGGCGCAGGCCTATGCGGGGCACCAGTTCGGCGGATTCTCACCGCAGCTTGGCGACGGGCGCGCGCTGCTGCTGGGCGAGGTCATTGATCGTGCGGGCCACCGCCGCGACATCGCGCTGAAAGGGTCCGGTCCGACGCCGTTTTCCCGGCGGGGCGACGGCAAGGCGACATTGGGCCCCGTCCTGCGCGAATATCTGATTGGCGAGGCGATGCATGCGCTGGGCATCCCGACGACGCGCGCGCTTGCCGCCGTGACCACGGGCGAGCGGGTGCAGCGCGAAACGGCCCTGCCGGGGGCGGTGCTGACCCGCGTGGCCGCCAGCCATATCCGTGTCGGCACGTTCCAGTTCTTCGCGGCGCGGGGCGAGGTGGACAGGCTGCGCCTGCTGACCGGCTACACCCTGGCGCGGCACTATCCGCATCTGGCACCAGACCCCAATCCGGCGCTTGCCCTGCTGGATGCCGTGGTCGGGGCGCAGGCCGCGCTGATCGCCGGGTGGATGAGCGTGGGCTTCATCCATGGCGTGATGAACACCGACAATATGACCTTGTCCGGTGAGACGATCGATTACGGGCCTTGCGCCTTCATGGATGCCTATGCGCCTGGCACCGTGTTCAGTTCCATCGACCACACGGGGCGCTATGCCTATGGCAACCAGCCCGCCATCGGGCAGTGGAATCTGGCGCGGCTGGCGGAAACCTTGGTGCCGCTGATCGACAGCGATGCGGACAGGGCGATTGCGGCCGCGACCGAGGTGCTGCGCAGCTTCATGCCCAGGTACGAGGCGCAGTTCCAATTCCTGCTGCGCGCAAAGCTTGGGCTTGTGCGGGACGATCCGGAAGATGCCGCTGTGGTGCAGCGCCTGCTGGAGCTGATGGAGGCACAGGGCGCAGACTGGACCCTGACCTTCCGTCGGCTGTCTGACGCCCTGCGCGGCGCGCCAGGGGCGGTGCGCGCGCAGTTTGTGGAGCCTGCCGCCCTTGACGGCTGGCTGGCAGACTGGCGCGCCCGCGTTGAGAACGGGCCGGGCAACCCTGCAGAACTGGCGTCTGCGATGGACCGCGTCAACCCGGTTGTGATCCCGCGCAACCACAGCGTCGAAGCGGCCCTGGACGCGGCGGTTGCGGGTGATGCGGCCCCTTTCGAGGCGCTGCTGTCCGCCATCTCTTCCCCCTTTACCGAGGTGCCGGGGCAGGAAGGTTTTGCCCTGCCGCCGCCCCGCGCCTTTACTGAAGGGTACCGCACCTTCTGCGGAACATGAGATTTGCCGCAGCCCGGGCCACGCCCCGGACCCCGGTCGTTTGCGGGTATATCACGGCGTCTGTCGGCGGAATGGGCGAAGCGCTCATCCTTGTTTAACCAAAGCCGCACTAGTCTGCGCGCGACGCAGGCAGGCAGGGCGGCTGTCCGGGGCGGGTCCGGTCAGCGGCACCTGTGCCCCTTGCAGCCCCCCGCAGGCACAACTAAGAGTCGGGCTAGACGGCGACGGCACAGATCAAAGACGCGAGGCAGGCAAAGATGAGAGATCCGATCGACACCTATATGAACATGCTTGTCCCGATGGTGGTCGAGCAGACCAGCCGAGGCGAGCGGGCCTATGACATCTACTCGCGCATGCTCAAGGAACGGATCATCTTCCTGTCCGGTCCGGTGCATGATGGCATGTCGTCGCTGATCTGTGCGCAGCTTCTGTTCCTGGAATCGGAAAATCCGTCCAAGGAAATTTCGATGTACATCAACTCGCCCGGCGGCGTCGTGACCAGCGGCCTGTCGATCTACGACACCATGCAGTACATCAAGCCGAAGGTTTCCACGCTGGTGATCGGGCAGGCGGCCTCGATGGGGTCGCTTTTGCTGACAGCCGGGCATCCGGGCATGCGCTTTTCCTTGCCCAACAGCCGCGTCATGGTCCACCAGCCGTCCGGCGGCTATCAGGGGCAGGCGACGGATATAATGATCCACGCCCGCGAGACGCAAAAGCTGAAGGACCGTCTGAACGAGATTTATGTCCGCCATACCGGGCAGCCGATCGAAGCCGTCGAAGCCGCGCTGGAGCGGGACAACTTCATGTCCGCCGAAGATGCCAGGGCCTGGGGCCTGATCGACAGTATCCTTGAAAGCCGCGGCAAGGCGGACGACCTGTCGAAGGGATGAACGGTGCCCGCCCCGTCACCGGGCGGTGCGTGATTTGACATTGTGAAGGCGAAGGGTCTGTCCTAAGCTTTCTGATCAGGCGCATTTGGCCCGTCGGCCCGATACGAAAGATGGCAGAGGTTACGATGGCGAACAACTCGGGCAGCGACAGCAAGAATACCCTTTACTGCTCGTTCTGCGGCAAAAGCCAGCACGAGGTGCGCAAGCTGATTGCAGGTCCGACCGTGTTCATCTGCGACGAATGCGTCGAGCTTTGCATGGACATCATCCGCGAGGAAACAAAATCGTCGGGGTTGAAATCCTCGGACGGGGTGCCGACCCCGCGCGAAATCTGCAAGGTTCTGGACGATTATGTGATCGGCCAGATTCATGCCAAGCGCGTGCTGTCGGTGGCGGTGCACAATCATTACAAGCGCCTGAACCATTCGTCGAAGACCGATATCGAACTGTCGAAATCCAACATCCTGCTGATCGGCCCGACCGGCTGCGGCAAGACGCTGCTTGCCCAGACGCTGGCGCGGATTCTGGATGTTCCCTTCACCATGGCAGATGCAACCACCCTGACCGAAGCCGGTTACGTGGGGGAAGATGTTGAGAACATCATCCTGAAGCTTCTGCAGGCCAGCGAATACAATGTCGAACGCGCGCAGCGCGGCATCGTCTATATTGACGAGGTCGACAAGATCACCCGCAAGTCCGACAACCCGTCGATCACCCGCGATGTGTCGGGCGAAGGCGTGCAGCAGGCGCTCTTGAAGATCATGGAAGGCACCATCGCCTCGGTGCCGCCGCAGGGCGGGCGCAAGCATCCGCAGCAGGAATTCCTGCAGGTGGATACGACGAACATCCTGTTCATCTGCGGCGGTGCCTTCGCCGGGCTGGAAAAGATCATAGCACAGCGCAACAAGGGCTCGGGCATCGGCTTTGGTGCCGATGTGAAGGACCCCGATGCGCGGGGTGCCGGTGAGTTGTTCATGGAACTTGAACCGGAAGACCTGCTCAAATTCGGCCTTATCCCCGAATTTGTCGGCCGCCTGCCGGTGATCGCGACGCTGACCGATCTGGACGAGGCGGCCCTGGTGACGATCCTGACCGAGCCGAAGAATGCCCTGGTCAAGCAGTATCAGCGCCTGTTCGAGATCGAGGGCGTGAAGCTGACCTTCGCCACCGATGCGCTCAGCGCCATTGCCAAGCGCGCCATCAAGCGCAAGACAGGCGCACGGGGGCTGCGGTCGATCATGGAGGATATCCTGCTGGATACCATGTTCGAACTGCCGGGACGGGACGGCGTGGAAGAGGTGGTGGTGAACGAGGAAGCCGTGAAAAGCGGGGTGAAGCCGCTGCTGATTTTCACCGAATCGCCGAAAAGCAAGGAAAAAGTCACGGCAAGATGATCTGTCCGGGGTCCGCCCGGTATCAGGACAGCGGCCATCTGCCGGGGGCGTGCCACGACCGGCAAAGGGACCTGTCTTTCACGAAACGCCGACAGACCGGGCCTTGCCCCGCCGGTGCCGATCGTACGCCCTAGACCTTGCCACTGCCTTCGGCCATATCAGGCCAAACAGCCGGAGACCGCGCCATGTCCTTTCTCAAGCGCCTGCTGACCTGGTGGAACAGCCAGACGCTGGGCACCCAGATCTTTACGGCGCGTCGCGGCGTGAAGGTGGGCGAAGATGCGCAGGGCAACATCTATTACCGGACGTCTGACGACAAGAAGCGCTGGGTCATCTATAACGGTGAAATGGAAGCAAGCCGCGTCAGCGCCGATTGGCATGGCTGGCTGCACTTCACCCGGGATCAGACACCTGTCGAAGCGCCGCCGAAAAAGAAGGCCTGGGAAAAGCCGCATCAGGAGAATCTGACCGGAACACTGGCCGCCTATGCCCCCCCCGGTTCAATCCGCAAATCCGATCCGGTGGCGCGGCGCGATTACGAGGCATGGCAACCGGAATAATGGCCGAGAATACGTCAGAAGTGATTGCAGGTGCTGCGGTTCTGGCCGCCGCCGTCGGCTTTTTGGTTTATGCCGGGCAAAGCACCGGCTTTACCGGCAACGCCGCCAGCTATCCGCTGGTCGCCAGCTTCCGGTCTGTCGATGGGGTGACGGTGGGCACCGATGTGCGTCTTGCCGGCGTCAAGGTGGGCACCGTGACGGCGTTGGAGCTTAACCCGCAAACTTTTTTCGCCGATGCCACGATTTCGGTGCGCGATGACGTGCTGCTTCCTGAGGACAGCACCATTCTGGTCTCGTCCGAAGGTTTGCTGGGCGGCAGCTTTATCGAGCTTCAGCCAGGCGGGTCTCTGGAAAACCTTGGTCCGGGCGACGAGATTGAAGACACGCAAGGGGCTGTCAGCGTCATCGCCCTGCTGATGAAATTTGTAGGCGGGTCAACGTCGCAAGACACGGCACCTGTCGAATGATGCGCCTGGCCCTGCTGCTGTGCGTTCTTGCCACGCCCACGCTGGCGCAGACAACGGCCATTGTCCAGGCACCAGGTGGTGTCGTGCGCTGGCTGGACAAGGTTTCGGGCGAACTGGCGGATATCGATCTGGCGCGGGGGCAAAGCGTGGTCAAGGGCAGGCTGACCATCCAGCTTGACGAATGCCGCTATCCCTATGACGACCCGGCGTCGAATGCCTATGCTCACCTGACCGTGGTTGACAGCCTGAACCACAACACGCCTGTCTTTTCCGGCTGGATGATTGCCAGCAGCCCGGCGCTGAGCGCGATGGACCATCCGCGTTATGACGTCTGGATATTGCGCTGCGATACCGATCTGGTCGTGGGCGAATAGCCGGGCGGATCAAAGCTTGCCCTTTGGTGCAGTGCTGCGGCCAACAGCGCGCGGTACTCGGCCCGGCTGATCTCGACCGCGCCAAGGGACGCCAGATGCGCGGTCAGGAACTGCGTGTCAAACAGCGTGAAACCACCGCTGCGCAAGCGGTCCACCAGCCAGGCAAGGGCCACTTTTGACGCATCCCTGCGGCGCGAGAACATGCTTTCACCGAAGAACGCAGCGCCCATCGCCACGCCATAGACGCCACCGATCAGCGCATCCGCGTCCCAGACCTCCAGCGAATGGGCGTAGCCTGCCCGGTGCAGGGCAAGATACAGCGAAAAGATGTCGTCGTTGATCCAGGTCTCGTCCCGCCCGGCACAGCCCTGAACCACCCCGGAAAAGTCGCTGTCGGTTCGCACCGTATAGCCGCAATGCACTATGCGCCGCCGCAGCGAGCGTGAAATGTGGAACCGGTTCAGGGGGATGATGCCGCGCCGTTTCGGGTCGATCCAGTGGATCGACGGATCGTCGCGGCTTTGCGCCATGGGAAAGATGCCGGCCGCATAGGCCCGCAGCAGAATATCCGGCGTGATCGCCCGGCCCGTCATGCGAAGGGCCGACCCGCTGCGGACCGCCCGCCCGCGATGCCCGTCCCGGTCAGCCGAGCTGCCTGGCCAGCCATTTTTCCAGCCAGTGGATGTTGTAATCCCCGTTCTGGATATCCGGCTCGGCCAGCAGCGCATGAAACAGCGGCACCGTGGTATCGATACCGTCCACGATCAGCTCGCCCAGCGCCCGGCGCAGCCGCGCCAGCGCCTCGGGACGGTCACGCCCGTGGACAATCAGCTTGCCGATCAGGCTGTCATAATAGGGCGGAATGGAATAGCCGCCGTACAGCGCCGAATCCATCCGCACTCCCAGGCCCCCCGGCGCATGGAACACCTTCACCTTGCCGGGGCAGGGGGCGAAGTTGGGCAGCTTTTCCGCGTTGATCCGCACTTCGATGGCATGGCCGTTGATCTCCAGCTCGTCTTGCGTGAACGACATCGGCAGGCCCGAGGCGACGCGGATCTGTTCGCGCACCAGATCAACGCCAAAAACCGCCTCTGTCACCGGATGTTCGACCTGCAGGCGCGTGTTCATCTCGATGAAGTAGAACTGCCCGTCTTCAAACAGGAATTCGATCGTGCCTGCCCCGATGTAGCTGATCCGGGCTATCGCATCGGCACAGACCTTGCCGATCCGTGCGCGCATCGCATCCGTAATCGCCGGTCCCGGCGCTTCTTCGAACACCTTCTGGTGGCGGCGCTGCAGGGAACAGTCGCGCTCGCCCAGGTGCACCGCATGGCCCTTGCCGTCACCGAAGACCTGAATCTCGATGTGACGCGGGCGCTGCAGGTATTTCTCGATATAGACCTCGTCATTGCCGAAGGCCGCCTTTGCTTCGGACCGGGCGGTGCGGAAGGCAATCTCAAGTTCGGCTGCGGTCTGCGCCACCTTCATGCCGCGCCCGCCGCCGCCCGCCGTGGCCTTGATGATCACCGGATAGCCGATGGATGCGGCGACCCCGCCGGCGCCTTCAAGATCGGCAACCCCGCCGTCCGATCCCGGCACGACCGGAATGCCAAGTGCCCTTGCGGTTTCCTTGGCGGTGATCTTGTCGCCCATGATGCGGATATGTTCGGCCGACGGGCCGATGAAGACGATGTCATGATCTTCCAGCGCCTGGGCGAAGGCCGCGTTTTCGCTGAGAAAGCCGTATCCCGGATGCACCGCATCCGCCCCGGTGATCTCGCAGGCCGAAATGATTGCGGCCTTGTTCAGATAGCTTTCCGCAGACGGGGCAGGGCCGATGCACACGCTTTCATCCGCCATGCGCACATGCATGGCATCGGCATCGGCCGTGGAATGAACCGCGACCGAGGTGATGCCCATTTCGCGGCAGGCGCGGATGACGCGAAGCGCAATCTCGCCCCGGTTGGCGATCAGGATCTTGTCGAACATCGGGGCCCTGTCCTTTGCCGCACTCATTCGATGATCATCAAGGGCGCGCCGTATTCCACAGCGCTGCCATCTTCGACGACGATGCGGCGCACCGTTCCGGCACGCGGTGCCGGGATATGGTTCATCGTCTTCATCGCCTCGATGATCAGAACCGTCTGGCCTTCGGTCACCTGTGCGCCAATCGCCACAAAGGGCGTCGCCCCCGGTTCGGCAGACAGATAGACCGTGCCCACCATCGGCGAGGTGACCGCGCCCGGATGCTGCGCCGGATCGTCGATGCCGGCCGCAGCGGGTGCCGCAGCGGGCCCGGCGACCGGTGGCGCGGGCGCATGGGCCATCTGGGCAGGGGCCGGCGCATGGGTGGCGACGATATTGGCCTGCTTGACCACCCGCACATCCAGGCTGTCATCCTCGCCATATTCGCGCTTTACCGAAAGTTCGGTCAGACCGTTCTTGTTCAGCAACTCGGCAAGGGCCTGGATAAAGGCGACGTCCGCGTCGGTGGATTGTTTGCTCATGCCGTCCTCTGGGGAATTCTCTTGCTGGCTGTTCTTGTCTGTTCCTGCACGGTCCCCGCAGGCAAGGCGAAGCCATGGTCCGGCTGCTTATACGCGACGGCGTCTGGGGTGAAAAGCGCCAGTTGCACGGCGTTCAAGAGTGGGGGAAGTGCCCGAAGACCGGGCAAGTCCGCACAAAACGGGGGCATTCCTGCCTGCCGAAAATTTACCGTTTGATAAAAAAAATTGCCTGTGGCAGCCTGCATGGCAAAGGCCATTGTCATTGGGGGTGCACCTTGTCCAACAGCCCGCTTACGCCCGGCGTGGTGCCGGGGCGCCTGCCCGCCGCCGTCTACCGCGATAACTTCGCCGACAAAGAGCCTGCCCTTGACCGGCACGAGGCGCATGTCGCCGCAGACCGCTGTTATTTCTGCCATGATGCGCCCTGCATCACGGCCTGCCCCACCTCGATCGACATTCCCCTCTTCATCCGCCAGATCGCCACGGGCACGCCCGAGGCGGCGGCGCGCACGATCTTTCAGCAGAACATCCTGGGCGGCATGTGCGCCCGCGTCTGCCCAACGGAACAGCTGTGTGAAGAGGCCTGCGTGCGCGAGGCCGCCGAAGGCAAGCCGGTGGAAATCGGCCGGTTGCAGCGCTTTGCCACCGACAGTCTGATGGCACAGGGCGTGCATCCCTTTACCCGCAGCGCACCCACTGGCAAGCGGGTTGCCGTTGTCGGCGCAGGCCCGGCCGGCCTTTCCGCAGCCCACCGGCTGGCCCTGCATGGCCACGAGGTCACGCTGTATGACGCCCGGCCAAAGGCGGGCGGGCTGAACGAATATGGCATCGCCGCCTACAAGACCCCGGACGATTTTGCCCAGGCCGAGGTGACCTGGCTTTTGTCCATCGGGGGCATCCGCGTGGAAACCGGGCGCGCGCTGGGGCGCGACCTGTCGCTGGACGACCTGCGGTCGTCGTTCGACGCGGTGTTTCTTGGCATCGGCCTGTCTGGCGTCAATGCCTTGCGCGCCCAGGGCGAAGGTCGCAGCAACGTCCGCGATGCCGTCGAATTCATCGCAGAGCTGCGCCAGGCCTTCGACAAGTCCAGCCTGCCCATCGGACGCGACGTGGTGGTCATCGGCGGCGGCATGACGGCGGTCGATGCCGCTGTGCAATCAAAGCTTCTGGGTGCCGAAACGGTGACAATCGTCTACCGCCGCACCCAGGATCAGATGAGCGCCTCGGGGTATGAGCAGCACCATGCAACTTCGAAAGGCGTGCGCATCATCACCGGGGCGGCACCGGTGCAGGTTCTGGGCAATGGCGCGGTTGAGGCTGTGGAATTCGCCTATACCGCCGAAGAGCCGGATGGCCTGCACCTTACGCCGGAAACCTTCATGCTGAAGGCAGATCAAGTGTTCAAGGCCATCGGCCAGACCCTGCAGGGCGCGCCGGAGGCGCTGAAGCTGGTCGGGCGCAAGATTGCCGTCACCGGGGCCGGGCGCACCTCGGTGCCGGGCGTGTGGGCGGGTGGCGATTGTGCGGCGGGCGGCAACGATCTGACGGTGACGGCCGTTGCCGAAGGCCGCGATGCCGCCGAAGACATCCATGCCACGCTGATGGGCACAGCATGACCGCCACCGCTTGCAGCTTTGTGACCGGGCCGCTAGGCACCGGGATGTCATCGCCAAGAGCATTGCATGGACGCGCTCATCGACCGTCTGATCGGGTTTCTCGAAGCCAACCGGGACTGGGCCTTCTGGATCGCCCTGGTCTTTGCGGCGGCGGAAAACACCGCCTTTCTGTCGATTGCCATTCCTTCGACCGCCATTCTGGTGGGCGTGGGCGCGCTGGTGGCCACCGGCGCGATCAGCTTTGCCCCGATCTTCTTCGGGGCTGCACTGGGTGCGGTGATCGGCTCGACCTTTTCCTGGTGGCTGGGCCTGCGCTATGGCGACCGGATTCTGTCGCTTTGGCCGCTGCGCGATCATCCCGATCTGGTGGAACGCGGCCGCGAGGCCTTTGCAAGATGGGGCCCCTTGGCGATCATCATCGGGCATTTCTTCGGCCCGCTGCGCCCCGTGGTCTTTCTGATGTGCGGCATGGCTGCGATGCCGTTCTGGTGGTTCCAGCTGTTCAACGTGGCCGGGTCTGTGGCCTGGGCCTTCATCGTGCCGAAATCCGGCGAGGTCGGCGGCCTGATCATCAGTTGGGTCTGGTCGCTGTTCGGCGCCTGACAGCCCGGCTTTCCCTGCCTGCAACCCCGATCCGCACCTGCGGCAGCCAAAGGCTGCGCGCGAGTTGCCCGTCATAGGAGGCTTCCATGGCCGATCTGCGTTCCGACTTCATTGGCATCAAATCCCCCAACCCGTTCTGGCTGGCTTCGGCCCCGCCAACGGACAAGGAATACAACGTCCGCCGCGCGTTCGAGGCAGGCTGGGGCGGCGTGGTGTGGAAAACGCTTGGCGCCGAAGGCCCGCCCATCGTCAATGTCAACGGCCCGCGCTATGGCGCTGTCTGGGGGGCCGACCGCCGCCTGCTGGGCCTGAACAACATCGAACTGATCACCGACCGCCCGCTGGAGGTGAACCTGCGCGAGATCAAGCAGGTCAAGCGCGACTGGCCTGACCGCGCCATGATCATCAGCCTGATGGTGCCCTGCGACGAAGAGTCCTGGAAAGACATCCTGGCGCGCATCGAAGATACCGGGGCCGACGGGGTGGAGCTGAACTTCGGCTGCCCGCATGGCATGGTCGAACGCGGCATGGGATCGGCCGTCGGGCAGGTGCCTGAATACATCGAAATGGTGACGCGCTGGGTCAAGCAGTATTCCCGCATGCCCTGCATCGTGAAGCTCACGCCCAACGTCACCTCGATCCTGCCGCCTGCGATGGCGGCGCATCGCGGCGGGGCCGATGCCGTGTCGCTGATCAATACGGTGAAATCGATCACCAATGTCGATCTGGATCATTTCTCGCCCTTCCCGATGATCGATGGCAAGGGCAGCCACGGCGGCTATTGCGGCCCGGCGGTGAAGCCCATCGCGCTGAACATGGTGGCCGAGATTGCCCGGAACCCGGAAACCCGCAATCTGCCAATCTCGGGCATCGGCGGCGTCACCACCTGGCGCGATGCGGCGGAATTCCTGGCACTGGGCGCGGGCAATGTGCAGGTCTGCACGGCGGCGATGACCTATGGCTTCAAGATCGTGCAGGAAATGATCTCGGGCCTGTCGCAATACCTCGATGAAAAGGACATGGCCCTGTCCGGCCTGATCGGGCGCGCGGTGCCGAATTTTGTCGAATGGCAGGATTTGAACCTGAACTACGTGACCAAGGCCCGGATCAACCCCGATGCCTGCATCGGCTGCGGCCGCTGCTATGCCGCCTGCGAAGACACCAGCCACCAGGCCATCGCCATGAAGCCGGGCCGGGTGTTCGAGGTGATTGATGCCGAATGCGTGGCCTGCAACCTGTGCGTCAACGTCTGCCCGGTGGAAGATTGCATCACCATGGAAGAACTGCCCCAGGGCGCGCTGGACCCGCGCACGGGGCGGAGGGTGGCGGGGTATGGGAACTGGACGGAACATCCCAACAACCCCGCGGCAGTGAAGGCGGCGGAATAGGGCTTGTTCGTGGTCGTCTGTGCGTGTCACCCTGCTGCTGTGGCAGGTGCCTGACAGGATGATGAAAGCGCGTCTCCCCGCCTGCCGGGCGGGAGCGTGTTCCTGATCCGGGGAATAGGGCTTGCCGTTCCGGGCGGGAAAGGAAACGCAGCGCGCTTCCCCGCCGGTCAGGGACCACCGCCGCATGGGGCCGGTCCCGCCGGGCCGGGGCGATGGCCCCGGCCAGACCGCGTGAGGCGGGCACAGGCGGAAGGGTTGCCTGCTTTCCGGTCCGGCAGCCAAGGCCCTTGGCACGTCTTGCGCAGCTTGTTAGACCCCGTGCGGCAGCCCAACAGCGGACAGTCCCATGCAGGCCCCGGCCCCGTCCCGTCACGCAGTGACTTTTGTTCTGATCACCGTGCTCTTGGACATGGTGGGCTTTGGGCTGATCATGCCGGTGCTGCCCGGGCTGATCGAAGAGGTGCAGGGCGCGGGTCTGGCGGATGCCGCCCTTATCGGCGGCTGGATGTTCTTTGCCTTTTCCATCGCGCAATTCGCCTTCAGCCCGCTGATGGGCAACCTGAGCGACCGTTTCGGGCGCAGGCCCCTGCTTTTGCTGGCAATCTTCGGTCTGTTCGTCGATTATCTGTTTTCCGCCTTTGCCCCGACGATCTTCTGGCTGTTCGTCGGGCGGATCTTGGCGGGGCTGTGCGGATCGTCCTATGTCATCGCCAATGCCTATATCGCCGATGTGACCCCGCCCGAGGGCCGGGCAAAGGCCTATGGCCTGATGGGGGCGGCCTTTGGCGTAGGCTTCGTGCTTGGTCCGGCGATTGGCGGGATCTTGGGCGAATTCGGCCCGCGCGTGCCGTTCTTCGTCGCTGCCGGACTTTCTGCCTGCAACCTTGTCTATGGCTGGTTCGTGCTGCCCGAAACGCTGGCCCCGGACAAGCGCCGCGCCTTCGAATGGCGGCGCGCCAACCCCTTCGGCACGCTGGCCGTGTTCCGCCGCTATACCGGTGTGCTGCCGCTGTGCGGGGTCCTGTTCATCTATTTCTTCGCCACCTCGGTTTACCCGGCAATCTGGCCGTTCTGGGGGATGGCGAAGTTCGGCTGGAGTGTGGCGATGGTTGGTCTGTCGCTGGCCGCCTTTGGCCTGATCGCGGCGTTTTTTCAGGGCGTGCTGACCGGCCCGCTGGTGGCGCGCTTTGGTGAACATCGCGTGGCGCTGGTGGGTCTGATCGTCGCGGTCGTCAGTGCGGCGGGCTATGGCCTGGTAGGCACGCTTGCCGGAGTGCTGATTCTGCTGGTGATCCACGGGCCCGAGGGCTTCGTGCATCCGATGCTGACGGCCATCATGTCAAAAGTCGTGCCCGAAGATGCGCAGGGCGAGTTGCAGGGCGGGATTTCTTCGGTCATGAATATTGCCATGTTGCTGGGTACAGTGTTCTTCGCGCAGGTCTTTGGCCATTTCATGCGGCCCGGTGCCGTGGTGCAATCGCCCGATGTCGGCTTCTTCATCGCGTCAGTGGTGCTTGTTCCGGCACTTCTTCTGTTTCTGGCAACCATGCGCTCTGGCCTGCGCAACCCGGCGGCGGGCGCGTGATGGAGGTGTTTCGCGGCAGCTTCACCCAGCAGGAACCGATCCCGGAAGAGGGCATTGCGGCGGCGCTGGCGGTTTTGCGCCACGGGCGGCTGCACCGCTACAACACCGCGCCGGGCGAGATTGCGCAGACGGCGCTGCTGGAAGAAGACTTTGCGCGTCTTGTGGGGGCAAAATACTGTCTGGCCGTGGCCTCGGGCGGCTATGCCATGGCAACGGCGCTGCGCGCGGTGGGGGTCGGTCATGACGATGCCGTGCTGTCGAACGGCTTTACCCTGGCCCCGGTGCCGGGCGCCATTGCCGCCGTGGGCGCGCGGCCGGTGTTCGTCGAGGTGACGCAGGAGTTGACGATCGACCTTGAGGATCTGGAGGCGAAGATCGCCACCTCGGGCGCGCGGGTGCTGCTGCTGAGCCATATGCGCGGGCATATCTGCGACATGGACCGGCTGATGGCGATCTGTGATGCGGGCGGCGTGATGGTGGTGGAAGACTGCGCCCATACCATGGGCGCGCGGTTTCGTGGCGTGCCGTCCGGGCGGCACGGGCGGATCGGGTGCTATTCAACGCAGACCTACAAACACGCCAATTCCGGCGAGGGCGGCTTTCTGGTGTCGGATGACGCGGGGGCGATGGCGCGGGCGATTCTGCTGTCGGGCAGCTACATGCTTTATGCCCGGCACCGGGCCGCCCCGCCGCCCGAAGCCTTCGGGTCGCTGCGCTTTGAGATTCCGAATATCTCGGGCCGGATGGACAATCTGCGGGCCGCGATCCTGCGGCCGCAGCTGGCCACGCTGGACGACCGGGTGGGGCGGTGGGAAACCCTGTACCGTCGGCTTGAGGCAGAGCTTGCCGGAACGCCCGGCCTGACGCTGATCCCCCGGCACGCGGACGAGCATTTCGTTGGGTCATCCTTCCAGTTCCTGCTGCAGGACTGGCAACCGCTGCGAACCCGCAGCGTGATTGCCCGCTGTGCCGCGCGGGGGGTGGAGCTGAAGTGGTTCGGCGCGGCCGATCCGGTGGCCTTCACCTCGCGCCATGATCATTGGCGCTATGCCGGGACGCAGCCCTTGCCCCGCACCGACCGGGTGCTGGCGGGGCTGATCGACATGCGCCTGCCGCTGACCTTCACGCCGGACGACGCAGGCCTGATCGGACGGATCGTGAAGGCCGAGGTAAGTGCAGTGTTCCAGGGGGCGGAAGAGGTGCCCGCAGCGGTGCCGCTGGGCGACTGAACCGCAAGGCCCACCCTTCCGCCCGCATCCGATTGCGCTAGACTGCGCCTTGCCGGGCACCTCCGGCGGTGCAGGACAATGGCGGGCGGATGAACAGCACATGGCTTGAAGGCGGCAAGGAAAGCCTGCTGCACGCACATCTCCCGGCGCTGGTCGAGGGGCTGACCTGGGTCGAGGCGGGGATTGACCTGTTCGCCATCACGGTGATGCTGATCGGCGTGCTGCGCTTTGTGGCGAATTTCCTGCGGGCCGAGAGGGCCGGGGACAAACGCATCGCGGCCATTGATGACAGCCGGATCGAACTGGGGCGCTATATTCTGGCGGGGCTGGAGCTGTTCATCGTTTCGGACATCATCGAAACCGCGCTCAGCCTGCAGCTTCTGGACCTGGTGTTCCTGGGCCTTCTGGTGGCGATCCGCTCGGCGATCAGCTATTTTCTGGAGCGTGAAGTGGCCAATATCCGCACCGGCAGGACCGGACCCGACCCGGCCGCCTGACGCCAGGGTGCGCGGGCCATTGCCGCAGCGCCGCATCGGCTGCGACACAGGGCCGCGAAACGCCGCATTCCCGTGCAGGGTCATTACGATCCTTGCAATTTCGGGTCCTTGCCGGGCGGCCTTTGGTTGACCCCGCACGGGCGGCAGAGTAAACGGGACGCAATGCGAAACAGCGCCGCCGGACGCCTTTTCCAGCCGTTGGAGCCCCCTTGTGGATGCAACTCTTCGAGAATATCTGCCGATCCTGATCCTGCTGGCGGTTGCGGTCGGGCTGGGGCTGGTGCTGATCCTTGCGGCCGCCGTGCTGGCCGTGCGAAACCCGGACCCCGAAAAGGTGTCTGCCTACGAATGCGGCTTCAACGCCTTTGACGATGCGCGGATGAAGTTCGACGTGCGGTTCTACCTGGTGTCGATCCTGTTCATCATCTTTGACCTTGAGGTGGCGTTTCTGTTCCCCTGGGCGGTGGCGTTCCAGGATGTGTCGATGCTGGGCTTCTGGTCGATGATGGTGTTCCTGGCCATCCTGACGGTGGGCTTTGCCTATGAGTGGAAGAAGGGGGCGCTTGAATGGGAGTGATGTCCGGCGCGGGTCCGGCCCCCGTGGCGGCCGGGGCGGCAACGCAGGTGCTGAACCGCGAGTTGCAGGACAAGGGCTTTCTGCTGACCTCGTCCGAGGATATCATCAACTGGGCGCGGACCGGGTCGCTGCACTGGATGACCTTCGGTCTGGCCTGCTGCGCGGTCGAGATGATGCACACCTCGATGCCGCGCTATGATGCCGAACGCTTTGGCGTGGCCCCGCGCGCCAGCCCGCGCCAATCCGACGTGATGATTGTCGCCGGGACCCTGACCAACAAGATGGCCCCGGCCCTGCGCAAGGTCTATGACCAGATGCCCGAGCCGCGCTATGTGATCAGCATGGGGTCCTGCGCCAATGGCGGGGGCTATTACCATTACAGCTATTCCGTGGTGCGCGGCTGCGACCGGATCGTGCCGGTTGACATCTATGTTCCCGGCTGCCCGCCCACGGCAGAGGCGCTGCTGTACGGCATTCTGCAGTTGCAGCGCAAGATTCGCCGCACCGGCACCATCACCCGATAGGAGCGCTGCCATGGCCGAGGCCGACCTGTCCATCGCCGGCGACCGCCGTGCCCGGTCACTCGACGCGCTGGCCGAGCTTGCCGCGCATATCGAAATGCGCCGCCCCGGTGCTGTGGCGCGCAGCGAGATTGCGCATGGTGAGCTGACCCTGCATGTGCCGCTGACGGGCCTGGTACAGCTTGTCGAATTCCTGAAGACCGACCAGGGCTGCCGATTCTCCTCGCTGGTGGACATCACGGCCATCGACCATCCCGACCGTGCGGCGCGCTTTGATCTGGTCTATCATCTGCTGTCGATGTACCAGAACCACCGCATCCGGCTGAAGGTAGCGGTGCAGGACAGCGATATGGTGCCGTCGATCACCGGCGTTCATCCGTCTGCCAACTGGTTTGAACGCGAGGTGTTCGACATGTTCGGCATCCTGTTCTCGGGCCACCCGGACCTGCGGCGCATCCTGACGGATTACGGCTTTCGCGGGCATCCGCTGCGCAAGGATTTCCCGACCACGGGCT
Organism: Rhodobacter sp.; assembly: GCA_020250175.1. Taxonomy (GTDB): domain Bacteria; phylum Pseudomonadota; class Alphaproteobacteria; order Rhodobacterales; family Rhodobacteraceae; genus Aliitabrizicola. Next base: position 49,911 of record JADCEN010000033.1, read on the forward strand.
ATACGGAAGTGCGCTATGACGCGGCGCGCAAGCGCGTCGTCTATGAGCCGGTGAAGCTGGTGCAGGAATACCGGCAGTTCGACTTCATGAGCCCGTGGGAGGGTGCGCACTACATCCTTCCCGGCGATGACAAGGCGAAGCGAGAGCATGATGGACGGAAGCTTTGACGACGCGCTGACGGGCGAGCAGAAGATTCGCAACTTCAACCTGAACTTCGGCCCGCAACACCCTGCAGCGCATGGCGTTTTGCGCCTTGTGCTGGAGCTGGACGGCGAGATTGTGGAACGCTGCGATCCGCATATCGGCCTTTTGCACCGTGGCACCGAAAAGCTGATGGAAAGCCGCACCTATCTGCAGAACCTGCCCTATTTCGACCGGCTGGATTACGTGGCGCCGATGAACCAGGAACATGCCTGGTGTCTGGCGATTGAAAAGCTGACCGGCGTGGTGGTGCCGCGCCGGGCCAGCTTGATCCGGGTGCTGTTCTGCGAAATCGGGCGGGTGCTGAACCACCTTTTGAACGTCACCACCCAGGCGATGGACGTGGGCGCGCTGACGCCGCCGCTCTGGGGGTTTGAGGAACGCGAAAAGCTGATGGTGTTCTATGAGCGCGCATCAGGGGCGCGGCTGCATGCCGCCTATTTCCGCCCCGGCGGTGTGCATCAGGACCTGACGCCGCAGCTTCTGGACGATATCGACCGATGGGCGGTGGAATTTCCGCGCGTGCTGGATGACATTGACGGGCTGCTCACGGAAAACCGCATCTTCAAGCAGCGCAATGCCGATATCGGCGTGGTGACCGAGGAAGATATCCAGGTCTGGGGCTTTTCCGGTGTCATGGTGCGCGGATCGGGCCTTGCCTGGGACCTGCGGCGCAGCCAGCCCTATGAATGCTATGACGAGTTTGATTTCAAGATTCCGGTGGGCGTGAATGGCGATTGCTATGACCGCTATCTGTGCCGGATGCAGGAAATGCGCGAAAGCACCTCGATCATCCGGCAGGCGGTGGCCAAGCTGAAGGTCGAGCCGGGCGATATCCTGGCGCGCGGCAAGATCACCCCGCCCAAGCGCGGCGAGATGAAAACCTCGATGGAGGCGCTGATCCATCACTTCAAGCTTTATACCGAAGGCTTCCACGTGCCCGCGGGCGAGGTTTATGCGGCGGTGGAGGCCCCGAAGGGCGAATTCGGCGTCTATCTGGTGGCCGACGGCACCAACCGCCCCTACCGTGCCAAGCTGCGCGCGCCGGGGTTCCTGCATCTGCAGGCGATGGATTACATCTGCAAGGGGCATCAGCTGGCGGATGTGAGTGCGATCATCGGCACGATGGATGTGGTGTTCGGGGAGATTGACCGGTGATGGCGAAGGCCTCTCCCCCATCCCCTCTCCCAAGGGAGAGGGGAGGCGCGGACAGTGAGGCTGCGCCCTCATCCCACCTTACACCGCAGAGGGGAGGCGCTGTCGGAGATGCCGCGCCCCCCTCTCCGGCACGGAGAGGGGCCGGGGGAGAGGTGGCGAGCGTATTCAGTCGCGGTCCGGGGATGACAGCGCGGGCGCGGATGTTGCGGCGTGACATGACCGAGGCGGAACGACGCCTTTGGTCGCTGCTGCGCGGTGATGCGCTGGGTGTGCGGTTTCGCCGCCAACTGGTGATAGATCGGCGCTTCATTGTGGATTTCTGCGCTCCAGAGATCGGATTGGTTGTCGAGGTGGATGGGGGGCAGCATGCCGGTTCGGAGTCGGACTTGATCCGGGATGCTTATCTGGCGAAGCGTGGTTATTCCGTGCTGCGCTTCTGGAGCAATGAGGTTCTGAGCGAAACGCTGGCCGTAATGGAGCGGATTCTGGCGGTGGTGAGCGATCTGCTTGAGGCGAAGGCCTCTCCCCCGACCCCTCTCCGTGCCGGAGAGGGGGGCGTTGCTGCGATGTCTGTGCCCAGTTTTGTGCGGGGCGTGTGCAGCATCGTTGACAATTGCGATCTGGACAGGGCGGCAACGCAGAAACGCATTCTGAATGTCACGTCGGTTTCTTCCTCCGTACTCTGCGTAACGTTCGACGACGGTGCGGCGCGCGAGGTGGATTTTTCGGATGTGATCTCAACGTCGAAATGGTTCAGGATGCTTTCCGTGCCAACGACATTTGAGACAGTTGAGGTTGTCAACAATGGCCGCGCCCTGCAATGGATCACGGGGGCCGATTTCTGCGCTGACGCCCTGCGCATCATGGCCGATGAACAGCTTGCAGCCAAAGGAACCGACGCCTGATGCTCCGCCGCCTGCACCATGACCAGCCCGCGTCCTTTGCCTTCACCCCGGCCAATCTGGCCTGGGCGCAGGGACAGATCACCAAATACCCAGCGGGCCGTCAGGCCAGCGCCATCAGTCCGCTCTTTTGGCGGGCGCAGCGACAGCAAGGCTTGCCGAGAGGCTGCGGCAACGAGAATAACACCGAAACTCTTGGGTTCGTGCATTGAGATGCCTATCATTGCACGGCTTCGATACTGTGTCATTGCGATGTATTTCGATGATCACAATCCGCCCCATTTCCACATCCTCGGGCCCGACGGCGAGGAAGCGCTGGTACGGTTGGGGGACCTTGCGGTGCTGAAGGGTGAAGTGGACCGCCGGGCTCTGAAGGAGGCGCTGGACTGGGCTGCGAAGAACGAGGGATTTCTAAGGGAGACGTGGAATGACTTCCAGGACCGCTGACATCTACGACCCGCTGACTGCGGCAACACAGATTCGTATCCAGCGGATCGACGTCATCTCCACGCCTGTCCTGAGTGTGGTCTTCGACGACGGGGCGGTAAGGGAAATTGATTTTTCGTCTGTCATCGCGCGGTCAAGGTGGTTTCATACCCTTGCAGTTCCGACAACCTTTGATTCTGTCGAAGTGGTGAACAAAGGCAGGGCGCTGCAGTGGATAACGGGGGCCGATTTCTGTGCCGATGCCCTGCGCATCATGGCCGATGAACAGCTTGCAGCCAAAGGAAGCGATGCCTGATGCTCCGCCGCCTTCACCACGACCAGCCCGCATCCTTTGCCTTCACCCCGGCCAATCTGGCCTGGGCGCAAGGGCAGATCACCAAATACCCGGCGGGGCGGCAGGCCAGCGCCATCATCCCGCTCTTGTGGCGCGCGCAGGAGCAGGAAGGCTGGCTGACCCGCCCCGCCATCGAGCATGTCGCCGATATGCTGGGCATGGCCTATATCCGGGCGCTGGAAGTGGCGACGTTCTATTTCATGTTTCAGCTTTCCCCGGTGGGGTCGGTGGCGCATGTGCAGGTCTGCGGTACCACAACCTGCATGATCTGCGGCGCGGAAGAGCTGGTTGCCGTCTGCCGCGAAAAGATCGCACCTAGGGCGCACCAGCTTTCCCCCGATGGCCGCTTCAGCTGGGAAGAGGTGGAATGCATGGGGGCCTGCGCCAATGCGCCGATGGCCCAGATCGGCAAGGATTACTACGAAGACCTGACGGCGGCGAAACTGCGGGAGTTGATCGACCGCTTTGCCGCCGGAGAGGTGCCGGTGCCGGGGCCGCAGAACGCGCGCTATGCCAGCGAACCGATCACCGGGCTGACCAGCCTGAAGGAGTTTGACTCGGGCCGCACGCAGTACAATGCCTCGGCCCAGGCGGCGGTGGACCGCAAGGACACGCTGCGGCGGATCGACGGCACCGAAGTGCCGCTGCAGACGCCCTGGCTCGGCCGGGCCGAAGCCCCGGCAAAGCCGAAGGCACCCCGCAAGCGGAAAGCAGTGGCAGACGCACCCAAGGACTGAACCGCAACCGGCCACAGGGCCAGCAGCGAAGGAGACGAACGATGATTGCAGAAAACAAACAGGCACCGCTATTGGCCGGCTGGGCGATTGCCGCAGCAGCGGGCCTGGTGGCTGCGGCGGTATCCTATGTCGTCGGGGGCCTGAGCCCCCTGCAGTGCTGCTTTATCGGCGCGCTGATTTTCACGGTCGTCGGGCTGATCCTGGGCCTGCCCGGGCGCATTCAGGTTGCACCGGCTGACCCGGTTGCGACACATGACTGGCAACCGGACCCGCATTCGGTATCGCGGGCGGCAATGGCCGCAGCGGAACCGGTTGCCAGCGCGTCCCCGGTTGCCCCCGCTTCGTCCGATGCGCCACGCCGGCCGGAAGCGTTGAACGGCCCGCGTGCCGGGGTGGCGGATGATCTGCAACTGATCGAAGGGATCGGGCCGAAGCTTGAAGAGCTGTGCCACAGCCTTGGGTTCTATCACTATGATCAGATTGCCAACTGGTCACCGGCGGAAATCGACTGGGTCGACAGCAACCTGACCGGGTTCAAGGGCCGGGTGACGCGCGACAAATGGGTGGCGCAGGCCAAGCTTATCCTGTCGGTCGGGCGCGAGGAATTCCTGCGCCGCGCCAGGACGAATGATTACTGATGAAGCGGCCCGCCCCATCGGACCATGACCGTCAGCAGGCGCGACTGTCGCGGCTGGCGGCGGTCATCATCGCGGGAACGATGGTGCTTTGGATGGGCGCGCAGGGTCTGGGCGGGGTGTTCGGCTGGCCTGACCGGTTCGTGTTTCTGTTCGATCTTGCTGCGCTCGCCGGGTTTCTGTGGGCGCTGGCCGTGACGATCCGCCTCTGGCGCGCACGCCGGAACAGTTAAGGGCAAAACGATGCTGAAAGATCAGGACCGCATCTTCACCAACCTTTACGGGATGCATGACCGCAGCCTGGCGGGGGCGAAGAAGCGCGGGCAGTGGGACGGGACCGCCGGCTTTCTGGCGCAGGGGCGGGACTGGATCATCGATCAGGTCAAGGCCAGCGGCTTGCGCGGGCGCGGCGGGGCGGGCTTTCCCACCGGGTTGAAATGGTCCTTCATGCCGAAGGTGTCGGATGGCCGCCCGGCCTATCTGGTGGTCAATGCCGATGAATCCGAACCCGGCACTTGCAAGGACCGCGAGATCATGCGGCATGACCCGCATACGCTGGTCGAAGGCTGCCTGATTGCCGGTTTCGCAATGGGGGCCAATGCGGGCTACATCTATATCCGGGGCGAATACATCCGCGAGCGCGAGGCGCTGCAGGCCGCGCTGGACGAATGCTATGACGCGGGCCTGCTGGGCCGGAATGCCGCCGGATCGGGCTGGGATTTCGACCTGTACCTGCACCACGGTGCGGGGGCCTATATCTGCGGCGAGGAAACGGCGCTGCTGGAAAGCCTCGAAGGCAAAAAGGGCATGCCCCGCATGAAGCCGCCCTTCCCGGCGGGGTCGGGCCTTTATGGCTGCCCCACCACGGTGAACAATGTGGAATCGATTGCCGTGGTGCCGACGATCCTGCGGCGCGGGGCCGGGTGGTTCGCGTCCTTCGGACGGCCCAACAATACGGGCACCAAGATTTTCGCCATATCGGGCCATGTCAACGCGCCCTGCGTGGTGGAAGAGGCGATGTCGATCCCGCTGCGCGAATTGCTGGACCGGCATTGCGGCGGCGTGCGCGGCGGCTGGAAGAATATCAAGGCGGTGATCCCGGGCGGGTCATCGGTGCCGCTGCTGACACGGTCGCAATGCGACGACGCGCTGATGGATTTCGACTGGCTGCGCGAACAGCGCTCGGGCCTGGGCACGGCGGCGGTGATCGTGATGGATCAGTCCACTGATGTGATCAAGGCAATCTGGCGGCTGTCAAAGTTCTACAAGCACGAAAGCTGCGGCCAGTGTACCCCCTGCCGCGAAGGCACCGGCTGGATGATGCGGGTGATGGACCGGCTGGTGCGTGGCGAGGCCAAGGTGGAAGAGATCGACATGCTGATTTCCGTCACCAAGCAGGTCGAGGGGCACACGATCTGCGCCCTGGGCGATGCGGCGGCCTGGCCGATTCAGGGGCTGGTGCGGGCGTTCCGGGACGAGATCGAGGATCGGATCAAGGCGAAGAAGTCCGGTCGCATGGGCGCGATGGCGGCGGAATAGGTGATGGCGCGGGGGGCGGTGATCTGCATGGGCGCAATGCTGGCCCTGTCGGCCTGTGGAAAGGGGCCCGAGGCGGCGCTGCAACCGATGGATCCGGGCCGCGAGAAGGTGATCGTGGAAGGCGTGGAGTTCCAGACCTTTCTGCGCGACGGCCCGCCGGGCGAGCGCTTGACGCCAATGGGGGCGGTGCCGACAGACGGTCTGCGTGTGATCGTGCGGCGTGCCGATGGGGCAGAGCTTGCCAACAGCGAAGGGCGGATTGCCAAGGCGGCGGCGGAAAAAGGCTGCAACGCGGCGGGTGGCACCTTCAACCGCGCGGTGCTGGGCCGCTATGAAGGGGCGGGGACCTGGGTTTTCGACGGGGTTTGCACATGACCACGATGCATCTGGCAGAGTTGAACATTGGGCGGCTGCTGGCCCCCACCGACGATCCGCGCGTGGCCGAGTTCATGGGCGCGCTGGACCGGGTGAATGGCCTGGGCAAGCGGATGCCGGGGTTTGTGTGGATGATGGAAGGCTCCGGCGCGCCGGGCACCGGCAATACCGAGACCAAGATCGGCGGCGATCCGCAGTTCGTCTCTAACCTTTCGGTATGGGAAAGCGTGGAAACGCTGGAAAGCTTCGTCTGGAACACGGTGCATCGCGTGTTCTACGAGCGCGGGCGGGAGTGGTTTGAAGTGATGGGCAAGACGCATTTCGTGATGTGGTGGGTGCCGGAGGGGTACCGCCCCACGCTGGACGAAGCGCTGGCGCGGCTTGCCCATAAAGACGAACATGGCGACAGCGACCATGCCTTTGGCTGGTCCTGGCTGAAAGAGGCGAAGCTGTTCCGACAACATCAGTGCAACCCCTTGGCAGCGGAGTAGGGCAGATGTGCTATGGCAACCTGGACCCCAAACTCGCCCTGCGGGAAACAGAGGCGCGCCTGAAAGGCCTGTCGTTTCAGGGCGAAACCACGGATACTCCTGCACCCGCACCGGCCTTTGGTCTGGTGACCTGGATGCGTGCCGCGATTGCGCGGCTGAAGCGCAAGGATCAAGCCCATGTCTGATCTCAAGGCCATTTCCATCAACGGCATCGTGGTTCAAGTTGATCCGGCGATGACCATCATCCAGGCCGCCGAAGTAGCCGGGGTGGAAATTCCGCGCTTTTGCTACCACGAACGGCTGACCATTGCCGGAAACTGCCGGATGTGTCTGGTCGAGGTGGTGGGCGGCCCGCCGAAACCCGCCGCCTCCTGCGCGATGCAGGTGCGCGATCTGCGCCCCGGCCCGAATGGCGAGCCGCCCGTGGTCAAGACCAATTCGCCGATGGTCAAGAAGGCGCGGGAAGGGGTGATGGAGTTCCTGCTGATCAACCATCCGCTGGATTGCCCGATCTGCGACCAGGGCGGCGAATGCGACCTGCAGGATCAGGCCATGGCTTACGGCGTGGATTTCAGCCGCTACCGCGAGCCAAAGCGGGCCAGCGACGATCTGGATCTGGGGCCGCTGGTGGCCACGAAGATGACGCGCTGCATTTCCTGCACGCGCTGCGTGCGGTTCACCACCGAAGTGGCGGGGATCACCCAGATGGGCCAGACCGGGCGGGGCGAGGATGCCGAGATCACCTCGTACCTGAACCAGACGCTCGAATCCAATTTGCAGGGCAATATCATTGACCTGTGTCCTGTGGGTGCGCTGACATCAAAACCCTATGCCTTCACTGCCCGGCCCTGGGAGTTGTCCAAGACCGAGACCATCGATGTGATGGATGGCCTTGGGGCGAGTATCCGCGTCGATACCAAGGGCCGCGAAGTGATGCGCATCCTGCCGCGCAACCATGACGGCGTGAACGAGGAATGGATTTCCGACAAGACCCGCTTTGTCTGGGACGGGCTGCGGCGGCAACGGCTGGACCGGCCATATCTGCGGGTTGCGGGCAAGCTGAAGCCGGTGACCTGGCCCGAGGCTCTGGCGGCGGCTGCCGCTGCGATGAAGGGCAAGACCGTGGCCGGGCTGGTGGGCGATCTGGTGCCGGTCGAGGCGGCCTTTGCCCTGCGGCAGTTGATCGAAGGGCTGGGCGGCAAGGTCGAGGCGCGTGTGGATGGTGCCAAACTGCCCGCAGGCAACCGGTCGGCCTATGTCGGCACGGCGCGGATCGAAGAGATTGACACGGCCAAATCCATTGTCCTGATGGGCACCAACCCGCGTCTGGAATCCCCGGTGCTGAATGCGCGCATCCGCCGCGCCTGGACCCTGGGGGCGCAGGTGACGCTGGTTGGGCCGATGGCCGACCTGACCTATGAGGTGACCCATGCGGGCACCGGGCGCGCGGCGCTGGTGAAGCTGGCGGCAGAGGCAAAGCCGCTGGACAAGCCGGGGATCGTGATTGTCGGGCAGGGTGCCCTGACCGAGGCCGACGGCGAGGCGGTGCTGTCACAGGCGATGGCGCTGGCGCAGGCCCAGGGCGCGGGCCTGTTGATCCTGCACACCGCGGCGGCGCGCGTGGGCGCGCTGGATGTGGGCTGCACCACCGAGGGCGGCTTGCGCGCCGCAACGGACGGGGCCGGGGTGATCTACAACCTGGGCGCGGACGAGGTCGAGATTGCGGCGGGCCATTTCGTGATCTATCAGGGCAGCCATGGCGACCGGGGCGCGCACCGCGCCGACCTGATCCTGCCGGGCGCGGCCTGGACGGAAGAATACGGGCTGTTCGTGAACACCGAAGGGCGTCCGCAACTGGCGCTTCGCGCCGGTTTCGCGCCGGGCGAGGCCAAGGAAAACTGGGCAATCCTGCGGGCGCTGTCGGCCGAGCTTGGGGTGACACAGCCCTGGGACAGTCTGGCACAGCTGCGCCGGGCGCTGGTGGCCGCCGTGCCGCATCTGGGCCGGATCGACGAGGTTCCCGTGAACGACTGGCAGCCGCTGGCGCCGCGCGAACCGGCCTTGGCCGATTTCCGAACGGCGGTGACAGATTTCTACCTGACCAACCCGATTGCGCGCGCCTCGGTGCTGATGGCCGAGCTTTCGGCGGGCGTTCTGGCACGGGCGCAGGCCCCGCTGGCGGCGGAGTAGGCCCGTGGCACCGGCATCGCAGGAAACTGTCATGGACGGGTGGTATTTCGCCCCCGGATGCGCTTTACAGCGGCGCGGCGGCGTTGCCTGGGTGTCGGCCCGTTCGGGGTCCGTTCAGCAGCGGTCTGCGGCTGTGCCGGGCCTGGAACACCGCCGATGCGGCGACGCTTTGGAAAATGGGGCGCCATGAGTGAATTCTTGCAAACCGGGCCGGGAATCGCCCTGCTGATCGTGGGGCAAAGCCTGCTGGTCGTCGGCTTCGTGATGATCTCGCTGCTGTTTCTGGTCTATGGTGACCGCAAGATCTGGGCTGCGGTGCAGATGCGGCGGGGGCCGAACGTGGTGGGGGCCTTCGGCCTGCTGCAATCGGTGGCCGATGCGCTGAAATATGTGGTCAAGGAAATCGTGGTGCCCGCCGGGGCGGACCGCCCGGTGTTCTTTCTGGCCCCGATGCTCAGCTTCGTGCTGGCGATCCTGGCCTGGGCGGTGATTCCGTTCAACGAAACCTGGGTTCTGTCGGACATCAACGTGGCGATCCTGTTCGTCTTCGCGGTATCGTCGCTGGAGGTGTACGGCGTGATCATGGGGGGCTGGGCGTCCAACTCCAAATACCCGTTCCTCGGCTCGCTGCGGTCTGCGGCACAGATGATTTCCTACGAGGTGTCGCTGGGCCTGATCATCATCGGCATCATCATCTCGACGGGATCGATGAATTTCGGGGCCATTGTGGCGGCGCAGGATGGCAATCTGGGCCTCTTGAACTGGTACTGGCTGCCGCATCTGCCGATGGTGGTGCTGTTCTTCATCTCGGCGCTGGCCGAAACCAACCGCCCGCCCTTTGATCTGCCGGAAGCGGAATCGGAACTGGTGGCGGGGTTCATGGTGGAGTATTCCTCGACCCCGTACCTGCTGTTCATGGCGGGCGAATACATCGCCATCTTCCTGATGTGCGCGCTGATCAGCCTGCTGTTTTTCGGCGGCTGGCTCTCGCCCATCCCCGGCCTGCCGGACGGGGCGCTGTGGATGGTGCTGAAAATGGCGTTCTTCTTCTTCCTGTTCGCCATGGTGAAAGCCATCGTGCCGCGCTACCGCTATGACCAGCTGATGCGGATCGGCTGGAAGGTGTTCCTGCCCCTGTCGCTGGGCTGGGTGGTGCTAGTGGCCTTTCTGGCGAAGTTCGAGGTGCTGGGCGGCTTCTGGGCGCGCTGGGCGGTGGGGGGGTGAGGGGATGAATGAAAACGTTGAAAACCTTGTTCTCGAACAGCTTCGGCTGATCCGGCAGGATATTGGTGGCTTGAAAGGCGATCTTGATGCCTTCAAGCAGGAAGTCCGCACTGAATTCTCTGACGTGCGCAGCGATCTTCTTGGTCAGCATACAATGCTTTTCGGGTTGGCGACGGTGATCGGCCAGATCGATCAGCGTGTTGAGCGACTGGAACAAAAGCTGGGGGGTGGGGCATGAGCAGCATCGACTGGACCCGCGCGGGCAAGTACTTTCTGCTGTTCGACTTCCTCAAGGGCTTTGGCTTGGGGATGAAGTACTTCTTCGCCCCCAAGGCCACGCTGAACTATCCGCATGAAAAGGGGCCGCTTTCCCCCCGGTTCCGGGGCGAACATGCGCTGCGCCGCTATCCCAATGGCGAGGAACGCTGCATCGCCTGCAAGCTGTGCGAGGCGGTCTGCCCGGCGCAGGCCATCACCATCGATGCCGAACCGCGCGAGGACGGCAGCCGCCGCACCACGCGCTATGACATCGACATGACGAAATGCATCTACTGCGGCTTCTGTCAGGAAGCCTGCCCGGTGGATGCGATTGTCGAGGGGCCGAATTTCGAGTTTTCCGCCGAAACACGCGAGGAACTGTTCTACACCAAGGAAAAGCTGCTGGATAACGGCGACCGCTGGGAGTCGGAGATCGCCCGCAACCTTGAACTGGATGCGCCCTACCGATGACCGACGAATTCGCCAGGATGTTCAAGACCATGGTGGAACAGGGGCAGGACATGGTCCGCGCCTTCAGCCCCGGGCTTGAGGCGTTTCAGGCAAAGGGTCTTGAGGCCCTGTTTCCGACCATGCCGAAAGACATGCTGGAATTGTGGTTCGGCAAAACGCTGAACCCCGACGGGCTGGATGCGAAGACCCGGCTGCTGGTGACTATTGCCGCGTTGACAGTGCTGGGCGCGCAGGCGGAACCGCAGTTGCGCCTTGCGATCCGCCACGCGCTGGAAGCAGGGGCGACGCAGCGTGAGGTGGCCGAAGTGATATGGCAGATGAGCCTGTTCGGTGGCCTGCCCGCCGCAACCAAGGCGCTGGAAATTGCGCAGGATGTGTTCGGCGGGACGGGGGAGAAGACGGCATGACCATCGCCGATTATGCGTTCTATGGCTTTGCCATTGTGCTGGTTACGGCGGGTCTGCTGATGACTGTGGCGCGCAACCCGGTGCATTCGGTGCTGTGGCTGATACTCGCCTTTCTGAACGCGGCGGGGCTCTTCGTGCTGCTGGGGGCGGAATTCGTGGCGATGCTGCTGATCATCGTCTATGTCGGCGCGGTGGCGGTGCTGTTCCTGTTCGTCGTCATGATGCTGGACATCGACTTTGCCGAACTGAAGGGCGAAATGGCGCGCTACATGCCGCTGGCCGGGCTGATCGGGGTGATCCTGCTGATGCAGTTTTCGCTGGCCTTCGGGGCCTGGGTGCAGGCAGACGGCGCGCTTGGCCTGCGGCAGGCGGTAACGCCGGACATGGCGCAGGTGGAAAACACCCGCGCGCTGGGTCTGCTGATTTATGACAAGTACATCCTGCTGTTCCAGACGGCGGGTCTGATCCTGCTGGTGGCCATGATCGGGGCCATCGTGCTGACCCTGCGCCACCGCAAGGACATCAAGCGCCAGAACGTGCTGGCCCAGATGTACCGCGACCCGGCCAAGGCGATGGAGCTGATCGACGTGAAGCCGGGGCAGGGGTTGTGATGCGACTTTGTACCCTCACTGCTGCAATCGTCACTCTATACGCGATGACCAATGCTGCAAGCGCCTGCACTTTCGTCTGGGAATATTCCACGACGTCGGAGCTACGGGCTGAAGGCAAACGCGTCGCGGTCGACCGGCAGTGCAGGACCATCAATGCCGGCATTTATGACGAGCTGTCACTGGGTCCGGCAACTGATCTTGGTGATGGGCGTGTTCAGCAAGTTCTGGAGGACACAGAGAAGTCTCACGTCCTACTGGCGGATTGCAATACACGCGAAGTCACCATCCTGCGGGGAGCAGAGGCCGAGTTCATAGAAACGTCCTGTGGCAGGTTTTACTCTTACGGCCCTGTCACAGGTGATGACGCACCAATGTCTTTGTCTGTCGGGGCGGACCTGCACGAACTTGTCGACCTTGCCGCCTCGAAGGGCATAACCGAGGTCGATCCGAACGACTACTTCTTCCGGTTTAGCGCGCGTGAGGGCAGGGTGGCCGTTGACCGGAAAGATCGCTTCGATCTTCTGTGCGGGTGCAAGCGCCTTTACCCAGACAGCCCCGGCGCACAGAAATAGATGTCCCGGCCTGCGCCGGGCTAACGAATACTTCCGGCCAGGCCGGACCATGACAAAGGGCGAAAGCCCCGCAAGGAACCAAAAGATGCAAACAGTCGGCCTTGAACATTACCTGACCGTAGCGGGGGCGCTGTTTGTCATCGGGATTTTCGGCATTTTCCTGAACCGGAAGAATGTCATCGTGATCCTGATGTCGATCGAGCTGATGCTGCTGGCGGTCAACATCAACTTTGTCGCCTTCTCGTCCTTCCTGGGCGATCTGGTGGGGCAGGTCTTCACCATGTTCGTGCTGACGGTCGCCGCCGCTGAGGCGGCCATCGGCCTTGCCATTCTGGTCTGCTTCTTCCGCAACCGGGGCACCATTGACGTCGAAGACGTCAACGTGATGAAGGGCTGAGGCATGACCACGATCATCCTTTTCGCGCCGCTGATCGGCGCGCTGATCTGCGGGTTTGGCTGGCGCCTGATTGGCGAACAGGCGGGGCAGGTCATCACCACGGGCCTTGTGTTTCTGGCGGCATTCCTCAGCTGGGTCATCTTCCTGACCTTTGACGGCGAAACCCAGCAGGTCGTGCTGATGCGCTGGATCGACTCGGGGTCGCTGGGGGCCGAATGGGCAATCCGGCTGGACCGGCTGACGGCGATCATGCTGGTGGTGGTCAACACCGTCTCGGCGCTGGTGCACCTTTACAGCTTTGGCTACATGGCGCATGACGACAACTGGAAGAGGGGCGAGCATTACAAGGCGCGCTTTTTTGCCTACCTGTCGTTCTTCACCTTTGCCATGCTGATGCTGGTGACGGCGGATAACCTGGTGCAGATGTTCTTCGGCTGGGAAGGGGTGGGCGTTGCCTCCTACCTGCTGATCGGCTTCTACTACCGCAAGCCCAGCGCCAATGCCGCCGCGATGAAGGCCTTCATCGTCAACCGGGTGGGTGATTTCGGCTTTGCCCTTGGCATTTTCGCGCTGTTCTTCCTGGTGGATTCGGTGCGCTTTGACGATGTGTTTGCCGCCGGTCCGGTGCTGGCAGAGACCAGCATTCGCTTTTTGTGGGCCGACTGGAATGCGGCCAATCTGATTGGGGTCTTGCTGTTCATCGGGGCGATGGGCAAGTCGGCGCAATTGTTCCTGCACACCTGGCTTCCGGATGCGATGGAAGGCCCGACGCCGGTTTCGGCGCTGATCCATGCCGCCACCATGGTGACAGCGGGCGTGTTCCTGGTCTGCCGCATGTCGCCGGTGCTGGAATATGCACCCGATGCCAAGACGATGATCGTCGTCGTGGGTGCCACCACGGCCTTCTTTGCGGCGACTGTTGGGCTGGTGCAGAACGACATCAAGCGGGTGATCGCCTATTCGACCTGTTCGCAGCTGGGCTACATGTTCGTGGCCGCCGGGGTGGGCGTTTATTCCGTGGCGATGTTCCACCTGTTCACCCATGCCTTCTTCAAGGCGATGCTGTTTCTTGGCGCGGGGTCGGTGATCCATGCGATGCACCATGAGCAGGACATGCGCAACTACGGGGGCCTGCGCAAGAAGGTCCCGCTGACCTTCTGGGCCATGATGATCGGCACGCTGGCCATCACCGGGGTTGGCATTCCGTTGACCCATATCGGCTTTGCCGGGTTCCTGTCGAAGGATGCCGTGATCGAAAGCGCCTTCGTGGGCAGTCAATATGCCTTCTGGATGCTGGTGATCGCGGCCTTCATGACATCCTTCTATTCCTGGCGGCTGATGTTCATGACCTTTTTCGGCACGCCGCGCGGCGATCATCATGCCCATGACCACGCGCATGAAAGCCCAAAGGTGATGCTGATCCCGCTGGGCATTCTGGCGCTTGGCGCGGTGTTCTCGGGCATGCTGTGGTACAAGGTGTTCTTCGGCGACGAGGCGAAGCTGCGCAGCTGGTTCGGCATGCCTGCCGGCATCGAACATGCCCAAGCCGGGCATGGCAGCGCGGGCGAAGCTGCCGCCGGTGGCCATGGGGCGACGGCGACGACCGAAGATCATGCGGCGACGGCGACACCCATGGTCGAGGCGGCGGCCGAAGATCATGCGGCAACAGCGCCGGCCGATGCCGTTCCCGCCGCCGGGCAGGCCGTTCCCGCGCCGGTTCAGGGGGCGCTTTTCTTCGGCCCGGACAACCAGATGATCCACAAGGCGCATGGCGTGCCCGACTGGGTCAAGGTCAGCCCTTTTGCCGCGATGATCCTGGGGCTGGCGCTGGCGTTCCAGTTCTACATCCGCCGCCCCGATCTGCCGGGCCGGCTGGCGGCGAACCAGCGCCCGCTGTATCTGTTCCTGCTGAACAAATGGTACTTCGACGAGGTTTATGAGTTCCTGTTCGTGCGGCCCGCGAAATGGCTGGGCGGGTTCCTGTGGAAGCGGGGCGATGGCGCGGTGATCGACGGGTCGATCAATGGCCTGGCCCTGCGACTGGTGCCCTTCTTCACGCGTCTGGCCGGGCGGGCGCAGACCGGCTATGTCTTCAGCTATGCCTTCGCCATGGTCCTTGGCATTGCGGTCCTTGTTACCTGGATGACGCTTTTCGGCGGCGCAGAGTAAGGGGCGAAAGGCACCATGGAAAACCTTCTGTCGATCATCACCTTCCTTCCGCTTGTGGCGGCTGCGATCCTGGCGCTGTTCCTGCGCGGCGATGACGGGGCCGCGCGGCGCAATGCCAAATGGCTGGCGCTGCTGGCCACATCTGCCACATTCCTGCTCTCGCTGTTCCTGCTGACGGGGTTTGATCCTGCCGACACCGGCTTTCAGTTTGTCGAAGAGTATGACTGGATCCTGGGCCTGCAGTACAAGATGGGCGTGGACGGCATTTCGGTGCTGTTCGTGTTGCTGACCACCTTCCTGATGCCCATCACCATCGCCGCCTGCTGGGATGTCGAGACGCGCGTCAAGGAATACATGATCGCCTTTCTGGTGCTGGAAACGCTGATGCTGGGCGTGTTCTGCGCGCTGGACCTGGTGCTGTTCTACCTGTTCTTCGAGGCCGGTCTGATCCCGATGTTCCTGATCATCGGCATCTGGGGCGGCAAGGAGCGCATCTATGCCTCGTTCAAGTTCTTCCTTTATACCTTTCTTGGGTCGGTGCTGATGCTGGTGGCGATGATCGCCATGTATCTTGACGCCGGAACGACTGACATGGTGCAGCTTCTGCAGCACAATTTCGCGTCCGAGACGCTGAACATCGCCGGGGTGCAGGTGCTGGGCGGGCTGCAGACGCTGCTGTTCGTCGCCTTCTTCGCCAGCTTTGCCGTGAAGATGCCGATGTGGCCGGTGCATACCTGGCTGCCGGATGCCCATGTGCAGGCCCCGACCGCCGGGTCTGTGGTGCTGGCCGCGATCCTGCTGAAGATGGGGGGCTACGGCTTTCTGCGGTTCAGCCTGCCCATGTTTCCCGTGGCCGCCGACATGCTGGCACCGCTGGTCTTTTGGATGAGCGCCATTGCCATCGTCTATACCAGCCTTGTCGCACTGGCGCAGAACGACATGAAAAAGCTGATCGCCTATTCGTCGGTGGCGCATATGGGCTATGTGACCTTGGGTATCTTTGCGGCGAACCAGCAGGGGGTTGATGGGGCGATTTTCCAGATGCTGTCGCATGGCTTCATCTCTGGCGCGCTGTTTCTGTGCGTCGGCGTCATCTACGACCGGATGCACACGCGCGAGATCGATGCCTACGGCGGTCTGGTCAACCGGATGCCGGCCTATGCGCTGGTGTTCATGTTCTTCACCATGGCCAATGTCGGCCTGCCCGGCACCTCGGGCTTCATCGGCGAATTCCTGACGCTGGCAGGCATCTTCCAGGTGAACACCTGGGTTGCGGTGGTGGCGACATCGGGGGTGATCCTGTCGGCGGCCTATGCGCTTTGGCTGTACCGTCGCGTGGTCTTCGGGGACCTGATCAAGGAAAGCCTGCGGTCGATCACCGACATGACGGCCCGCGAGAAGGCCATTTTCGCGCCGCTGGTTGCGATGACCCTGTTGCTTGGCATCTATCCAAGCCTAGTCACCGATATCACCGGGCCGTCGGTGGCAAATCTTGTCGCCGGGTATCAGGCTGCGCTGCCGGTCACGACGGTTGCGCAGATCGCCTTGCAGTAAGGGACGCGCCATGACTTCCGATTTCCAGACCGTCCTGCCCGAGGTGATCATCGCCGTCTATGCCATGGCGGCCCTGCTCTATGGCGTCTACACCGGCAAGGACAGGACGGCATCCCTGCTGCTGTGGACCACATGCGGCCTGTTCGGCCTGATGGCGCTGTGGATCGGGGCGGGGGGCGATGGCGCGCGGTCCGCCTTTGGCGGCATGTTCATTGACGATCCCTTCGCACGCTTTGCCAAGGTCACGATCCTGCTGTCGGCGGCAGCCGTATTGGCGATGAGCCGCGATTACATGCAGCGCCGCGATCTGCTGCGCTTTGAATACCCCGTGCTGGTGGCGCTGGCGACCGTGGGCATGATGCTGATGATCTCGGCCGGTGATCTGATGACGCTCTACATGGGGCTGGAGCTGCAATCGCTGGCGCTTTACGTCATTGCCTCGCTGCGCCGTGACAGCGTGAAATCCACCGAAGCCGGGCTGAAGTATTTCATGCTGGGGGCGCTGTCTTCGGGCCTGCTGCTGTATGGGGCGTCGCTGGTTTACGGCTTTGCGGGCACGACGCTGTTCTCGGGCATCCTTTCGACCCTGTCCGGGGAGATACCCCTTGGGCTGCTGTTCGGGCTGGTCTTCGTGCTGTCCGGGCTGGCGTTCAAGATCTCTGCCGCACCCTTCCATATGTGGACCCCGGATGTCTACGAAGGTGCCCCCACGCCGGTTACCGCCTTTCTGGCGACCGCGCCGAAAGTGGCGGCGATGGCCCTGTTCGGGCGGGTGGTGCATGACGCCTTCGGCGCGATCCCGGGCGACTGGGGGCAGGTTGTGGCGGCCCTTGCGGTTGCCTCGATGTTCCTTGGTGCCGTGGCCGCGATCGGGCAGCGCGACATCAAGCGGCTGATGGCCTATTCCTCGATCTCGCACATGGGCTTTGCGCTGATGGGTCTGGCCTCGGGCACGGCCGGGGGCGTGCAGGCGATGCTGATCTACATGGCGATTTATGTCACCATGAACATCGGCACCTTCGCCTTCATCCTGTCGATGGAAAAGGATGGCCGTCCCGTCACCTCAATCGACAGTCTGAACATGTATTCCCGGCGCGAGCCGTTGCGGGCGCTGGCGATGCTGGTGCTGATGTTCAGCCTGGCCGGTGTGCCGCCGACCGTCGGGTTCTTCGGAAAATTCTATGTGCTGAAGGCGGCGGTCGATGGCGGCATGGCTTGGCTTGCGATTCTGGGCGTGATTGCATCGGTGATCGGCGCATTCTATTATCTGCGGATCGTGTTCTACATGTATTTCGGCAAGGAGGGTGACAGGCTCGACGGGCCGATGCCCGCGGCGCAATGGGTCTTTCTTGTCGGGTCCGCTGCCGTGATGCTGATCGGGATCGTCAATCTCTTCGGGATCGAGGCACCCGCAGCCGTTGCGGCCCAGACGCTTGTCCGCTGACCGCTGGCCCGAAGGCGTCCGGCGCATGGCGCTTGCAAGCGTTGACAGCACCAATGCCGAAGCCGCCCGGCGGGCAGCCGGGGGGACGTCACCCCTGTGGATTCTGGCCGAAGAGCAGACCGGGGGCCGGGGCCGCCGGGGCCGGCCCTGGTCCAGCCCGCGCGGCAATTTCCATGCTACCCTGCTGCTGCATCCCGCCGGGCCGCCCGATGTGGTGGCATTGCGGTCCTTTGTGGCGGCACTGGCGCTGCGCGATGCCTGCGTTGCGCTGACCGGTCTGGCGCAGGCCTTCATGCTGAAATGGCCGAATGACGTTCTGCTGAACGGCGGAAAGCTGGCGGGGATTCTGCTGGAAGGGGCCGGACAGGGCAGCGGCCTGTCCCATCTGGCCATCGGCATCGGCGTGAACCTGATCGCGGCCCCCGATCCAAGTACGGTGGAACCCGGCGCGCTGCGCCCGGTAAGCCTTTTGGCGGAAACCGGCATCCGGGTTTCGCCGAACCGCTTTCTTGCAGCGTTGGCCCCGGCCTATGCGCAGCGGGAAAGCACCTTCTGCGACCAGGGGTTCGCCCCGCTGCGGCAGGACTGGCTGGCCCATGCCGCCCGCCTTGGCCAGCCGATCACGGCCCGCACCGGCCTGACGGCCCGGGAAGGGATTTTCGAGACAATCGATGCGACCGGCGCGCTGGTGCTGCGCACGCCCGGCGCGCGGCTGGCCATCCCTGCCGCCGAAGTCTTCTTCTGAACCGCGATTCGAACCGAAAGGGTGCCCGGCCATGCTTCTTGCCATCGATTGCGGCAATACCAACACGGTGTTTTCGATCTGGGACGGAACCCGCTTTCTGGCCACTTGGCGCATCGCGACCGATCACAAGCGCACGGCGGATGAATATTTCGTCTGGCTGTCGTCGCTGATGATGCTGACGAAAACCGAAGCGACCGTATCAGAGGCGGTCATCTCGTCGACCGTGCCGCGGGTGGTCTTCAACCTGCGCGTCCTGTGCAACCGCTACTTTGACTGCCGCCCGCTGGTGGTGGGCAAGCCCGAGTGCCGTCTGCCGGTGCCGCCGCGCGTGGATCGGGGCACCACAGTGGGCCCCGACAGGCTGGTGAACAGCCTGGCGGGGTTTGACCGGCACGGCGGCAACCTGATCATCGTGGATTTCGGAACCGCCACGACCTTTGACGTTGTGGATACGGATGGTGCGTATATCGGGGGGGTGATCGCGCCGGGCGTCAACCTGTCACTGGAGGCTTTGGCCATGGCCGCCGCCGCATTGCCCCATATCGATGTTGCCCGCCCGGCGAAGGTGATCGGCACGAATACGGTGGCCTGTATGCAATCGGGCGTGTATTGGGGCTACATCGGCCTGGTTGAGGGGATCGTGCGACAGATCAGGCTGGAGCGGGACAGCCCGATGAAGGTCATCGCGACGGGCGGCCTGGCCACCCTGTTCGCCCAGGGATTCGATCTATTTGATGCGGTCGAGGATGATCTGACCATGCATGGTCTTGTCCTGATCAGCCGCTACAACAAGGAACTGGAAACGGAATGACTGTGAACCGCCTGATCTATCTTCCCCTTGGCGGTGCGGGGGAGATCGGGATGAACTGCTATGTCTACGGCTATGGGCCGGAGGACAGGGAACGGCTGATCGTCGTCGATCTGGGCGTGACCTTCCCGGATATGGACTCGACGCCGGGGGTTGATCTGATCATGGCCGATATCAGCTGGCTGGAGCAGCGCCGCGACCGGATCGAGGCGATTTTCATCACCCATGCCCATGAAGATCACATCGGCGCACTTGGCCTGTTGTGGCCGCGCCTGAAGGTGCCGGTCTATGCGCGCCGCTTCACCGCCGTTCTTGGCAAGCTGAAGCTTGAGGAGAACGGCCTTCCGGGCCATACGATTACCGTCGTCCGCCCGCGCCCCGAAACCATCGAGGCGGGCCCGTTCCGCGTTCAATTCGTGCCCGTCGCCCATTCGATTCCGGAAAGTGCGGCACTGATCATCGATACGCCCGCCGCACGGATCGTGCATTCGGGCGATTTCAAGCTGGATGAAACGCCGCTGGTGGGCGAAGGCTGGAACCCCGATCTGTTCCGGGAAATTGCCGCCGAACGCCCGGTCAAGGCGCTGATGTGTGACAGTACCAATGTGTTTTCGCTGCATCCCGGCCGGTCGGAAAGCACGCTGCGCGAGCCGATCCGCGCGCTGATCGCAGGCGCGTCGGGCATGGTCGTGGCCACCACCTTCGCCTCGAACGTGGCGCGGCTGCGCACCTTGGCCGAAGCGGCGCAGGCGGCGGGCCGGTCGATCTGCCTGCTGGGCCGGGCCATGAAGAAGATGGTCGCGGCGGCGCAGGAAGCGGGTGTGCTGACCGATTTTCCCAACACCCTGTCCCCTGAAGAGGCGCTGGAGGTGCCACGCAACAGCCTGATGCTGATCGTCACCGGCAGCCAGGGCGAACGGCGCGCCGCGTCGGCGCAGCTTTCCCGTGGCAAGTACCTGGGGATACAGATGAAGGAAGGGGACCTCTTTCTGTTTTCGTCCAAGACCATTCCCGGCAACGAACGCGATGTGCTGCGCATCATGAACGCCCTGTCCGAAATGGGCGTGGATGTGGTCGACGAAACGAACGGCATGTATCATGTGTCCGGCCACGCCAACCGGCCGGATCTTGAGATGGTGCATGATATCCTGAAGCCGTCCTTCCTGATTCCGATGCATGGCGAGCACCGGCACCTGCGCGCCCATGCCAGGCTGGCCGAATCGCGCGGCATCAAGGCGGAAATCGCGACCAACGGCATGATGATCGACCTTGGCGGCAATGCGCCCGAAGTGGCCGAATACATCGAGACGGGGCGGCTTTACCTGGACGGATCCGTCATGGTTCCGGCGCTGGGGGGCGTGGTGCGCGACCGCATCCGCATGGCGCTGAACGGCCATGTCATGGTCACGCTGTTGCTGGATGAAGAAGACGAACCGCTGGGCGAGGCCTGGGCCGAGCTGATGGGCCTGCCCGAGATCGGCAAGACCGGGGCCGCGCTGTCGGACACCATCGAGACCGAGTTGGGCGAATTCCTGTCGCGCATCGAGGACCGGGTGCGGCGCGATGACGACAGGCTGGACGAGGCGATCCGCCGGATCGTGCGCCAGGTCAGCATGGAAGAGATCGGCAAGAAACCGGAAGTGACCGTGGTCGTCAGCCGACTTCAGGCCGAATAGGGGCAGCGGTGACGGCGGGACGGCGGTTTTCGGCCTGTTGCTGACCGGGGAATCGCGGGGGGCGTTTGCCGGGGCCTTCGCCGCTGCAACGTTGTTGCCCGCCGCACGGCACAAGGTCGCCACGCGCCAGGTGACCGAAGGCCGAAATGCCGGTGCAGGACAGCAAGCGGGGCAATCCGGTTCTGCAACCTTCCATGGCGGGCAGCCATCCGGGGCAAGATTGCACTGGCACCAGGCCATCGCGCAGATCATAGTCGCCGCCAGGGGGGATGACCGATGCCGCGCGCCGACCATGACAGTATTCCCGAAACCGCCCTTGCCTGGCACCGGGCCGGGCGTGGCGCGGCCCTGGCCACGGTGGTCGAGACTTGGGGGTCGGCCCCGCGCCCGGTGGGCAGCCAGCTGGTGATTGCCGGGGACGGGGACATGATGGGGTCGGTCTCGGGCGGCTGCGTCGAAGGCGCGGTCGTGGCCGAGGCGATCGATGCCCTGTCCGATGGCCGCCCGCGCCTGCTGACCTATGGTGTCAGCGACGAGGCCGCCTTTGCCGTGGGACTGGCCTGCGGCGGCACCATCCGCGTCATGGTGGTGCCGGTGGGGGCGCAGCTGACCGAGGCGATGCTGGCGGGCCTCGCGGCGGCGCGCGCCGCCCGGCTGCCTGCTGCCCTGCTGACGAACCTCTCGACCTGGGCGCACCGGCTGACCGACGGCGCAGACGACCCGGCCGTTCAGGCCCGGTTCCGGTCCGACCGGTCCGGGATGGAAGAGGACAGCCTCTTCATCGCCATCCACAATCCGCCCTTGCGGATGATCGTCGTGGGGGCCGTCCACATTGCCCAGCCACTGCTGCAGATGGCGCGTACCTGCGGCTATGATCCGGTGCTGATCGATCCGCGCGATGCCTTCGGCTCTGCCGCGCGCTTTCCCGGCGAAACCATCATCGCCGATTGGCCGGACGAGGCGATGGCGGCCCTTGCCCCCGACGCGCGCACGGCAGTGGTGACGCTGACGCATGATCCAAAGCTGGACGATCCGGCGATCCGCGTGGCGCTGAACGCACCGGTCTTCTACCTGGGCTGCCTTGGCTCCACCCGCACCCATGCCAAACGGGTCGAGCGGTTGCGGGCCGAGGGATTTGGCGAAGACCGGATCGCCCGCATCCACGCCCCGGTCGGGCTGGACATCGGTGCGAAAAGCCCTGCCGAGATTGCCGTGTCGATCCTGGCGCAGATCACCCGGGTTCTGAGGCAGGGGTGATGGAGTTCGGCCCGGTTGCGACAGACCAGGCGGAAGGAGCGATTCTGGCGCATTCGGTCATGCTGAACGGCCAGCGTCTGCGCAAGGGGCTGGTTCTGGGCCCCGCCGACACCGCAAACCTGCGCGCGGCCGGGGTTGCCCAGGTGATCGTCGCCCGGCCCGGCCCGGATGATGTGCCCGAGGATGCCGCAGCGGCACGGCTGGCGGCGGCGCTTGTGCCCGATCCGGCGGCGGCGGGCCTGGTGCTGACCGATCCCTTCACCGGGCGGGTCAATCTGAACGCGGTTGCCCCCGGTCTCGTCCTGCCGGATGCGGCGGCGATCCATGCGCTCAACCGGATCGATCCGGCGATTACCCTTGCCACGCTGGCCCCTTTCGCCCGTGTTTCGGCCGGAACGCTGGTCGGAACGGTCAAGATCATCACCTATGCCGTGCCGCAGGCCGCCCTCGCGCGGGCCGAGGCGCTGGCGCAGCGGGCGATCCGGGTGCAGCCGGTGATCCGGGCCAGTGCCGGGCTTTTGCTGACAGACGTGCCGGGCCAGCAAGACCGGCTGATTGCCAAGGGCCGCCGCGCTGTGGAGGCGCGGCTGCGCGCGCTGGGCATGACACTTGCCGGCGTTGTTACCGTCCCGCACGAGACCGATATAATGGCTAGGGCGCTGGCAGACCTGCCGGGCGAGATGCTGCTGATCCTGACCGGGTCGGCCACGTCCGATCTGCATGATACCGCGCCGCAGGCGGTGCGCGCGGCGGGCGGGACGGTGGCGCGGTTCGGCATGCCGGTTGATCCGGGCAACCTGCTGTTTCACGGCCGCCTTGGGCCGCGCCCGGTGATCGGTCTGCCGGGATGCGCCCGCTCTCCGGCGCTTAACGGGGCGGACTGGGTGCTGGAACGCCTGGCCTGCGGGCTTGCGCTGACCGACGACGACATTGCGGCGATGGGCCTGGGCGGGTTGCTGAAGGAAATCCCGATCCGCCCGCAGCCGCGCGAAGGACAAGGGGGGGCGCATGGCTGATCTGGTTCTGTACGGGCATCCCGACTCCGGTCACGCCTGCAAGGTTGCGCTGGCCCTGTCGCTTGCCGGTCTGCCACACCGGACGGTGTGGATCGACATATGGGCCGATCCGGCATCGAGACCCGCAGATTTTCGCCGCCTCAGCCCCTTTGCCGAAGTTCCCCTGCTGACGATTGACGGGGACCCCTATGTGCAGTCAGGGGCGATCCTGCTGGAAATCGCCAGCCGGTTTCGCTGCCTGGGGGGAGAATCGCCAGACGGGCTTCGACGGGGGCGCGAAATCCTGATGTGGGAAGCCAACCGCATCGGCATGTGCCTGCCGCAGTTGAAAGAGGCGCGCCGAACCCGGGGAGAAGGCTTTCCACCCGGCGCGGTGGAATGGTTGCGGATGCGCTTTGACGCCGATTGCCACCGCTTCGGGCTGCTGCTGGGCGATGCGGCCTTCCTGCATGGTGACGCACCGGGAATAGGGGATTGCGCCGTCTGGGGCTATGCGCAATGGCTGGATGAGGCCGGGGTTGCACCAACACCGCCGTTGCAATCATG
Organism: Rhodobacter sp.; assembly: GCA_020250175.1. Classification (GTDB taxonomy): domain Bacteria; phylum Pseudomonadota; class Alphaproteobacteria; order Rhodobacterales; family Rhodobacteraceae; genus Aliitabrizicola. The sequence goes on from JADCEN010000033.1 coordinate 74,075, forward strand.
GCTGCACAGGATGCGCAGCCTTGCCATGATGAAAAGCGCGACAGGGTTCTTTCCGCTCTACCCCGGTCCGGGACAGGCCTGATGCCCTTCCCTGGCGGGCACCTTGCAGTTGCCAGCCCGGCCTCGGGGTGCCCCTGCGGGGTGCTTGCTGAATTATCTGTTCACAAATATCCCACGGGGGTCCGGGGGTGTGAAACCCCCGGTCCGACCGCAGTTATTTCGGGCCGATCATCATCACCATCTGACGCCCCTCAAGGCGCGGCATGCTTTCGACCTTGCCGGCGTCGCCGACATCCCCGGCCACCCGGTTCAGCAAGTCGAGGCCAAGGTCCTGATGGGCCATCTCGCGCCCGCGAAAGCGCAAGGTGACCTTCACCTTGTCGCCCTCTTCCAGGAATTTCAGCACCGAGCGCATCTTGACATCATAGTCATGGGTATCGGTCCCGGGGCGGAACTTGATTTCCTTGATCTCGATGATCTTCTGCTTCTTGCGGGCTTCGGCCTCGCGCTTTTGCTGTTCATATTTGAACTTGCCGAAGTCCATGATCTTGCAGACTGGCGGTTCGGCATTCGGAGAGATCTCCACCAGGTCCAGTCCGGCCTCGGCGGCCAGGGCCAGGGCGCGGGCGGGCGTCACCACGCCGATGTTTTCGCCATCGGCACCAATCAGACGGATTTCGGCAGAGCGGATGCGGTCATTCACACGGGGGCCCGTTTCGCGTTGCGGCGGGGCGTTGTGGGGTCTGCGGGCTATGGTGTGGTTCCTTTGATCATGTCCGTTCAGCGGCGGGCACAATAGACCCCGCAGGCCCGGCTTTCAACCGGCTTTTCGGGCCTTTGCGGCACCGCGTTCCGGTCTTTCATCGGTTCGCCGCAAGTGCCATATGCGCCCCAGGGAACAATCCCTGGGAAATGGGGGAAACCACATGAACAAACTCTGGCTTGTCGTTATCGCCGCCGTCGTTGCGATCGGCGCGTATTATCAGTTCAGCTATGTTCCGGCGCAGCGCGCCGCACAGGAAGCCGCAGCGGCTGCCGAAGCCGCCGCCGCCAAGGCCGCAGAAGAGGCCGCCGCTGCGGCCAAGGCCGCAGAAGAGGCCGCTGCCCAAACGGCCAAGGCCGCAGAAGAGGCCGCCGCCACCACAACCGGGGCTGCCACCAAGGCCGCAGATGCCGTCACCGATGCGGCAACAGGGGCCGTCGATGCCGTGACCGGGGCCGCAATAGGTGCCGGTGCCGCTGTCGGCGAAGCCGCGACCTGGGTCTGGGATGCAACCAAGCTCAGTTCCGAAGAAATCACCGAACGTATTGCGTCGGCCCCCATCAGCCAGTCGGTCAGGGACACGCTGACGGCGACCTACAATTCGGTGAAAGACAGCCCCGCTGCCGTTCAGGGTGTGCTGGACCAGCTCAAGCAGGCGATGGGTCTCTGATCCGCCCCGGCCCCGGCAGCGCCGACCGCAACCGGGGCCAGGCATCCGCAATGGGCCTGCCCTGACGGTCCGCCCGGCCCGTTTCGCAGGGGGCTGCGCTGCCGGTTCTGCGCTTTGCCCGGCCAGCCGGATGACCGCCGCCTGCGCTGTCAGATGCCGTCGCCGACGAAGGCCTTTTCAACGACATAGTCCAGCGGTTCGGAATTGGCACCTTCGCGCAGACCGAACCCTTCCAGCACCGCCTTGACATCTATGTTGAAGGCCAGTGATCCGCAGACCATCGCGCGGTCCTGCGCCGCATCCATCGGCGGCAGTCCCAGGTCGGCAAAGACCTTGCCCGAGGTCAGGGTGTCGGTGATCCGGCCCATCTGCGCAGAGGGTTCGCGCGTGGTGGTGGGGTAGTACAGAAGCTTGCCCTCGACCATGTCGCCGATCAGCGGATCGTCTTTCAGCCCTTCGACCAGCGTGCGGCCATAGGCCAGCTCTGCCCTTTCGCGGCAGGTGTGCATCATGATGACCTGATCATAGCGCTCATAAGTATCCGGATCGCGCATCAGGCTGGCAAAAGGCGCAATGCCGGTGCCGGTGGCCAGAAACCACAGCCGCTTGCCCGGCAGCAGCGCATCCAGCACCAGCGTGCCCACCGCCTTGGGGCGCAGGATGATCTCGTCGCCCGGCCGGATATGTTGCAGCTTCGAGGTGAGCGGGCCGTCGGGCACCTTGATCGAATAGAACTCCAGCTCTTCATCCCAGGCGGGCGAGGCGATGGAATAGGCGCGCAGCACGGGTTTGCCGTTGTCGCCCATCAGCCCGATCATCACAAACTCCCCCGACCGGAAACGCAGGCTTGGCGGCCGCGTCACGCGGAAGGAAAAGAGGCGGTCCGTCCAGTGCTGCACCGCTGTCACGGTCTGGGCATCGGGCATACGGGCCTTGAGGGCGGCGGGCTGGGTCACGGCGGCAACTTCGGTCATGTCAATCGGCCTTCGCAATACGCCAGACGCGCCTGCAGGGGAACCCCGTTTTCAGGCTCGCAGCCGCGCCTGGTAATCATGAGCCCGCCAGTCTGCGCGGAATTGCCACTGGTCTTCCGGCTGGCGCGCGGCCAGGTCTGCGGAAATCTCGACCTCGTCAAAGCCGCAGCGGCGGGCCATGGCATATTGGTCGGCAATGACATGGCCCTGTGCGCGCAGCCGCCCGGCAAAGCCCATCTCGCGCAAACGGCGGCCCAGGGTAAAGCCGCGCCCGTCCGAAAAGACCGGAAAGGCAATGCGGATCATGGCAATATCCGCCAGGCGGTTGGACAGGCGCGCCGGATCATCGGTATTTGCCAGATCAATGCAGCGGGCGTCGCCGAAAGTGCTGTCGGCCAGCGGCACAAAGCCGCCCTGCCAGTCATCGGCGGCAAAGCCGGTATCGGTGACAATGACAGGCGCGGTCATGTGGCGGTTCCTTGCGCAAGCGGGCCGCGCACGGCGCGCCCGTTGATGAAATGAATGCCGCATTCGGTCTTGGCGCTGCCGCGCCAGCGGCCCGCACGCGGGTCCTCGCCGGGGGCGACCGGGCTGGTGCAAGGCGCACAGCCGATGGATGGATAGCCCTTGGCCACCAGCGGGTGACGCGGCAGGCGGTTGTTGATCATGTAGTCCTGCAGGTCCTCGCGGCCCCAATGCGCCAGCGGATTGACCTTGATCCGCAGATGCCCTTCGGCCTCAAAGAACTCCACCGTCGCCCGTGTGCTGCCCTGGAACCGCTTGCGCCCCGTGATCCAGGCGTCATAGCCCTGCAGGGCGCGTTCCAGCGGTTCGGTCTTGCGCAGGGCACAGCAGGCATCGGTGTTGAACCGGTGCAGCGTGTTGTCGGGGTCCTCAAAGGCCAGCCGCGCCGGGTCTGCCCTGACCGTGACGATATTGGTCAGACCCAGCTTTTCGGCCACCTCCTGCTGATAGGCCAGGGTTTCGGCAAAGAGCATCTGCGTGTCGATGAACAGCACCGGCGTGGTGCGGTCGATCACCGCGATCATGTGCAAAAGCACCACCGATTCCGCCCCGAACGAGGATACAAGCGCTGTGCGCCCGACATCGGGATCACCCAGCGCATGTTCCAGAACCGACACCGCCGCGTGATTGCGGTAGCGGTGGTTCAGTTCGGCCACCTTGTCGCCAAGGCTGGCAAAGACCGGATCAAGCGGCATCCTGCGCCCCTTCGTCGGGGTAAAGCGCCGCCTTGAAAGGGCCCATGCCGGTGCGGCGGAAGGTTTCAAGGAAGGTTTCGTGCGGCGATTGGCGGATTGCCAGATAGGCGGTGATGATCCGCCCGATGGCGGGCAGGATCTGGTCATAGGCAAAGCCCGGCCCGGCCCGCTCGCCGATCACGGCGGTTTCGGTGCCATCGCCACCCAGGGTGATCTGGTAGTTTTCCACGCCTGCCCGGTCCAGCCCGAGAATGCCGATATGCCCGACATGGTGATGCCCGCAGGCATTGATGCAGCCGCTGATCTTGATCTTCAGCGGGCCGATGTCATGCTCCAGCTTCAGCGCGTCGAAATGCCGGGCGATGTCCTGGGCCACCGGAATGGACCGCGCCGTCGCCAGCGCGCAGTAATCCATGCCGGGGCAAGCGATGATGTCCGAGATCAGCCCGACATTGGCCGTACCCAGCCGCGCCTGCACCAGCGCGGCATGAACTGCCGGCAGGTCCGACTTGTGGACATGCGGCAGGATCACGTTCTGCTCGTGGCTGATGCGCAATTCGGAATGCCCGTAACGTTCGGCCAGATCGGCCAGCAGCCGCATCTGGTCGCCCGTGGCATCGCCGGGGGTTTCGCCATGGGCCTTCAGGCTGACCGTGACGATGGCGTATTGCGGGTTGCGGTGCAGCGCCAGGTTGGTATCGGCCCAGGCGCGGAACAGCGGATCGGCGGCGCGGAAGGCGTCATAGACCCCTGTCGGCGCGTCGCGGAACGCGGGTGGCGCAAAGGCGGCTTCGATTTCGGCCAGAAGCGCCTGGTCGTGACCGACAAACTGCGGGCGGATCTGCGCGAAGCGGTCTTCGATCAGCCGGGTCATCTCTTCGACGCCGGTTTCATGCACGGTGATCTTGATGCGCGCCTTGTACTTGTTGTCGCGCCGGCCAAGCATGTTGTACACGCTCAGGATCGCCTCGACATAAGGCAAGAGATCGGCCTTGGGCAGAAACGCCCGCACCTTGTGGCCGATCATCGGCGTGCGGCCCAGCCCGCCGCCCACGATCACCTCGAACCCCGGTTCCCCGGCCGCGTTGCGCAGCATGCGCAGGCCGATGTCATGGGCGCGCGTCACCGCACGGTCATGCGGGCTGCCGGTGACGGCGATCTTGAACTTGCGCGGCAGAAACTGGAATTCCGGATGGTCGGTCGACCATTGCCGCAGCAGCTCTGCCACCGGGCGCGGGTCTTCGATTTCATCCGCAGCGGCCCCGGCGAAATGATCTGCCGTCACGTTGCGCACGCAGTTGCCGCTGGTCTGGATGGCATGCATGCCCACATCGGCCAGCGCCGACAGGATGGCGGGCACATCTTCCAGCTTCGGCCAGTTGAACTGGATGTTCTGGCGCGTGGTGAAATGGCCGTATCCCTTGTCCCAGCGGTCGGCGATCATCCCAAGCTGGCGCATCTGGCGCGGGTTCAGCGTGCCATAGGGAATGGCCACGCGCAGCATATAGGCATGCAGTTGCAGATAAAGGCCGTTCATCAGCCGCAGCGGGCGGAATTCCTCTTCGGTGAGTGATCCGTCAAGCCGCCGCGCGACCTGTCCTGCGAACTGCGCCACCCGTGCCCGCACGAAGGCGTCATCGAAGTCTGAATAATCATACATGGTGGCTGGCCTTGCGACAGGGGGGCTTGCGAAAAGGGGGATCAGACAGGGGGCATCAGGTCAGGTCGGCCTGCTTGCCGTGCGGATAGTTCGATGGTCCGCGCGCGCGGAAGGCCTCGCGGAAATGCACCGGCTCCGGCCCGTCGGGCCCGGGCCTTGCATCGGCCAGACAGACCCCGACCACAGTCAGCTTTTGTGCGGCGGCAAAATGCAGACGCAGCTCCGCCGCAGCCTCGTCCGTGATCAGCTCTGCCTCGCGGTGCAGGCGCGACCAGCGGTCATCGGGCGTCAGATAGACGACATCGCCCAGGCGCAGGTCATTTGCGGTGACGACCTTTGGCGTGAACCGGCCCTTCATGACCGCGCCTTTTTCAACCGGGACAGGGCTGCGGCGGCGCGGCGCGGTGCCAGGCCGTAAAGCAGGATGGCAGGCCCCGAAATGTCACCCAGCGCGTCCGGCAGGCCGGCCAGCGACGTGGCCACAGTGCGCTCATCGGCGCGCGAGGCATTTTCCACGATGGTGACGGGTGTATCGGCAGCGGCCCCGTGCATCATCAGGCGGCCCTGCAGGAAGCGGGCAGATTTCTTGCCCATGTAGATCGCCGTAACCTCGCCGCGGCGGGCCATGCCGCGCCAGTCCTGCTCGGCAAAGCCGGCCATGTCGTGCCCGGTCACGATCCGGACCGAGGCATTGCGCCCCCGGCGTGTCAGGCTTTGACCGATCGCCGCCGCCGCCGCGACGGCCGCCGTCAGGCCTGGCACGATCGACCATGGAAGGCCCGCACGGTCCAGCGCCTCGATCTCTTCATCAAGACGGCCGAAAATGCCGCAATCGCCGCCCTTCAGGCGCACCACGCGCCGTCCCCGCCGTGCCTCGGCCACGATCAGCGCGTTGATGTCTTTCTGCGCGGCCGACGGCCCGAACCCGGTTTTGCCCACATCCACAAGCACCGCCGCCGGGTTCGACAGCGCCAGAACGCCTGACCCGGCCAACCTGTCATGAATGACCACCTCTGCCTGCTGCAGCGCCCTCAGCGCCTTCAGCGTCAGGTGATCCGGGTCACCCGGACCGGCCCCGACAAAGGTGACACTGCCGGGCGCGGCGACGGAAACGGCAGGGGCGGCAAGGTCGAACATCTGATCGGGGTCCGGCTGTACAGGCAATTGCAGCACCAGAATAGGACATTTTTCCGGTCCTGCGCCAGTGGCCCTTGCAGATAAGGACGTTCGTTCCCATTCTGGCCCTGTTTGGAACGCGGTTCCACAAACAGGGGAAATAGGCGAATGGCAGCCCGGCTGGACGAGATGGACAGGAAAATTCTTGCGGAATTGCAGGAAGATGCGGCCCGGTCGCTGGATGACATCGCCCGCAAGGTCGGCTCGTCCAAGACCCCGGTCTGGAACCGGATCCGCCGGATGAAAGAGGCCGGGGTGATCCTGCGCCAGACAGTGCTGCTGGATGCCGAGGCGCTGGGTCTGGAGGCCTGCTTTTTTGTGCTGATCCGCACCAGCGAACATGAGGCGGACTGGCAGCGCCGCTTTCTGCAGGTGCTGCGCGACCGCCCCGAGGTGCTGGAGGCGCACCGGCTGGCCGGTGACATCGATTATATCCTGAAGGTTCGCGTCGCCAATGCCCGCGCCTATGACACCTTCTATCAGGCGCTGATTGCCGAAGTGCGCATCTATAACGTCACGGCCCTGCTCAGCATGGAAGAGATCAAGGCGACGACGGTCCTGCCCCTGTAACGCGCCCCGGGGCGCTGCCCCGGACCCCGGGGTATTTGGGCCGAAAAGAAATGCGAAAGGCTCAGTCGGCGCGGACCATCAGGCGTTCCAGCCCGTGGAAATGGAACAGATCTGCATAGCGCGGTGGTTCGGCCAGCCGCAGGCGGGGCAGGCGGGTGAACAGGCGGGGCAGGGCAATCTGCAATTCCAGCCGGGCCAGCGGCGCACCGACGCAGAAATGCAGCCCACCGCCAAAGGCCAGGTTGACCTTTTCCGGCCGCGCCGGATCAAACCGCCCCGGCCTGTCCCAGGTGCGCGGATCACGGTTTGCCGCCGCAAGCAACAGGCCGACCTGGTCGCCCCGCCGAAAGCCGTGCCCCAGCACATCAACCGGCGCATAGGCATGTCGCGTGAACAGATGCAGCGGCGGATCAAAGCGGAGCAGTTCCTCGACCGTGCCCGCGATCCGTTGCGGCAACAGGGCGGCGGGCGGGGTGCGGGTTTCGAGGAGGGTCTTCACCCCGTTGCCCAGGCTGTGCACGGTGGCCTCGTGGCCCGCGTTCAGCAGCAGGATGCAGGTAGAGATCATCTCGTCCGTGGTCAGACGCTCGCCGTCGGATTCGGCGGCGATCAGCTGGGTGATCAGATCGTCGGCGGGTCGGGTGCGGCGATTGTCCACATAGTCGCGCAGGAAGGCCACAAAGCTTTCGGTGGCGGCCACGGCGCGGTCTTCGCTGTCGCGCGTGCGGCCGGCCATGTACATGCCCACCATGGCGTTGGACCAGCGCAGCAGGTCATCCGACATCGCCTCGGGCACGCCCAGCAGCCGGGCGATGACGATGACCGGCAGCTTTTGCCCGAAGTGGCGCAGCAGGTCGAACCGCCCCTGCGGCAGCGCCGCGATCAGATCGTCGCACAGGGTGGCAATCGCGGGTTCCAGCGCCGCGATCCGGCGCGAGGTGAAGGCGCGCAGCACCAGGCTGCGCAGGCGGGTATGGCGCGGCGGTTCCAGTTCCAGCATCGAATGGGCTTCGACCGCGAAGAAGGGGGCAAGATGGGCCGGTACGGCTGCGCGCAGCTCCTCGGGCACCTCGCGCCCGAAGCGGCGGTCGCGCAGGATGGCATGGACCGCAGTGGCAGAGGTGGCGCAGACCAGACCGTAATCCTGCCAGAAAAAGAACGGCCCCGCCGCCCGCGCGCGGTCATAGAAGGGATAGGGGTTCTGCACAAACTCCGGATCGGTGGGCGATTGCTGCAGGCGGTCCAAGCTCAGGCCCGCCGCCGTGTCAGGGTGCCCTGGGCCACCGCCACACCCAGCACCACGATGGCTGCCCCGGCTGCCTGCGCCCAGATCCAGTCCCCGCCCAGCGCAAAGGCGATCAGCATCACATAGAAGGGCACCGCGTTCATGTGCAGGCTGGCGATGCCGATGCCCAAAAGGCCGACCGAGACGATCCACAGCGTCTGGCTGACGGCAATCGACCCGATGGAAGCTGCGACAAGCGCGGCCACCTCGGTCAGGCCGATGCTGTTCCATCGAACGGCGGCCCCGCCGGCCCAGGCATAGGCCAGGGCCAGCACCGACATGCTGATCCCCGCGCCGGCCACGGTGATGGCGGTGCGGCCCAGCGGGGTCAGGTCCGCAAAGGTGGTGACGGTGGCGCGCGACCCCCAGGTGAAGGCCAGGACCGAGCCAAAGGCGGCCAGCGCCCCAAGACCAAGGCCCGGCTTGGCTGCCCCAAGGTCCAGCGCCACAAGGCCCCCTGCCAGCGACAGGATCAGGCCCGCCACCAGCGCCACCGTCAGCCGCCGCCCGTCCAGAAGGCATTCCAGCGCGATCCCGATCACCGGCATCATCGCGGTGATGATGGCCACTGTCACCGGATCGGTCCGCTCCAGCGCCACCGCCACCAGAACGGCCCCCAAGCCCATGACGACGAAGCCCACCCCGATGCCGCGCAGCCACGGTGCGCGCAGCACAGGCCCTGCGCCTTCCCACAGCATCCAGGCGATCACCAGCACAAGACCGGCCAGTCCCACGCGAAAGGCTGTCAAGGTCATCGGCGGGATGAACTGCACCAGATGGCCCAGCGCCGGCAGACCTACCGCCCAGGTGATCATCGACAGAAGGCACAGCGCATTGGCTGTCAGCACCGAAGGTGGAGGCGAAGCGGCAACGGTCATCGGAACAATCCCAGGCTGAGGCCAGTCTTGCCATGCAAGGCGGGTGCCGGACCGTCCGCCAGCGACATGCGGACCGTCTTCAGGCGGCGTCCAGGGCGGCGATGATCGCGCCGAAATCGGCTGCCTTCAGGCTGGCCCCGCCGACGAGGGCACCATCGACCTGCGGCAGCGCAAAGATTTCGGCCGCGTTCGACGGTTTCACCGACCCGCCATAGAGCAGACGGAACCCCGAAGCTGCCGCCCCGAAGCGGGCCGTCAGGCGGGCGCGGATATCGGCGTGAACCGTTGCAATCTCGGGCAGGGTCGGGGTGCGGCCCGTGCCGATTGCCCAGACCGGCTCATAGGCGATGACGGTGGTCTGCGGGGTGGATGTGTCGGCGACAGAACCGGCAAGCTGGCCTGCGATCACGGCCAAGGTTTCGCCCGCGTCGCGCTGCGCTTCGGTTTCCCCGACACAGATAATGGCCACCAGACCGGTCGCTGCCGCAGCATCGGCCTTGGCGCGCACCAGCGCATCGGTTTCGCCATGATCGGCGCGGCGTTCGGAATGACCCAGGATGACAAAGGACGCCCCCGCATCGGCCAGCATCGCGGCCGAGATATCGCCTGTATGGGCGCCAGAGGAATTCGGGTGGCAGTCCTGCCCGCCCAGCGCGATCCGCCCCGCAGCCGCCTGCGCCATCGGGGCCAGCAGCGTGGCGGGCGGACACAGCAGGACTTCGGATCGGGGCTGCGGATGGGTGGCGATCAGGGCTGCCACTTCGGCAAGCTGGGCGGACAGCCCGTTCATCTTCCAGTTTCCGGCAGCAAGTTTGCGCATCGTCATTCCCCAAAGACTCGGCCCCAGGGCAGCCTTACGCGATGCCGCGCGCCAAGGAAACCGGGGTCAGGTGCGGGCGGGGCCTTCGGTGGGCTGATCCTTGAACTTGATCGACTCACCGCAGCCGCAGGTATCGGAAACATTCGGGTTGTTGAACTTGAACCCGGCCTCCAGCAGCGAGGTTTCATAGTCGATCTCGGTGCCGAACAGGAACATCTGTGCCATCGGCGCGATCATCACGCGCGCGCCGTCCTGTTCCACCAGCTCGTCCATCGGATTGATGCTTTCGGCGAATTCCATGGTGTATTCCATGCCCGCGCAGCCGCCTTTTTTGACGCCGATGCGCAGGCCGCTGGACCCCTGACGGTCCATCAGACGGGAAATCTGGCGTACCGCCGCCGGGGTCAGGGTGACGGCCTGTTTGCCGGGAATGCCGAACATGTGCGGGCTCCTTTGTCCAGCAATCTAGGGTGCAACGGGCAGGATTCCAAGCGGCGGCAGCACGGTCAGGCCGGAAAGCGTACCATAGGCCACCAGGATCGCCCAGGAGAAGGAGGCAAGCGTGCCGATGATCACATATTCCGACAGCGCGCGGTCATCTTTCACGGCGCCAAAGCGCAGGATGGACTTTGCCGCGATCAGAAGCCCGACGCCGGCAGGTTGCCCGAGCAGGATCAGGGCGAAGATGAGGCCGCGTTCCAGAAGCCCGATGATGCGCCCCGCACCTGGCAGGCTTTCGGCGGTGACGTCGGCGGGCAGGTGATCGGCGAAGGGCTCCATCAGGTGGCCGACCGCAAAGCCGCCCGCGCGGGTGGCAAGGATGGCCCCGGCGGCAACGAGCATGAGGCCGGGCAGGGCGGCCTGGCCGGCCCAGAGGCCGTCGGACCAGATCATCGGCCGCCACAGTGCAAGGGCGGCAATGGTCGCAAGATGGCCTGCCTGATCAAGAAGGAAGGCACCAAGCCCCCGCCGCGCCCGCGCCTTGATGGCGTCGATGGCGACATGCAGGGCCGTGAGCCAAAGCACCCCAAGGTCGACCGCCCCTGTCGCCGCAACAGCGGTTGCCAGCACGACCAGCCCGTGCAGCGCAAGCCCCCCCGGTCGCCGCTTGTTCGCCACCATCCAGTTGGTCTGAAAGACGAAATCAGCGAGCACGTGGGCGAAAAGGAGGGCGGCAAGGGTTTCAGGCATCGAGGCTTTCCCCAAGCTCGCTCTCGAAGGCTGAAACGACAGCCTTGATGGCCCACCAGTTCGCACCGTGCAAACGATAGCTTGTCGCTGCCGGACTTATGCCGAGCGACTTTGCAATGGACGCGCCCGACGGGTTGGTCGGGGACAGGGCAAAGATCATCGCCTCGGCCTGTTGTGGGGTCCACTTGCGGGCAACCTGGTCTGCAAGTTGGGCCGCCGCCCAGGTCATTTCGTTCAAGGTTCGGGTCATGCTGGCTATTGCAAACATTGATCGTCTGGGCATTTCGTCCAGAACCTTTCCAGAGGTGACGAATGCGCCACCTGTCTCGGCAGCAAGTGACCGCGCCCGTTCTTGCGGAACGGCGTCGATCCCGACGGCAAACCGGCTTAAGGGTGCCCTGATGCTCCGAAGGCGGGCCGTCACCAGAAGTGAGTACCTCAGTGCCCGTTCGGGCTGCAGGAGCAGGACCTGCCAGCCGTCACCACGATATCTTTCGAAAGGGGCAGATGCGGCTTTTGCGGCATCCGCGATCTCAAGCATCGCAAGCTCGGTTGCCTGCGGTCCGGCCTTGCGTGAGCCGATCAGATCGCCAGTGATGACTGCGGCATCGCTCATGACAGAAGGAATGTCACGTGATGCACTTGATATCAAGAAACTTCAGCTTCAAGGCTTAATTTGCGAAGTATAAAGCCCAAGCGCTTTATTTCACATGAACCCCAGTTCCAGCTTTGCCTCGTCCGACATCATCTCCATCCCCCAGGGGGGATCGAAGGTCATCTGGACATTGACCTGCTTGACACCGGGCAGCGGTTCCACGGCATCGGCCACCCAGCCCGGCATCTCACCGGCCACGGGGCAGCCCGGCGCGGTCAGGGTCATCAGGATCTCGACCGCGTTTTCAGGCGTGATTTCAATGGTGTACACCAGACCCAGATCATAGATGTTCACCGGAATCTCCGGGTCGAACACGGTGCGGCAGGCCCCGACGACATCGTCGTACAGCGGATGGTCCGTGGTGGAAGGGCGGATCAGCGGCGCGCCTTCGATGCGGTCCGGGCTTTGGCTGGTCATGGTCGCCTCGCGGTTACTTGACCGTTTATATAAGGAAATGGCGCGCCGGGGTCCAGTGGGACGCAGCCGTGCCGCCTGCGGAACCTTTGCGCAGATGCAGGTCGGGCCGCAGGGCCTTGGCACTGCCGCCAGAAGGCCTATGAAGCGGGACGGATCAGCGAGGCCATCATGACGGCGTTTTCCTTTCACCTTTCCGCAACCGACGGGGCCGCGCGCACCGGCACCATCAAGACCCCGCGCGGCGAAATCCGCACGCCCGCCTTTATGCCCGTGGGCACGGCGGCCACGGTCAAGGCGATGCTGCCGGGGTCGGTGCGCGAAACCGGGGCCGACATCCTGCTGGGCAACACCTATCACCTGATGCTGCGCCCGACCGCCGAGCGGATCGACCGGCTGGGCGGGCTGCACCGCTTCATGAACTGGCAGCGCCCGATCCTGACCGATTCGGGCGGGTTTCAGGTGATGAGCCTGTCGGGCCTGCGCAAGCTGACCGAGGACGGCGTGCGCTTCAAAAGCCACATCGACGGTTCGGAACACTGGCTGACGCCGGAACGCAGCATGGAGATCCAGCGCCTGCTGGGGTCGGACATTGTGATGTGTTTCGATGAATGCCCCGCCCTGCCTGCCACCGAGGCCGAGGTCGCCAGGTCGATGCGCCTGTCGATGCGCTGGGCGCAGCGGTCCCGCGATGCCTTTGGCGACCGGCCGGGCCACGCGCTGTTCGGCATTCAGCAGGGCGGCGTCACGCAGGACCTGCGCGCGGAAAGCGCCGAAACGCTGCGGGGCATCGGATTTGACGGCTATGCGGTGGGCGGGCTTGCGGTGGGCGAGGGGCAGGGGGCGATGTTTGGCGTGCTGGATTACGCGCCGGGGATGCTGCCTTCCGACCGCCCGCGCTACCTGATGGGGGTGGGCAAGCCGGATGACATCGTGGGCGCGGTAGAGCGCGGGATCGACATGATGGATTGCGTGCTGCCGTCCCGGTCGGGGCGCACCGGTCAGGCCTGGACCCGGCGCGGTCAGGTGAACATCAAGAATGCGCGCCACATGGACGATCCGCGCCCGCTGGATGCGGATTGCACCTGCCCGGCCTGCAAGGACTATTCCCGCGCCTATCTGCACCACGTCTTCCGGTCGGGCGAAATCATCGCCTCGATGTTGCTGACATGGCATAACCTGCATTACTTTCAGGAGCTGATGCAGGGCCTGCGCGACGCCATCCGCGACGGGCGGCTGGCAGCCTTTGTGGCGGCGTTTCACGCACTGCGGGCCGGCGGCGATATTGAGCCGGTTTGACCGCGCTGTTGCCCCCGGCACCAATGACATGGCTGCGGCACCCCGGTTGGGATGCCGCAGCGGGGGATTACAGCCCCATGCAGTTCGCGTAGTACGTTACTGTTCCCGGCCAGTCCGAGAAGATGCCGACCACGCCAACCTGCTGGGCCAGCACGTCAACCAGTTCGTACATCACGCCCGAACCGGTAACGGCGGGGGTGATCGTCTTGTAATAGCCGCCGCCGCCCGCGTTCAGCGGGCCAGAGCGTTCCAGCGACCAGGTGATGATCTTCAGCCCGGCATCCTTGGCCGCTTTCGCATAGGCCGAAGGAACGATTTTGCCATCTTCCAGCGTGACCAGCACGAACAGCGGCGGGGCGATATAGTTCAGACCCTTGCCATGCAAGTCGGCCATGTCATGGCCCCAGGTTTCAGGCTTCATATTGTCGAAGCCGTCGATCTCGTCGGCATCAATCAGATAGACGGCCTGCTTGCCGAATTCGGGTTCGGCCTTGATCCAGTACAGAACGTCGTCAAGGTTGAACGACTGCGCCCAGACGTCGCTGGCGGGAATGCCTGCGGCCTTGTATTCGTCGATCATCTTCTGTGCATAGGCTTCCTGGCTGAAGCCGTCGAAGGGCATTTCCACGCTGGGCGATTTCAGTTCCGGCGTGAATTTGGCCCCGAGCGATTTGAACAGCTGGATCGATTCGGCATGGGTCATCAGCGTGCCGGCTTCAGTGGCGTAAAGGTCGGTGCGCCAGCGCGGGCTGCCATTCATGAAGGCGTCCAGCGTGGTGGCGGTTGCATCGGCCCCATCCATCTTGCCCTTCAGCGTGCGGAACTGTTCCAGCGTCACTTCAGACGTGCGGCACTCGGCGGTTGCCTTGGCATCGCCGGATGCCGGAGTGAAGGGGGTGATGCAGGTTGCGGCAAGGTCGGTGGCCAGAATGTTGGTGGATGTATGCAGATCGTTCTGCGCGTGGCGGCAGACAAGTTCCTTGTCTTTGGTAAAGGTCACGTCGCATTCCAGAATGCCTGCCCCCATGCGGGCGGCGGCGCGGTTGGATTCCACTGTGTGTTCGGCGAACATCAGCGGCGCGCCCCGGTGGCCGATGGAAAACAGCGTGCGCTGCATCGGCTGGCCGGAACAGGCCGCGAGTTTGTCTTTCAAGGGGCCGGGTGCCATCAGATCGATCAGGAACAGCGGGCGCGGGTCGGGGGTGTCTGCCAGCGCGGCACCGCTCAGGGCGGCAGTGCTCAGCATCAGGGTGGCAGCAAGAATTGAACGCATCGTAACTCTCCTTCGGACAGGGCTGCGGTGTCTGTGACCGATAGGAACGGCAAGTGACGGGGCAATGACCGGGACGTAACACTTTGACCGCAGGCCAGGGCAGGGTTCGGCACGGGTGGGGATGTCAGGCCCGGGGGGGAAATGTGATGATCACGCGCTGAAAGTCATCTTGCCCTTCGCCGCCGTGCGGGACATGCTGCCTGCCAGCCGTGAAGATCGCCCGTTGAAAGCCGCGAATGTGACACCCAATTACCAAGACGTGACAGGGAAAGGCCAGCGCTGCCGATGACCGGGGCCCAGCCTTTCTGCCAGACGAAGGAAACAGCATGACGAAATCCCTTTCCCCCAGCTATCCGGTGCTGCCGCTGCGCGACATCGTTGTGTTTCCCCACATGATCGTGCCGCTGTTTGTGGGGCGCGAAAAATCCGTGCGGGCGCTGGAAGACGTGATGGCCGAAGACAAGCAGATCCTGCTGTCCAGCCAGATCGACCCATCGGTGGATGATCCCGCCGCCGACGGCATCTACAAGGCGGGCGTCCTTGCCAATGTCCTGCAACTGCTGAAGCTGCCGGATGGCACCGTGAAGGTGCTGGTTGAAGGCAAGATGCGCGTCCGGATCACCGGATTTGTCGCCAATGACCGCTTTTTCGAGGCGCGCGCAGAAGAGCTGCCCGAGACGCCGGGTGATCCGACCGCCGTCGAAGCCCTGGTGCGTTCCGTTTCCGAGGAATTCGAACGCTACGCCAAGATCAAGAAGAACATCCCCGAAGAGGCCTTGTCCGCCGTTTCAGAGACGCGCGAGCCCCAAAAGCTGGCCGACCTTGTGGCGGGCCATCTGGGCATCGAGGTGGGCCAGAAGCAGGGTCTGCTGGAGACGCTGGACGTGGCCGAGCGGCTGGAGAAGGTCTATGGCCTGATGCAGGGCGAGATGAGCGTCCTGCAGGTTGAAAAGAAGATCAAATCGCGCGTGAAGACGCAGATGGAACGCACGCAGCGCGAATACTACCTGAACGAGCAGATGAAGGCGATCCAGAAGGAACTCGGCGATGGCGAAGACGGCCAGAACGAGCTGGCCGAACTGGAAGAGCGCATCCGCAAGACCCGCTTGTCCAGGGAAGCGCGCGACAAGGCGGAGGCCGAGCTGAAAAAGCTGAAAACCATGTCGCCGATGAGCGCCGAGGCCACGGTCGTGCGCAACTATCTGGACTGGCTGCTTGGCGTGCCCTGGGACGTGAAAAGCCGTGTCAAGAAAAACCTGACCAAGGCGCAGGCGGTGCTGGATGCCGACCACTACGGTCTGGACAAGGTCAAGGAACGCATCGTCGAATATCTGGCGGTGCAGGCCCGCAGCGCCAAGCTGAAGGGGCCGATCCTGTGCCTTGTCGGCCCCCCCGGGGTTGGCAAGACCTCGCTTGGCCGGTCGGTCGCCAAGGCGACGGGACGCGAGTTCATCCGCATCTCTTTGGGCGGGGTGCGCGACGAATCCGAAATCCGTGGCCACCGGCGCACCTATATCGGGTCGATGCCCGGCAAGATCATTCAGGCGCTGAAGAAGGCGAAAACCAGCAACCCGCTGATTCTTCTGGATGAAATTGACAAGATGGGCCAGGACTTCCGCGGTGATCCGGCATCGGCGCTTCTTGAGGTGCTGGACCCCGAACAGAACAACACCTTCATCGACCACTATCTGGAGGTGGAGTACGACCTGTCGAACGTGATGTTCATCACCACGGCGAACTCCTACAACATGCCGGGTCCGCTGCTGGACCGGATGGAGATCATTCCGCTGGCGGGCTACACCGAAGATGAAAAGCGCGAGATTGCCAAGGGCCACCTGCTGGACAAGCAGATCAGGAACCACGGTCTGAGAAAGGGCGAATTCGAGATCACCGATGCGGCCCTGACCGAGATCATCCGCACCTATACGCGGGAAGCGGGCGTGCGGAACCTGGAACGCGAGATTGCGAAACTGGCCCGCAAGGCCGTGACCCAGATCGTTCAGGCCAAGGGACGCAAGATCGTGGTGACACCCGAGACGCTGGAAAGCTATCTGGGGGTCAAGCGGTTCCGCTATGGCCTGGCCGAGGCCGAGGATCAGGTGGGGGTCGTAACCGGCCTTGCCTGGACCAGCGTCGGGGGCGAGCTTTTGTCGATCGAGGCGCTGCGCCTGCCGGGCAAGGGCCGGATGAAGACCACCGGCAAGCTGGGCGATGTGATGAAGGAATCCATCGAAGCCGCCAGCAGCTTCGTGCGCTCGATCAGCCCCGAGCTTGGCATCAAACCGCCGAAGTTCGAATCGGTCGACATCCACGTGCATGTGCCGGAAGGGGCAACGCCCAAGGACGGCCCAAGTGCGGGGATCGCGATGGTCACGTCCATCGTGTCGGTGCTGACGGGCATTCCGGTGCGCAAGGACATCGCCATGACCGGCGAGGTAACGCTGCGCGGCAATGTCCTGCCCATTGGCGGGTTGAAGGAAAAGCTGCTTGCGGCGCTGCGCGGCGGCATCAAGACCGTGTTGATCCCGGCCGAGAATGAAAAGGACCTGACCGAGATTCCCGACAACGTGAAGCAGGGACTGACCATCATCCCGGTCAGCAATGTGCGCGAGGTGCTGAAACACGCGCTGGTCCGCGCGCCCGAGCCGGTGGAATGGGACGAGGCCGCAGAAGAAGCGGCGGCAGCGGCCCGGCTGGTCAAGGCGGAAACGCCTGCCGCACCCGTGGCCCACTGACCTCGGGCAGGCGTTGGCCGGGACGGTGGCCCGGAAGGGAAGGGCGCAGCGGGTCTGCGCCCTTTCTTGTTTGCCATGCATAAGTTGGTAACAGAAATATGACATTTGGCGAAAGGGCGTAAACAGTCTATCGTCTGCCAGGACAAACCGAGAAAAGGACATTCGCCGATGGCGCAGACACCGAAACCCCCTGCCGCCCCGCGCAGGGCAGGCGTGGCCAAAGCTGCCAGACCGCCGGTCGAACCGGCCGCCGCAGCCGTGACGGGCGCTGCGGCCAAGGCTGCGGTTCCCGGGAAAGCCGCCGCAAAGCCGGTGCCCCGCGCTGATGCAATGGCAAGCCCGTCCCCCGAAGCCCAGGTGGCCGCAGCGGCCACGGCGCTGGTCAGCGCTGTGGGCGAGAGTTTTGCCCTGCGCAAGAAGGACCTGGTTGATCGCGTCGTCGCGGCATCCGGTGCCAAGAAAAAGCAGGTCAAGGACATCGTTGCCCATACGCTCCGGGTGCTGGAAGACGCGATGGGACGGGGCGAGCATCTGAACCTGCCGCCGTTCCGCCAGGCAAAGAAAGCTGGCGGTGCGGTCGCGCCCGTCAAGCCGGACAAGGCGGCGGCCAAGGCCGCAAAGCCCCTTGCAGAGCCCGGAAAGGGGCGCTAACACACCGCCGTCGGGTGATTAGCTCAGTGGTAGAGCGCTTCGTTCACATCGAAGATGTCAGGGGTTCAAATCCCTTATCACCCACCATGGCCCCGCCTGATGACGCCGCGCGGTTGCATCGCAGTATTGGCGTTGCCATGGTGACAAACCTGTTCCCGCCGCCGTGATGGAACGCGGTGCAACATCTGTGATCTTCTGCGGGCAGGGCCACCCGGCCCCCCGAACCGGCTCAGTCTGCCGGCAAATCGCCTGACCTGCCGCATCCGGGGCGCGCCGCAAATTGCCAGGGTCCCGGTGCGCTGCCGATTGGACGCATCCCGTCAGGTGCCGCTGTGCGGTGCCGTGATGCCGTTCCGGGCAGACGAGGAATCGGCCTGTTAAACCGGTCCCGACAGGCGTAGTCTGGATGGTGCGCGCGCCGGGGTGCGTCCGGCCGGTCTGTGCAAAAAGGTGTGCCATGCCCCGTCTTTCCCTGCTGTCCCTGACACTTGCCAGTGCGCTGGCGCTGGCGTCCCCCGCCTGGTCCTTTGTTGCGGGGAACGGGCTGATCGTGCAGCCCGATGGCGAGGGAACCTTCAACGTGCCCTTCATGGGGCTGCCGGGCGACACGGATTTCTGGTGCGCGGCGGGCGACTATGTGAACAACTTTCTGGGGATGCCGGGCGGCACCCGGATTTTCCGCCTGTCCGAACCCCCAAGGCAGCGGGGGCAGGGCATCCGCTTTTCGCTGAGCCCGGAAGGGGCGTCTGCAAAGTCCGGGCTTTCAATCTTCTCGTCGGACGGGCCGCAGGGCAGCGTCAGCGCGGCAATGGCCTTTGCGCTTTGTCCGCCGCGGTTCTTCCCTTTCGGCTTCCAGAGTCTGTTCCGCTGAGACCGGCCCTGACACAGCAACACAGAACAAGAGGACTTCATCATGATGCTTCGCCTTCTGATTCCCGCCATCCTGGCCTTTGGCCTGACCACCGTCCCGGCTGCGGCTTGGCTCAGCCGGAACAATCTGGTGGTGGTGCCCGAGGGCGGCAACACCTTCAACATTCCCTACCGCGGCAGATCGGGCGATAATGAATTCTGGTGCGCGGCAGGGGACTATGTGCAGAATGCGCTGGGCCTGCCGGGTGGCACCCGCATCTGGCGCCTGTCCGAGCCGCCGCGCCGCCGGGGCGAGGGCATCCGGTTCTCGCTGAGCCCCGAAGGTGCCGCCTCGCGCACGGGGCTTGCCGTGTTCAGTTCCGGACCGCCGGGCAGTGTGCTGGCCCTGACTGCCACGGGCGTCTGCCCGCCGACTGCCGGGCGGTTCCGCAGCAGATGATCCCACATCTTGGGCCGAATGATACCCCTACCCAAACTGTTGCGGCTGGCCTATAGTCCCTGTGGATAAGGAAGATCAGCCACCGATGGAGGGGCGATGCGCTGCCCGTTTTGCGGAAATATCGACACGCAGGTGAAGGATTCGCGTCCCGCCGAAGATCACGTCTCGATCCGGCGGCGGCGCTTTTGCCCTGCCTGTGGCGGGCGGTTCACCACCTATGAGCGTGTGCAGCTGCGTGACCTTGTGGTGATCAAATCCAGCGGCAAACGCGAGGATTTCGACCGGACCAAGCTGGAACGGTCCATCCGCATCGCGATGCAAAAGCGTCCCATCGAACCCGAACGCATCGACCAGATGATTTCGGGCATCGTGCGGCGGCTGGAAAGCATGGGCGAGACCGATATCCCGTCAAAGGAAATCGGCGGGATCGTGATGGAAACCCTGGCCCGGATCGATACCGTCGCCTATGTGCGCTTTGCCAGCGTTTACAAGAACTTCCAGGCTGCGGATGATTTCGACAGATTCGTTTCGGAACTGCGCCCGCAGGGCCAGACTGACGAGTGAGCGCCGAAGACGACCGCCGCCACATGCGCCATGCCCTTGGGCTTGGTGCGCGCGGTCTGGGCAACTGCTGGCCCAATCCCGCTGTCGGCTGCGTGATTGTTCAGGGCAGGCGCATCGTCGGGCGCGGCTGGACGCAGCCGGGGGGGCGGCCCCATGCCGAGGCCATGGCCCTGGCGCAGGCCGGGGCGGCGGCGCGGGGGGCCACGGCTTATGTCACGCTGGAACCCTGCGCCCATCACGGCAAGACACCGCCCTGCGCCGAAGCGCTGATCGCCGCCGGTGTCGCCCGCGTGGTCACGGCCCTGCAGGACCCTGATCCGCGCGTGGCGGGGCAGGGGCATGCGATGCTGCGTGGCGCAGGGATCGCTGTGACCGAAGGGGTCGAGGCGGACGCGGCCCGCGCGGCCCATACCGGATTCCTGCGCCGCGTGCTGCAGGGGCTGCCTGCGGTGACGCTGAAGCTGGCCACCACACTGGACGGGCGCATCGCCACCGCAAGCGGCGAAAGCCGCTGGATCACCGGGCCTGCGGCACGGCGGCACGTTCATGCCTTGCGGATGCGGCATGACGCGGTGCTGGTGGGGGCGGGCACGGCGCGGGCCGATGACCCCGACCTGACGGTGCGGGACCTTGGGGCGGCACATCAGCCGGTGCGCATTGTGGCGGATACCCGTTTGGCACTGTCGCCCGACAGCCGCCTTGGCCGCAGCGCCGGGGAACATCCGGTCTGGCTGTGCCACGGGCCGGAGGCGCCCGAGTCTGCCCGCGAAGCCTGGGCAGCGCGGGGGGCACGGCTTATCGGCTGTGCTGTGGCACCGGACGGGCGGGTGGACGCGGGCGATGCCCTGCGCCAGCTGGCCGGGGCGGGGCTGACCCGCATCCTGTGCGAGGGCGGCGGGCAGCTTGCCGCGGCGCTGATCCGCGCCGGGCTGGTGACAGAGGTTGTGGCCTATGCCGCCGGTCGGCTGATCGGGCAGGAAGGCCGTGCGGCGCTGGGGCCGCTTGGCCTGATGCGGCTGGACAGCGCCCCGTCGTTTGATCTGGCCGAAACCGCCCGCCTGGGGGATGATGTGATGACCCGCTGGACCCGCCGGGCCTGACGGCGGTCGCGCAGGACTTGCAGGCGGGCGCGCGCGAAGCTACCTCGGGTCAGCGCGCAGGCAGAAGGGGGCGGTCATGTTCACCGGCATCATCACCGACATCGGCACCGTGCTTGAATTGCAGCGGCAGGGCGACCTGCGGGCGCGAATCGGCACCAGCTATGACGTGGATGGCATCGACATCGGTGCCTCCATCGCCTGCGACGGGGTCTGTCTGACCGTCGTGGCGCTGGGCCGCAGTCCGCAGGCCTGGTTCGAGGTCCAGATTTCCGGCGAAACCCTGTCCTGCACCACGCTGGGGGGCTGGGTTGCGGGCCACCGTGTCAACCTGGAGCGCGCGCTGCGGGTGGGCGACGAGCTGGGCGGGCATATCGTGTCGGGCCATGTCGACGGGCTGGCGCAGGTGATCGCGGTGCGGCCCGAAGGTGACAGCCTGCGCGTGACCTTCCGCGCGCCCGCGGCCCTTGCGGGCTTCATCGCGCCGAAAGGGTCGGTTGCGCTGAACGGCACCTCGCTGACGGTGAATGAGGTGAACGGGACAGACTTCGGCATCAACTTCATCCCCCATACACAGCAGGCCACCACCTGGGGCGATGTCGCCGAAGGCGATGCGGTCAATCTGGAGATCGACACGATGGCGCGCTATGTCGCGCGGCTGCGGGAATGGAACGCCTGAGCGCTTTTGCCCCCGCCGCCGGATGCCGCCGCTGTCCGGCTTGCGGATGTGGTGCTGGGGCCTGAACCCCGGCTCTGCCGCCTTGCAGGAGCCGTGCTGCGGCAGACTATGGCCTTCCGCCGCGCCGCGCGCTAACAGGCACTGAAATCCGGAGCGCTGCCATGACCGACACGACAAGAACGGACTATTCCGACGCGATTTCTTCGGTGGAAGAGATCATCGATGATGCCCGCAACGGCCGCATGTTCATCCTTGTCGATCATGAAGACCGCGAGAATGAAGGCGATCTGGTGATCCCGGCCCAGATGTGTACGCCCCAGGCCATCAACTTCATGGCCATGCATGGGCGCGGCCTGATCTGTCTGGCTATGCCCGCGGCCCGTGTGGAGGCGCTGGGTCTGTCGCTGATGAGCCCGAAGAACTCCAGCCGGCATGAAACCGCCTTCACGATGTCGATCGAGGCGCGTGAAGGGGTGACGACCGGCATTTCGGCCGCAGACCGGGCGCTGACCGTGTCTGTGGCGATCGATCCCACCAAGACGGGTGCCGACATTGCCACACCGGGGCATATCTTTCCGCTGCGCGCCCGCGATGGCGGCGTGCTGGTGCGCGCCGGGCATACCGAAGCGGCGGTTGATGTCAGCCGTCTGGCCGGGCTGAATCCGTCCGGCGTGATCTGCGAGATCATGAACGAAGATGGCACCATGGCCCGGCTGCCGGATCTGGTCAGCTTTGCGCAGAAGCACAACCTGAAGATCGGCACGATTTCCGACCTGATCGCCTATCGCCGCCGCCATGACAATCTGGTCAGCGAAAAGGCCGTCAAAAGCGTGACCTCAGCCTATGGGGGCGACTGGATGATGCGGGTCTTTGCGGATGAGACGCAAGGAGCGGAGCATATCGTGCTGACCAAGGGCGATATCACCACCGGCGCGCCGGTTCTGGTCCGGATGCATGCGCTGAACCCGCTGGAAGACGTGCTTGGCATCAATCCGCAGCACGCGGGCGAGCTGCGGGGGGCGATGGCGGTGATTGCCGCCGAAGGGCGCGGTGTGGTCGTGCTGCTGCGCGATACCGCGATGAAGCTGGTGATGGATGACGCGGTATCGCCCCAGACCCTGCGGCAATACGGGCTGGGGGCACAGATCCTGTCCGCGCTTGGCCTGTCGCAGATCACGCTGGTGTCGAATTCCAGAACCCCGAAGGTGGTGGGGCTGGAGGCTTATGGGCTGACCATCACGGGCACCCGCCCCATCCCCGGGGTCTGATCCATGGCCACCCTGGAAAGCCACTTTACCCTGCCGCTTCCGGCGTTTGACAGGCCGGTCCGGCTGCTGATCGTGGTTGCCCCCTTTTACCGCGACATCGCCGATAACCTGATCGCCGGCGCAAGGGCCACGGCCGCTGCCTGCGGGGCCGAGGTGGAGCTGGTCGAGGTGCCGGGGGCGCTGGAAGTGCCCACAGCCATTGCCATGGCCGAACGCATGGCAAAGTTCGACGGCTACGTGGCGCTTGGCTGCATCATCCGGGGCGAGACGACGCATTACGACACGGTCTGCAATGACAGTTCGCGCGCCCTGTCGCTGCTGGGCCTGCAGGGTGCCTGCATCGGCAACGGCATCCTGACCGTGGAAAACCACGCGCAGGCGGCTGTGCGCGCGGACCCGGCGGGGCACAACAAGGGCGGCGGGGCAGCGGCGGCGGCGCTGCATCTGGTGGCGCTGGCCCGGCGGTGGTCAGCCCCCAGGGGTAGCCTTGGCTTCCGTCCGGCGGAGGGCACGGCATGAACGGCAGGCCCGACCGGCGGCAGAGGAAATCGGCGGCGCGGTTCTATGCCGTGCAGGCGCTGTTCCAGATGGAATCCTCGGGCCAGACGGTGGAATCCGTGACCCGCGAGTTCGAGACGCACCGCTTCGGTGCGATTTATGACGGCCAGGAGATGGCCGAGGGCGATGTCGAGCATTTTCGTGGCCTGATCGACCATGCAGTCAACATGCAGGCCCGGATCGACCAGATGACCGACCGCGCGCTGGTGGCCAAATGGCCGATCAGCCGGATCGACCCGGTGCTGCGCGCCCTGTTCCGCGCCGCCGGGGGCGAAATGCTGGAAACGCCCACCCCGCCGAAAGTGGTGATCACCGAATTCGTCGATATCGCCAAGGCATTCTTTCCCGAAGGCAAAGAGCCGAAATTCGTCAATGCCGTGCTGGACCATATGGCGCGCGAGGCGCGACCAGAGGCGTTCTGATTGACTGACAGGGTGCGGCAAGCATCCCCCCCTCGCCGGCCTTGCAGGAAATGGCCCCGGATTTGGGGAAAGGTGGTTGCCGCTCCGGGCGGCGGGGGAAACGCCGCGCGTTTCCGCGCCCGGTGAGGGATGGTGCCCTGTAGACCGGCAGGGCCAGGAACAGCAGAAGGCCAGCGCCCGCCGGGGGCGGGTCGGGCGCTTCTCGGGGGCTTTGGCCCCCGGCTGGTCCTGGTCCCGGCGCAGGGCTGTGGCAGGGGCGATGGCCCCTGCCATGGCAGCGGTGAAAGTGCCTTCACCTCTCCGGGCGGGAACAGGAAACGCAGCGCGTTTCCCCCGCCCGTGCGCGACGGTGCCCTGTAGACCGGCAGGTCCGGGAACAACGCAGGCCAGCGCCCGACCTGGCGGGCGAGAAGCGCCCGCCATGGGCGGGGCGGGCGCTGGCCGGAGGCTTTGGCCCCCGGCTGGCCAAGGGGCAGCGTGGCGCTGTGGCAGGGGCGATGGCCCCTGCCATGGAAGCGGTGAAAGTGCTTTCGCCACTCTGGTCGGGATCAGGAAACGCACTGCGTTTCCCCCGCCCGTGCGCGACGGTGCCCTGCAGACCGGCACGTACATGAGCAACGCAGGCCAGCGCCCGACCCGGCGGGCGAGAAGCGCCCGCCGGGGGCGGGTCGGGCGCTGGCCGGGGGCTTTGGCCCCCGACCGATCCTGATCCCAGCGCAGCGCTGTGGCAGGGGCGATGGCCCCTGCCAGAGAGACCGGGCATCCCGGAGAACGCTACTCAAAGCGGGAACAGGAAACGCTCGGCGTTTCCCTGCCGGGTCAGGGGCCACGGTCCTGCAAGGACCTGTCATGCAAGCGCAACGCAGGCAATCGCCCGCCGGGCCGGGCGCCAGCCGGGGGCTTTGGCCCCCGGCTGGACTGTGGCACGCGCCGCGCAGGGCCGGGGCGATGACCCCGGCCAGACCGCGGGGATGGCGTGACAGCGTTTCCTTCGTTCCGGTCACCAACACCTGCCTCTTGCAGTTTTCAGCACGCCGCCAGAGCATGGGTGCCGTGGCAGGCCGGTTCGATCCTGTTGTCGGCAGGGTCGCGCAGACAGGTGCCATAGCATTCGGGGTGGTCCTGCGGGCACCTGCCCGGTCCACCGGCATCGGCTTGCGCGCGGCTTTGGGCCGGTAGGGCTGCCATCCGGCCTATAGTCGCGCGCAGGCTGACCCGTTTTCGCAGCTGCGATCACAGGAAACGGGCGCACCACACCAACCTGATGCCAGCCCGGCCATGGGCGGCCAGACTCGCGGAACCCTGTCCGATGGTCCAGAACCGCCCCAAGGGCACTGCGGCACGCAAAGCAGCGCGGGACTTCCTTCGCACCGGTCCGGCACTGCGACAGAACAGCGGCTGACCCCTGTCTGGAACAGGCTGCGACACCGTGGGTTCGGCTTTTCTCTGGCAAGTGGCATCGCAAGGTCTATGTTGAGCAAAAAGGGAGGACCTGTGCCATGCCGAAACTCATCCGCCTTTACATTGTCAACGTCCTGATCGGCTTTGCGCTGGCTTTGGCCTTCGTGACGGGCCTTGTCTGGCTGGATGTCGCCAATCTGCGCCACCTGATCATGGAGACCTCCGGCGGGCCGCTGGCCTTTGTGCTGCTGGTTCTGTCGAACGGTGTTGTCTTTGCCGGGGTGCAGTTCGGCATTGCCGTGATGCGTCTGGCCGAAGATGACGGCGGGTCAGCAGGCGGGCGCGGTCAGCCGATGGCTGCGCGCATCCCCGTGCGGATCAAAGCTGTGGCGCGCCCGCAGCGCCAGCGCCGCTGATATCCCCGATCAGGATGGGCATCAGGCCGCAGTTGCGGCAGCTTTGCCGAGGCGTTCGGGTGGCGGGAACCGCGGCAGCCGTGGAGACGTGAATTTCCCGAGAGCCTGGTTGACCAGGTGGGCGCCAGATACCAGGACCAGGATCCTGACAGAGCCAGCTCCCTCGGAAGTGCTTATCGGCCACTGGAAAAGAGCCTCGCACGAGAGGGGCAGAACCCGCCGCCTTCAGACATAGGCTGGTGCCGGGGCTTGTGCAAGGCTTGCGCCACGTTCCCTTTCCGTTCATATCTGTCCCATGACCCTGCCCGCCCCCCAGGACATGCGCCGCCCGATGCCCGGCCAGCTTCTGGCACGCGGGGTCAGCCGCCATCTGCTGGGCCATGATTTCGTGACGCTGGAAGAGGTGGTGCCAGCGCCGGGGCTGCGGGTTGATGTGATGGGCCTGGGTCCCAGGGGCGAAATCTGGGTTGTGGAATGCAAGTCGGGCCGTGCCGATTTCATGACCGACCGCAAATGGCAGGGCTATCTTGACTGGTGCGACCGGTTCTTCTGGGCGGTGGATGCCGGTTTTCCCACCGATCTGCTGCCGCAGGGCACCGGGCTTATACTGGCCGATGGCTATGGGGCCGAAATCCTGCGCATGGGGCCGGAAATGCCGCTGGCGGCGGCGCGGCGCAAGGCGATGGTGCAGAAATTCGCCCGCCAGGCTGCCCTGCGCCTGCAGGCGCTGCGCGACCCCGGTCTGTCGGGCCTTGCGCCTCGGGGCCTTTAGCCGACAGTGCCCGCCTGACCTTCCCCTTGACGGCACGCCTGCGAAAGGCGGCCCCGGGATCAATCCTGCTTTGTCCCTGAAAGAACAGCTATCGCCTGGCGGTGCGATCCGCCAAATCGGCAGGCCGTGCGGGGTGACCGCTTTTCCTGACAGCGATTCGACGTTACGCAGGGACCGCCAGCAAAAGCAAAGGAACCTTCATGTCCACAATCACCCGACTCAAGCCCGGCCCGCGCATGTCCGAAGCGGTGGTCCATAACGGCATCGTCTATCTGGCCGGTCAGGTCGGCAGCCCCGGCGACAGCGTGCCGCAGCAGACACGCGCCATTCTGGCGGAAATCGATGCCCTGCTGGCCCTGGCGGGCAGTGACAAGACCCGCATCCTGAAGGCGCAGATCTGGCTTGCGGATATTGCCGACTTTGCCGAAATGAACGCGGTGTGGGATGCCTGGGTGCCGCAGGGCCATACCCCGGCCCGCGCCACCGGCGAGGCGAAACTGGCAACACCGGACTACAAGGTGGAAATCATCGTCACTGCCGCCGTGGCCTGAGCCGCAGAGCGGGGGGTTTTCCACCCCCCGCACCCCCCGGAGGATATTTGCGAACAGATAATCTCAGGCGGTCAGCCAGGCGACCAGAGCGCGCGTGGACCCATCCTTGCCATCAGCGCTGTCGCGCCCTTCCAGGATCGGCTGCAGCGCCAGGGCCAGCTCCTTGCCCAGTTCCACCCCCCATTGGTCAAAGCTGTTGATGCCCAGGATCACCCCTTCGACAAAGACCCGGTGTTCATACAGCGCGATGATCCGGCCCAGCGTGAAGGGATCAAGCCGGGCATAGGCCAGCGTGGTTGACGGGCGGTTGCCCGGAAAGACGCGGTGGCGCGCCTGCCGGTCCAGTTCGGCCCCTGCAAGCCCCTTGCGCGCCAGCATCGCCCGCGCCTCGTCCAGGCTGCGGCCGCGCAGCAAGGCTTCGGACTGGGCCAGGCAATTGGCGACCAGCAGCAGGTGCTGATGTGCCAGATCCGGCTCGTGCCCCGTCTTCGCCAGCAGGAATTCGCAGGGAATCACGCGGGTGCCCTGATGGATCATCTGATAGAAGGCGTGCTGGCCGTTCGTGCCCGGCTCTCCCCAAACCACGGGGCCGGAATTGACCGGCAGGTCGCCGCCGTCCATGCTCACGCGCTTGCCGTTGCTTTCCATCTCCAGCTGCTGCAGATAGGCGGGCAGCCGGCTGAGGCGCTGGTCATAGGGCAGCACCGCCCGTGTGGCATGGCCGCAGCCCTGATTGTGCCAGATGCCGACCAGCGCCAGCAGCACCGGCAGATTCTGCGCAAAGGGCGCGTCGCGAAAGTGCCGGTCCATCGCAGCCCCGCCCGCAAGGAAGCGGTCGAAGTTTTCCGGCCCCACCGCCAGCATCAGCGGCAGCCCAATCGGCCCCCAAAGCGAATAGCGCCCGCCGACCCAATCCTCAAACCCGAATACGCGGGCCGCGTCGATGCCGAAGGCCGCCGTCCGGTCTGCCGCTGTCGAGACGGCCGCGAACTGCGCCGCCGGATCGGCAACGCGCCGCGCCATCCAGGCCTTGGCGGTTTGCGCATTGGTCATGGTCTCGATCGTGGTGAAGGTCTTGGAGGCCACGATCACCAGGGTTGTTTCCGGGTTCAGCCGCGCCAGCACGTCATGCACATGCGCGCCGTCGATGTTCGAGACGAAATGACAGCGCGGCCCGTCGGCAAAGGGGGCCAGCGCCAGCACCGCCATCGCCGGGCCAAGGTCTGATCCGCCGATGCCGATATTGACCACATCGGTGATCGCCCCGCCCTGGCCCTGAAAGCGGCCGTCGCGCAGATCACGCGCAAAGGCCTGCATCCGCGCATGGGTGGCGCGGACGGGACCCATCACATCGGCCCCGTCCAGGATCACCGGATCGGCCAGATTGCGCAGCGCGGTATGCAGCACCGCGCGGCCTTCGGTTTCGTTGATCCGCGCGCCAGCAAACATCGCGTCGCGCCTGGCGGCAACATCGGCGTCTGACGCGATTTCCAGAAGCAGATCAAGCGTTTCGTGGTCGATGTTCGTCTTGGAATAGTCAAACAGCATATCGTCCAGACGCGCCGAAAACTCTGCCGCCCGCCCGACGTCGAACAGATCAAGGATGCGGCGGCCCTGTACGGCTGCGGCCTTGTCCGTCAGGCGTTTCCACTGCGATTTCATCTGTCACTCCGCCCAATGAACCGTTGCATGTGCCAGCACCGCCCGGACCGGTGCCTGGGCCGGGGTCAGCCCCTGTGCCCGGTCGAGTGCCGCGCGCTTTTCCGGCCCTGTGATCAGGATATGGGTCGTCATCGCCCCTTTCAGCACCGGCGCTGTCAGCGTGATGCGCGGCTCTGCGGCGGCACCGGCGCGCAGCGCCATCAGGATCGGGGCCTGATCCGACAGCGCCTCGGCCAGACGGTCGGCACCCGCAAACAGTGAGGCCGTGTGCATGTCGGCCCCCATCCCCAGCAGCAGGACCGAAATCGGGAGATGCGGTGCGATGCCCGCCGCAAGCGCGTCCAGACGGTCTTCGGGCCGGTCCGCTTCAGCATAAAGCGGCACAAGCCGGGCCGCGGCAGCACGCCCCACCAGAAGGCGTTCGCGCAGAAGGCGCGTGTTTGATCGCGGGCTGTCGCCGGGAACCCAGCGTTCATCGTTCGGAAAGACGGCGACATTGGCCCAGTCCAGATCGACGCCCGACAATATGTCAAAGACCGGCCCCGGCGTGGTGCCACCGGGCACGCACAGGCTGGCGTGCCTGTCGCGCCGCAGAAAACCGCCCAGATCGCCCGTGATGGCATTGGCCAGCGACAGCATCAACAGGTCACGATCCGGATATTCGATGAATTTCATTCCTTGATCTCGCGCCAGCGCCGCCCGTCGCGGTGCAAAAGCATCAAGGCGTCTTCGGGGCCGGATGTGCCGGGATCATAGGGTTTGGGGCGGCGGCCCGCAGCCTCCCATCCGGCGATGATCGGGTCGGTCCAGGCCCAGGCCGCCTCTACCTCATCCCCGCGCATGAACAGGGTCTGGTTGCCGCGGATCACATCCATGATCAGCCGCTCATAGGCATCGGGAATATCGGCCCCCTCGGCCCCCAGCGCCTCGGCAAAGGACATGTCCAGCGGCACCTGGACCAGACGCATGCCGCCGGGCCCCGGTTCCTTGATCATGACCATCAGGTTCATGCCCTCGTTCGGCTGCAGCCGGATCACCAGCACATTCTCGCGCCAGCCGGGGGCATCATCAAAGATCGAATGCGGCGGCTCGCGGAAGGTGATGGCAATCTCGCTGGCGCGCGCGCGCAGCTTCTTGCCGGTACGCAGGTAAAAGGGTGTGCCCTTCCAGCGCCAGTTGGAAATGCCCACCTTCAGCGCAACATAGCTTTCGGTCAGCGAGTCCGGATTTTCGGCATCGGTCAGATAATCGGGTTGCCCGTTTGCGGCACTGTATTGTCCCCGCACGATCTGGTCCTGGGCCACCGGATCCAGCGCGCGGATCACCTTCAGCTTTTCGTCCCGCACCGCGTTGGGGTCGAAATGATAGGGCGGCTCCATCGCGATCAGGCACAGAAGCTGCATCATGTGGTTCTGCACCATGTCGCGCATCGCACCGGATTTGTCATAATAGCTGCCGCGCCCGCCCACGCCCACGGTTTCGGCCACCGTGATCTGCACATGGTCGATGTGCTGGGCGTTCCACAGCGGTTCGAACAGGATATTGGCAAAGCGCACCGCCATCAGGTTCTGTACCGTTTCCTTGCCCAGGTAATGGTCGATGCGGTAAATCTGGCGTTCGGCAAAATGCGCGGCCAGCGTGGCGTTCAGCGCCCTGGCCGATGCCAGATCGCGCCCGAAGGGCTTTTCCACCACGATGCGGCTGTCGTCATTGGCAATGCCATGCTGGTGCAGGCGTTCCGCAAGGTCGCCGAACAGCGAAGGTGCGACCGAGAAGTAGAAGGCACCGATCATGCCCGGGCGCATTTCTGCCTTGAGCTGCGCCCAGCCGCCGGTTCCCGTGGCGTCAATCGGGACATAGCCGATGCGCCCGAGAAACCCGTCGATCCTTGCGGCGTCGCGCTTGTCGGGGCTGACAAATTCCTCGATGGCGGACCGGACCTGCGCCCGGAACTCGGCCGGTGTCATGGCAGAGCGGGCGGCACCGATGATCCGGCTGTCGACCGGCACCTGGCCTGCCCAGAACCGGCGGTACAGGCCGGGGAAAATCTTGCGCCGGGCAAGGTCGCCCGTGGCCCCGAAGATGACAAGGTCGAAGGTATCGACCGGGATGACGCGCGATACCATGTGATCTCCACCGGATGGGTGCCCTGACCGGGCTGATAGCGCTGACGCGGGGGGTCTAGCGGCAGGGCGGACAGAAGTCCAGCGTCGCCGGGGCAGGGAACAGGGCCGATCAGGCTGGCCCGTCAGCGCTCGTCCAGCGGGCACCAGTCGGCATGGGTCAGGCCCGGCTCTGCCGCAAGCAGGGCGACTGCACTCAGCAGGGCCTGTTCCGCGCCCCTGTCGCCTTCGGCCAGCGCCACAAGTTCGATGCCCGTTCCATCCGGCGCGGCATGGCTGTCAAGCGCATTCAGCCGCAGGCCACCCTGCGCAAGGGTGCGGATCAGCAGCGCGCGCAAATCGCCTTCCCGGTCTGGGCGGCAGACCAGCGCAACGCGGTACCGTCGCGGCGACGGGCCGGGCAGCACGGAACCGTCAACCCAGTTGACCAGCGGCCGCAGGACCAGGTTGATGACGATGACGACGGCCGTCAGCAGCGCCGCCAGTGGCAGGGCCCCCGCGCCGGTCAACATGCCCACTGCCGCCGAACACCACAGCGTCGCTGCCGTGTTCAGCCCGTGCACGGTGAACCCGTCGCGAAAGATCAGCCCGGCCCCCAGAAAACCGATGCCCGAGACGATCTGGGCCGCGACCCGCGTCGGGCTGCTGTCGGCGGGGTACAGGGCCGAGAAGATCACGAAGCTGGCGGCCCCCAGCGCCACAAGCGCATTGGTCCGCACACCCGCCATGCGGTTGCGGGCCTGCCGCTCGGTCCCGATGACGGCCCCGCACAGCGTGGCAAAGCCCATCTGCAGGGCAGCGGCGTCCAGGGTTGTGGCAAGGTCAGCGTTCATAGGTCTTGGCCCAACGGTTACTGCTGTGATCGGACAGGCTGCAGGCAAGCCGAACAAAAGCAAGGATGATCTTGCCGGGCAGGTATCGCCGCAGTCTTGCAAGAGTCAAACGGTTGGCGCAGGATCGGCCCTTGCGGCCACGCGCGCCGAAGAGACGGCGGGCATGACCAAGGCTATATGGACAGGGCCACCCTCCCATGCTGGCGCTTGGCGGTTGGTCTATGGGAATTGGTCAGACTGTGACAATGCTGTGGGGGCAGGTCCGTTGCGCGTGTTGTACCGCCCGGCACGTGATCGCCTGCTGTATCATTTGTCTGGCGCTATCGGCCTGCAACCGGCTCGGGTTTGTTATTGATGCAGTCCGTGATCCGGCAGCGCGCGAAGTTGTGGTCACAAACGACGGAACTTACAGCCTTTATTCAATAACCACAGGGCCGCCCACCCACGCAGGACCTGACAGGGTGTTGTATTTCATCGGGGGGTCAGGTTGCGCCTCACTTTCGGTCTATCTGACCTATTACTTTCGCGGCTTTCCGGGTGGATACAAGGTTTACGCCCTCGAAAAGGAAGGCGTATCGCCTGGCGGGTTCGGATTCGGCTGTTCTGCGGAATTCTGGAACAGCTATACCCTTGACCGGATGACAGAACGTAATCTTGAGATGCTGCAGATTGTCATGGACAGACATGGTGCAGCGCTTGCGGGGATTATTGGCACATCTGAAGGCGGGCCGATTGCAATCAAGCTGGCGGCCAGCCAGCCGGACATCCCGCGCCTTGCCGTGATCGCTGCCGGCGGCATGACGATGCGCGAAGCGCTGACCATCCTTGCCCGCAGGCGCAATCAGGAAAGCGACCTGAACACCCTGCTGACACAAATCGATCAGGACCCTCTGGCAACGGATCGGTTCGTTCTTGGAATGACGCATGCCTATTGGACGTCCGTTCTGGACGACGACCCAACCCCGGATCTGAAAGCGCTGCGGGGGCCGGTTATTGTCGTGATCGGCGCGCAGGATCAGAATGTGCCCGTCGACTCCGCCCGGAAAGCCGCCGCCGTTCTCAGGCACGGCAAGCTGTGGGAGGTGGAGGGAGCGGACCACCTATTCGACAGCCCGACGGGAAACCGCCGGGCCGAGGTTATGCAGGCCGTCGGAGAGTTCTTCAATGCGGAGTAACGTCAGGACACGCCCCTTACGCCTCCAGTTCGGCGTCCCAGTACAGGTAATCAAGCCAGCTGTCGTGCAGGTGGTTGGGCGGAAAGCGGCGGCCGTGGTTCTGCATCTCTTCCGCCGTCGGCTGGCGCGGCGGGCGCGACAGGCGCATGCCCGATTGCCGCAAGGTCTTGGACCCTTTGCGCAGGTTGCAGGGTGAACAGGCCGCAACCACATTGTCCCAGCTGGTGATGCCGCCGCGCGAGCGCGGCAGGACATGGTCAAAGGTCAGATCGCCCCTGGCCCCGCAATACTGGCAGCAGAACTGGTCGCGCAGAAAAAGATTGAAGCGCGTGAAGGCCACGCGCTTCTGGGGTTTCACATAGTCCTTGAGCACGACGACCGAGGGTATTCGGATTTCGGCCCGCTGACTTCGCACCACATGGTCGTATTCGGCGACAATCGACACACGATCAAGGTAGGCCGCCTTCACGGCCTCCTGCCAGGGCCAGAGCGACAGCGGATAGTAGGACAGCGGGCGATAGTCCGCATTCAGCACAAGGGCCGGGTAATGCCGCAGCGCGGCCGGGTCGCGCACGAAGGTCGTCCTGAAATCGCCGTCCATGATGCTGCTACTCCGCCGTCATCCCGCCTGCCTGCGGCCGCGCCGGGGCGTCATCGCCCGCTGCCGCGCGCCCGACTATATATGGCACAATCCCCCAAGCAAGCCCCGCGATGTATTGTGGTCAGGCGGGGGCTGCGCAGCCAAGGGCATGACACGGAAAGATCACGGCAGGATGACGGTCAGCCCGGCAGGCGCGCCTTCAGAAAGCCCAGCGCCGCCGACAGCCCGTCGGGCGAGATGCTGTGGCCGGCATTCTCCATCACATGCCCGAAGGTTTCGAATCCCGCCCCGACCAGTGCCTGTCCGGCCAGTGCCATATCCTCGAACGGCACGACCGGGTCCTGATCGCCATGCAGCAGCAGCACGGGCGGGCGGACGCGGGTTTCGG
This sequence comes from Rhodobacter sp., assembly GCA_020250175.1. Lineage (GTDB taxonomy): Bacteria > Pseudomonadota > Alphaproteobacteria > Rhodobacterales > Rhodobacteraceae > Aliitabrizicola. The sequence continues at coordinate 108,128 of JADCEN010000033.1, forward strand.
CGGCCAGCCGCCCGGGCTCCAGCAGCCGCCCCGAAAAGGCAACCACGGCGGCAACCGGGCGGGCGCGGCGCGGGGCGACGTGCAGGCTTATCATCGAGCCTTGCGAAAACCCGACCAGCGCCATCGCCTGATCCGCCAGCCCTTCCTCGGCCAGGCGTGCATCAAGGAAGGCATCCAGATCAGCGGTCGATGCCGCAAGGCCCTGGGCCGCCGCCTCGGGCGAGGATCCGTCCAGCCAGGGCACCGGGAACCACTGAAACCCGAACCGGTTGCTCAGGCATGGCTCGGGTGCGTCGGGCGCGACAAAGACGGTGTCGGGCAGATGCGGGGCCAGCGGTTCTGACAGACCCAGCAGATCCTCGCCGTTGGCCCCGTAGCCATGCACAAAGACCACCAGGCTTCGTGCCCGCCCCGACCGCGCCGCCTGCCGTCCGAAAATCAGTTCCCGCGTCACCGGATACCCTCCCGTTCCTTTGCCACACGGTAGTAAGCCCACAAAAGCCGCGCCGCAACGCCCCGCCAGGGCGACCAGTCTTCGGCGCGCCGGCGCAGGTCTTTTTCCGACGGGCGTCCGTCCAGCCCGAACAGCACCCGCGCCGCCTCCTGCAAGGCCAGATCGCCCGGCGCAAAGACATCCGCGCGGCCCAGCGAGAACATCGCATAGATTTCGGCGGTCCACCGCCCGATGCCGGGCAGGGCCACCAGCGTTGCAATGACGGCATCATCGGGGGCGGTGCGCAGGGCCATGTAATCAAGGTCGGCCTGGGCCAAAGCCCGGACATAGCGCATCTTCTGGCGCGACAGCCCGCAGGCGCGCAGGTCATCATCGCCCGCCAGCGCCATCGGGGCCGCGTGCGTCAGACCCGCCGCCGCCAGCCGGTGCCAGATCGCCGCCGCCGAAGCGACGCTGACCTGCTGGCTGACAATCGCGTCCAGCAGGGCGGCAAAGCCATCCTCTCGCCGCCGCAGCGGCAGCGTGCCGGTCCGCTCCAGCGCCCAAGCGAAGCGCGGCTCGCGCGCGGCCAGCCAGGCGGCCCCCTCGGCAACGCAATCTTGCGTCCTGATGATGCGTCCAACCATGCGCCCCTTCCTCTGTCATGCCGCCTCTCGCCCGCCTTGGGGCCGAAGTCGTGGCCAAGGCGCGCTTTCGCGCTTGCAGGCTGCGGGCCTGCCGCACTACCCATGGTCCATGACCAGCACCCCGGTTTTATCAGATGACAGGACGGCGCGGCGCAATGTCTGGGTGCTTGTTGCCGCGCAGGCGGTTCTTGGCGCACAGATGCCGATGATCTTCACCATCGCGGGGCTGGCCGGGCAGACGCTTGCCTCGAACATCTGCTGGGCCACCCTGCCGATCACCATGTCTGTGGTCGGATCGATGCTGACGGCCACGCCCCTGTCGGCGCTGATGCAGCGCTTCGGGCGGCGGGCCGGATTTGTCGCGGGCGCGCTGGGGGGGCTGCTGGGGGCCGGCATCGGGGCCTGGGGCCTGATGACCGCCTCGTTCCCGCTGTTCCTGCTGGGGGCGCTGTTCACCGGCATCTACATGTCGGCCCAGGGGTTTTACCGCTTTGCCGCCGCAGACATGGCATCGCCAGAGTACCGGCCAAGGGCGATTTCCTCGGTCATGGCAGGCGGTCTTCTGGCTGCCGTGATCGGCCCGCAGCTTGTGAAGCTGACGGCCGACGCCATGGTGGTGCCGTTTCTGGGCACCTATCTTGCGGTGATGGCGCTGAACATGGCGGGCGTGTTCCTGTTTGCCTTTCTTGACAGTCCAAAGCCCCCCGCCCCAGCCCCCGACGCGCCGGTCAGCCGCACGCGGATGCAGATGCTGCGGGAGCCACGCGTTGCCGTTGCGGTGATCTGTGCGACCGTCAGCTATGCCCTGATGAACCTGGTGATGACATCCTCGCCGCTTGCGGTGGTGGGGTGCGGGTTCCGGACGGCGGATGCGGCCAACGTCGTGACGGCGCATGTGCTTGCCATGTATGCGCCCGCCTTCTTTACGGGGCGGATCATCGCGCGCTTCGGTGCCGGGACCGTGGTCGGTCTTGGTCTTGCGATTCTGGCCGCCGCCGGGGCGGTTGCGCTGAGCGGTGTGGCGCTGGACCGGTTCTTTGCCGCGATGATCCTGCTGGGGATCGGCTGGAACTTCGGCTTCATCGGGGCGACCGCGATGCTGGCGGGCGCACATGCCCCGCAAGAGCGCGGCAGGATTCAGGGGATGAACGATTTCATCGTCTTTGCCGGCGTCACCCTGGCCTCGCTGTCTTCGGGGGCGCTGATGAACTGTTCGGGCGGTTCGGTACAGGCGGGGTGGAATGCGGTCAATCTGGCCATGCTGCCCTTCCTGGTGCTGGCGGGGGGCGCGCTGATCTGGCTGGTGTTGCAGCCAAAGGAATTCCGCAGCCCGTGATCTGTGCGCCGGACCGGCTGTTGTGATGCCGGCGGTTAGAACTCTTTTCACGCTTATCGCCGAAAGCTGGGATGAACTCTCTCAGCCGTGATGGTGCCATGCTTTCCAACCTGTCGATCCGAACCCGCCTGCTGGCCATCACCGTCATCGCGGTGGCTTTTCTGCTGCTGATCGCAGCGCTGGGCTTTTTCGGCCTGAAACGCAGCAATGCAGGCCTTCAGACATCGATCACCGCCACGACGGCCGTCCTGCACCAGAAGCAGGCGGATATGATGCATGACGCGCTGCGGTCGGATGTGCTCTTTGCCATTCTGACCGGGCCGAACGGGTCTTCCCAAGACCGGCAGACCGTAAGGTCGGACCTGGCCGACCATGTCGCCAGCTTCGAGACTGCGATTTCGCAGTTGCAGGCGCTGCCCCTGCCGCCCCCGGTCCGCGACAAGGTCGATGAGGCGGTTCCCCTGCTTGATGCCTATGTCGCCTCGGCGCAAGAGATTGTCGGTCTTGCCCTGACCTCTTCGGCATCCGGACGCGCCAGGCTTCCCGACTTCATGGTTGCCTTCAGCAACCTTGAAGCCGGAATGGAAGCACTGGGCGAACAGATCGAAAGCCGGGGGGCCGCCGTCGGCACCGAAGCGCAACAGGCGAACATTCGTGTGAAGATCATCCTTGTTCTGGGTGCGGTCACCGCCGCCGCAGCGCTTGCCCTGGCGACCGGGGCCATCGCCCGCAGCATTTCGCGCCCGCTTCATGATGTGAAGACGGGCCTCTTGCAACTGGCCGACGACAACCTGGCCACACGGATCAGCGGAACCGGCCGTCAGGACGAGATCGGCGAAATTGCCAGGGCGCTGGAGGTGCTGCACGGGCGTTTGAAACAGGCGAAAGATCAGGAAACCGACACGCAGCAGGGCGCCCAGCAGCGCGTTGTGCGGGCGCTGTCGATCGGTCTGCGCAACCTGTCGAACGGGAACCTGACCCAGCCGATCGAAGAGCGGTTTGCCCCGGATTACGAGACGCTCCGGCTGGATTACAATCACACCCTGGAAACGCTGACCCAGACCATCGCCCAGGTTGTCGAGGCGTCCGAGAGCATCCGCGCCCGGTCAGCCGAAATCAGCCATGCCTCGGAAGACCTTTCGGCCCGCACGGAAAACCAGGCGGCCACGCTGGAGGAAACGGCCGCCGCGCTGGACGAGCTGACCGCCAGCGTCAAGGCCGCCGCCGAAGGCGCACGCGAGGTGGAAAAGGTTGTACATCAGGCGCGGACCGAAGCCACCGAAAGCGGTGCCGTTGTGCAGGGCGCCGTGGACGCGATGAACGAGATCGAGCGGTCGTCGGAACAGATCTCGCAGATCATCGGCGTGATCGATGACATTGCGTTCCAGACCAATCTTCTGGCGCTGAACGCGGGCGTCGAGGCTGCCCGCGCGGGCGATGCCGGGCGCGGCTTTGCCGTGGTCGCCTCTGAAGTGCGGGCGCTGGCGCAGCGGTCTTCGGCGGCGGCAAAAGAGATCAAGCTGCTCATCAGCGCCAGCACGCAGCATGTCGAGCAGGGCGTCGATCAGGTGGGGCGGGCGGGGTCCGTGCTGGCCCGGATCGTCGACCGTGTGACCGAGATTTCCAACCTGGTGTCGGAAATCGCCTCGGGGGCGCGGGAACAATCCGTCGGGCTGGCGGAAGTCAACATCGGCGTGACCCAGCTCGACCAGGTGACACAGCACAATGCCGCGATGGTCGAGGAATCGACTGCCGCCTGCCAGTCACTGAAGCAGGAAGCCCAGGGCATGGCAACGCTGGTCGCGCAGTTTTCGCTGCGGTCAGTCCGGGCGCGGGATGACAGCGGGCGGCAGGCCTCTGCCCCCCCAAGGCCGCGCCACGCCGCCTAGCGGACAACCGGGCACCCGGCCGCAGCGGCACCCCCGGCGGGCTGGTGTGGTGCCGCAGCGAAACGGGGATCGCGGCGCGGGGGGGGGGCCGAATCCCGTGCCGGTCAGGGGAATCGGCTGAGGGATGTTGCGCAGCAATCAGGCTGGCCGGATCGTCGTCGTCCCGTGATCCGGTGTTCGGTGAAGCCGGATCGACCCCTCGGCCGGGGCTTTGCCTGCAAAGCTCTGGCCCATGGGTTTCAGGGTCACGAAACCGGCGGGCGCGTTCCTGGTCCGCAGGCGACATGCCTTGTCGCGAAAGACCCTATCCGTCACCCGGTGGCGCGCGTTTTCGCCGGCCCGCCAGGAATGGACCATCGGGCCAAGGGCATTGGCCTGGCGCACCGGCAAGGCGATGCAGAAGAGCGTTGCGCGCCCGGCCCCGTCAGCGCTGCCACCCCGGGCCGCAAAGCACCGGCGGAAAGCGCCCGCGCCCGGCGTGGCACGGCTATCGCCACGGTGATCCTGCGCGCGCCTGCGCCCCAGGGACGGGCCGCAAGCGCCAGCGCAGGGCGACCTTCGTCTTGCTGAAACCGGCGACGGCACGAAACCTTGCCGCACCGGCCGGAACCGGCAGACCTGCGCGGCCGGATCACCCGAGCGGTGGGCCTTCGCGGAAGCCACCCCGGCGACCCATGGGCCAGGCTGCGGCACCGGGTTGCGCTGCATCGGGTTCCCGCCAAGGCAAAGGCCCAAGGCAGGGGCGGAACCCTTGCCTTTGCGGTACCGCCCCGCGCCCTGGTCCGCAGGGTTGCGCCCGTCCTTCATGCGCTTTTGGTGATCGGGGTGTCCGGTCCTTTCCATCCCGAGGTCACACCCGAGTGTCCTGCGGATCGCCGCCTTGCCGCGTCGGGGGGGTTTCCCTGCGGCACGGATCTCGGCGACAGGACGGGCAACCAGGGCACCGGACGTGCGCAGGCGGGCCACCGATGACCGGTTGGGCGGCAGCCCCTGATCGACCGGGATTTCGGCTTTGCGCGTAGGTTTGCCGGTGTCGTCACGGCGCAGGACCCTTTGGCCCGCGTCGCGGCCCTTCCTCGTGATCCGGACCCGGCCAGCCCCGGAGGGAAGCCTGGTGATCGCCGCCGCTTTCCTTTGCGCCATATGTGCGGCACGATGTCACAAAAGGGAAGGTCCGGCGATATCAAGGCACAGTCCGGCGCAGGGGCAGACCGGATCAACGGATTGAAGACACAAAAAGCAATATGGAAAAACAATCACATAGACTGTCCGTGGCGCCCATGATGGACTGGACCGACAGGCATTGCCGCTACTTCCACCGCCTGATGACCCGGCGCGCCATGCTTTATACCGAAATGGTGACGGCCGCTGCGGTGATCCATGGGCCGAAGCCCCGCCTGCTGGACCACAGCCCCGAAGAGCATCCGGTCGCGCTGCAACTGGGCGGGTCCGATCCGCGCGAACTGGCGCAGGCCGTGCGCCTTGCCCGGGACTGGGGATTTGACGAGATCAACCTGAACGTCGGCTGCCCGTCGGACCGGGTGCAGTCGGGCTGCTTCGGGGCGGTGCTGATGGAACGCCCGGCACTGGTGGCCGATTGTGTGGCGGCGATGCGCGCCGAAAGCCCGGTGCCGGTGACGGTGAAATGCCGCATCGGCGTGGACGGCCAGCAGCCCGAACGCGCGCTGCCCGACTTTCTGGAAAGGGTCAGCGCCGCCGGGGTGAGCCATTTCATCATCCATGCCCGCAAGGCCTGGTTGCAGGGCCTCAGCCCAAAGGAGAACCGGGAAATTCCGCCGCTGGATTACCCGCTGGTTCTGGCGATGAAGCAGGCCTTTCCCCAGCTGACGATCTGCATCAACGGTGGCATCACCTCGCTGCGGCAGGCGCGCGGCTTTCTGGATCAGGGGCTGGACGGGGTGATGCTGGGCCGTGCGGCCTATCATGATCCGGCGGCCACGCTGATCGGGGCCGATGCCCTGTGGGGCGACGGGCCGGGGCGCGATGCCCATGAGGTTGTCACGGCGATGCGGCCCTATGTCGCCCGGCATCTGGCGGCGGGCGGGCGGCTGCACCAGATCACCCGCCACATGCTGGGCCTGTTCACCGGGCGACCGGGCGCGCGCGGCTGGCGACGGGTCCTGTCCGAAGGGGCCGGCCGCCCCGGTGCGGGGCTGGACCTGATCGATGCCGCATTGACCGAGTTGGCGGTGCATCCCGCAGGCGCCTGACGCGGCCTGCGGCCCGCTCTGGCCTTGGCGGCACGCGCGGGATATGCCGGGCGGGCATATGCGAAAGGTCGCGGGCCATGCCTGAACTTGCAGCCCTTCTGCCGATGGTGGCCCTGCTTTTGGTCATCGGGGCCTTCGCCGGTGTCATCGCCGGGCTGCTGGGCGTCGGCGGCGGGATTGTTCTGGTTCCCGCCTACTTCTACGGCTTCACGCATCTGGGGTATGGTGGTGCGCAGGTGATGCAGGTCTGTGTTGCCACCTCGCTGGCCACCATCATCTTCACCTCGGCGCGTTCGGTATTGGCGCACAATCGCAAAGGTGCGGTGGACTGGGCGATCCTGCGCGGCTGGGCCCCCTTTATCGTGACCGGGGCCATCCTTGGCGTGCTGGCCGCGTCATCGCTGAAATCCGCCGCGCTGCAGGCGATCTTCGGGGCGATGGGGTTGCTTGTCGGCCTCTACATGGCTTTCGGGCGCGCCGATTGGCGGCTGGGGGATGCGATGCCGACCGGGGTCCGGCGCGGCGTGCTGGCCAGTGCTGTTGGCTTTGTTTCGGTGCTGATGGGGATCGGCGGCGGCACCTTTGGCGTGCCGCTGATGTCGCTTTACGCCGTGCCGATCCACCGCGCCGTTGCCACGGCATCGGGGTTCGGCATCCTGATTGCCTTGCCGTCTGTCATCGGCTTTCTGCTGCTCCCCGTCGCGGACAGCCCGCCCTATACCCTGGGGGCCGTCAACCTGCCGGCCTTTGTGATCGTGATGGCCACGACGATGACGACCACCACCTGGGGGGTCAGGCTGGCCCATGCGATGGACGCCAAGCCGCTGAAACGCATCTTCGCCCTGTTCCTGACCGTCGTGGCGCTGAACATGCTGCGCAAGGCGGCGGGGTGGTGACCGGCCCGCGCGGCTGGGTCCGGCTTGGCCCGCTGCCCGGCTTGCGCGCCTGGGCGGAGGCGGCGCTGCCGGCGGCGCGGTGCCACATCACCTCAGGCACCGAGGCCTGGCGCTGTGGCGGCACCTGGCTTGCCGGGGTGGATGCGCTGCCGAACGGGGCAGGGGGGGACATCGCGGATGTGGCATTGCCCCCGGCGCTGCTGGCATCCCTGCCCTGGCAGCCCGAAACCTGGCACCCTGCACAACTGTCCACGCTGCGCCCCGGCTATCCGCAGCCCTGGGGCGGCGAAAGCGATGCCGCCTTCCGCTTCCGCCAGACCCGCGATGCCGCCCATGTTGACGGGCTTCTGCCGGTCGGGCCGGACCGGCGGCGGATGCTGCGCGAAGCGCATGCCTTCATCCTGGGCCTGCCCCTGACCGAAGCCGATGCAGGGGCGGCCCCGCTGGTGGTGTGGGAAGGCAGCCAAGAGATTATCCGCCGCGCCTTCACGGCGGCGCTGGCCCCGCATCCGCCCGAAAGCTGGGGCGACATTGATCTGACCGATGTCTATCACACCGCCCGCCGCGAGTGCTTTGCGGCCTGCCCGCGGGTTCTGTTGCCTGCCCGGCCGGGCGAAGCCCTGCTGCTGCACCGCATGATCCTGCACGGCATGGCCCCCTGGGCCGAAGGTGCCAAGGCGGAGCCAGAGGGACGGATCATCGCCTATTTCCGGCCGGAGTTTGACCGCGTGGCGGATTGGCTGGCAGCCGACTGACCCTCAGCGGTCCAGACGCCCCATGCGGCCGCCGCGCCGCCGGGCCAGGCGCGGCGCCCGTGCGGGCAGATCGGCCATTATTCTGTGGCGTTCGGCTGGCGTCAGGCGCGACCAGGTGGCAATTTCCTCCATGGACCGCAGGCAGCCGACGCAGATCCTCTCTTCGGGGTGAACCACGCAGAGCTTGACGCAGGGCGACTGAACCTCGTCCCGTTTCCAGAGGTCGTCTTTCACGCCTTCTGCTCCCGCATCAGATATCCCAGCCGGTCAAGCGCCCCTTGCAGGATATACCCTGCCGCGACGTGATCGATCACCTCCGACCGACGCTTTCGCGACGTATCCGCCTCCAGCAGGGCCCGTTCTGCCGCAACCGTGCTTAATCTTTCATCCCAAAAGCCGATGGGAAGCGGGGTCAGGCGGGTCAGGTTGCGGGCAAAGGCGCGGGTTGCCTGGGCGCGCGGGCCTTCGCTGCCGTCCATGTTGCGCGGCAGGCCAAGGATCAGTCCGGCGATGCCCCTTGCGCTGACCAGGGTCAGCAGGGCGCCCGCATCTTCGGTGAACTTCACGCGGCGAAGGGTGGACAGCGGTGTTGCCACCTGGCGGCGCAGGTCCGACACGGCGATGCCGATGGTCTTGTCGCCGAAATCAAGCCCGGCCAGCGCCCCGCTGACGGGCAGGGCGCGCAGAAAGGCGTTGAAATCATCCTCGACGGTCATCCGGCCACCCCGGCCTGCGTGGCGGCGGCGCGCACCACCTCCAGGTCCGCCGCGTTGCCGCCAAAGAGTTGCTGTGCCTCGGCCCAGATCGCGCGGGCGCGGTCGGTTTCCCCCAGCACGCCATAGGCCTTGATCAGGCGCGCCCATTCTTCTGCACTGCCGCCCTGCGTCGCCAGGCGGTCGCTGAGCTGTTCCACCATGCCGCGCACCATCTCCTGCCGCTCCTCCGGGGTCATCCCGGCTGCGGCGGCCAAGGCATCGGCATCCGGGCCGGGGGCCATCTCCACCGCCTCGGGCAGCGCGTAATTGTCTTCGCCCGCCTCGCTGGCCACCTGCATCAGCTGCGCGCGCAGCGGGGCGACCCAGGGGTCGTCGGGCTGCGACCGTTCCAGCAGCGGTGCCCAGAGCGCAAAGGTCCGGTCGGGCCGACCCACCTGGGCAAACATCAGCCCGGCATAATAGGTGGCCGTCCCGTTCTGCGGATCGAGGGCAAGGGCGCGCGTGATCTCGGCCTCTGCCTCGGGCGAGACATAGCCGCCCGCACCCAGAATCATCATCTCGGCCAGTATGGCGTGATCGTCGGCGCTGACACTGTCGCCCAGGATTGCAATGACCTGACTTTGCGCCGCCGCCGCCGCCACATAGTTGCCAAAACCGGATTCGTTGCGCGCCAGCAGGCGATGCCCCTCCAGATCGCCGGGGCGGTCCTTCAGCGCGCGGCGCAACTGATCCATCAGCGCCGAAAAGGCGGGGTCAACGGGGCCGGGGGCAGGCGCACGGGCGGCTGCGGCAGCTTCGGCCTCGGCCTGCGGCGGGCGGGTGCGATAGAAATGTTCAGAGGCCGCCAGCCGCCCGGCGATCGGCAAGTCCGGATAGCCGGGCGCGCCGATGCGGGCATAGGTCCAGACGCCGCCCAGCATCACCGCTGCAACGAGACCCGCCATGGCAAGCGTGATCATCCGGGGCGGGGCCGCGTGGCCATCCTCGGGGGGGCCGTCGCCCAGGGCGCGATCCGCCTCCAGCACCCGGCGCGCCACTTCGGTGCGCAGCCGCCCGGCATCGGCGGGGGCAATCACGCCCCGGGCCAGGTCGCGGTCCACCTCGCGCAGCTGGTCGCGGTACACCTGCAGGTCATAGGCCGCCGGAGGCCCGTCCCCCGCGCGCCCGCGCACAAGCGCCAGCAGCAGCAGCGCCGTCACCGCAAGACCGATCCCTGCCGCCGCAATCCAGAATGTCATGCTGCCCCCTTTGACCCGCCTTCATGTAATCGCTGGCCGCCAAGGGCAAAAGGTACAATCTCGGGCCGGGCTGTGGTGCCGTGTCGCATTTTTCCCGATTGTGCCGCTTGTGACAGCGGTTAAAACTGTGGCCCGTTCCATAGCATTGCCACGCCCGCAACCGGAGCAGGCCGCCCATGACACGCTATTCCGCTTTCGCCATCGCCCGTGAGGCGCTGCGCAACCATCAGGGCTGGCAGCGAGCCTGGGCCAGGGCCACGCCGAAGGCGCAGTATGATGCGGTGATCGTCGGCGCGGGCGGCCATGGCCTGGCCACTGCCTATTACCTTGGCAGGAACCACGGCATCACCAATGTGGCGGTGATCGAAAAGGGCTGGCTCGGCGGCGGCAACACGGGCCGCAACACCACGATCATCCGGTCGAACTATCTGCAGGACCCGTCGGCGGCGCTGTATGAAAAGGCGCGCAGCCTGTATGAGACGCTGAGCCAGGAGCTGAACTACAACGTCATGTTCAGCCCGCGCGGCCTTCTGATGCTGGCCCAGACCCAACATGAGGTGCGCGGCTATCTGCGCACCGTGCATGCCAATATGCTGCAGGGCGTGCAGACCGAATGGATCGGGCCGGACCGGGTGAAAGACCTGGTGCCGATCATCAATATCGACGGGCCGAGGTACCCGGTGCTGGGCGCGCTGTATCAGGCGCGCGGCGGCACGGCGCGGCATGATGCCGTGGCCTGGGGCTATGCGCGGGCCTGCTCGGCGATGGGCATGGACATCATCCAGCAATGCGAAGTGACCGGCGTGCGGTCCGACGCAGGACGGGTGACGGGGGTCGAGACCACCAAGGGCTTTATCGGCACGAAGAAGCTCGGCATCGTCGTGGCCGGCCATTCGGGGCAGGTGGCCGGGATGGCCGGCTTCCGCCTGCCGGTGGAAGCTGTGGCGCTGCAGGCGCTGGTATCGGAACCGATCAAGCCCTGCATGGATGTGGTGGTGATGGCCAATACTGTGCATGGCTACATGAGCCAATCCGACAAGGGCGAGATGGTGATCGGCGGCGGCACCGACGGCTTCAACAACTTCACCCAGCGCGGCAGCTTTCACCATATCGAGGAAACCCTGCGCGCCCTGATCGAAACCTTTCCGATGATCTCCCGCCTGAAAATGCTGCGCCAGTGGGGCGGCATCGTGGATATGACCGGCGACCGGTCGCCCATCATTTCGAAAACGCCGCTGGGCAACTGTTTCATCAACTGCGGCTGGGGCACCGGCGGGTTCAAGGCAATCCCCGGCTCTGGCTGGGCGATGGCAGAGCTGATGGCAAAGGGCGAGCCGGGGCCGCTGGCGGCGGATTTCGGGATGGAGAGGTTCAGGGAAGGGCGGTTTATTGATGAGTCTGTGGCGGCGGGGGTGGCACATTGATGGACGATGAGATTTGGTTCGATCCGCTAGACGCAATCCAAGAATTGGGAAGACTATCTCAAGTTGAAGTGCTCTTCATGGATGCGGCTTGGCAGAAAGCCTACAGGTCGCGTCAGGAATGGGCTAAATTTTCATCGGAAGAGAATTTCAACTTTTCCGAAGATCAGCTTGATGACCTTGAACGAAGCGAGCGACTTCAGGTGGAAATGCTGAACCAGACTTACCTGCGCGCTCACTTAGTCATGAGTTACAGTATTTTCGAGAAGGGAATAGTTTCTCTTTCTTCACGTGGGTTTAGTTATGTCATGCGCGAGATACCTCCTAAAAAAGGGCCAAAATCAGGGTTTGATTTCACGAGAGATTTACTTGAGCGGTGTGATCTGAAAAAGACAATCCATTCAGAGGATTGGGACAAAGCTGACGCCCTTAGGAAAATAAGAAATGTGGTTGCGCATAGCGCATCGATTTTGGAATCTCCAAAAGATAAGAACAACTTCGAGAATTGGAAGGTAAAGTTCTTTGGTATTTCGACGCGACCGTTTGGTAGTGAGGATAGTCAACTGAACCAGATTTGGCTTGAGGCATACTTAGTGCGATACGCTTCTGATGTATTCCGGGGCGTGCTGGAGTTCATGAAAAACGAAATAGAGAGTCGTCTAAATGCTTCTTCTTGAATGCCCCTATTGCGGCATCGCCGCCGAGGAAACCGAACTGGCCCCCGGCGGCGAGGCGCATTTGAAGCGCTTCGGCCCCAAATCTTCGGATGATGAGTTTGAGTCTTACATGTTCGCGCGCAAGAACCCCAAGGGCGTGCATTTCGAGCGCTGGCGGCATGCCTATGGCTGCGGCAAGTGGTTCCTTGCCGCCCGCTGTACCGCCACGCTGGAGGTGTTCGGCACCTATCCGGCGCAGGTCGGGGCACCGCCGCCCGAGATCGTGGCAAAAATCAAGGCCCGCCGTCCCGGCTGGTCGCCCGAATGACCCGCTGCAAGCCCCCCCTCCCATCCTCCCCCACAAGGGGGGAGGGGCCGGTCGCGCCCCGAGGTGCCCCCGGTTTCCGAACACAGAGGACGCTGCCCACCCGCGCGCCCCTCCCCCCTTGTGGGGGAGGGATGGGGTGGGGGGGCCAGCGGCCCGCAGGCCCAATCGCTGCAGATCGCGCGCATTCGACCCCACCATCCCGCGCCGCCTGGCGGGGGGCCGTCCACCAAGCCGCAGGAATACGAGCATGAGCACCCGTCTGGCCCGTGGCGGCCGCCTGATCGACCGGTCGGCGGCGCTGGACTTCACCTTCAACGGCCGCCGCCTGCGCGGGTATCAGGGCGATACGCTGGCCTCGGCACTTTTGGCCAATGACCGGATGCTGGTGGGGCGCAGCTTCAAGTATCACCGTCCTCGTGGAATTGTCGGCGCGGGCCCGGAAGAGCCGAATGCGCTGGTCAATCTGGGGCAGGGCGGGCGGCTGGAACCCAATCAGCGCGCCACCACAACCGAACTGTTCGACGGGCTGGTCTGTACCAGCCAGAACCACTGGCCCAGCCTTGAATATGACTTGGGCGTGGTGAACAATTATCTCGCGCGCCTGCTGCCGGCCGGGTTCTATTACAAGACCTTCATCCACCCGCGCCCCTTCTGGAAACACCTGTTCGAGCCGGTCATCCGCCAGTCCGCCGGCCTTGGCAAAGCGCCGAAGGGCCGCGATGCGGACCGCTATGAGCAGGCCTATGCCTTTTGCGATGTGCTGGTGATTGGCGGCGGCATCGCCGGGCTGGAAGCGGCGCTTGTCGCCGCCCGCGCGGGCCTGCGCGTGATGCTGCTGGAACAGACCGCCCATTGGGGCGGGCGCGCGCCCGTGGACGGGCTGCAGATTGACGGCAAGCCGGCGCAGGACTGGGTCGATGCCACGGTGGCCACCCTTGCCGCGATGAATACGGTCACCCTGCGGCGGCGCTGCACCGGGGTCGGGGTGTATGACCACGGCTATGTGCTGGCCGACGAAAGGGTGGCCGACCATACCCCCGGCGACGGGCGCCCGAAGCACCGCCTGTGGCGCATTCGCGCGGGCCGCATCATCACCGCGACCGGGGCCATCGAACGGCCGCTGTCCTTTGCCGGCAATGACATTCCCGGCGTCATGCTGGCCTCGGCGGTGCGCGATTATGTCGTCAATCAGGCGGTGTCGCCAGGGGACCGCACCGTGGTGGTCACCAATAATGACGATGCCTACCGCACCGCCTTCGCGCTGACCGAAGCCGGGTTGCGGGTTCCGGCCATCATCGATGCCCGCAACACCATATCGGGCGCGCTGGCCGACCGCGCCCGCGCGCTGGGCATCCGCATCGAGGCGGGCCGGGCCATTGCAAGGGTCAAGGGCGGCAAGCGGGTAACGGGCCTGTCGCTGTGCCTGCAGGCGGGCGAAGGCTCGGTGCTGGAAGATATCGCCTGCGACGCCATCGCCATGTCAGGCGGCTGGTCGCCCGTGGTGCATCTGTGGAGCCATTGCGGCGGCAAACTGATCTGGGATGCGGCCCAGGCCTGTTTCCGCCCCGATCCCGACCGCCCGCCGCTGACCCATGACGGCAGCACCATGGTCATCGCCGCCGGTGCCGCCAATGGCGCGCTGGATGACGCGGCGGTGCTGGCCGATGCCCATGCAGCCGGTCTGGCCGCCGTCAAGGCCGCAGGGGCCAAGGCGAAGAAATCCGCAGCCCCCATGGTTGCCGACCCCGTCGGCCATGCGGTGGAACCGGTCTGGGTGATGCCGCAGGGCGCTGGCCCCGATCTGCGCGCCAAGATGTGGCTCGACTATCAGAACGACGTCAAAGTCTCGGACGTGCAGCTTGCGGCGCGCGAGGGGTATGAGAGTGTGGAGCACACCAAGCGCTATACCACGCTGGGCATGGCAACTGATCAGGGTAAGCTGAGCAATATCAATGGCCTGGCCGTTCTTTCTCAGGCGTTGAATGAAGATATTCCCCAAGTGGGCACCACCACCTTCCGCCCGCCCTACACCCCCGTCACCCTGGGGGCGCTGGCGGGCGAGGCGCGGGGCGAGATCTTCCAGCCGCTGCGCCGCACCCCGATCCACGGCTGGCACGAATCCGCCGGGGCTTACCTTGAGCCGGTGGGCCTGTGGCGGCGGCCCTATTGCTTTGTGCGACCGGGCGAGACGCATGAACAGGCCGTTCACCGCGAGGTCCTGAATGTCCGCAAGGCCGTGGGCCTGCTGGATGCCTCGACCCTGGGCAAGATCATCGTCAAGGGCCCCGATGCGGGCCGGTTCCTGGACATGCTCTATACCGGGGTGATGTCCGCCCTGCCGGTGGGCAAATGCCGCTACGGGCTGATGTGCGGCGAGTCCGGCTTTCTGATGGATGACGGCGTCGTGGCGCGCCTCGATGAGGAGACCTGGCTGTGCCACACCACGTCCGGTGGCGCGGACCGCATTCATGGCCATATGGAAGACTGGCTGCAATGCGAATGGTGGGACTGGCAGGTGTTCACCGCCAATGTCACCGAACAATATGCGCAAGTGGCGGTCGTCGGCCCCAACGCGCGCAAGCTGCTGGAAAAGCTGGGCGGCATGGAGGTGTCGAAAGAGGCGCTGCCTTTCATGACCTGGGCCGATGGCACGCTGGGCGGGTTTGCGGTGCGCGCCTTCCGCATCAGCTTCTCGGGCGAGTTGAGCTATGAAATCGCCGTGCCGGCCAGCCACGGTCTTGCCTTCTGGAACGCCTGCGTCGTGGCGGGCGAGGGGCTGGGCCTGATGCCCTACGGCACCGAGGCGCTGCATGTGCTGCGCGCCGAGAAGGGTTTCATCATGATCGGCGATGAAACCGACGGCACCGTCATTCCGCAGGACCTTGGCCTGGGCTGGGCCATATCGAAGACGAAGCCCGATTATCTGGGCAAGCGCGGGCAGAAACGCGCCTTTCTGGCCTCGGGCGACCGCTGGCGGCTGGTGGGCCTTGAAACGCTGGACGGCTCGGTCATCCCGGACGGTGCCTATGCGGTAGCAGAGGGGACGAACCCGAACGGGCAGCGCAATGTGCAGGGGCGCGTTACCTCGACCTATTTCTCGCCGACGCTGGGGCGCGGCATTGCCATGGGGCTGGTGCGCCGCGGGCCGGAGCGGAGGGGTGAGGTGCTGGAATTTCCAAAGGTCGGGGGCGGGTCGGTGATGGCGCGCATCGTTGATCCGGTGTTTTACGACAGGGACGGAGAGAAGCAGAATGTCTGATCCGGTCAGCGCCCTGGGCCATGCCGCCTTTGACGGCTTCGCTCGCATCCGCGAAATCGGCCCGCTGGGGATGATCACCCTGCGCGCCAGGGCCGATCTTCCGGCGCTGCCCGCCGCCGTCAGGGCGGCCACCGGCCTTGATCTGCCGGCGGTGCGGCGCATTGTGACGGCAGGGGACCGGTCCATCGGTTGGATGTCGCCCGATGAATGGCTGATCGTGCTGCCCTATCCGCAGGTCGCGCAGACGCTGGCCCGGCTGTCAGAGGCGCTGCAAGGCCAGCATCATCTGGCCGCCGACGTTTCGGACGCGCGGGCGGTGTTCCGCATCGAAGGGGCCAGGGCCGGTGACGTGCTGATGAAGCTGTCGCCGGTCGATCAGGCGCGGCTGGAACCGGGCGAGTTGCGCCGGACCCGCGCCGCCCAGGTCGCCTGCGCCCTGTGGCGCGAGGGCGACGGGTACACGCTTGTCTGCTTCAGGTCGGTGGCGGGCTATGTCATGGGCCTGCTGACCCATTCCGCGCAGCCCGGAAGTGAGATCTTTCCGGCCTGACGCAGCCGGTTCCCGCCTGCCCGGCAGGGCAGGGGGGTCGTCTAATCGCATCACATCTTGCAAGCCCTTTCTTTCGGTATGGGGCAGAAAGCCATTGGCGATCAGCGCAAGTGTTCGTCGAGGCGTGCCGAGATACGTTTGCCGGAGCAGGGTCGTCTTCGCGGTCGACACGTTGGTCGCCGCATGATTGGTGTTCGCGGGAGGGCCTTCCTATGTCTGATCCGCACTCAGCTGAGGTATCAGCGGTGCATCCCCCTGCACGAAAGGCCCGACCTACGTCCCGGCAGGGACGCTTCGGCGCGCTCAATACGCGAGCGCTATCCGAGTAATCTCAAGCAGTTGGCCTCGTGCCTCGTTCAAACAGCGTGCCGTCGCGGAGCATCGCATGCATCGTTACTGCCAGCTTTCTTGCGAGTGCAACGGCCGCGCGCTTGAAGCCGATGCGCTCCCTCAGCTTCAGACCCCAAGTCCGCAGGTCACTCTCAGCTGAACTGCGGGTCAGAATGACGGATGCTGCCTCGTAGAGCAGTCCTCGGAGGTGATGATCACCACGTCGGGATATGTGGCCTTTGTAGTCGATCTCGCCAGACTGGTATCGCCGGGTCGTCAGGCCGACCCAGGCACCCACTGATCGAGATTTTCGGAAGTTATCTGCGCTTTCAATCGCGGTGACAAACGAGGTTGCGGTGATCGCACCCACACCCGGGATCGACATCAGGATCCGGCAGCCATCGTTCTGACGAGCTTCCGCAGCAATCTGGCGTGCAAGTCGGGCGGCCAGCAGACGGGTTGCGCACCAGGCGTCGAGCATCGGCAGCAGGATTTCTGACAACTTCGTCTGATCGGAAAGAAGGCGGCGCACATGTCCTTCGAATGTGCTTCCCTTGCCGGACGGGATGAGCAGGCCGAATGTTTTCATGAACCCTCTGATATGATTGGAAAGATCGACCGTGATCCTGACCAGTCGGTTCCTCGCCGCGATCAGGGTCCGCGCCAGCATGCTGTCAAAGCCCTTTACCCTCACTTCCCGGAAGAAGCCGATCTCGGCAAGATGCGCCAGACCGTCGGCATCATTCGCGTCAGTCTTGTTCGGCGCCATGTCGAGGGCCGACTTGGCATGACGGGCATCGATGCAGATCACGGGCAAGCCCTCGGCACGGAGGGCGTGATAGAACCAGACCGACAGGGGGCCGGTCTCGAACACGATCCGTTCAACTGTCGGTGCCCGTTTACGCACCAGCTGCGCAATCACCGAAGGGTCGGAGGCACATTTTCCGCGCCAGACTCGTTCTCCGTCGCGCCGGATCGACACGGCGGTCTCTTTCATCGAAACGTCCAGGCCGATGTAGTCCTTCATGGCTGTTCTCCATCAGATGTTTGGGCCCGGCGTCCAGTCGAGAGCCCGTACCTTCATCATATCGGGGAACAGCCACCCTCCCAGCCTTGCTGAGGTTCAGGGGACCGAAGGCCCGCGATTACCCCATGTCTTCTGCCCTGCCTTTTCTTCGCGAACCACAGGGTGGCCCTTGACCTTGCCGTTGCAGGGCCACTTATACAGCCCCAAGAGCTTCACCGAACCGAGAGGAGAGTTCCATGGCCTTCACGCTTCCCGATCTTCCCTATGCCCACGACGCGCTTGCCGCCCTTGGCATGTCGAAGGAAACGCTGGAATACCACCACGACCTGCACCACAAGGCCTATGTCGACAACGGCAACAAGCTGATTGCCGGCACCGAGTGGGAAAAGAAGTCGGTGGAAGATATCGTGACCGGCACATATCAGGCCGGGGCGGTGGCGCAGAACGGCATTTTCAACAATGCGTCCCAGCACTGGAATCACGCCCTGTTCTGGGAGATCATGGGGCCGGGCGAGGGCAATAAGATGCCCGGTGCCCTGGAAAAGGCCCTGACCGAGGCTTTCGGTTCGGTGCAGAAGTTCAAGGATGATTTCGCCGCCGCCGGGGCCGGTCAGTTCGGCTCGGGCTGGGCCTGGCTGGTCAGGGACAAGGACGGGTCGCTGAAGGTCACCAAGACCGAAAACGGCGTCAACCCGCTGTGCTTCGGCCAGACCGCCCTTCTGGGCTGCGACGTGTGGGAGCACAGCTATTACATCGACTTTCGCAACAGGCGCCCCGCGTATCTGACCAACTTCCTGGAAAAGCTGGTCAACTGGGACGCGGTCGCGGCACGGCTTTAGGGGCTATTCCTCAGCGCGGTGCGCGCAGCCTCGCGCACCGCCTCCGGCACCTTTGATGCTTCGGAAATAATACGCAGCGCGGCGTCGCGCTGACCAGAATCGAGAATTGAGCGCGCATTTGAGACGCGCGTTCTGGAGGCGGGAGCCGTGAAACGCTCCTTCTCCTCCAGATAGGTCGCCGCCTCATAACTCGGCAGGCGTCCCTCGAAGAGAGAAAGGTATTTCACAAAGCACCTGTAGCCGACCGAACGCAGCTTTCGGGTGAGGGAGGCGTTGGAGTCATGCTGAAAGATCATTTCAGGGCGTCCCGAAGCAAAGGCGACAGGGTTTCGATACTGTCAACCAGACTTGAGTAACTCCGAATTGAGATTTCTGCAAACCCTTCGCCGATCACGTGGTCCATCAATTGGACCAGCGGTTCCCAGTACCCCCTTGTGTTCAAAAGGTAAATCGGCTTGCGGTGCAGCCCGATCTGCCGCCAGGTCAGCACCTCGAAGAATTCGTCCAGCGTGCCCGCGCCGCCCGGCAGGACAACGATGGCGTCCGAGTTCATGAACATCACCTTCTTGCGCTCGTGCATATCCTCGGTGATGACCAGCGTTGTCAGGTCGCGCCGCCCCTGTTCGCGCGCCAGCAGATGCGTGGGGATCACGCCCAGCGTGCGCGCCCCGGCCCCTTGGGCGGACCGCGCCACTTCGCCCATCAGGCCGACGTCGCCCGCGCCATAGACCAGCCGCCAGCCCTCTGCCGCGATCAGCGCCCCCAGGGCGCGCGCCTCATCCGCATATTCGGGGCGCATGCCGGGGCGTGAACCGCAGAACACACAGACAGATCGAAGCTGGGTCATGGCGGTGCGATTTCCTGAAATCAGTTGCGTTGCCCCCAGATATCGGGGTTTCTGTGACAAGGACAAGCACGGGCCGACACAGGCCCGGCGATGACAGCGGCAGGGGAGCCCGCATGACAGCGCGGAAAGACGGGGGCAGCAGCGCGCGCGCCCTTTGGATCGGGGGTGGGGCCGTGGTGGCCGCAGCGGTCGCAGCCGCCCTTTGGATGGGGCTGGCCGGACCTGCGCCTGCCCCTGCGCCTGCCGTGACGGCCCCCCAGACGGCGGCAACCCCTGCGCCTTCCGCGACTGCAAATCCAGAACCCGCTGCCACCGCAACCCCGGCCCCTGCTGTGGCAGAGACCCAGACGGCGGCAGCCCCGGCTCCTGCTGTGACTGCAACCCCAGAACCCGCTGCCACCGGAGCCCCGGCCCCTGACGTGACGGAGACCCAGACGGCGGAAGCCCCGGCCCCTGCCGCGACCGCAACCCCTGCGCCCGCTGCCACCGCAGCCCCGGCCCCTGCCGTGGCGGAGACCCAGACGGCGGCCGCCCCGGCCCCTGCCGCGACTGCAACCCCAGAACCCGCTGCCACCGCAGCCCCGGCCCCTGCTGTGGCAGAGACCCAGACGGCGGCAACCCCGGCTCCCGCCGCGACTGCAACCCCAGAACCCGCTGCCGCCGCAGCCCCGGCCCCGGAACCCGAGGCGGCTGAAAATCCCGTCGCCGAAAGCGCCGCTGACGTGCCGGACCCCGGCCCCGCCGCTGCGGAACCTGTCTTGCCCGGCTTTGATGTTGTTCGCGTTTCGCCCCGGGGCGATGCCGTGATCGCGGGTCGGGCAGAGCCGCGCTCGGCGGTTCTGGTTCTGGTGGATGGGGCGCAGGCGGCCAGCACCACGGCGGATGCGCAGGGCAAGTTTGTGTCCCTGTTCACCCTGCCGCCCGGTGCGGTGCCGCGCATCGTCACGCTGCAATCGGTGCTGGCGGACGGGCGGACGCTGACCTCATCCGAGTCCGTGATCCTTGCCCCCACAGCGCAGGCACCGCCCGCCGCCCTGGCCGATGCCGCTGACCCGACCGCCGATGCCGCGGCCCCCGCCGCCGAAATCGGGACGGCAGAAAATGCCACCACCCCCCCGGCGGATTCCGCTGCCGAGACAGTTGCAGCCGCAGATCCGGTGACTGCCGCCCCGGCACCCGCCACCCCTGCGCCTGCCGCCGCAGCCCCCCCCGCCCCGGCACCCGCCGCCCCGGCACCTGCCACCGAAGAGGCTTCCGCTGCCGCACCCGAACCTGCCGCCCAGGCGGCGCTCTTGCTTGATGAAGGCGGGGTCAGGGTGCTGCAAGCCGGCGGCGGCGAGGATATTGACCCGCGCAATGTCACGATCGACACCATCTCTTATTCGGCCGGGGGGGATGTGCAGCTGTCCGGTCGCGGGCAGCCCGAGGGGTTTGTGCGCCTTTACCTTGACAACCAGCCGCTGATGGAGACCGTGAATGCGCCGGACGGAACCTGGCGCGCAACACTTCCCGCCGTGGCGGCCGGCAAATACCGGTTGCGCGCCGATCAGCTTGACGCACAGGGCAAGGTGCTGTCGCGCTATGAAACGCCCTTTCAGCGCGAATCGCCCGAGGTGCTGGCCGCCGCCACACCGGACGGGGCCGATGCGCCGATGGCCGCCAAGATCACCGTCCAGCCCGGTTTCACGCTGTGGGGGATTGCCAGGCAGAACTACGGCAGCGGTCTGCTGTATGTGCAGGTCTACGAGGCAAACAGGCAGATGATCGGCGATCCTGACCTGATTTATCCTGGGCAGGTCTTCAACGTTCCGGTTCGCACACCGGCACCGTAGGGACGATTTCGCCAAGGGCATGGGTTTGGCAGCAGGCCCGGATTTCGGGGTGATCCATGCAGCGGTCGCGCAGCGGGCAGCCGATGGTCTGGCCCGGCCCGCGAAGGTCGGTCGAACAGACCACATGGCGGGACGCGCGGCGTCACCGGATCAGCCCGGCATATTCCGGGGCAGCCAGTTGGAACGACAGCCGCGGCGGGGTCATCCCAAGCTGTCGGCCGATTTCGCCCGCAGAAAGCCCGGTTTCGCCCCGGCGCATCAGCAGGCAGACAAACGACAGCCGCCTGTCCTTGGCAAGGGCTGACACGGACGCCAGGACTTTACTTCGCGCCATGCTTCAAATACTGAAAATCGTTGAACAATCAATGGATACCCCAGGATCGTGCCCGGATCTGCGGCACCGCTGCGGGGGATGGTGCCGGGAAAGGGTTTCCAATGAGCAACGCAACTTCCGCCGCGACCGGCGCAGATGCGGCAGACCGGCCCACAAGCGGCTTGCAGACGATCCGCCGCGTGCTGCCCTATCTGTGGCCCGACGGGCAGGCCTGGGTCAAGCGGCGCGTCGTGCTGGCGCTGGTGGCGCTGGTGGCGGGCAAGCTGATCTCGGTCACCACGCCTTTTCTGTACAAGGTCGCGGTTGACGCGCTTGCCAAGGAACAGCGCGACGATGCCTGGCTGCTGGTCTATGGCGCGATCGGGCTGACGGTGGCTTACGGCGTGGCCCGGCTTGGGGCGGTTGCCTTCAACGAACTGCGCGATGCGATTTTCGTGCGCGTCGGGCAAAGGGCGCTGCGGGCGCTGGCGCTGGAAACCTTTACCCATATCCACCGTCTGTCGATGCGCTATCACATCACCCGCAAGACCGGCGGGCTGAGCCGCGTGATTGAACGCGGGGTGAAGGGTGTCGATTTTCTGTTGCGCTTCATGCTGTTTTCCATCGGGCCGCTGATCCTGGAACTTTTGCTGGTGGCGGGCATCTTCTGGACGCTGTTCGGCTGGCAATACATGGCGGTCGTTCTGGTGACCGTCATGGTTTACATCGCTTTCACCTTTCGCGTCACCGAATGGCGCGTGAAGATCCGCCGCGAGATGAATGATCAGGACACCGATGCCAACCAAAAGGCCATCGACAGCCTGCTGAACTTCGAGACGGTGAAGTATTTCGGGGCCGAGGCGCGCGAGGCGCAGCGCTATGACGGGGCCATGCAGCGCTATGAGGCGGCTGCGGTCAAGACCGGCTTGTCTCTGAGTTTCCTCAATGGCGGGCAGGCCTTCATCATCAACACCGGTCTGATTCTGGTGATGGTCATGGCCGCGATGGGCGTGCAGAAGGGCGTGCTGACAGTGGGCGATTTCGTCATGGTCAACGCCTACATGATCCAGATCACCCTGCCGCTTGGCTTTCTGGGCACGGTCTACCGCGAAATCCGGCAGGCTCTGGTCGATATGGGGGATATGTTCGGCCTGCTGTCGCAGCCCGCCGAGGTGACCGACAAGCCGGGGGCCACGGCCCTGCGGATGGCGGCGGGCGAGATTGTGTTCGACGGGGTCGAGTTCGGCTACGAGGACAGCCGCCAGATCCTGAAGGGCGTCTCGCTGCGCGTCGGACCCGGCGAGACGGTGGCGCTTGTCGGCCCCTCGGGCTCGGGCAAGTCCACCATCGGGCGGCTTCTGTTCCGCTTTTACGATGTTTCCGCCGGGGCGATCCGGATTGACGGCCAGGACCTGCGCGACGTGACGCAAGACAGCCTGCACGCGCAGATCGGGGTGGTGCCGCAGGATACGGTGCTGTTCAACGACACGGTCTATTACAACATCGCCTATGGCAACCCCGATGCCGGGCACGACGCGGTTGAGGCGGCAGCACGCGCCGCAAAGATTCATGACTTCATCCTGTCACTGCCGGACGGTTACCGGACCACCGTCGGCGAACGCGGGCTGAAGCTGTCGGGGGGTGAAAAACAGCGCGTCGGCATCGCCCGCACCCTGCTGAAGAACCCGCCGATCCTGCTGCTGGACGAGGCGACCAGCGCGCTGGACACCCAGACCGAGCGCGATATCCAGGACAGCCTGAAGGCCATGGGGCAGGGGCGCAGCGTGATTACCATCGCGCACCGTCTGTCCACGGTCGTTGATGCCGACCGCATCATCGTGCTGGAAGACGGCCATATCGTGGAAGAGGGACAGCACGAGGCACTTCTGGCCCGGGGGGGGCGTTATGCCGCGATGTGGGCACGCCAGTCATCGGAAGAAGAGGCCGCGCGCGCCGCCTGAGCCAGACCGCCCGAGCCGGGCCCGCCTTGGGCTGCCGGGGTTGCGCGACGGGCGGCGCGCAAGTATGACACTGCAAAACCACGGAGGCCTGCGTGAGCAACCCGGAAAGTTTCATCGACGAAGTGACCGAAGAGGTTCGGCGCGACAAGCTTTTCGGCTATTTCCGCCGCTATGGCTGGATCGGGGTCCTGGCTGTGTTTCTGCTGGTGGGCGGGGCGGCCTACCGTGAATACCAGCTTGCCGCGAAACAGGCCGGCTCCGAAGCCTTCGGCGATGCCGTGCTGGATGCGCTGGACCGGGATGATCCCGCCGCCCGCAGCGCGGCCTTGGCCGCTGTTGAGGCATCGGGCCAGCGGCGGGCCCTGCTGGGCCTGCTGCAATCGAGTGACCCCGAAACCGACAGGGCTGCGGCACTTGCAGCCCTGACCCTGGTTGCCGATGATGCAACGCTTCCCGCCAGTTACCGTGACCTGGCGGTCCTGCGCCGCGTGATCGTCGCCGGGGCGGACCTGCCCGCCGCCGAACGCCGCGCGCTGCTGGAACCCATCGCGCAAGCGGGGCGGCCCTACCGCACGCTGGCGCTGGAGCAACTGGCGCTGCTTCTGGTCGAAACCGGCGAAACCGATGCCGCGATCACTGCACTGGAGGCCCTGCGCCAGGATCAGCAGGCAACATCCGGTCTGCGCCGCCGGGCCGGGCAGATGATTGTCGCGCTGGGTGGAAAACCTGCAACCAACTGACGGGGCGCGCCCGTTCCGTCGCGGCGCCGGGGAGAGGATGATGCGGAAGGCTCTGGTTGCGGGACTTGCCCTGGCTGCCCTGCTGGCAGGCTGCGCCGAAAGGGAAGTGATCCTTCCGGGTGAACGCTTTGATGTCCGCACGCCGCTGGATGCCAGCATCCCGACAGAAGGCGAACCGGCCCCGACCGAGGCCGTCACCGGCAACCGCAGCGTTCCGATCAACCTGCCATCCCCGGTGGTGAATGCCGATTGGACCCACCGGGGCAGCAATGCGCGCCACCTGGCCCCGCATGTGGCCCTGTCCGCACAGCCGGTTCGGGTCTGGACCGCCGATATCGGCGAAGGCAACTCGCGCCGAAACCGGATTGCCACGACGCCCGTCGTCGCGGGGGGGCGGGTTTTCACGCTGGATGCCCGCGCCACCGTCACGGCGACCTCGACGGCGGGTGCCACCCTTTGGCAGGTCAGTCTGGTGCCCGGGAACGGCGACGGGTCCGAACTGTCGGGCGGCGGTATGGCTTTTGGCGATGGCAAGGTCTTTGTCACCACCGTTTTCGGCGAGTTGGTGGCGCTGGATCCGGCCACGGGGGCGACTGTCTGGCGGCAGCGCTTTCTTGCGCCGATCACCAGCGCGCCGACCGTTGCCGAGGGCATTGTCTATGTCGTCGGCGATGACAATTCGGCCTGGGCGGTGACCACCTCGGACGGGCGCCTGCGCTGGGAGATTCCGGCGGCACCCTCGACGCCCGGCCGGCTGGGCGGGGCCGGTCCGGCCATCGCCGACGGTCTTGTTCTTTTGCCCTTCCCAAGCGGCCAACTGGTTGGCGCGCTGCGCAAGAGCGGCGTCGAAGTGTGGCGGGCCTCGGTGGCCGGCCGGCGTCTGGGCCGCGCCTATGGCATGGTTTCCGAAATCAGCGCCGATCCGGTCGTGGCCGGTGCTGTGACCTTTGTCGGCAATGCCAGCGGACGCCTTGTTGCGCTGGATACCCGGTCGGGGGAACAGATCTGGGCCGCTGTCGAAGGGGCCACCACCACGGCGGCCGTTGGCGGCGGGTCGATCTTTCTGGTGAATGACGAGGCGCGCCTTGTGCGCCTTGATGCCGCCACTGGCGAGGTGATCTGGCAGGTGGAACTGCCCTATTTCGTCAACGACAGGCCCAACAGGCGCAAGGCGATTTTCGCCCATTACGGGCCGATTCTGGCGGGGGGTCGGCTTGTCATCGCTTCTTCCGACGGGCTGCTGCGCTTTTTCAGCCCGACCGATGGAAG
This sequence comes from Rhodobacter sp., assembly GCA_020250175.1. Taxonomy (GTDB): domain Bacteria; phylum Pseudomonadota; class Alphaproteobacteria; order Rhodobacterales; family Rhodobacteraceae; genus Aliitabrizicola. The sequence goes on from JADCEN010000033.1 coordinate 133,641, forward strand.
TCCTGTGGGATCGCTTGAGATTCCGGGCGGGGCCGCAGCCGCCCCCGTTGCGGCGGGCGGTGCAATTTACGTCGTCGGGGCGGAAGGGCAACTTCACGCTTTCCGGTAAGCGGCGTTGCGTGTAGGGCCGTGGGTCTGACTGTCGAACCAGCCCGCGGAGGGCGCGATGAGCTTTACCCTTGCGATTGTCGGACGCCCCAACGTCGGCAAGTCCACCCTGTTCAACCGGCTTGTCGGGCGCAAGGTGGCGCTGGTCGATGACCAGCCCGGCGTGACCCGCGATCTGCGCGAGGGCGACGCCCGCATCGCTGACCTGCGCTTTACCGTGATCGACACGGCCGGGCTGGAAGATGTGACCGATGACAGCCTGCAGGGCCGGATGCGGCGGCTGACCGAACGTGCGGTGGACATGGCGGACGTCTGCCTGTTCCTGATCGACGGGCGTGTCGGCGTCACCGCCACCGATCAGGTCTTTGCCGCGATCCTGCGCAAGAAGAACGCCCGCGTCATCGTCGGGGTGAACAAGTCCGAAGGCAAGGCGGGCGATCCGGGCGCGCTGGAGGCCTTTGCGCTGGGTCTGGGCGACCCGGTGCGCCTGTCGGCGGAACATGGCGAAGGGATTGATGATCTGTACCATATCCTGCGCCCGATCGGCGATGAGTTTGCCGAACGCGCCGCCCTGGATACGCCGCAGGTCGATCTGGACCTGTCCGAGGACGAGGCCGAGCTTGATGCCGATCCGGATGCCCACAAGCCGACCGACAAGCGACCGCTGCAGATTGCCGTCATCGGCCGCCCGAATGCGGGCAAGTCGACGCTGATCAACCGGATACTGGGCGAAGAGCGGTTGCTGACCGGCCCCGAGGCCGGCATCACCCGCGATGCAATCTCGGTCCGGGCCGACTGGATGGGAACCCCGATCCGCATTTTCGACACCGCCGGAATGCGCAAGAAGGCGCGGATCAGCGACAAGGTGGAAAAACTTTCGGTGGCCGACGGTTTGCGGGCGGTGCGCTTTGCCGAAGTGGTGGTCGTTCTGCTGGATGTCGGGACGCCCTTTGAACAGCAGGACCTGCGGATTGCGGACTATGCCGAAACCGAAGGCCGCGCGGTGGTGATTGCCGTGAACAAATGGGACCTTGAGGGCGAAAAGCAGGAAAAGCTGGCAGAACTGCGCGAGATGTTCGAACGCCTGCTGCCACAGCTGCGCGGGGCGCCGCTGGTGACTGTTTCGGCCAGGACCGGGCGCGGTCTGGACCGGCTGCATGCGGCGATCCTGACGGCGCATGACATCTGGAACAGGCGCATCCCCACGGCGCGGCTGAACACCTGGCTGGGGGCGATGACCGAGGCGCATCCGCCGCCTGCCCCCGGCGGGCGGCGGATCAAGCTGCGCTACATGACACAAGTGAAGACCCGCCCGCCGGGGTTCGTCGTGATGTGTTCGCACCCCGATCTTCTGCCCGACAGCTATCGGCGCTATCTGGTCAACGGGCTGCGCGACCATTTCGACATGCCCGGCACGCCGATCCGCATCACCCTGCGCGGGCAGGGCGACAAGAACCCGTTCAAGGACCGCAAGTTCCACACCCCGTCCCGGCTGCGCAAGCATATGGAGAAGAATGCGGGCGAGTGAGCGTTGCGTCCCCTGCTACCCAAGGGTCGCGGGGATGGGAATGCTGCGCCAGAGGACCCGAAAAGCGAACCTCCAGTGGAGGTTCGCAGGGTCCGATTGCCGAAGGGCGCAAGCCCGCAGGCAAGGGGTTCGACACTTGCTCCGGGGCTTGTAATCCGGCCGCGCCTGCCTGGGCGGGCGCGAGCGCGCCTGCCGGGGTCAGGCAGGCGCGGACGGATTTGACACGGGTCAAATCCGTCAGGAAGACAAGTGAATCAATGCTTTTTGCAGGGCAGTTAAGGCGATCTGCCCTGCCGCACCCGCCAGGCTGCCGCCAGCATTACCACGCATCCCGCCGCCGCCAGCGCGGTGACCACAAGGTTCTCCGCCCCGTTGCGCACACAGACGGCAAGAAGCGCCCAGACAACGGTCAGCCCGTATTCCGGCGCGCGTCCCAGCCGCAGCTGCACCGTGACCGCCAGTGCCAGCACCAGCGCCAGCATCACCACCGCCGCCGCAGTGTCCGACAGCCAGCCGAATCCTGCCAGCAGCACGCCCCAGGAAACGCCCGTGGCCGCAGTCAGCCAGCCGCCATAGACCGCGAGCGGGGCCAGCAGCAGCCAGCGGTCGGGCGTGGCGGGTGCGCGCGCAAGGGATGCAAGCGCCCCGCCCCCCATCACCGAAATCAGCACGCTGGCCCAGACCGGGTCGCGCACCGCCACGGCCAGCCACACCGCCCCGATGGCCAGAGACAGGATCAGGGGCGCGCGCACCCCGTCCCAGGCCGGATCGGCGGCACGTTTCCACAGCCCGAATCCGGCATGCAGCACCAGCCACAGATAGATCAGCCCCCAAATGCCAAAGGCATAGCCCGCCGGCAGAATCGCCGGAGACTCCAGCCGCACCGGAAACTGCGTGGCGTCATAGCCCCGGAAATCCGGCGTCAGCAGCGGCGACAGGCCAAAGGCCAGCGCCATCAGCAGCACAAGCACCGGTCTGGCGCGCGGCACGGGGCCGGTCACTGCAGTGTTCCGTCTGCCCCGATCCGGGTCTTGCCGCCCAGATAGGGGACCAGCACGGGGGGCAGATCAACCGATCCATCCTCCTGCTGTCCATTCTCCAGCACTGCGATCAGCGTGCGCCCCACGGCCAAGCCCGATCCGTTCAGCGTATGCACGAACCCGGGTTTGCCGCCGGGCGCACGGTAGCGGGCATTCATCCGCCGCGCCTGAAAATCGCCGCAGACCGACACGGAACTGATCTCGCGATAGGTGTTCTGCCCCGGCAGCCACACCTCCAGATCATGGGTCTTCTGCGCGCCAAAGCCCATGTCACCGGCACACAGCACCACGGTGCGATAGGGCAGGCCCAGCTTTTCCAGGATCGCCTCGGCGCAGCGTGTCATCCGCTCATGCTCGGCCATGCTGGTTTCCGGCGTGGCGATGCTGACCATCTCGACCTTCTCAAACTGGTGCTGGCGCAGCATTCCGGCGGTGTCGCGCCCCGCCGACCCGGCTTCCGAGCGGAAGCACTGGGTATGGGCGGTCAAGCGGATCGGCAGTTGCGCCGCCTCCAGCACATCACCCGCAACCATGTTGGTCAAGGTGACTTCCGACGTGGGGATCAGCCACCAGCCATTCGTAGTCTGATAGCTGTCTTCGGCGAATTTCGGCAGTTGGTTGGTGCCGACCATCGCCTCTTCCTTCACCAGAACCGGGGTCCAGACCTCGGTCAGCCCGTGTTCGGTGATATGCGTGTCCAGCATGAACTGCGCCAGCGCCCGGTGCAGCCGGATCACGGCCCCCTTCAGCACCACAAAGCGGCTGCCGGAAAGCTTTGCCGCCGTCTCGAAATCCATCCCCGGCTTTACGCCTGCGATGTCGAAATGTTCCTTTGGCGGAAAAGAGAAGTCGCGCGGGCTGCCCCAGCGGCGCAACTCCACGTTGGCCGTCTCATCCCGGCCATCGGGCACGCCGGGATGCGGCAGGTTGGGAATGGTCAGCAGCATGTCGCGCAGCTGGATGTCCAGCGCGTCTGCCTGTGCTGCAAAGGCTTCCGCCGCTGCCTTGCTGTCAGCCACCCGCCCGCGCAGCGCCTGAAACGCAGCCTCATCGCCCTGCGCCTTGGCCGCGCCTGCGGCTTTCGAGAGGCTGTTGATCGCGGCCTTCGCCTCTTCCGCCTGCCGGATCGCGGTCCGCCGCGCCTCATCCAGCGCCAGAATCTCTGCCGACAGCCCGGACAGTCCCCGGCGCGCAAGGGTGGCGTCGAAGGCGGCAGGGGTGTCGCGGATGGCGCGGATGTCGTGCATGGGCGTGGGTCCCCGGAAAAAAGCCGTGCCCCGCTATGCCCGATTGCCCGCCGCAGGAAAAGCCCCTGTCAGGGGCTGGCGGGCGGAAGCGGTTTGCCCGGCGGTGCCCCGGCGGCGATCCAGGCGAGGTATTTGAGGTCGGGAACGTAGTCGTGTTCGAGCGTCTCGGTATCCCAATGATCCGGGCGCTGGATACCATCTGGCAGACTCGTGCCGCTGTCGCCCCATGCCGCATTGACGTCGTGCTGCTCCAGGTTCTTTGCTTCGCTTAAATCTGCCGATCTGAGCGACGTGCGCGCAATTGACCAGTCGCTCAGGTCGGCAAATATAAGGTTGGCCCCCCAGAGGTTCGCCCCCTCCATCTGCGCCCTCCAGAGTTTTGCCCCCTCCATCTGCGCCTCGCTGAGGTCCGCCCCCTCAATCTGCGCGAAGCACAGGTCCGCCCCCTCCATCTGCGCCCCGCTGAGGTCCGCCCCCTCCATCTGCGCCCCGAAGAGGTTCGCCCCCTCCATCTGCGCCCCGCTGAGCTTCGCCCCCTCCATCTGCGCGTCGCTGAGCTTCGCCCTCTCCATCTGCGCGTCGCTGAGGTTCGCCCCCTCCATCTGCGCCGCGCTGAGGTTCGCCCCCTCCATCTGCGCCCTGCGGAGGTTCGCCCCCTCCATCTGCGCCCCGAAGAGGAACGCCCCCTCCATCTGCGCCCTGCTGAGGTCCGCCCCCTCCATCTGCGCCCCGCTGAGGTCCGCCCCCTCCATCCGCGCCCCGTTGAGGTCCGCCCCCTCCATCCGCGCGTGTTCAAACCGGGCCCTTTCCAAGGACAGGGATGACAGGTCTGCCCTGCGCAGGCAGCTGTGGCGCAGGTCCAGCCGATAGCCTGCCTCCTCGCCAGGTTGTACGGCTGCGCGTTCCAGAGCGATTTGTTCCGCGCTCCGGCGCCCGATCACGGTCAGGGCCGTCTGAATATCGGTGCGGGGGCGCGCAAGACCGCATGCCCAGTTCCCAACTTGACTGTCTTCCAAGCGTGTCGCGCGACGCTGCATGTGCGCTTCACGCTCTGCCGCGCTGGCACCGGGCGGCAATGGCTGCCAAGGACCGAATGGATGATCCTTTGCCATAGCTGCGGGCGCGTTTTCACGGATATAGGCGCAAAGCAGTTCCATGACGCGGATGTGGTCGCGGCCCCGGTCGTTGGCCGTGGAATCTTGTGCAATACGTTCCAGGGCATAGATGCCGCCGATCCGCACCTCGATATTCGGTACGGTTTCCTCGACCGTAACTTCTTTTCCGTAGCCATCCGTGACGCGCCGCTTCACCGTCTTTTCCGCGCCAAGCTGTTCCACCGCCTTTGATATCCGGTCGGTCATGTGCCCTTGTTCGGCCACCCGCGTCTGCCGTTCGGTGGTATAGACGCGGATCATCGCCAGCGGTGCCGTCGCCAGCGCACCCAAGGCGGTGATCAGGCCGACAAAGGCAAGCACATGCCAACGCAGGCCTTCCCCTGTCAGGGTCGCGTCAAAGGCCGAAAACAGCCGCCAGAACCCGTAAAGCACGCCCGCGAACAGCACGAACCAAACCGGCACAAGCATCAGGGCGAAAGTATTGAGTGCCGAAAGCGCCCAGTTTTCGCCCTGCGCCTTGCGGGCCGGGGCATCCTGCAACACCAGCCAGACCAGCCCGGACAGAACGGCAATTCCAAGGGCGGTCAGCAGCACCCAGCCTTCCTGTGCCGTAAGCGGCAAAGGCACCTGAATTCCGCGGGATGCATCTGATGCTGCCATGCGGCTGCCTCACTGGTGGAACGCCCCGATCCTTCATATATCCAACCAGAGTTCAACCCCCGGACCCGTCGCCTTGCCATCCCCCGGCCCCGGCGATAGGGTGCGGCGCAATTCAGACCGGGGGCATCCCCCGGACCCGACCTACGAAAGGACGATCCATGTTCGTGACCCCCGCTTTTGCCCAGGCTGCCCCCGGCGGTGCGGCCAGTGCCTTTACCAGCTTTGTGCCGCTGATCCTGATCTTTGCGATCATGTATTTCCTGCTGATCCGTCCGCAGCAGAAAAAACAAAAGGAACACAAGGCCATGGTCGAGGCGCTGCGGCGCGGTGACCAGATTTTGACCCAAGGCGGCATCATCGGCAAGGTCGCCAAGGTAAACGATGACGGGGTGCTGGAGGTTGAGATTGCCGAAGGTGTGAAGGTGCGCATGCCGCGCCACACCGTCCTGCAGGTCATGTCGAAAACCGAACCAACCGCCTGATCTTCCGCGATCCCTGACCCTGGACCTGCCCGATGCACATGCCGCTGTGGAAGACCATGCTGATCTGGGGCATCTGCGCCGCGGGTCTGGTGTTTGCGCTGCCGAACCTGTTCTACACCAGGGTGGAACAGCACAATGACGCGCGGCGCGCGGTTGAACAGGCCGGGGTGGCAACCCCGGAGCAGGAAGCGGCCATCGCGCAGTGGCCCAACTGGCTGCCGTCCGGTCTGGTGAACCTGGGCCTTGATCTGCGCGGTGGCGCGCATCTTTTGGCGGAAGTGCAGGTGGCGGATGTCTACAAGGACCGCATCGATGGCCTTTGGCCCGACGTGCGCGATGCCCTGCGCGCCGAACGCGAGGCGATTGGAAACGTTCGCCGCGAGCCGTCCGACCCCGGTGTGCTGAAGGTCAGGATCGGCAATCCGGCCAATATGGCCAAAGCGGTTGAACTGGTGCGCGCGCTGGCCCAGCCGGTGGTGACGCTGACCGGTGCGGGCCAGACCGACATCGAAGTGGCGGCGCAGGGTGACATCCTTACCGTGCAGCTGTCCGAGGCGGAACGTGCGGCAACCGACAGCCGCACCATCCAGCAGTCGCTGGAAATCATCCGCCGCCGCGTGGACGAGGTGGGCACCCGTGAACCGACAATCCAGCGGCAGGGCACCGACCGCATCCTGATCCAGGTTCCCGGCATCGGATCGGCGGGAGAGCTGAAGGCGCTGATCGGCACCACGGCGCGGCTGACCTTCAACCCGGTGCGCGGCCGCACGGCGGATGCACAGGCCGACCCCGGTGCGCGCAACGTGCTGCTTCCCGCCGCCGACGAGCCCGGCATGTTCTATATCATCGAACAGACCCCGGTGGTTTCCGGCGAAGACCTGGTCGATGCCCAGCCGGCGTTTGATCAGAACGGGCGGCCTGCGGTAAACTTCCGCTTCAACCCGTCCGGCGCGCGGAAATTCGGCGATTATACCGCAGAGAATATCGGGCAGCCCTTTGCCATCGTTCTGGATGACGAGGTGATTTCCGCCCCCGTGATCCAATCGGCGATTCCGGGCGGATCGGGCATCATCACCGGCAATTTCACCGTCGAGGAAAGCACGGATCTGGCCGTGCTGCTGCGCGCCGGGGCGCTTCCGGCAGAGCTGATCTTTCTGGAAGAGCGCACGATTGGGCCGGAACTGGGCCAGGACAGCATCGATGCCGGCCGCGTTGCGGCCATCGTCGGAATGGTGGCAGTAGCGATGTTCATGATCGCCTGCTACGGGCTTTTCGGTGTCTTTGCCAACATCGCCCTTGCCTTCAACATCGCGCTGATCTTTGCCGCCCTGTCCTTGCTTGGGGCAACGCTGACCTTGCCGGGCATTGCGGGCATCGTTCTGACGATGGGCATGGCAGTGGACGGCAATGTGCTGATCTTTGAACGCATGCGGGAAGAGCTGCGCCAGGCAAAAAGTCCCGGCCGCGCCATTGAACAGGGCTATGAGCGGGCGTCGTCGGCCATTGTGGATGCCAATGTCACAGCACTTCTGTCGGCGATAATCATGTATGCCATCGGTTCGGGGCCGGTGCGGGGATTTGCAATCACGCTTGGAATCGGGATCATCACGTCGCAATTCACCGCCGTCTACGTCTCGCGATCGATCATCGGCGCATGGTACGGCTGGCGTCGGCCCAAGACGATCACGGTTTGAGGAGAGCGACCATGGCCTGGCGCCTGCGGCTTGCACCCGAGAAAACGAACATAGACTTCTTCAAATATGCCCCGATCACTTTCGGCGGATCGTTCGTGGCAATGGCCCTGTCCTTTGTGCTTGTGGCCGTGATGGGCCTGAACTACGGGATCGATTTCCGGGGGGGCACGACCATCCGGACGGATTCAACCATGGCTGTTGACGTCGGGGTTTACCGCGAGGCGCTTGCCCCGCTTGGCCTTGGCGACGTGTCGATTGCCGAGGTCTTCGATCCGTCGTTCCGCGCTGATCAGCATGTTGCGATGATCCGCATCCAGTCGCAGGATGAGGTCGAGGCGGTTTCACCGGAAACGATCCTGAAGATCGAAGAAGCGCTGCGCGCTGTCGATCCGGCGATAACCTTTCCGCAGGTGGAATCGGTGGGTCCGAAGGTTTCGGGAGAGTTGATCCGGACAGCGGTTCTTGCGGTGATTGCCGCCTGTGTCGGCATCGGGGCCTATATCTGGATGCGGTTCGAATGGCAGTATGGCGTTGGGGCCGTTGTGGCGCTGGCCCATGATGTGATCGTAACGGTGGGCATATTTGCGCTGTTCCAGCTGAAATTCGATCTGACCATCGTGGCGGCCCTGCTGACGATCCTGGGCTATTCGGTCAATGACACGGTGGTGGTGTTCGACCGGCTGCGCGAGAACCTTGTGAAGTACAAGACCATGCCGCTGCGCGACGTGATGAACCTTTCCGTGAACGAAACCCTGTCGCGCACCCTGATGACCGCATCGACCGTGTTGATTTCATTGTTCGCGCTGTTGATCTTCGGCGGTGACGTGATTCGCGGCTTCATCTTTGCCATTACCTTCGGCGTCTTCATCGGCACCTATTCTTCGGTCTATGTCGCCAAGAACGTGGTGTTGTGGTTTGGACTTCCAAGGGACAAGCCAAAGGCCGACAAGGGCAACCGGTTTGCCGATATCGATGCCTGAACGGCGGGGGTCCGATGCGCCTGACCGAGATCACCTTTGCCGAAGCCAAGCCGATCGACGGGTATGGGCCGGGGTTTTTCCGGGTTGGCGGGCGGGTGATGCACGGGGCGGTGCTGGTTTCGCCCTGGTCGCCGCAGGGGTGGGGCGGGCTTGAAGATACGGCAACGCTGCTGGGGCTGGCCGACAGAATCGATGTGCTGTTCGTCGGCACCGGGGCCGAGATTGCCCATGTTCCGGCCGGTTTCCGCCGCATCCTGGAAGAGGCCGGCATCGGGGTTGAGGTGATGAATTCGCCGGCTGCGTGCCGTACCTACAACGTGCTGCTGTCCGAAGGCCGCCTGATTGCCGTGGCACTTCTGCCGGTCTGACCGGCTGGCCTGTGCCCGCCTTGGGCAGGGCAGGTCGGCAATTATGGGGGCGTCCGTTTCGCATGACCTGCCGCATTGCCTGCGCCTGCGCCGCCCCCGGTCTCTGGTCGGGTCGTCGGGGTGTCGCATGGATCTGACCATCACCAATCTGGCTTGCGCGCGCGGTGGCGTCACCGTGCTGGAGGGGGTAAGCCTGACGCTTGCCGCAGGGCGCGCGCTGGTGCTGCGTGGGCCGAACGGCATTGGCAAGACCACCCTGCTGCGCACGGTTGCGGGCCTGCAGCCTGCCGTTTCGGGCCGCATCTCGCCTGCGCCCGAAAGCCTGACCTATGCCGCCCATGCCGACGGGCTGAAGGCGGCGCTGACCGTGCGGGAAAACCTGGCCTTCTGGGCTGCGGTCCATGGGCAGCGGGGCGTCGATGCGGCCCTGAAAGCGCTGAACCTGACCGAACTGCAGGACCGCCCGGCACAGCAGCTGTCGGCGGGGCAGAAACGCCGCCTGGGCCTGGCACGCCTGCTGGTTACGGGGCGGCCGGTCTGGCTGCTGGACGAGCCGACCGTTTCGCTGGACGCCGCTTCGGTCGCGCTGTTTGCGGATGTGCTGCGCGGGCATCTGGCAAAAGGCGGGGCGGCCCTGATCGCCACCCATGTCGATCTGGGGCTGGACCGGGCCGGTGTGCTGGACCTGACTGCGTTCCGGGCGCAAGGCCGCCGCGCTGGCGGTGGCTTTGACGAGGCGTTCGCATGATCGCCCTGCTGCTGCGCGACCTGCGCCTTGCCACGCGGGCCGGGGGCGGTTTTGGCCTTGGGCTGGCGTTCTTTCTGCTGATGGCGGTACTGGTGCCGCTAGGGGTCGGGCCGGAACCCGCCCTGCTGGCGCGCATCGCCCCCGGCATCCTTTGGGTCGGGGCCTTGCTGGCCTGCCTTCTGTCGCTGGACCGGATTTTCGCGCTGGATTTCGAGGATGGCTCGCTGGACCTTCTGGCCACCGCGCCGATCCCGCTGGAAGGGGTGGTTGCGGTCAAGGCGCTGGCGCATTGGCTGGTGACGGGCCTGCCGTTGACCCTGCTGTCGCCGGTTCTGGCTGTGCTTTTGAACCTGCCCGGCCCGGGCTATGTCTGGCTGGTGCTGTCGCTGGCGCTGGGAACGCCTGCCCTGTCGCTGATCGGGGCCTTTGGTGCGGCGCTGACAGTGGGTTTGAAGCGGGGCGGGCTGCTTTTGTCGCTGCTGGTGCTGCCGCTTTACGTGCCGACGCTGATCTATGGGGCCGAGGCGGTGCGGCGCGGTGTGGACGGGCAGGGCGCGCTGACGGCCTTGCTGCTGCTGGCGGGCATCACTGCCGGGGCGGCGGCCCTGCTGCCCTTTGCCGGGGCTGCGGCAATCCGCGTCAATCTGCGATGAGGCATCCATGTTAAGACTTGAGCACAGCCCGAAGAAAGCCTAGCTAGCCCGCATGTCGTTCTGGGAATACGCAAATCCGCGACGCTTCATGCAGACCACTGCCGGTCTGCTTCCCTGGCTGGCGGGGCTGTCGGCATTGTGCCTGACAGTGGGCGGTATCTGGGGTTTCTTCTTTACGCCGGATGATTTCCGCCAGGGGTCCACCGTCAAGATCATCTATCTTCACGTGCCTTCGGCGATGATGGCGATCAATGCCTGGATCATGATGCTTGTCACCTCGCTGATCTGGCTGATCCGCCGGCATCACGTGTCGGCGCTGTCGGCAAAGGCCGCAGGCCCTGTCGGGCTGACGATGACCGCGATTGCCCTGATCACCGGCGCGCTTTGGGGCCAGCCGATGTGGGGCACCTGGTGGGCCTGGGACCCAAGGCTGACCTCGTTCCTGATCCTGACTCTGTTCTATATGGGCTACATCGCGCTGTGGTCGGCAGTGGAAGACCCTGACACGGCGGCGGACCTGACCAGCGTGCTGTGCATTGTCGGATCGGTCTTTGCCGTGCTGTCGCGCTATGCGGTGAATTTCTGGAACCAGGGTCTACATCAGGGTGCGTCGCTGTCGCTTGACAAGGAAGAGAACATCTCGGACGTGTTCTATCTGCCGCTTCTGGTCTGCATTGCGGGATTTGTGCTGCTGTTTGTCACCCTGGTGCTGCTGGGCACCCGGACCGAAATCCGCGCCCGCCGCCTGCAGGCGCTTCTGGCGCGGGAAAGGATGGCCTGATGCCCGATCTTGGCAAATATGCGGTGGCTGTGCTGGCGTCCTATGGGGCGACGATTGTCCTTCTGGCCGCCCTGGTGGGTTTCAGCCTGTGGCGCAGCGCCCGGATGCGCCGCGCCCTGCGAGAGGTGGAGGCCCGGCAGGGGGCCAGCCATGGTTAAGCCGCTGATGCTGGCCCCGCCGCTGGTCTTTGCCGGGCTTGCCGCGCTGTTCTTCGTCAGCATGCAGCGCAGCGATCCTGACCAGTTGCCTTCGGCCATGGAAGGGCGTGCGGCACCCGCCGTGCAGGTTGTGGCGCTGGGCACCGGGCCGGACCTGACCGATGCCATGCTGCGTGAACCCGGGGTGAAGCTGGTGAATTTCTGGGCAAGCTGGTGCGCGCCGTGCCGCGCGGAGCACCCGGTGCTGAAGACCCTGCAGGCAGAGGGTGTGACGATTCTGGGGGTCAACTTCAAGGACAAGCCCGAAGCGGCCCTGCAGTTTCTGGACGACCTGGGCAATCCCTATGCTGCCATCGGGGCCGATGACAGCGGCCGCATGGGGCTGGACTGGGGGCTGTACGGTGTTCCGGAAACCTTCGTGATCGACGGGACGGGCAAGGTCATCCTGCGGCATGCCGGACCGATCACGCCCGGCATTCTGGAAGACCGGATTCGCCCGGCCCTTGCCGAAGCGGCGGGCGGCTGATGCGGGCCGCAGCGGCTGTTCTGGGCCTTGTCGCCTGCCTGACGGCCACAGCCCCATCGGCCAAGCCCGGCACGCCGGGGCCGCATTACTTCGCCGGAACCTTCGAGCGGACCGGGCGCACCGGTGGCACGGACCCGGCCCTGCTGGATGACCGGGTAACGATCACGCCGCAGGGGCAGGCTGTGGTGATCGAAAGCTGTTCGGGTCCGGACATGCTGATGGACTTCGGTCCGGCGTTCGAGCTGGAAAATCTGATGACCGGCAGCATGGGCATGGTCGCGGTCGAATGTCTGTTCCATAACAATGGCTACAACCGCCCCCTGCTGACCTGCCGCGCTGAAGACGGGGCGGTATTCACGCTGTGGCCTGTCAGTGGCGCAGAGGCCGGTGTGCCGCTGGACTGCGGGGGGTAAGGGCCGCCCGGACGATCTGCCAGTGGCATTTCGAAAAACACCGTCGCAGACATCGTCTATCGGCACAGGCACATCTTATGACACGACTTAGAAAAGCTCTTCTGGTTTGCGCGATGTCCGCCATAGCGCTGTTTCTCGCAGCCTGTGTTTTTTACAAGCCACTGCGCGTCCTCACGCCTGAAACCTTCGGCCTGACCTGCATCACCACTGACCTGTGCGTCGAGGATACCTCCACCGTCGCCGAGGCGACCCGGCTCAGGGACGACGCTTTAAATTTTGTTGCCGCAAATGTAGGCCCCATTGATCAACCACCGCGTGTTCTGTTTTGCAGCTCGGAAGACTGCTTTGCCCGTTTCGGAAATCCAGCTGTGGCTGCCCTGTATTTCTGGGGTCTCGATACCCTGCTCATCAACGATAAATGGTGGCAAGACTACATCCTGCGTCACGAGCTGATCCATCATTGGCAGGTCGAGCAGTTCGGTCTCGTCCAGGCCAGCCGGTTGCCGCGATGGTACATCGAGGGCATGGCCTATTCCATCAGCCAAGACCCCAGAAACCCGTTGCCACGAAAGGATATTCAGGCCTGGCGCGATCAATTCAACACATGGATGGAACAGGGCAACGAGTGGCGCCAACCACCCCGACAACAGGGCTTGTGATACGATTTGGCCCCTGCCTTGGCAGCGGCGGGCGCGCAGGCAGAAGAGTTTCCCGCTTTCCGGTCAGCCAGCCCCTGCGGCCGGCACTTTTCCAGCACCCTCCTCAAGACGCCTTCGCCAGATCGCGCAGCACGTAATGCAGCACACCGCCATGTTCGACATATTCGATCTCGATTTCGGTATCGATCCGGCATCTGATCTGGATGGTGCGCTGCCTTCCATCGGCAGAGGTGAGGGTGCAGGGCACCAGGCTGAGCGGTTTCAGATCGCCCTCCAGCCCCTGGATCGACACGGTTTCCGCCCCCGTCAGGCCCAGCGTCTTGCGCGTGTCGCCCCCGGTGAACTCGAACGGAATGACCCCCATTCCCACCAGGTTGGACCGGTGAATCCGCTCGAAGGATTCGGCGATCACCGCCTTGACCCCCAGCAGCGCCGTGCCCTTGGCCGCCCAGTCGCGGCTTGATCCGGCACCATATTCGATGCCGCCAAAGATCACCAGCGGCACGCCTGCCGCCTGCCAGGCCATCGAGGCATCGAAGATCGAGGTCTGCTGCCCGTCCGGCCCCAGCGTATAGCCGCCTTCGACGCCGTCCAGCATCTCGTTCCTGATGCGGATATTGGCGAAGGTGCCGCGCATCATCACCTCATGGTTGCCGCGACGCGCGCCGTAGGAGTTGAACTCGCGCACCGGCACCTGCCGGTCGATCAGATAGCGGCCCGCCGGGGTCTTTTCCTTGAACGATCCTGCCGGGCTGATGTGGTCGGTGGTGATCATGTCACCCAGAAGCGCCAGAATGCGCGCGCCTTCGATGTTGCGGATCACGCCGGGCTTGCGCGCCATGCCCCGGAAATAAGGCGGGTTCTGGATATAGGTGGATGCGGCCGGCCAGTCATAGGTTTCGCGCCCGGTCGTTTCCACGGCCTGCCATTTCGCGTCGCCCTTGAAGACATCCGCGTATTTCTTCAGGAATGCCTCGCGCGTGACGGTTCTGTCCACCAGTTCGGCAATCTCGTGATTGGTGGGCCAGATGTCCCTGAGGAAGACGGGCTTGCCATCCTTGGATATGCCCAAGGGTTCCGTTGTCAGATCAATGTTCATGTCGCCGGCCAGCGCATAGGCCACCACCAGCGGCGGCGAGGCCAGGTAGTTGGCGCGCACATCGGGCGAGATCCGCCCTTCGAAGTTGCGGTTGCCCGACAGCACCGCGGCTGCCACCAGATCGCCCTCGGCAATCGCTGCCGAAATCTCGGGTTGCAGCGGGCCGGAGTTGCCGATGCAGGTGGTGCAGCCATAGCCCACAAGGTTGAAGCCGATGGCATCCAGGTCTTCCTGCAACCCGGCGGCGGTCAGATATTCGCTGACCACCTGGCTTCCCGGTGCCAGCGAGGTCTTGACCCAGGGCTTGCGCGTCAGCCCCAGCGCGCGGGCCTTGCGCGCCACCAGCCCGGCCCCGATCATCACGTAAGGATTCGACGTATTGGTGCAGGAGGTGATCGAGGCGATAACCACCTTGCCCGAGGACATCGCGTAGCTTTCGCCCTTCACCGGCACTTCAACCCCCGTCGGGCGCTTGAAGCTGGCCGCCATTTCCCGCGCGAAGGATGCCTTGGCATCGGTCAGCGGCAGGAAATCCTGCGGGCGCTTGGGGCCGGATATGGCCGGAACAATCTCTGCCATATCCAGATGCAGGGTGTCGGTGTAGATCGGGTCATAGGTTGCATCGCGCCACATGCCGTTGGCCCTGGCATAGGCTTCGACCAGCGCGATACGCCCCTCATCGCGCCCCGTCTGGCGCAGATAGCGCAGCGTTTCGCCGTCGATCGGGAAGAAGCCGCAGGTGGCCCCGTATTCAGGGGCCATATTGGCAATGGTCGCCCGGTCTGCCAGCGGCAGCCGGTCCAGCCCTTCGCCGTAGAATTCCACGAACTTGTTCACCACGCCCTTCTTGCGCAGCATCTGTACGACCTTCAGCACCAGATCGGTGGCCGTGGTGCCTTCCACCATCGCGCCGGTCAGCCGGAAACCGACCACTTCCGGAATCAGCATCGACACCGGCTGGCCCAGCATTGCCGCCTCGGCCTCGATCCCGCCCACGCCCCAGCCCAGAACGGCCAGGCCGTTGACCATGGTGGTGTGGCTGTCGGTGCCCACCAGGGTATCCGGATAGGCCACCTGGTGCCCATGCTGATCGGCGTCGGTCCAGACGGTTTGCGCCAGGTATTCCAGGTTGACCTGGTGGCAGATGCCGGTGCCCGGCGGCACGACGCGGAAATTGTTGAACGCCTTCTGGCCCCATTTCAGGAAGGCATAGCGTTCCATGTTCCGCTCATATTCGCGGTCCACGTTCATCTGAAAGGCGCGCGGCGTGCCGAATTCGTCGATCATCACCGAATGGTCGATCACCAGATCGACCGGGTTCAGCGGATTGATCTGCTGCGCATCGCCCCCAAGGCCCAGGATACCGTCGCGCATCGCGGCCAGATCGACCACGGCCGGAACGCCGGTGAAATCCTGCATCAGGACACGGGCGGGGCGATAGGCGATCTCGCGCGGGTTGCGGCCGCCCTTTTCGCCCCATTCGGCAAAGGCGCGGATATCCTCAACTGTGACGGTCTTGCCATCCTCGAACCGCAGCATGTTTTCCAGCACCACCTTCAGCGCGGCAGGCAGGCGGGCAAAGGCCCCCAGACCGGCGGCTTCGGCGGCGGGGATCGAATAAAAGGCAAAGGTCCGGCCGCCTGCGGTCAGGGTCTTGCGGGTTTTCGTGCTGTCATGTCCGACGGTTACGGTCATTCTGGCCTCCTGGCTGTGACGCGGGCGGGGAAGGGTGCAAAAGAGTCGCGATATTGGTATGCAATTGTATGCCGAAAATCCAGTCCCTTTGCGCCCGAAGGGCCGACAGATCACAGCCTGGCACGGAAACCCTCGCAATTCATTGATTGGCGGATGCCGGACCAGATGGCTAGAACGAACCCCAGTCGGAGACAGGATGAACCCCATGCGACATATCGTCAGCGCCACGTTCGGACTGTGCCTTGCTGCTGCGGGCATGGCCGGGGCGCAGCCGACGTCACGGTCTGCGGTGGTGGTCGAACTGTTCACCTCGCAGGGCTGCGCATCCTGCCCGCCCGCTGATGATTTCTTCGCGGAACTGGTCAGCGACCCGGATGTGATCCCGCTGGCGCTGCATGTGGACTACTGGGATTACATCGGTTGGCCAGACAAATTCGCCGATCCGGCATTCACCGACCGGCAGAAGGCCTATGCCCGCATGGTCGGCAGCCGGATGATCTACACCCCGCAGTTGATCGTCGGCGGTCTGGACCAGGTCGAAGGCAATCAGCCGGCCGAGGTTGAGGCGCTGATCCGCCGCCACCTTGACGCAGTCCGGTCAGTGACGCTGACACTGGAACGCCAGGGTGACAAGATCTTGATCCGCGCCGTGTCGCAGCGGGCCTTTGCAGAACCGGTGCGGGTGCAACTGGTCCGCTTCCGCCCGGAAGAGACCGTGGAGATCGAACGCGGCGAGAATGCGGGGCGGACGGTGACCTACCGCAATATCGTCACCTCCTGGCAGGCGCTGGGGGACTGGACCGGCGAGGCACCGCTTGACCTGCAAGCGCAGGCCCCCGGCGCGGACCCGGCTGTGGTCATCCTGCAGGAAACCGGCCCCTCGGCCATTCTTGCGGCGGCGCGGATCGACTGATCACGCCTTCCAGCGGCGATGGATCCACAACCATTGGTCCAGATGCTGGCGTACCAGAGCCTCGAGATTGTCGTTCAGGGCCTGGGTCATCGCCTCGGGCGTGCCGGGCGAAATGGGGGATTCGACGACGATCTGGAAGTCGAGCCCGTTTTCAAGGCGGATGGCATAGATCGGGATCAGCAGCGCATCATATTTGATCGCCAATTCGGCGGCCGACAACGCAGTCAACGCATCATGCCCGAAAAAGGACAGCCGCGCGCCATGGCCCATGTGCTGGTCTATCAGCAGGCCCAGCATCCCGCCGCCGCGCAGGAAGCGGATCATCCCCGCCATGCCGCGCTTGTCACGGGGAAACAGCGGCGTTCCCAGTTTGGAGATTGCCGCCACGTAATGTTCGTTGAAATAGGGGTTCATCATCGGGCGGTACAGGCCGCCGAACGGGTAGCCGCGCCTGATCAGAGCGGCGCGGCCCGCATCATGGTTGCCGATATGCCCGGAGACGACGATGACGGGGCGCCTGGCGGCAATCGCCCTGTCCAGGTCTGCCATGCCGGGGCCGGACAGCGGGTGCCTCATGGCCCGTTCAATCAATTCCTCGCCGGAATACATCTCGATCAGGGTGCGGCCCGCGTTGTTGGGTACGGCCCGGCTCAGGCGCCTTACTTCTGATTCCGGCAGGTCGGGCAGGATTTTCGCCAGATTCTCGCGCACGCGCCGGTCGTACCCCGCCAGCGGGCCGATGACTCGGCCCAAGAGCCAGCCGCACAGCCTGACCCGCCAGGTGTATGGCATGCACAGCAGAACCCAGATCACGCCGCGCAGCGCCTGATCCTGCAGCCGCAGGCCCGGCTTGAAGGACTTGGCTTTTGTCATCCCGCCTCGTTCGCCGCACCGGTGCGAGCGGCCCGTGTTTCCTGCCGCCACACATAAAGCCCGGCCGAAACGATCACAAGCGCACCCAGGATTGTGGCGGGGTCGGGGTAGTCGCCGTAAAGCACGATCCCCCAGCCGATGGCAAAGAGGATGCCCGCATAGGCGAAAGGTGCCACTGCCGCCGCCTCGGCCAGAGAGAAGGACCGGATGATGCACAGCTGGGCAACGGTGCCCAGCACCCCAAGGGCTGCAAACCGCCAGAGATCGGCAGGATCGATATCGACCCACAGGACGGGCAGGGTGACGCCGCTGGCCAGCGTCCCGAAACCCGCCGTGTAAAGCATCGATGTCCAGGGCGTCTCGAACGGGCCGACCCGGCGGGTGATCAGCGCGCTGCCTGCATAGCAGACGGCCGCCGCAATCGGCAGCAGCGCGGGCAGTGTCAGCACACCGGAGCCGGGCCGGATCACGATCATTGCGCCGATCATCGCCAGCACGACGCCGAACAGCCGGTCGCGCCCCAGCCGCTCGCCCAGGAACAGGGCAGCCCCCAGCGTGATCAGCACAGGATTGATGTCGGTCAGCGCCTGCGCCTCGGCCAGTCCGATATAGGTCAGGCTGGCAAAGAACAGGGCGACGGTGGCGAATTGCAGCACTGCCCGCGCCAGGTGCAGGCCGGCAAAGCGGGTGCGCAGCGCCGGCCCGGTCGCGCCGCGCAGGATCAGCAGCACCAGCACGATCTGCCCCGAAAAGCGAAAGAAGACCACCTGAAACACCGGATACCCCCCCACCAGACCCTTTGCCACGGCATCCATCGTGGTGAAGAACAGCACCGCCACCACCATCAGAAGAATGCCGCGCGCCGTGTGGGTCGCTGCGGCGGCAGGAAGGGGCAAGGGCATGAAGAGGGTCCGATCCGAAGACGGGGGAACCCTAGAATGCAGGCATCGCCGGGACAAGGGCCGGTCGTGCGTGTCTGGCCGTCAATCTTCCGCAGGCACCACAAAGGCCAGTTCGCCGGTTGCCTCGAGTTCCCGGATCGCGGTGATGATCGCACCCTGTGCCTCTTCGGCGTCCTTTTCCCTGACCGCACCACGGTCCGCCACCTCGTCGCGGATCGATTGCGCCAGACGCTGGGACAGGTTTTCCAGAAGGAAGGTGCCGGCGGCGGCAAGTTCGTCTGTCGTTGCCCCGGCTACGGCGGTGACCAGCACCGCCTGATCGACCACGCGGACGATCTTCGGCACATCGCGCCCCGCGATCCGGTGCGGGATATGCACGAAGGTAAAGATGGCGCGCCGCACCTTTCGGGCGAAGTCCGCATCGGTTTCGTCCAGACCCTTGAGAACCTCATCCCGCGTCGCGGCCGCAGTGACATTCAGGATCGCCCCTACGCGTTCCACCGGCCCGGTCTCGAAGGCGCGGGCAGGCTGGGTGTCCAGCTGGGCCGCCAGCGACTGGCCGATGCGCCGCACCGTTTCGGGGTCAACATTGCCGGTCTGGGACACCGCATAGGCGACGCGGCGCGCCTTGTCGCCGGGCAGCCGGCCCAGAAGGCTGGCGGCCTTGGGGATGGGCAGCTTCGACAGCATGACGGCCGCCACCTCTTCGCTTTCCTCTTCCAGAACCGGCAGAAGACGGTCTTCTTCCAGCACCATGATCCGGTCCCACGGGTCTGCCTTGCCCGAGGCACCCGCCAGACGCCGCAGCCGGTTGGCGGCGGTCGTGCTGATATGCCCGTCCATCATGGTCAGCGCGCCTTCGATCCCTCCGGGAAAGGACAGGCCCACCTGCTCGAGTTCATTCAGGAATTCCTCCACCACCGCGCCCAGCGTGGTGCGGTCCACCAGGCGCATCCGACCGATCTGCTCGGTCAGGGCTGCCTGCATGTGCTCGGGCAGGGACGACAGCGGCAAAGGCGCGCCTTCAGCCAGCAGCAGCCGGACAATGACAGCGGCCTTGACACGTCCGGTCATGGCCAAAGGCTGCCCCGGTGCCTGCTGCGGCTCTGCCAGGCGATGGGTGGTCAACTGACCCAGGGTGTTGCGCATGACTGCCTTCCTTCAACGCAGGCAGATCATGCACGGGCACCGGTTAAGGCCCCGTTAGCAGACCCCGGTTTTCCGGGGTCTGCCGGGATGTCAGCTTGTGACTTCGGGGGTGCAGGCCTGCTGTGCCGCATCCCAGACCTGGCCCGCTGCGCATTGCGAAGCGGATTGCATCTTTGCCTGGTCGCAGCCCGGCCCGGCCAGCGCAAACGTCGGCGCAAGGGTCAGGGCGATCAGGCAGAGGGTTGTCTTGATCTTCATGGCGCGTCCTTTCGTTGCAGTGGAAGAAGGGAACCCCGGATCATGATTCGCGGCAAGCCCGCCGCCCCTGTGCGCCGCCGGATCACGCGATTGTCATCAGTACGAGTGCGTCTGTCCGGTGCGGATGGCGCTTTCCAGGGCGGTCTCGGCCCACAGCCCCGCACCGCCGCGCGCCCGGATCTGATCCAGTTGCAGTTGCGCCAGCTCGATCTTGCCCAATTCGACATAGGCCTGCCCCAGATAGGACCGGCACAGAAGGTTGTCCGGGTTCAGCGCCAGCGCCGCATCATAGGCGGCAAGACCCTCGGCCATGCGCCCGGCCTTGCGGTTGGCAAAGCCGATATAGGTCAGGACCCGGTCGGTCTGGCCCTCGGTCATGGCCGACAGAACGATCAGCGCGTCTTCGGGGCGACCTGCCCAGGCAAGTTCGCGCACCGCCCGGAACCGCGTGTCGTCGTCCAGCTGCCCGCTTTTGGCATCCACGCAGCTTTTGGTGGCCTCGTCCCAGACCTGGCCGTTGACGCATTCGGTGCTGGTCTGGGTGGCGGGCGGCGGCTCGGTGTCGTCGCTGCCGGCGGCAAGGGCGGCAAAAGGCAGAAGGGCCAGCGTGGCAGCGGCAGCGATAGGGCGCATAGTCTCTCTCCTTCTTCTGATCCAAGGATAGCGCCCTTGCCGGCAAGACCGGCTCACGTTCGCGTGACGGCCCGGGTTGGCGGGGGGCGTCATGCCCCGAAGACGCGCGCGAAGATCGTGTCGACATGCCGGGTGTGATAGCCAAGGTCAAACTTCGCCTCGATCTCGGCGGGTGGCAGTGCTGCTGTCACCTCGGGGTCGGCCAGAAGCTCGGTCTTGAAATCCGCCCCCTGGTCCCAGACCTTCATCGCGTTGCGCTGCACCAGACGATAGGCGTCCTCGCGGCTGAGTCCGGCCTGGGTCAGGGCCAGCAGGACGCGCTGGCTCATCACCAGACCGCGGAACCTGTTCAGGTTGGCCAGCATGGTGTCGGGGTAGATCACCAGCTTTTCGATGACACCCGCCAGCCGGTGCAGCGCGAAATCCAGCGTGATCGTCGCATCCGGCCCGATGGCCCGTTCCACCGAGGAATGGCTGATGTCCCGTTCATGCCACAGCGCCACGTTTTCCATGGCCGGGATCACCGCCATGCGCACCAGCCGCGCAAGGCCCGTCAGGTTTTCCGACAACACCGGGTTGCGCTTGTGCGGCATGGCGCTGCTGCCCTTCTGGCCGGGGGAAAAGAATTCTTCCGCCTCCAGCACTTCGGTGCGCTGCATGTGGCGGATTTCGACGGCGATGTTTTCGATCCCCGAAGCGATGACGCCCAGCGTCGCAAAGAACATCGCATGCCGGTCGCGCGGGATCACCTGGGTGCTGATCGGTTCCGGCACCAGCCCCATCATCGCGCAGACATGCGCTTCGACCGCAGGATCGATATTGGCGAAGGTTCCGACGGCCCCCGATATGGCCCCGGTCGCAATTTCCGAACGCGCGTTCACCAAACGCGCCCGGTTGCGGGACATCTCGGCATAGAAGCGGGCAAAGGTCAGGCCCATGGTCGTGGGTTCGGCATGAATGCCGTGGCTGCGCCCGATGCGCGGGGTGTGCCTGTGTTCCAGCGCGCGGGCTTTCAGCGCCGCCAGCACCCGGTCGAGGCCCATCAGCAGCAGGTCGCTGGCGCGGCACAGCTGGATGTTCAGCGTTGTGTCCAGAACATCGGAACTGGTCATGCCCTGGTGCACGAAACGCGCCTCGTCCGCGCCGATATGTTCGGCCAGATGGGTCAGGAACGCGATCACGTCATGCCGGGTGACCGACTCGATCTCGTCGATCCGCGCCACGTCAAAGGTCACGTCCCTGGCCCGCCACACCGCTTCGGCGTTGGCCTTTGGAATCACGCCCAGGGCGGCCTGGGCATCGCAGGCATGGGCCTCGATCTCGAACCAGATGCGGAACCGGGTTTCGGGCGACCACAGGGCCACCATCTCGGGGCGGGAATAGCGCGGGATCATCGGCAGGCCTTTCAGGTGCGGGGGCGGGCGCGGTCGGCATAGTCGCCACCGGCCAGCCTGGCAAGGACCGGTCCTGGCACATGACCGCCGTCAGACCCGCCTGCGCTGTCTGCTCTGCCCTGTCCCGCAGGTGCCGGATATCTGGCCCGTGCGGGCCGGGCCGGAAGTCAGGCGGCCCCGTCGGCCCCGGTCCCGGGCCGTCCGGAAGGCCCCCGGCAGGAGTGGAAGGCCTGCGGCTGCACGATGCCGGGGGGGGCCGGAAGGTGCGCTGGCCCGCGCCCTCTTCGGTCCGGCCCCGTTCGCAAGGCCGGGGTCGGGACTGACCACAGGGCCTTGATATCTGCTTTACGGGCCGGGGCGGATCGGTCACGATGTGGCGGTCTGCCGATTTGCAGGAAGGAGGGTGAGGATGGTTGAAGTCGTACAGGGCCGCGAGGTGACGATCACCTTTGATGCCAAGCGCTGCGTGCATTCGCGCAACTGCGTGCTGGGGCACCCCGAGGTGTTCGTGCCCAACGTCAAGGGGGACTGGATCTATCCCGACGCCGCCCCCGCCGGGACCGTGCTGCGGATTGGGCTGGCCTGCCCATCGGGTGCCATCCGCGTCACCCGCAATGACGGTTCCGCCACATCCGAGGTGCCGCCTGCGGTCAACACGCTGCGCCTTCGCGAAAACGGCCCCCTGTCGCTTGAGGCGCCGATGCTGATCGGCGGCGTTGCGGCAAGCAGTGTGCGCGCCACCCTGTGCCGCTGCGGCGCGTCGCGCAATAAGCCCTATTGCGATGGCAGCCACGCCGAGGCCGGATTTACCGCCACCGGTGAGACGCCGGTGAAAGAGTCTGAGCCGCTGGCTGCGCGTGATGGGCCGGTCGAGGTTGTGCCATTGCCGAACGGACCGCTGAAACTGGCCGGAAATGTCGAGGTCGTCTCGGGCACCGGCAAGACGCTGAACCGGGCGACCCAGTTGTTCCTGTGCCGCTGCGGCCAGTCAAAGACCAAGCCCTATTGCGATGGCAGCCACAAGGCGGCGGGCTTCGTGGCCGACTGACCCCGCAGACCGCGCCGTCCTGACACGGCGCGGTCACCGCTGCGATTTTTCTGCGAAAAATCCCAAAGGCGGCACGGTAGCCAGCCGTAGACGTGGGATTTTTCGCAGAAAAATCGTCGCAGGAACCGGCGCAGGCCGCCGCGCCGGCATCCGGTCGGGCAGCCCCGGTCAGGCCTGTCCCATCAGGCGCGGGTCAAAGGGATAGGTCGTCAGGTTCTCGAATCCCGTTTCGGTGATCAGCACCTGATCCTCCAGCTTGATCGAGAAATCGCCGCCCTCGGGGCTGACCAGAGCCTCGACACAGATCACGTTTCCCGGCTCCAGCACGGCATCGAAGGCGCCTTCGGTATAGCCGTCGGGGTAGGTCACATAGGGCCATTCATCGCACAGGCCCACGCCATGCATCTTGCAGGAATATTTCTGCCGCCAGTACTGCGCGTCAAGCTGGTGGCCGCCATGGACCAGCTCCTTGATCGAAACACCCGGTTTCAGCATCGCCATATTGATGGCGATATGGTCCATCGCATGTCCCATCGCCGAGATCATCGCATTGGTCGGGCGTCCGTCGCCCACCCACCAGGTGCGCGAGATATCGATACACATGCCGTAGGCACCGATCAGGTCGGTATCAAACGCCACGATTTCATTGTTCTGCACGATCCGCGGGCCGCATTCCTGAAACCAGGGATTGGTGCGCGGACCCGAGGCCAGCAGGCGGGTTTCAATCCATTCGCCGCCGCGCCGGATGTTTTCGGCATGCAGCACCGACCAGATGTCATCCTCGCTCATGCCCCCGCCGGGTACGCAGTCGCGCGTGGCGCGTTCCATCACCGCAATGGCGCTTTCGCAGGCGTGGTGGGCGCAGCGCATGGCGGCGATGTCATCAGGGCCTTTTACCGCGCGGACCCGCTCGGTCACCTCTTCGCCTTCGACCACGACAAAGCCGATGCGTTCCAGCGCGCGCAGGCCGGCGATCATGATCTTGTCCACCGCCAGCCGGCGGTTTGTGCCGCAATGGGCGCGCATGATCTCATCAACCTGGGCGGCAAAGCCCCTGGCCGCGTCTTCGCCCCGGTCGCCGGTCGAGTTGTAGAAGAACGTCGCGCCCGACCGGATTTCCTTGATCAAGGGGTTGAAGGTCACCAGAAACGGCGAATTCTTGTATTCCCATATCACCATATGCCCATCGGCGCAGAGCAGGACCGCGCGGAACGGGTTATGCGTGTTCCAAAGCTGCATGTTGGTGGTATCGGTGGCATAGCGGATGTTCAGCGGATCAAACATCAGCAGCCCGCCATAGCCGCGCGTCACCAGCGCCTGCGTCAGCCGCGACCAGCGGAAGTGCCGCATCGCGGCCAGATCGGGCGGGGTCAGGCCCGCTGCCGCCCATTCGGCAAAGGCAAGCTGTGTCGGCCCGATTTCCACGCGGTCATTGTCATTGGGCGAACCATCGGCCAGCACGGCCCCCCGGCCGGGGTCGATCTTGCGGCGGTCGGCGTAGTGCTGGTTCATCGCGGCCCCCTGCTTTTGGCCAAGCGTCCCGCAGCGCAGCGCGCCTGGCTTGCCTGTGCGCGACATGGACCTGTCGGTTTCATGCCCTTCCCCCGGGTGCGCGGCCCGGCTAGAACCGGGGGATGACCCCGATCCTGCAAACCACACTGCCCTTTGCGCCCTGGATGGACCCGCGCACCAACCGTCTTCCCGGCGTGTTGCCGCTGGAGGGGGATGACTGGCTGCGGGTGGACGAGGCTTTCGGGGCGCAGATGGCCGAACGTGACCGGCTGATCCGGGAGGTGCCCGGGCTGGTTCATGCGCTTTTGCCGCAGGGCGTTCCTGCTGCGCAGGACCTTTACAGGCGCGTGCTGGCCCGGCTGGCCACAGAGACCGGATATGTCGTGGGGGCGGATGCGGTGCAGCGCCCTGATGGTGTCTCAATCCCGCTGGACCCGTCGCAGCCGCTGCTGACGCTGGGGCGGCTGGTGCAGGAAGACCTCTGTCTGCTGGAGGCGGCGGGCAATGAGCATGTGCTGACCGGGGCGATCCTGTGCTTTCCGGCAAGCTGGACGCTGGCGCAGAAGATCGGCCGTCCGCTGTCGGACATTCACATTCCGGTGCCGTCCTATGACGCGGGAATCGCGCGCCGCGTGCAGCGCATGTTTGATGCGATCCGCCCCGAACAACCGCTTTGGCGGGCCAATGCGCTGCTGTATGATGACCCGACGCTGTTCCAGCCCCGGCGGGAAGGCGTGCCCCGTCCGCGTCCGGTCGAAAAGACCTATCTCAGGTCGGAACGGCAATGCCTGCTGCGCCTGCCCGAAACGCGGGCGGTGGTGTTCACGATCCACACCTGTGTGCTGCGGCGGTCCGACCTGCCGCCGGATGCCGAAGCCGCGATTCTGGCGCTTCACCCCTGACGGGGCAAGGCAACGCAAAAAGGGCGCGCCCTGCGGCACGCCCTTGTCTGATCGGCAAAGCCTGCCGGATCAGCAGGAGTAATACATCAGATATTCGATCGGATGCGGCGTATGCTCGTAGGCATAGACCTCGTCCCACTTCAGCGCGATGTAGGCTTCCAGCTGGTCCTTTGTGAACACGTCCCCGGCCAGCAGGAAGTCGTGATCCTTCTCCAGCTCCTGCAGCGCCTCGCGCAGCGAACCGCAGACCGTGGGGATCGCCGCCAGCTCTTCGGGGGGCAGATCATAAAGGTCCTTGTCCGAGGCGGGGCCGGGATCGATCTTGTTGCGGATACCGTCCAGGCCGGCCATCAGCAGGGCCGCGAAGGCAAGATAGGGGTTGGCCGCCGGATCGGGAAAGCGGGCTTCGACACGCTTGGCTTTCGGCGATTCCGTCCACGGAATGCGCACGCAGCCAGAGCGGTTGCGGGCCGAATAGGCGCGCAGCACCGGGGCCTCGAAACCGGGGATCAGGCGCTTATAGCTGTTGGTCGACGGATTGGTGATCGCGTTCAGCGCCTTGGCATGTTTCAGGATGCCGCCGATGAAATACAGCGCCTCCTGCGACAGGTCGGCATATTTGTCGCCGGCAAACAGCGGCTTGCCGCCCTTCCAGATCGACATGTTCACATGCATCCCCGACCCGTTGTCGCCCTTCATCGGTTTCGGCATGAAGGTGACGGTCTTGCCGTAGGCGTGGGCCACGTTGTGGATCACATATTTGTACTTCTGGATATTGTCGGCCTGATCGACCAGACCGCCGAAGATCATGCCCAACTCGTGCTGGCAGGTCGCCACCTCGTGGTGGTGCTTGTCCACCTTGATGCCCATGCGCTTCATCGTCGACAGCATCTCGCTGCGGATGTCCTGCGCCTCGTCCACCGGGTTCACCGGGAAGTAGCCGCCCTTGTGCGCCGCGCGGTGGCCGTAGTTGCCACCTTCGGTTGCGGTGCCGGTGTTCCAGGCTGCCGCTTCCGCGTCGATCTCGTAGGATACTTTGTTTGGGGTGATCAAATAGCGCACGTCGTCGAACAGGAAGAATTCGGCTTCCGGCCCGCAATAAAACGCATCACCGATGCCCGAGGCCTTGAGATAGGCCTCTGCCTTCAGCGCGGTCTGGCGCGGGCAGCGCGAATAGGCCTCTCCTGTGTCGGGTTCGACCACGACGCAATGCACGCACATGGTCTTTTCCGCATAGAACGGATCGATATAGACCGAGCCCGGATCGGGAATAAGCTTCATGTCGGACTGGTCGATGGATTTCCAGCCGGCAATCGATGAGCCGTCAAACATGAAGCCTTCTTCCCAGAAGTCTTCGTCGACGAGGTCAGCCACCAGCGTCACGTGCTGCAACTTGCCCTTCGGGTCGGTGAAGCGGATGTCGACATATTCGACATCCTCGTCTTGCATGAGTTTCAGGGCAGCCTTTACCTTGCTCATCTTGGGGTCATTCCTTCTGCTGGAGGGTCGTTGCGGCGGCCGGGGGGCCAGCCGGACAGGGAGGGAGGTCAGATCGCATCCTCGCCGGATTCGCCGGTACGGATGCGGATGGCCTGTTCAACGGGGTAGACGAAAATCTTGCCGTCCCCGATCTTGTCGGTGCGGGCGGCAGTGATGATCGCCTCGATCGCGGCGTCGACCATGTCATCGGCAAGCACCACTTCAATTTTGACTTTCGGCAGGAAATCCACGACATATTCGGCACCGCGGTAAAGTTCCGTATGCCCTTTCTGCCGCCCGAACCCCTTGACCTCGGTCACCGAAAGCCCCTGAATCCCGGCCTCTTGAAGGGCTTCCTTCACCTCGTCAAGCTTGAAGGGCTTGATGATCGCCTCGATCTTTTTCATCGGCCGACTCCCGGCAGTGCTCGTTCCGCAGGCCAGTGACCACTTTCAAACCGGGGCCACAATTGGCTAGGCTGAACTGGTGCAAGACGGGGCAGGGAATCGCGGTTGGCCGCCTGATTTCGCGGCAAGACGCCTGAAATGTGGGCGATCTGAGAACGGAAGGGCGCGGGAATGACCGAGGTTGTGACATCTGCCCAAATGCGCGCCATCGAGGCGGCAGCGATTGCAAAGGGTTCCGTCACCGGGCTGGAGTTGATGGAGCGCGCCGGTGCCGCCGTTGTCGCGGCGGTCTTCGCCGAATGGCCGGAGCTTGCGGGCGGCGCGCACCGGGCCGTGGTGCTCTGCGGTCCGGGCAACAATGGCGGCGACGGGTTTGTGGTGGCGCGGCTGTTGAAGGCGGCAGGCTGGGCGGTGGACGTGTTCCTTTACGGCGACGCCGCAAAGCTGCCTCTGGATGCGCGGGTGAACCATGAGCGATGGAGGGGAATGGGAGAGGTTGCGGCCCTGTCCTTTCCCGACGTGACCGGTGCAGAGGGCGAGCGCTTCGGCGACGCCGTGTTTGGCATTTCGCAGACCGCCCTGCTGGTCGATGCGCTCTTCGGGATCGGCTTGACGCGCCCCGTGGCCGGGTTGCATCCGCTGCTGACTGGGAATGACATATATGCGACGTTTGGTGATCTGATGCCGGTCCGCTTCGTGTCGGTCGACATGCCCACCGGGATATGCGCCGACAGCGGACGGGTGTTGCGTGTGGACCCCGGGGCGCCGATGCCCTGGGACGCCTTTCAGGCTGCCCTGACGGTGACGTTCCATGCCCTGAAACCCGGTCATCTGCTGGCCGATGGCCCCGAGTATTGCCGCAAGGTGGTGGTGGCCGACATCGGGCTGGGCCCGCTTGCGGCGGGATCGGGGAAGATCGGGCTGGACCTGGTCGGCAGACCCGACACTGCAAGGCTTTCAAAGCGTAGCGGGCACAAGTACAGCCACGGCCATGCGCTGATCCTGTCGGGCGGCATCGGGCGCGGCGGGGCCGCGCGCCTTGCAGCGCGCGGCGCGCTGCGGATCGGGGCGGGGCTGGTGACGCTGGGTTGCCCTCCTTCTGCGCTGACCGAGAACGCGGCGCGGCTGGATGCGGTGATGCTTCGCCCGGTAAAGGATGCGGCGGCGCTGGCGGGACTGCTGACGGATACGCGGATCAACGCGCTTTGCCTCGGGCCGGGGCTGGGGGTGGAACGGGCAGCGGCGCTGCTGGCACTGGCGCTGCGGGAAAGCGGCGGGTCCGGGGGTGGCAGAGGCCCCGGCCCGGAGGCCGGGGCGCCGAAGCGCGCGCGGCGGGCGGTGGTGATCGATGCCGACGGGCTGACGGCGCTGGCGGGGGATGCCGCATTGTTCGGGCTGCTGCACGACGGCTGTGTGCTGACGCCGCATGGCGGCGAATTCGCGCGGCTCTTTCCCGATGTCGCCGCGCGGCTGGAAGCACCCGCGCAGCGTGGTCCCGCCTTTTCCAAGGTGGATGCGACGCGCGAGGCGGCGGCACGGGCGGGCTGCGTGGTGCTTTACAAGGGGCCGGATACGGTGATCGCCGATCCTGCGGGGCGGTGCAGCATCAACCCGGCCTCTTGTGACCGTGCGGCCCCCTGGCTGGCGACGGCCGGTTCCGGCGATGTGCTGGCGGGTCTGATCGCCGGGCTTCTGGCGCGGGGCTTCAGCCCGTTCACGGCGGCGGAAACCGCAGCCTGGCTTCACACCGAAGCGGCCTTGCTGTTCGGTCCCGGTCTGATTGCGGAAGACCTGCCCGATTTGCTGCCGCAAGTGCTGCGCCGGCTGTTGGATCAGCGCGGTCCAACGGTCGCTGCGGCACTGTCCACCGATGGCGGTCCCTACTTGTAAACTGCGGCCTCAGGGGGCAGGGCGAACAGAGTCTGCGAATTCCCCTCGTATCCGCCGTGCCGCTTTGCTAGACAGATCGCCGGTCCGGGCGGTCTGCGCGCTGTCGGGATCGGCATGCGGGCGTGGCGAAACTGGCAGACGCACCAGATTTAGGTTCTGGCGCCGCAAGGCGTGGGGGTTCAAGTCCCTTCGCCCGCACCACCACGAATTGACGTCTCCACCTTATCGGCTGAATAGACGGCGGTTTCGAAGTCGGCCCAAGCTTTCGCGCGGGCCTTCGCTGCGTCCTCGCGCTGCTGTGCGGCTTTGGCAAGCGCATAATCAAATTCTTGCGCTAGCCTCTCTTGGACATCCATCGGCGGGACAGGAATAGGAGCCGCTTTCACAACCGTTGAATTGATTGTGCCAAGGCCGCTGGTTGTCTTCCCCTCCTCAAAGAAATGCGCGCGGCCAGCCCCACTATTGAACCAATAGGCGGCAAACTCGGGAACAACCTTCGCCTTGTCCATTCTTGCCCGGATCAGGTGGTTCTGGTGGACGCAATCTGGGATTTCGTCCAACCAAAGGGCCACGCGCCCAAGGTTCTCTCGTGAGCCATTGCCTTCAACAAACAACAAATCGCGATCTTCAAGACGAATTCGGGCAAAATCCGGTCCCGAAATCTCGATATACTTGATTTCGTCAAGGACAAGCCGTCCGCGCTGCACGTTTGCAACGCGAAGATATGGCTTCGAGTTCTTGCCGGGCCGGTTGCCGGGGTGTTTCTGCACCCCATAGGCAACATCGCCAACACTGCTGAGCGGCACCATGGGATACGTCGGTGGCGGTCGGACGTCCGGATGCTGACTTCGCAAGATCGCATCATGGCTCCAACGTTCAAGGTCTTTGAAGCGGGCCATCAGAATGCGGCGTTCTGGCAGCGTGGTTGGTGCTGACACGCCGAGGGCCGATTCGAAGGCCTCGGCGACCGAAGTCTCGGTCGCGGCGGCCTCACACCTTAGGCTCAAGTTTCAAGTGCAACACCCGGAGCCTGAAAGGTATAGGATGTTGCGATGGACCAAGGAAGCAAGCACCTCAGCAGTGAGGAACGTGGCGTGATCTTTTCCGAGCATAGCCGTGGGAGTAGCCAGCGAG